>JAJZTA010000006.1 GCA_021849295.1 Pseudomonadota bacterium | reverse complement strand
GGGCCTGATGATCCGCACCACCGGCGACACCATCGCCCTCTCGCCGCCGCTGATCATCTCCAAGGAACAGATCGACCAGATCTTCGACACCCTTTCAACCGTTATCAAAGGACTGGCATAATCATGAAAGCACAACTGAAGGAAAACACCATGGCGCGCTCCGGCGACATTTACAATCCGGCCACCGGCGAGGTCATCTCGCACGTGACGTTCAGCACTACGGCGGACGTCGACGCCGCCGTCAAAAAGGCGAAAGCCGCGTTCCCCGAATGGGCCGACACGCCGCCGATGCGCCGCGCGCGGATCATGTTCCGTTTCGTCGAGCTGCTCAACAAAAACGCCGCCGAAATCGCCCGCATCGTCTCCACCGAGCACGGTAAGGTGCAGAGCGACGCCGAAGGCGAAGTGCAGCGCGGCATCGAGATCGTCGAGTTCGCCTGCGCCATCCCCAATTTCCTCAAGGGCGAATATTCCGACAGCGTCGGCACGGGCGTGGACAGCTACTCGCTGCGCCAGCCGCTCGGCGTCGTCGCCGGCATCACGCCGTTCAACTTCCCCGCCATGGTGCCGATGTGGATGTTCCCTATCGCCATCACCTGCGGCAACTGCTTTATTCTGAAGCCGTCGGAGCGCGACCCCTCCGCCGCCGACTTCCTCGCCAAGCTTTTGAAGGAAGCGGGCCTGCCCGACGGCGTGTTTCAGGTCGTCCACGGCGACAAAGAGGCGGTCGACGCCATCCTGCACCATCCGGACATTTCGGCGGTGAGCTTCGTCGGCTCGACGCCGATCGCCGAATACGTTTACAAGACGGGCACGGAAAACGGCAAGCGCGTGCAGGCTTTGGGCGGCGCGAAAAACCACATGATCGTGATGCCCGACGCCGACATGGACCAGGCGGCAAGCGCGCTGATGGGCGCGGCCTTCGGCTCCGCGGGCGAGCGCTGCATGGCGATCTCCGTCGCCGTCGCGGTGACCGATCAGGTCGGCGACAAGCTGGTGAAAACGCTCAAGCCGCTGATCGAAAACCTCAAAGTCGGCCCCGGTACGGACGCCAGCGCCGAAATGGGCCCGATTATCACCAAACAGCAGCGCGACAGAATCGCGGGCTACGTCGAGACGGGCGCAAAGGAAGGCGCGAAGGTCGTCGTCGACGGGCGCAAACTCACCGTCAAAGGCCACGAGAACGGTTTTTTCATCGGCGGCTGCCTGCTCGACAACGTCACGGCGGACATGAAAGTCTATCGCGACGAAATCTTCGGCCCGCTGCTCTCTGTGGTGCGCGTGAAAGACTATGTGGAAGCGGTCAATCTCATCCACGGCCACGAATACGCCAACGGCACGGCCATCTTCACCAACGACGGCCGCACGGCGCGCAACTTCGCCCGCGACATCCACGTCGGCATGGTCGGCATCAACGTGCCGATCCCCGTGCCGGTGGCGATGCACAGCTTCGGCGGCTGGAAGCGTTCCCTCTTCGGGGACGTGCATATGCACGGGCCGGAAGGCGTGCGCTTCTTCACGCGGCTCAAGACCGTCTCCGCCCGCTGGCCGCACGGCCCCGCGGAAGGCGCGGACTACCACTTCCCGCAAAACCGATGATGACATTTAATTGTTTTATATTTTCATCATCGTCCCCGCGAAAGCGGGGAACCAGAAAGGATGTTTAAAATGAGCAAGCCCGCCGAGCTGCCCGCGAACAACGACGTCGACATCAAGACGGGGCGTCTGACGCAAAAGCAATACGAGGAGAACTTCGGCGACATTCACCCGCCGCTTGATCAGAATAACGCGGTGATCGAGGCCAGCCGTTGCTATTTCTGCTTCGATGCGCCCTGCGTCGCGGCCTGTCCGACCAGCATCGATATTCCGCTGTTCATCCGCAAAATCTCCACCGGCAACGCTAAGGGCGCGGCGAAAACGATTCTCGAGGCCAATATCATGGGCGGCGCCTGTTCGCGCGTTTGTCCGGTCGAAGAATTGTGCGAGCAGGCCTGCGTGCGCAACACGCAGAGCGAAAAGCCCGTCAAGATCGGCCAATTGCAACGCTTTGCGACGGACGAACTGTTCGCTCGCAAGGATGCGCAGTTTTTCACGCGTAAAAAACCGACGGGCAAAAAGATCGCCGTGGTCGGCGCGGGGCCTGCCGGATTGGCTTGCGCGCATAAACTGGCGCAGGAAGGCCATGACATCACGATTTTCGAAGCCAAACCCAAAGCGGGCGGCCTCAACGAATACGGCATCGCCGCCTACAAGGTGCCGGACAATTTCGCGCAAAAGGAAGTCGATTACATTCTCTCCGTCGGCGGCATCAAGATCGAATTCGGCAAGAGCCTCGGCAAGGACATCACACTCGAAGCGCTGCGCAAGGATTATGATGCCGTGTTCCTCGGCCTCGGCCTCGCGGGTGTCAACGCGCTCGGCATCGACGGCGAGGATATCGAGGGCGTCGAGGATGCGGTGGATTACATCGAAGCATTGCGCACCGCCAAGGACAAGGCCAAGCTGCCCGTCGGGCGGCGCGTGGTCGTCATCGGCGGGGGCAACACCGCGATCGACATCGCCATCCAAATCAAGCGCCTCGGTGCGGAAGACGTGACGCTCGCCTACCGCCGCGGGCCCGAGCACATGAGCGCGACAGAGTGGGAATGCGAACTCGCGCAGACCAACGACGTGCGCATCAGGCACTGGTCGATGCCGAAAAAGCTGGTTTCGGCGGGCGGGCATGTCACGGGCATCACGTTCGAACATTCCAAGCTCGATAGTAACGGCAAGCTGACGGGCACGGGCGAGACTTATACCTTGCCCGCCGATCAGGTCTTCAAGGCCATCGGGCAAACCTTTGTGCCGTCGCCGCTGCAGGATAACGGAAAAGACCTGCTGCAACTGACCAAAAAAGGCCGCATCGACGTCGACGCAGACGGGGCGACCTCGCTGTCCGGCGTCTGGGCGGGGGGCGACTGCACCGAAGGGCAGGACTTGACCGTCGCCGCCGTCGCGGGCGGAAAAAAGGCGGCCATTGCCATCGACCGCGCACTCAGGGAGAAAAAATAATGGCCGATTTGACTTGCAAGATTGCCGGCGTCACCTCGCCGAACCCGTTCTGGCTCGCCTCCGCGCCGCCGACGGATAAAGAATACAACGTCGTCCGCGCTTTCGAAGCGGGCTGGGGCGGTGTGGTGTGGAAGACGCTGGGCGAAGACCCGCCGGTGGTCAACGTCTCCTCGCGCTACGGCGCGACGCACTACAACGGCACGAAGATCATGGGCTTCAACAACATCGAGCTGATCACCGACCGCCCGCTCGACGTGAACCTGAAAGAGATCGAGCGCGTCAAGAAAAACTGGCCGGACCGCGCCATGGTCGTCTCGCTGATGGTGCCGTGCAACGAGGACGCGTGGCAAAAAATCCTCAAGCGCGTCGAAACCACCGGTTGCGACGCCATCGAGCTCAATTTCGGCTGTCCGCACGGCATGAGCGAGCGGCAGATGGGCTCCGCCGTCGGGCAGGTGCCGGAATATATCCGCGACGTCACCAGCTGGTGCAAAAAACACAGCGACCTGCCGGTGTTCGTCAAACTCACGCCCAACATCACCAACATTCTCTACCCCGCGCGCGCGGCGGTTGAGGGCGGGGCGGACGCCGTCTCGCTGATCAACACCATCAACTCCATCACCGCCGTCAACCTCGACGTCATGGCGCCGGAACCGGTGGTCAACGGCGTCGGCGCGCACGGCGGTTATTGCGGGCCCGCGGTCAAGCCGATCGCCCTCTGCATGATCGCCGAGATCGCCCGCGACGCGGCGTGCAAAAGCGTCCCCATCTCCGGCATCGGCGGCATCTCGACATGGCGCGACGCGGCGGAATTTATCGCGCTCGGCTCCGGTTCGGTGCAGGTCTGCACCGCGGCGATGCACCACGGCTTCAAGATCGTCGAGGAGATGACCGACGGGCTTTCCAACTGGATGGACGAGAAGGGCTACAAGACGCTGGACGATTTCCGCGGCCTTGCGGCGAAAAACTTCCGTAACTGGAACCAGCTCGACATGAACTACGACATCAAGGCCAAAATCGACCCCGAAAAATGCATCAACTGCGGGCTCTGCCACATCGCCTGCGAGGACACCTCGCATCAGGCGATCAGCGTGGCGAAGCAGGACGGCAAAAACGTCTTTACGGTGGTTGATCAGGACTGCGTCGGCTGTAACCTCTGCATGCACGTCTGCCCCGTCGATGGCTGCATCACCATGAACCGCGTCGACAACGGCAAGCCCTACATGACCTGGAACGAAGACCCGCGCAATCCGGCGAATAAGAAGTCGGCTTGAGACTTAGACGGGATATAGCGTAGATGAATGGATTTCCTGGCACCATTGGTATAGGTTTATTTTATACAATAACGGTGTTGATGATCCTTGGCAGCTATGGCGGACTATGCGCTGTAGGAATAAGCGTCTCACAAATCCTGATAAGATATTCTGGACGGCTTTACTGACAATATTTTCCTTACTGAATATTTTAGCCCCTATATACTTGGACACTTATTCGTGGATAGGACTTCTCGCATACCCCGTTACTCTCATTTATATCTTTTTGAAGAAGCCGCAGCGCTGGGTAACGATTGTAGGATTGATGGCTCTTCCGGCATACGGCATCCTTATTCTTGAAACTATGTTGTTAGACGCCCGGTTTTAACATGATGCCTAATAGAAAAACAGCCCTTGCCAGTGAGGGCAAGGGCTGTTTCCGTATTTTTTGCAGACTTGTACTATGCAATTTTAAGCCGCTTTCTTCCCCCGCTTGACCGCCGTCGGCTTTTCGACCGCGGATTTGATCTTCAGCGCGTCGTAGAACGGAGCGAAGGGCGGGCGGTCGATGTAGCGGCCGGCGCCTTTGACGGTGCGGACGTCGCCGTCCTTGTAGACGATCTTGCCTTGGGAGAGCGTAACGGTGTTCGCGCCCTTGATTTCCATGCCTTCGAAGACGTTGAAGTCGATGTTCTGGTGGTGCGTTTTGGCGGAGATGGTGCGGGTCTTTTCGGGGTCCCACACGGCGATATCGGCGTCGGCGCCGACGGAGATGCTGCCTTTTTTCGGATAGATGTTGAAGATTTTTGCGGCGTTGGTGGAGGTGGCGGCGACGAATTCGTTCACCGTCAGGCGGCCGGAGTTGACGCCGTGGTGCCACAGCACGCCCATGCGGTCTTCGACGCCGCCGCAACCGTTGGGGATCTTGCGAAAATCGTCTTTTCCCGCGGCCTTCTGCGGCGCGCAGAAGCAACAGTGGTCGGTCGCCGTGGTGTGCAGTGTGCCGCACTGCAGGCCTTTCCACAACGCCGCCTGATGCTCGGAGCTGCGGAACGGCGGGCTCATGACGTGGGCGGCGGCGAAGTCGAAGTCGGGGTTGCGGTAGACGCTGTCGTCGATGACGAGATGCCCCGCCAGCACTTCGCCGAACACGCGCTGCCCGTCGGCGCGGGCGCGGGCGATGGCGTTGAGCGCCTGTATCGCGGAGTTGTGGACGATGTACAAAGGCACATTCAGCACGTCGGCGATGCGGATGGCGCGCTCGGCGGCTTCGCCTTCTACGCCCGGCGGGCGGGAGAGGGGGTGGCCTTCCGGCCCCGTGATGCCCGCCGCGAACAATTCGTTTTGCAGGTGCGCGACCAGCTCGCCGTTTTCGGCGTGGACGGTGGCGATGGCGCCGAGTTCGCGCGCGCGGGTGAAGGAGTTCACCAGCACCTCGTCGTCGGCCATGATCGCGCCCTTGTAGGCCATGAAGTGCTTGAAGCTGTTGACGCCGTACTTTTCGACCAGCGTGCCCATGTCTTTGTGGACGCTTTCGTCCCACCATGTCACGGCGACATGGAAGCTGTAATCCGCCGCCGCCTTCTCCGCCCAGCCGCGCCATTTTTTGTAGGCGTCCATCAAAGGCTCTTTGGGGTTGGGGATGACGAAGTCGATGATCATTGTTGTTCCGCCGCAAACGCCCGCGGTCGTGCCGGTGAAGAAATCTTCCGAAGCGGTGGTGCCCATGAACGGCAGTTCCATGTGCGTGTGCGGGTCGATTCCCCCCGGCATCACATATTGCGCCGCAGCATCGACAATCTCCGCGCCGGCGGGCGTTTCCAGATTCTCTCCGATTTCTTGAATGATTCCATCGGCGCAGAGGACATCCGCCTTCCACGTGCGATCCGCATTGACGATGGTGCCGCCCTTGATGAGAACAGATGACATTGCCTTTACTCCATAATGTAAAAATGCTTAAATTGGCCTTCATTACAGCGTTAAACACATTTCAGGTCAAGAGGAACAACAGCCATGACAATCGTGAAAGCAGGCCTCATCCAGATGTCGCTCAAAGGCGATGCCGCCAACGACACGCCGGAGCAAATCCGCGACAAGATGCTGGCAGCGCACATTCCCCTGATCGAGAAGGCGGGCAAGGAAGGCGTGCAGGTGCTCTGCTTTCAGGAGGTCTTCACCCAGCCCTATTTCTGCCCCAGCCAAGACCCGAAATGGTACCGCGCGGCGGAGAAGATCCCCGACGGCCACACCACCAAACTGATGCAGGAATACGCCAAGAAGTACAACATGGTCATCGTCGTGCCGATCTACGAGGAAGACATCACCGGCATTTACTACAACACCGCCGCCGTGATCGACGCCGATGGCAAATACCTCGGCAAATACCGCAAGACGCATATCCCGCAGGTCGCGGGCTTCTGGGAGAAATTCTTCTTCAAACCGGGCTTTTCCGACTGGCCGGTATTCAACACCGCCTATCTCAAGCTCGGCGTCTATATCTGCTACGACCGCCACTTCCCCGAAGGCTGGCGCGCGCTGGCGCTGCACGGCGCGGAATACGTCGTCAACCCGTCCGCCACCGTCGCGGGTCTCAGCCAGTATCTCTGGAAGCTGGAGCAGCCCGCCTCCGCCGTCGCCAACGGCTATTACGTCGGCGCCATCAACCGTCCCGGCACGGAAGCGCCGTGGAACATCGGCAAATTCTACGGCACGTCCTACATCGTCAACCCGCGCGGCGAGTTCCTCGTCACCGCTTCGGAAGACAAGGACGAGCTCATCGTCGCCGATATGGACATGGACGTGGTGCGCGAAGTGCGCGACAAGTGGCAGTTCTTCCGCGACCGCCGTCCGGAAACCTATCCGCTGCTGACCGCCATCGGTTAAGCCTGCACTCCAATTCTGAAAGGAAACCATCATGCCCGCACGCGCGGAAAAGGATGTCTTTGTGCTGCCCGCCATAGAGCAGGGGAATTTTTACCGCCATGTCGACGGCGGCTGCTATCAGGTCGTCTCCCGCGGCAAGGAGACGGAAAGCGGCACCGAAATGGTGGCCTATATCCACCGTTATCCGCGCGAGACCATATGGTCGTTCCGCACGGCGGAGAATTTTGACGGCATGACCGACGGCAAGCGCCGGTTCACGCCCATCACCATAGAGGAAGCCAAAGCCCTGATGGCGGTCGACCGCGAAACCGCGCTGCGCACCGTCAGCGCCAACCGTGCCGCCCGCCGCGCCGCGCGCGAAGGGGCGGCGCGCGCCTAGCGCCGCCGCATTTATTTTCCAAAAAAACGTTGATTTCTCGCGGCAACGCTCTATATTCGCTGCCTTATTAGAGGGCATTAGTCATAAATTAAGCGAGTTTTAAGAGTTCCTATATTAAAATGTAATTCATTGAATGGTGAGGGAAAATGGATCGTTCAGCACGCGGCCCCGTCGAATTTATTATCTGTCAGGATGCGCGGGACATCCACAAAGGCATGCAAAAAGTCGTCGAGGCGCTGAACGGCGGCGGGCACAAGGCCAACCTTAAATGCGTCGACCATGTGGATGAGATCATCAAAGCTCTCGACCAAAAGCGCGCCGCCGCTGGCAAGGACGCAAAAATCGACCTGCCGACCGATATCATCATGGACGTCTCCGGCGGAAACGGCGCCGTCGGCGCAAAAAAAGTCATCCAGTGGTTCGAGAAAAACTATCCCGACGCGCCGCTGCCGACGTTCAACTTCCTCTCGCTGAGCCTCGATATGGCGATCAGCGACGCCCGCAGGCTGCGCATCGAAGACGGGCGGGTTCTCGCCGGCGCCATCGACACGAGCGAACTGATATGGACGCAGGAACGCCTGTTGAAAGGCGCCTCGCAATATACACCGGCGACGACGGCCTTCCGCAAGCTTCTGAACACGCTGTTCGATACCAAGCTGCCGCTCGACCAGCGAAAAGACGATTATTACACGAAGAGCCTGGCCGATCTGGAGCTTCTCGCCAACGACGGCGTGGCGTCGGAATGGCTGCGCGGCAACCTCTCCGCCGAAAAGGCCATCGAAGGCACGCGGAGCTTTTTTCAGGATCTCGCCCGCGCGCTCGGACAGGGCGGCGAAAAGGGCAAGGGGCAGGCGCAGGGCGGCCTCGAAGGGCTGGAGGCCGGCGCCTCGTTTTACGGTGGCGCGGGCGTGCCGCAGAAGGGCCGCATCGTCTTCACCGCCGAGCAGGCGCGGGACGCTTTTTACGCGAAGCAGAATCCCATCCTCGTCATGCGGAGCTACGATCCTTCCATCGTGCCGCTGATGGCCAGCGGACGCATCGCGGGCGTGGTGGTCGTTTCCACCTACATGGCCTCGCACCTGAAACTGCTGTGCGATACGCACAACGTCACGGGGCTTTTCGGCGTTGCGCCCCAAAAACAGAAGATGCGCGACGAATTCAACGAGGAAGCGCAGCCGAACGACCCCGCTTATTTCAAGCATGGCGAAAAGGTCAAGATCAACGGCAAGGAGATCGGCGAGGGGCAGGACATTCTCATCGGCCTCGACGGCAACGGCCTCGTGTTCAATCCGCCCGCGGCTCTCAGAACGGAACGCCCCAGCGTGCAAAGGATCGCCGACAGCGACCAGTTCCGCATCCGGACGATGACGCGCTGCTTCGACCAGTTCTTCCGCGACAATGGCCTGCCGCGGCACGGCGTCAAGGTCAACGTCGATTCGGTCGGGCGGATGACCCCGCCCGTCGGCATCGGTCTGGTGCGCACCGAGCAGATGGTGGCGACGAACACGAACATGCTGAACGCCTTCAAGGACGTTTTGCTGAACAACGACAGGCAGACGCGCGACAGGTTCTTCATGCAGACGGAATACGAATACGGCTCGCTCGTCCGGCGGCTGGAAAACGGGCCGGTGAAGATCCGTCTGTTCGACTTCGTCCACAGCGAGATTCTGGACAAGGAAGAGCAAAAGGAGTTTTTGAAAAAATATCCCAAACTCGACATCCACGGCGGCGACGCGCTGCAGACGTGGCCCGATCTTTACCGCGATCAGGTTCGCGCCGTCTTTCAGGCGATGAAGAACGACAAGACCTACGGCCAGCCGCTGGAGATCATGATGCCGGCCGTCCGGACGGAGGAGGATACGCTCGCCATCAAGAAGATCGTCAAGGAAGAGGCCGCGGCCGCCAAGATCGGCGCGGAGCGCTACAGCTTCGGCGTGATGGTCGAGACGCTCGACGCCTGCAGGAACATCGCGAAGATCGCGCCGCATTGCGATTTCATCAGCTTCGGAACCAACGACCTGACGCAGCAATATACCGGCATGAGCCGCGGCGACCTCAAGGCGCACGCCAAATATGCCAAGGAACACGGCATCGATCCCTTCAAGGTGCTGACGCCGGAAGTGCTGGAGATCGTGCGCGACACCACGGCGCGCGGGCGCAAGGCCAGGCCGGACCTGCGCGTGGACATTTGCGGCGCACAGGCCGCCGACATCGACACGGCGCTCAAGCTGTTCGACGCGGGCGTGGACAACATCTCGGTCGCGCCGACGCCGGCCAACATGTACGCCCTGCCCATCCTCTTGAGCTACCGCAGGTACGACGCGCTGAAAAACCAGCAGCCGAAGGCGCAGCCGCAGCAAAACAGGCGCGCGATGTGATGGCTTTGAACGCCCGCATGAAAAAGACGGCTCTTGCGCTGGTCGCGGCGCTCGCGTTCGGTTTTGCGCCGCAGGCGCATGCGGCGAACGGCCCTGTCAAAGAAAGCTACGGCGGACGCGACCTTTATGTCTATGTGCCCGCGCATCTTCCGCCGCCCGGCAAGCGCGCGCTGGTCGTCGTGCTGCACGGCGGCATGGGCAGCGCGGAGCGCATCGTCACAGAGAAGTCGGAAAGCGGTCTCAACATGGACCGGCAGGCCGACAGGGACGGCTTCATCGTCGCCTATCTCAACGGCACCAAGGTCGCGCGGTTTTTGCGCGCGAAACGCAAGGGCTGGAACGCGGGCGGTGGCTGTTGCGGGCTGCCCTATAAAAACAATGTCAACGACGTCGCCTACATCGAAGGCGCGGTCGACCGGCTTGAATCCGAATACGGCATCGACAAACACCGCGTCTTTGGCATGGGCCATTCCAACGGCGCGATGATGACCCAGCGCCTCATGTGCGAGACGCATCTTTATGCCGCGGGCGCGGCGGTTTCGGGGCCGCTCAACCTGCCCGTCGACACATGCCCCGACGCAAAAGGCGCGCGCATCCTCGCCATTCACGGCGAAGACGACCGGAATGTGCCTATCGCCGGCGGCAAGGGCACCAAAGGCATTTCCCGCGTCACATTCAGCTCCGAAGCGCGCACCAAAGAGGTGTATGCGGCCTCCGGCGCGTCCTATACGCTCGACATCGTGCCGAACGCCGACCACAAGATGGAGCATATCGACGCCGCGGTCGAAAAAACCGAAGGCCAGACCGTGCCGCAAAAGATCGCCCGCTTTTTCGGTCTTGACAGTTCGCATTAAAGACCCATCACAATGAAAAGATCAGGGAGAACGCCATGAGCATGAATATTACGCTTAGCCCGCGGCTTGAAAATATGGTCAGGGAAAAAGTTGAATCCGGAATGTATAGTTCCGCCAGCGAAGTTGTTTGCGAAGCGCTGCGCCTTCTTGAAGATCTGGACAACATGCTGCAAATAAAACTGGATATGTTAAGGGAGCAAATCAAAAGGGGCTGCGAAAGCGGACCCGGAAGACCCTGGGAAGAGGTCTTTGCAGAAATGCTGAAAAAAATACAGGAAGTGGCGGATAAAAAGAAATGAAACTTGCGTTTCCTCCGCGGACTTGCCCGTTCCCGTTAAGCGCACTACGTGAAATTACATCCATAATCCGCGCCGCCGCATTTTTTTATTGCGGCGTTGACAGCCGTAACCCGCGGGCATAGGTTGTTGCTTTGCAGCAAAAAATCGATTTCAGCTGTTTCTGTAATGTTTTCTTAAGACGTGTTGATTACGATACGTCTAGCTCAAAAGACCCCGTCAAAGATGGAGAATGCCCCAATGGCCGCCAAATCCGCGACATCCCGCAAGAAATCCGCCAAAAAAGCCGTCGCCAAAAAAACAGCAAAAGTCAAAATTCATCACCGCGCCGCGCCAAAGCAGCCCGCTGCCCATAAAGACGACTTTTTCAAAAGCAAGGCCCTGCTGCTGCAAGGCGGAGGCGCGCTCGGCGCCTATCAGGCGGGCGTCTATGAGGCGCTGGCCGAGGCGGACGTGCTGCCCAACTGGGTCGCGGGCATTTCCATCGGCGCGATCAACGGCGCGATCATCGCCGGCAACAGGCCGGAGCACCGCGTGGAAAAACTGCGCGGCTTCTGGCAGCAGGTCTCTGCGCTGCCGCCGTGGAACACGCTCGGCCTCTTCAACAGCATGATCGAGAAAGGCGGAGACAAGGCCCGCAGGTTCTGGAACCAGGTGAGCGCCCTGAGCGCGCTGACCGTCGGCGCGCCCGGCTTTTTCTTTCCGCGTCCGATTCCGCCGCAGCTCGCGCCCGAAGGCTCGTGCGAGGCGGCGAGCTACTACGACACGGCGCCGCTGAAGGTCACGCTGGAAAAATTCATCGACTTCGACATCCTCAATTCCGGCGAGACGCGCTACACCACCAGCGCCGTCAACGTCGAAAGCGGCAACTACGTCATTTTCGATTCGCAAGAACAGCGCATCCTCCCCGAGCACATCATGGCCAGCGGCGCGCTGCCGCCTGCGTTGCCGACCGTCGAAATCGAGGGACAGCACTATTGGGACGGCGGCCTCATTTCCAACACGCCGCTGCAATGGGTGATGGACGACGAGCCGGAGGACACGCTGGTCTTTCAGGTCGACCTCTGGCCCGCGCGCGGCGACTACCCGCGCAACATGATGGAAGTGGCGACGCGGCAGAAGGAAATCCAGTATTCCAGCCGCACGCGCTTCATCACCTCGCGCTTCCATCACGCGCAGAAGATGCGCCACGCCTTCGCCGAGCTGTACGCCATGCTGCCGGACAACCTCAAGCATTCCGCCCGCGCGCGCGCGCTGCACGAATTCGCCGATCTCAACCAGTACCACATCGTGCATCTTATCTATCACGCCAGGTCCTACGAGGGCTATTCCAAGGACTTCGAGTTCTCGCGCACGACGATGGACGACCACTGGCAGGCGGGCCTCCACGACACCCGCCGCAGCCTCGGCCACAAGGAAATCTTCAGCAAGCCCGCCAATCCCGCCGGCATCCAGATGTTCGATTTCTGCACTTCCAAATAATGCCATCAGAAAAGGAGAGAGCTTCATGAAAGCCGAAGACGTCCGCAAAAACGCGTTCTGCATGCCGTTCGCCAACCATGCCTATCCGCCGGGGCCTTACCGCTTCGTCGACCGCGAGTTCATGATCATCACCTACCGCACCGACATGGACAAGCTCCGCGCCGCCGTGCCGGAGCCGCTGGAGGTGACGGAGCCGCTGGTGAAATACGAATTCATCCGCATGCCGGATTCGACCGGCTTCGGCGACTACACCGAGAGCGGGCAGGTCATCCCCGTCAATTTCAAGGGCAAAAAGGGCGGCTACGTGCACCGCATGTTCCTCAACGACCATCCGCCCATCGCCGGCGGGCGCGAATTGTGGGGCTTTCCCAAAGTGCTGGCCAATCCGGTGCTGGAGGCGGAGACCGACACGCTGGTCGGCACGCTCGACTACGGGCGCATCCGCGTCGCCACCGCCACCATGGGCTACAAGCACAGGCAGGCGGACCTCGCCGCCGTGCGCAAGGCCATGGACGAGCCGGGCTACCTGCTCAAGATCCTGCCGCACGTCGACGGCACGCCGCGGGTGTGCGAAATCGTCGAATACTACATGGAGGACGTCAATCTCAAGGGCGCCTGGACGGGTCCCGCCGCGCTGCAGCTGTTCGAGCACGCGCTTGCGCCGGTCGCCGACCTGCCGGTGCTCGAGGTCGTCTCCGCCGTGCATATCCTCTCGGACCTCACGCTCGGACTCGGCACCGTCGTCCACGATTACCTCGCTTGAAGCCACATAAACTTTTAAAGGAGAACACCATATGCGTTTGAAAGACAAAGTCGCCGTTATCACCGGAGCCGCCAGCGGCATCGGCTATGAAATCGCCAAAACCTACCTACGCGAGGGCGCGAAGGTCGTCGTCGCCGACCTCAACCTCGAGGCCGCCAACGCCGCCATCAAGGCGCTTGATCCCAACGGCGGCAACACCCTTGCGGTCGGGATGGACGTCGCCAACGAAGATCAGGTCAACAAAGGCATCGACGCCACGGTGCAGAAGTTCGGCAAGATCGACATTCTCGTCAGCAACGCCGGCATCCAGATCGTCGACCCGATCGAGGATTTCGAGTTCGCGAAGTGGAAGAAGCTGCTCGCCATCCATCTCGACGGCGCCTTCCTCACCACCCGCGCCGCCGTGCGGTACATGTACAAGCAGGGCACGGGCGGCAGCATCATCTACATGGGCTCGGTACACTCCAAGGAGGCCTCCAAGCTCAAATCGCCTTACGTCACTGCCAAGCACGGTCTCGAAGGCCTGTGCAAGGTCATCGCCAAGGAAGGCGCGGCGCACGGCGTGCGCGCCAACGTCATCTGCCCCGGCTTCGTGCGCACCCCGCTGGTCGACAAACAAATTCCCGAGCAGGCCAAGGAGCTCGGCATCACCGAAGAGGAAGTCATCAAGAACGTCATGCTCAAGGAAACGGTGGACGGCGAGTTCACCACGGTGCAGGACGTCGCCGAGGTCGCGCTGTTCTTCGCCGGCTTCGAGACCAACGCGCTGACCGGCCAGTCGCTGGTCGTCAGCCACGGCTGGTTCATGCAGTAAGCGTAAATCTTCTGAAAAAACACCGCAGGCCTCTCCCCCTGTTAAAACGGGGGAGAGGCCTGTATCATGTTTTGTATGAGGAAACGCTTGAAAAATCCGGAGCGGATAACGTGAGACCGAAAGAGGCATATGCGCGCTGGAAAAAGCGCCGCGGGCGCGTCCCCGTGCTGGTGCTCGGCGATTCCCACGCTACCGTCTTCAATCACGATCTGTTTGCGGACATATACAAAAACGTCTTTTTCGACGTCACCGCCGTTTCTGCCGCCACGGTGTCGGGTCTCGAAAATCCCAATTCCAAGACGCAGGCGCTGCCGCTGTTCCGCAAGGCCATGCAGAGATCGCGGGCGAAAACGGCCATCACGCTGATGGGCGAGGTCGATGTCGGCTTCGTCATCTGGTACCGCGCCGAAAAATACGGCGCGCCGGTCGCCGAGATGATGCGGCAGGCGGTGGACAGCTATCAAAAACTTCTTCTGGAGCTTGCCGCAAGCCGCAGGGTGATTTGCGTCAGCACGCCTTACCCGACGATCGGCGACGGGCAGGCGTGGGGCGCCGTCGCCAACGCCCGCAAGGACGTCAAGGCCAGCCTTGCGGCGCGCACCGATCTGACCCGCGTTTTCAATGCGGAGATGGAGGCCTTTTGCCGCGCGCACGGCATCACCTATCTTTCTCTCGATGCCGAATCGCTGGACGAGAGGGGGGTCGTGCGGCGCGGGCTGCGCAACGAAGACGCGCTCGACCACCATTACGACGCCAAAACCTACGCGGGGCTGATCATCGGCAAGCTGCACGCCGAAGGCGTGACCTTGCCCGATTAAGCAGGGAATCCAAGACCCTGCCGTTATGAGAAAAGAGAATAAAATCAATTCAATAAAGATTTAATAAAGTTTTAACAGCACCCTTTGAAATATTTACATTTTTTTAGGTCAGGCACGCTAACATGGAAGATGGTGCAATATGACCGGGGGAACGCGGCCGATGAGCCTGTGCAAATTCAAGATAAGCCTGTCTGTCAAGAGTTTCGTTGTCGACAACAAGGGCGCCTTCGCGCCGATCATCGCCATCATGTTCACCGTGCTGATGGGCGCGGTGGCCGTTGGCGTGGACGTCGGCGAATGGCTGCGGGCAAAGCACCAGCTGCAGACGGCGACCGACGCGGCGGCACTGGCCGGCGGCTACGCGCTGGCGGACGGCATGAGCACCAACGCCGCGCAGAGCGCCGCTGACGACGAGGCCGACAACAACGGCTACAACCCCAACACGCCCAACTCGAGCATCAACGTCGTCATCACTCCCGACGGCGACGGCGCGGGCAATCCCTCGGTGGCGGTGACGGTCACCCAGACGGCCAATACCTTTTTCTACAAGCTGATCAGCAGCAAGCCCATTTACACGACGACCTACGCCAAGGCGCAGGTCGAGGCGCCGGACGGCGTCTTTTGCATGCTGGCCCTCGGGCAGGACGCCAGCCCGTCGATCACCACCTCGGGCAACGTGACGCTCAACGCCAGCGGCTGCGGCCTTGCCATGAATTCCACGGCCTCCGACGCCCTGCAGCTCAACGGTAACGTCACGGTCAACGTCGGTGACGTCAACATGGCGGGCGGCTATTCGCAGAGCGGCAACGGCACCTTCACCTATAACAGCCTGCGCACCAACGGCTCGCAAATCCCCGATCCCTATTCCAGTCTCGATACCTCGAACGAGCCCTCGACCTGCACGGCCGCGCAGCAACAGGCGGGGCCGGTGCCCTATTTCGGTCCCGGCGTTTATTGCGGCGGCATCTCCTTTTCCGGCAACACGACCATGGCGCCCGGCACATACTACATCGACGGCGGCAGTTTTTCGCTCACGGGGCAGACCGCGGTCACCGGCACCGGCGTGACCATCGTCCTGACCAACAGCGCGGGATCGAGCGGCACGTGGGGCACGATGGACGTCATGGGCGGCGGCGGCATCACGCTGACGGCGCCCACCTCGGGCTATTATCAGGGCGTCGCCATCTATCAGGATCGCAACACCCCGCAGCCCTGCACCGACAATTTCGAGGGCAACGCGGCGATCTCGATCGACGGCGTCTTTTACGCGCCGAGCTGCGAGGTCGATTACGGCGGCACGACCACCGTCGATACGCCGCCGCAATGCACGAAGATTATTGCCAACAACATCGTTTTCCACGGCACGCCGTCTATCGGCAGCAACTGCGACGCCAGCACCAACGGCAACGGCTCCACGAAGGCGATCGGCATTCCGGCGGTGATTTTGGTACAATGAACATGATGGGAAGAGTGAAAAAATTTCTGGGGAACGACAAAGGCGTGGCGGCGATCGAATTCGCGCTGATCGTGCCGCTGCTGGCCGTCATCCTGATGGGCATGGTGGATTATTCCATGTACCTGACGAAGGCGCTGGCGCTGCAGCAGCTGGCGGAAAAGGCCGACCTTTACGTCATCGAGGGCGGTAGCACCAGCAACATCGGACAGGACGTCATCCAGCAGAGCTCGCTTTATACGACCGCGCCGTCGGTGACCTACACAGATACGACGGATTGCGAATGCGCCGACGGCACTTTCGTCAGCTGCAGCGGGGTCTGCGCCGACAACAGCGTCATGCGCAGCTTTCTGACGACGACCATCACCGGCACCTATACGCCGCTTCTGCCGTGGCCGGGGCTGCCGTCGAGCATCACTTTAACAGGCAAGGCGCGCATGGAATACCAGCGCTAGAAACGGGGGAAACATGAAAGAATGCGATAAAAACGAAAAAACGAAAGCGGGCCGCAAGGGCTTTATGCGCTTTCTGACCGACAGGGACGGCGCGATGGCCGTGGAGTTCGCCATGATCTCGATGGCGTTTCTGACCACTGTGTTCGGCACCATCGAGTCGGGCCGCGCTTTGTGGGCGCAGAGCGCGCTGCAGTCCGCGCTCGACGATACCTCGCGATACGCCCTGACGCACCGCGACGCGTCGGACAGCACGTTGCAATCCTACGCGCAGGCGCGCATGGCGGACATCTACGCCGACAACAGCGGCTTCACCGTCATGGTGAACCGCACGACGACGGACGGCGTGGACTTTATCACCTTTGACGGCAGCTACGCCTTCAAGACACTGATCCCCTTTTTGCCGACCGACTGGTCGAGCATGGATCTGACCGGTGAGTCGAAAACGCCGATCCCCGCGGTGGCCTATGCGCCGCCGTCGTCGTCGGGAACGTCGTCGGGAACATCGGGATCCGGCAGCGGGACGGGAACGTCGGGAACTTCCGGCACGTCGTCATCGGGAACAGACGCGGATGGCGATAATGACGGCACGGCCGAGGAAACCTGCGCCCACGGCCACAGTTGCCAGTGCCAAGGCAATGACCATTGACCGGTCCGGCTTCCGACTTTCCCTAAAAGAGGCTCAAAAAGAGCTTTTTCTTGCCTGCCCGCGCGCGCGGGTGTTACCCTAGAGGCAGTATTTGGGGGATGCTATGAACAAGAACATTCTGATGATTATGGGCGGCGGTCTGCTGATCGCCATTGTCGTTGCCCTGATGGTGGAACACGGGCTGACGCCGAAAAGCACCGGCGGCGCCAAGGTGCCGACGGTGAAAGTGCTCGCGGCGAACAAGGTGCTGTTCGCGGGGCAGGACCTCAAGGCCGCCGACACCTACTGGCGCGACTGGCCGAAAGACCTGCTTTACACCGGCCTGATCAAAAAATCCGACCAGAAGGACCCAAGCAAACTCACCTATTACGGCTCGCCGCTGCGCCATGACATTGAACCCGACGAACCGATCACGACAGAGTCCATCATCACCAATGCCAAGGGCAATTACCTCGCCGCTTTCATCAATACCGGCATGCGCGCCGTGTCGATCCGCGTGCAGGCCAACACCGACGCCGCGGGCTTCATCACGCCGGGCGACCATGTGGACGTCATGCTGTCCTACGTCATGCGTCTTTCGAATACGGCGCAGAAGATTGTCTACGGCGCGACGAACACCCACCACGTGACCGAAATCATTCTTGCCAACGTCAAGGTTCTGGCCATCGACCAGAAGGACAAGAGCGCCGACCACAGCGCCAAGGTCGCGCAGACGGTCACGCTCGAAGTGACGCCGAAGGGCGCGGAAAAGCTCGCGCTCGCCCAGCAGATGGGCCAGCTGACTCTGGCTTTGCGCCGCCTCGGCGATGATTCGAAGGCGAAGGACGTGTCTATCACCTCCAGCGACGTCAGCCAGATGGAGAAGCAGATGGACGAACTGGTGTGGGCGTACATGAGCGCCAAAACGCACAAAACCGGACCGCAGAGCGAGGTCCGCGTTTACAACGGCAACACGGTCGAAAACGTTCCGGTGCGCCAGCAAAGCCGTTGAAAAACAGCCTGCGGGAGTTTGGGGTGCGAGCGATGGTCGACTGGAAAACGCATAAACGTCTGATGTTTTCCGCCCTTGTTCCGGCATTGTGCCTTGCGGCGCTCTTCGCTTTTCTTGCCGCGACGAAACAGGCCCACGGGCCGGGCTTTGGCTATTTCCATTTTTTCCTGACCGATCCGTTCAGCGCGGGGCTTGATCTGCTCGCGGGGCTGGCCGTCGCCGCTTATCTCGTTTACATGAAGACGGGGGGCTACCATCCGCGCCATCGCGGGTTTTTCGCGGCGGGCGTTCTGGTCGCGGGTCTGGTCATGAACGGCATCTATATCCGCCACTTGCGCGAGACGCCCCATTTCTACAAGGTCACCGGCACGCTGACGTTCTTGACCTCGACCGTTTTGTTCTATTGCGTTTACCGTCTGGTGGTGCTGCTGCCGCTGCACACGCGCAAGTGGGTGACGCCGCTGCTGTCCTTGCTGCTGCTGGCTGCGGGCGCGTTTCAGGTCTGGCAGCTGCACGCGCTCGCCGCCTTGCCCTGCCAGCCGCACGCGCCCGTCCTGTGGCTGGAGCTGACCGGCCGCTGCCGCTGATTTCAGGCTTCTTCGAGAAACTTCGCGCTTTCCGCATAGGAGCGGAGGCGGATCATCTTCAAATGCGGATAATCCTGCGGACGGGCGAAGAGTTCGCGGTTCTTCTTGCGGTTCTTCGCCCAGGTGGTGAGAAACCACCAGAGGATGCTGTTCTTGCTGAAGAAGGACTTCGTCACCGTTTCGCAGTTGCCGTTGCAGATGCTCTCGCCGGTGCGCACGCGGCGGAAGGTGCGGCGCAAAAGCTGCCAGAAGTTCGCCCGGAACGGCATGTCGAGCCAGATCAGCGTGTCGGCGCGCGGGCGGAGGATCGGTTGCGCGCGCGTGGTGTAGTTTCCGGCGACGACCCATGCGTCGCCGCGCGTCGCCTCGTCCACGAGGCGGCAAAAATCCGCGGTGTCGCGCTCCTTCCAGCCGGGCAGGTGGTGAAACTGGTCGAGATCCACATAGGCGCCGCCAGTCTTCTGCGCCAGCTTTTCCGCCAGCGTGGACTTCCCCGATCCGGCCGAGCCGATGATGATGACGCGCCGCATATCACTCTCCGCCAAAGCCGGAGAAGGTGGCGGCGAGGTGGTCGATCAGTTTGCGGGTTTTTGCGCCGAGGAAACGTCGCTCGGGATAAACCGCCTGTATGGCGAGCGGCGGGCTTTCGAATTCTTCCAGTAACGGCTGAAGCTCTCCCGCCACCACATGCACGCCCGCGATAAAGCTCGGCAACAGCGCGATGCCGCAGCCGCGCACGGCAGCCTCGCACAGCAACGTGTCGCTGCCGGCGACGAACCTGCCGTCGGTGCGTTGCGTGAAGGTGCGGCCGTCTTTTTGAAAGGGCCAGACTTTCCCTTCGCCGCAGCCGCTCATGCAGTTGTGGCGCGCCAGATCCTCCGGCGTCGCGGGGCGGCCGTGCTGTTGCAGATAGGCGGGGCTGGCGACGACGATGCGGCGGCTCTGCGCTAGCTTTTTCATGATCAGGCCGGTCTCTTCCACCGCGCCGATGCGGATGGCGAGATCGAACCCTTCGGCGGCGAGATCGACCTTGCGGTCGTCGAGCGACAGCGTCACCGTCACATCGGGGAAGGTTTCAAGAAAGCCTGCCAGCGCGGGGCCGAGGAATTTGTTGCCGAAGCCGGAGGGGGCGGTGATCCTGATTTCGCCGACGGGATTTTCGTTGCGAAAGCGGAGGTTCTCCTCGACTTCGGCGAGGTTATCGAGGAATTTCTTCGCATGATCGGCATAGGCGTAGCCCGCTTCGGTGAGGGCGATGCGCCGCGTCGTGCGGCGGAGCAGCTGCGTGCCGAGGTAGGCTTCAAGATCCTTTATGCGTTTGCTCACCACCGAACCTGCGATATGCAGGCGATCGGCCGTTTTGGAGAAGCTGCCGGTCTCGGCGACAGTGACAAAGGCGATCATGTTGGCTAATCTGTCCATACGACCTCATATTATTCTATATAATCTATCTATTCATATATTTTTTATCTTATTAGTCTAAAAAGTATATATTTCTAAAAATTAGAATAATTAGTTAGTTTTTTAGATATATATATCCAATTAAGATGATAATAAGATAAAACAAGAAAGAGAGGGTCAAATGTTCACGATAAAAGACAAAAACACCCGCGGGTGGATGGACATCGGCTGGCTCAAAAGCCGCCACAGCTTTTCCTTCGGGGATTACTATGATCCGGAAAATATGGGATTCGGCGTGTTGCGCGTCATTAATGAGGACTGGGTCGAGCCCGCCGCGGGCTTCGACACCCATGGTCATAAAAACATGGAGATCATCACATATATATTAGAGGGTGAACTGGCGCACAAAGACAGCACCGGCGGGGCGGGGTCGATCCACCCGAACGAGGTGCAGGTGATGACCGCGGGTAAAGGTATTTTACATAGCGAGTTCAACGCTTCCGACACGGATCCCGTCCACCTGCTGCAAATCTGGATTTTACCCGACGAGACCGGAACCCGCCCTGGCTACCAGCAAAAGCCCTTCGCGCCGGAAGAGCTGCACAACCGTTTTCGTCTGCTGGTTTCGCAGGACGGCGCGGCGGGATCGCTGCCGGTCAAACAGGATGCGAAGCTGCATGCAGCGCGGTTTGACGCGGGTTTCTCGCAACAGATGGCGTTTGAAAAAGAGCGTAAATACTGGCTGCAAGTCGCGCGCGGCGCCGTTGTTCTCTCTCATGAGGACGCAACGGAACTGCAAAAGAAAAAGCTCGTGGCGGGCGATGCGCTAAGCATTGAAGAAGAGTCCGGCACGCTTCAAATCACCGCGGAAGGCGATGCGGAAGTTCTGTTGTTCGACCTTCCGGCCTGAAACATCTTCGCTTCGTCAGGCATGGAATCCTTTTCGTCTCCGGCAAAGCGCGGGCGATAAAGTGTGGACTTTTTGCAACGCTGCGCATTATTGTGCGGCGTTTATGGAATAATTCACCGCCATGCCCATGCCGCTTTTTTCAAGTTCACAAGCAACGTTGCGCAAGACGACGCGCGCTCTTGGCAGCGCGAAGAAGCGGCGTTGCGCATGCCGCGCATGAAGATAAAACATGGGGCGTGCGCTGCTGAAAAGGCGGGGCAACCGCCGTCTTCCGTTCCCCCCGATGCCATACCATGCAGCAGCGTCTTGCAAGGCAGGTTGCTCCCCGCCAAACAGCAACGCCGTGCCGCGCGAAAAGATGCGAAAAACCTTATTGAATCCGATATGTTCGTGCGCTCAAGGCATGGCCGCAGCGGCGGCAAAAACATGCGCGCGAAGACGGGCAAAGCAGACATGCAAAGGCGGTCTGCAGGCACTGCGGATGCAGCAAGCGGCGAAGGCGCGTTCGTATCCGCATGCTCCCCGCTGCATCATGCCGCGCGCAGGCTCTGCGGCGTACGTTGCAGTGGTAAATTTTTTGTGAACGGCATCTCTTCGCAAGGGAACGTGAAAACGAAAAGGGCATCGGGCGATTGTGGCGCCGTTTCGTGTAATAAAGTTTTGACAAGTTTAAAAATGCGCTCTATCATTTTCTTATGATTAGGATGGTGATGATGTTCCATCATTTCTTTCCTAGTTAAAGTCAACCTCTGAAATAGGGAATACAAAAATGGCTGCTAAGAAAAAAGCTAAGAAAGCTACCAAGAAAGTAGCGAAGAAAAAAGTTGCTAAGAAAAAAGTAGCGAAGAAGAAAGTAGCGAAGAAGAAAAAATAGTTTCTCTTCGTTTTTTTTTCGTGAGAAGGGCGCCTTTAAGGCGCCCTTCTTCTTTTTGCGCCACTGTTTATAAATATAATAAAAACGGGTATTTTCTTTACTTCACGGGCGGCGCTAATAGAATAAAAACATGCGCCGCGTTGGACCGGCGTATGTTTTTCCGGAGCGGGCATGTTCTCTGATTTTTTACGGACAAAAAAAGAAGCGGCGGTTCAGATGCCTGCACGCGTCTCTTCATGCGACGGAAAATTTTTTCACGCGGCGGATAAAAAATGCGCTGCGCCCTGTGATGCGCCTGTGCGCAGGCGCGCGCGCCGAATCACTTTTGTTCTTCCGGCGGTCATGGCGCTGGCGGGCGTCCTGATGCTGTTTGCGGCGCCGGCCGCGCCGGCCGTCTGTCCCGACAAGGCGGCGGCCGCGAAAGGCTCCGCCGATGCCGCGTACCGTCTTGCCCTTGCCTATGAAAAAGGAAATTGCGGCGTTGCAAAAAACATCAAGACCGCGATGCAATGGTACCGCCT
This sequence comes from Pseudomonadota bacterium, assembly GCA_021849295.1. GTDB lineage: Bacteria > Pseudomonadota > Alphaproteobacteria > Micavibrionales > UBA2020 > PALSA-926. Next base: position 112,252 of record JAJZTA010000006.1, on the reverse strand, counting down.
TGCGGCGAAGCGGGGCAGCGTCCTTGCCGCGAACGCGATGGGCGACATCTACTTTACCGGAGAAGACCGCGGCCTCTATGATTACCCGAAAGCCAAGAAATGGTATCTCGAAGCGGCAAAGCAGGGGTACGGCCCGGCGCAGCTGCGGCTCGGCTTCCTCTGCGCCGAGCATCACTACGACGGCCTCGAGCCGGACTTCAAGGCCGCCGAAAAATGGTATCTCGCCGCAGCGAAGCAGAACGCGGGCGACGCGCAATTCCGCCTCGGCACCTTCTATCACTTTTACAAGAAGCCGCCGGAGCTGAAAAAGGCGATCTACTGGCTGACGCGCGCGGCCGAGGGCGGCAACGAGCTCGCGATGTTCGACCTCTCGCGCATGCTCGCGACCGGCGAGGGAACAAAGAAAGATCCGCAAAAAGCGCTGTACTGGCTGATTGAATCCGCCAGGCGCGGCACGCCCGCCGCCGAGATGCAGCTCAGCGACATGTACGCGGCAGGCAGCGACGGCGTGAAAAAAGACATGCTGCAGTCGTTCCTCTGGACGATGAAGGTGGTGCGCGACCCGACCGCCATTCCCTACTGGCTCAACAAGGCGGCCGACATCGTTTTCGAGGGTTCGCCGGACGTGCCGAAGAACTATCCGATGGCGTTGCGTCTTTACAGCCGCGCCGCCGCGCGCGGCGACGCCCATGCGAAGATGCGCCTCGGCGTGATGTATCTTGAAGGGCTGGGCACGAGGAAAGATCCGGTGCTGGGGCGGTTCTATCTTCAAAAGGCCGCCGCTGCGGGCGATGCGGACGCGCGGAAGCTTCTCGCGAAAGAAAAATCCCCGCCGAACAAGCCGTAAACGCGCCATTAATATACATATTCCATACCTATTTTGCGTATTGACATCATTGTACCGGAGTGGCTACAGATAGTGCCTCAGCATATTTCGAGGATTGAGTTCACGTGTCCATTTTCAATGATGCCTTTAACATGCCGTCCGAAACGCCGGAAAGCCGCCTCAGGCTGGCGGTGCAGCGGGATGACATAAAAACGGCGCGGGAACTGCTCGAAAGCGGGGTCGATTTCAATGCACAGGATAACAAGGGCTTCACGGCACTGATGGTCGCCGCGCGCAACGGCCGCACCGCCTGCGCCGAGCTGCTTTTGCAGTATGGCGCTGATATGGATAAGACGGACAAGCAGGGCAATTCGGCGCTGGTGTGGGCTTCTTTTTATGGGAATGAAGAAATCGCCATTTCGCTGGCGGAAAAAGGCGCCGATCTCAATTTGCGCGGCTCGCGCGGCACGGCGCTGACCTGCGCCACCTTCTTCAACCGTGAAGAGATCGTGCGGACGCTGCTGCGCCTCGGCGCGGATACCGACCAGCCCGATCCCGCCGGCAAGACCGCCAAGCGCCTCGCGCGCGAAAAAGGTTTCAAGGTCATCGACGGTTTGCTGCACGATATCACGCTGCGCAAGCTGCAAAAGAACCTCAGGGGCGACGAGGCGCGGCGCAAGAGACCGCGTCCGAAGTTCAAACCCTGATCTTCTGGCCCCGATCTTCTGGCCCCGATCTAGCGTTTATCTTTAAAAAAATCTTTCAGTAGCGATGCGGCGGCCTGTTCGCCGATGCCGCCGTAGGCTTCGGGCTTGTGGTGGCAGGTGGGCTGGTCGAAAATTTTCGGCCCGTGGTCGACGCCGCCACCCTTCGGATCGTAAGCGCCGAAGTAAACGCGCCGCAAACGGGCGAAAGAAATCGCCGTCGCGCACATCGGGCAGGGTTCGAGCGTCACGTAAAGGTCGCAGTCCGTCAGGCGCGGCGTGTTTTTTTGTGCGCAGGCGGTGCGGATGGCGAGCAGCTCCGCGTGCGCGGTCGGGTCCTGGTCCGCTTCCGTGGCGTTGCCCGCGCGGGCGATGATCTCGCCCGTGCCGCTGTCGACGATCACCGCGCCTACGGGAATCTCGCCGCGCTGTCCAGCCGCCTTCGCTTCGCCGAGGGCTTCCGTCATATACCGATTTTCGCTACTGTTGCTCATGAGGGCAGTATATCAAATATGACGCAAGATGAACCGGAAAAGGCTGAGAGGATTTCAAAGCGGCTGGCGCGGGCGGGAGTTTGCTCGCGGCGCGACGCCGAGCGGCTGATCGCTGCGGGGCGCGTGAGCGTCAACGGCGCCGTTCTGGAAACGCCGGCCTGCAACGTGACGGCGGACGACAAAATTCTCGTCGACGGCAAGGAGATTTCGGCGAAAGAGGCAGCGCGGCTGTGGCGCTATCACAAGCCCGCGGGGCTGGTGACTTCGCACAAGGATGAAAAAGGCCGCATGACGATTTTCGACGCGCTGCCCAAAAGTCTGCCGCGGGTGATCTCCGTCGGGCGGCTGGACTTGAACAGCGAGGGCTTGCTGCTGCTCACCAACGACGGCGGCCTCGCGCGGCATCTGGAGCTGCCGTCGACCGGATGGGTGCGGACATATCGCGTGCGCGCGCTCGGCACGGTGACGCAGGAGAAGCTCGACAGGCTTAAAAAAGGCATCACCATCGACGGCATCTCCTACGGGCCGATCGAGGCCGCGCTCGAATCTTCCGCAGAGGGCAAAAAATCCGCCAACGCCTGGCTGACGGTCTCGCTCAAAGAGGGCAAGAACCGCGAGGTGCGCCGCGTGCTTTCGCATCTCGGCCTGCAGGTCAACCGGCTGATCCGCACGGCCTACGGGCCGTTCGCGCTGGGCGATCTCGCTGCGGGGGCGGTCAAGGAAGTGGGAAGCAAGGAATTCCGCTCCGTCTTCGGCGACCGTATTTTGTGAAAAAATATATTCATAAAGTTCATTGACTTTTCCATACAGATATTTAGCCTGCGTGCACAGAGGGCTGAAAAATATTATACAGGCATGGTGATTTTATGAAAATTTCTTTTTGTACCACGTGCATGGGCCGGAAACACCATATCGAGCAAACGCTGCTGAAAAACATCGAAGACAACCTGCCACAAAAAGAAGGCGATCCGGACGTCGAGTTCATTCTGCTGGACTACAACAGCAAGGACGGTCTGAAGGACTGGGTCGAGAACAGCGCGGCCTTGCGGCCCTACCTTGAAAACGGGACGCTCGTTTACGGGCGCTACCCCGACGCCGACCATTTCCATCACGCGCACGCCAAGAACATGGCGCACCGGCTCGCGACGGGCGATGTCGTCTGCAATCTCGACGCGGACAATTTCACCGGCAAGGGGTTTGCGCGGTATCTGGCGGACGCCTTCGCCGGCGGAAGGCACGCCGTCGTCCATCCCGCCTTCTCGACGCACAAAAACCTGCCGCTGGAGAACCGCGGCTTTTTCGGGCGCATCGCCCTGCGGCGCGACGATTTTCTCGCGCTCGGGGGCTATTCCGAGACCAGCTTCAAAAAGGGTTGGGGACACGAAGACATAGACCTTCTGATGCGCGCGCTGGCTTACGAGCTGGAGCCGAAACCCATGTTTGATCAGGCGTTCTTCAAAGTCGTCCCGCACGACGATGCGGAGCGCGTCAAGCACACCGCGGGCGGCGTCAATGAAAAGGACATTGAAAAGGTCCATGCCCGCTGCGTCAATTTCAAGCAATTGAGGGCGGTCTTCAACACCTGCGCGTCGTCGGTGCAGGTGAACCGCGGCGTGGCGTTCGGCATGGGGAAGATCCTGGGTCTCGACGGCACGGCGCGCGTGATCAGCGCCCTGCAGTCGTTTGCGCGCGTTTCGAGGCTCGGCATCCACAGCCTGTGGCCCCTGATGAGAGACAGCACCATGCGTCCGCCCGCACCCCCCGCGCCAGAAAGGTGAGAAACGGTTATTTTTTTCTCTGCCTGCGCCGCGTCAGGTCGTGCAGCCGCCGGGCGATGGCCAGCCACATCGGGCTGATGACCAGCGAGAGGGCGATGACCGCGATCATCAGGCGGTAGGCGTCGCCGGTGATGACGTGCTCCGCCAGCCCCGCAGCGACGATGATGAAAGAAAACTCCCCGACCTGCGCCATTACTACGCCGCTGTGGAACGCTCTGTCCCACGGATTATCGAGAAAGAGATGCAGGATGACGACGTTGACCGCCGTCTTGAGGACGGTGACGATGGCGAGTACGACCGCGACGCTCTCCCAGTGTTCGATGATGAACGGCACATCGATCAGCAGGCCGATGGAAAGAAAGAACACCATCATCAGGACGCTCTGGATCGGCACGGCGGCGGTGTGCAGCGCGGCGCGGACGTTGGAATTGCCGATGACCAGACCTGCCGCGAACGCGCCGTAGGCGGTGGAGAGCCCGAGCAGTCCCGCGAGGGCCGCCGCGGCGAGGCAGAAGGCCAGCGCGGCGAGCGGCATGACTTCCAGCCGCGCGGTGACCCAGTCGGTCAGGGGCAGCGTCAGCTTCTGGCGCTGGGAGAGAAACGACACGAGATAGACGAGAAAACCAACGGAGAAGACCATCTTCGCGGCGACGATGCCCAGGGGCAGCGTCGTGGCGGCGGAAGAGACGGGGCCGAAAGCGCCGACCAGCAGCAGCATGGGGATGACCGCGAGGTCCTGCGCGATCAGAACCGAGACGGTCATGCGCCCGACGGGGGTTTTAAGATCGCCCGTTTCCTCGAGCATCTTGATGGCGACGGCGGTGCTGGAAAGGGCGATGGCGAAGCCCAGCACCATCACGCGCGCGCGCGGCCAGTGCAGCAGCGTCCCCGCCAGCCACGCAAATCCGACCGAGAGCATGATTTGCAGCGCGGCGGCGGAGAGCGCGGTCTTGTAAACCTTGCGAAAGCCGCGCAGCGAGATTTCCATGCCGATCAAAAACAGCAGCATGATGACGCCGAGGCTGGCGAGCGTCTGCACGGTCGCGGTGTTGGAAATGACGGCGAGCCCCGTCGGGCCCAGCACGACACCGGCGAAAATATAGCCGACGATCGCCGGCTGGCGCAGCCTCATCATGGCGAGGCCGCACAACAGTGCGGCCGTCGTCACAAGTGCAATGGATGTGAGCTTGTCGAGGTGGTGCAGTACGTCCATTTACTGGAGGTACAGGTGGACTTCGCTATTCAGGACGTTTGCGCTGCTGGCGGTGCTGAGGCTGACGCGGCTTAAGGGCAGGCCCATGTTCTGCAGGGAGCGCAGCACGCGTTCCCCGTTCTTGCGCGCTTCGGCGGTGGCGAGCGCCAGCTCCGCCGCGTTGCCGTCTTCGTTGCTGATGGCGACGAGGTCGAACTTGGCGGACGGGAACTTTTGCAGCGCCTGATCGACGGCGGTGTAAAGCGCCTGTTTATACTGCACGTCCGGATGGTCGAAGCGGATGATGATCAGCGGCTTGCTGTTGAGCAGGCTGCTGCTGGCGCCGCCGTTTTTCCTGAACACGGAGCTGCCGCCGTTGGTGGCTTTGAAGAAGAGGCTGTTGGTCAGGCTCTTGCCGTAGAGTTCGCCGTTGGCGATGCCGAGGGACAGTGTCTGCATGTTGGCCTGTTCCGACTGCAGGAAGGCCGCGTGGTGCGTGACTTCGTCGTTGGCTTCGGTTAGCAGGGTGTTGATTTGCGACAGTTCCTGCTGCACGCCGTCCTGAACGGTGGTCAGCTTGTCGTGGTCGGAGGGAACGGCGCCGGAAATCGAGAAGGCGTCCTGCACGGCGTTCAGCAGATAGGACGCGCGGGTGGCTTCGTTGTTGAGGTCCGTCGTGAGGTTGGTCAGCTTGCCGGAGTCCTGCGCCATCGCGTTCAGCTTTTGCTGCGCGACGTCCCAGCGGTCGACGAGGATCGGGTTGCCTTTGGTCGTGCCGCCCTGCAGAACGCCGCTGATGCCGGCGACGGTCTTATAATAGGCTTCGGCGCGCTGGCGGTTAAGGTCTTCGAGGTTGTGCAGCTGGTCGCGGGAGGCTTCCACATGGTTGCGCAGACGGTCGAGTTCGTCGCTCAGCTGTTCGGCTTTCTTCGTGACCGGCGTGACGATGTTGGTGTCCGCGGCGGGCATGCTTTCATCGCCGCCGTTGGTCAGGATGGCGTCGCGCGTGCCCGGCGCATAGATCACTTGCGGGGCGGGGGCGTTCGAGACAACAAGGCCCGGGCGCTGCGGAGGCGGCGCAGGTTGGGGGGCCACAGCCATTGTTACGACGGGAGCCGGCTTGTTCTGCGCGCAGCCGCCAAGCAGGGCTGTAACGCTTAAAGCTACCAGGGAGGAGCGAAGGAAAGTTTTCGGCAAGGCAATACCTCGTGTAAGTTGGATGAGATCGTTAAAGGTTAATAAATCATGTACATACTAATCGCTGATTCTTTCTTTTAAAAGAGGAATATCAATAAATGGTATTATTATTTTTATTCAACGGCTTAAAATTAAACAGAATCTGCTTGCCATAGGCGGAAACATTGGGTAGTTTTCTCGCTGTCTTGCGCCCGTAGCTCAACTGGATAGAGCATCTGACTACGGATCAGAAGGTTAGGAGTTCGAATCTCTTCGGGCGCGCCATTTCTTCGAATAAAATCAATACATTATTTTTTACGGGGGTGATGGTCTCCGGAAGCGGTTTTCCCTCTGTCAAACAGGGGGTACCTTGTCCCAGGAGAAGATCTGATAGAGGAAAAAGACCCCGGCAACAATCATGGCGGCAAGCCACCAACGGTACCCCCTCTTTCCTGAGTTCTTCGCCGCGGCATATCCGAGAAACAGAGAGGCGAGACAAAACGGCTTTAGCGCGAATCCATAACGGCTCTCGATCTGGACGATGCTATGAATTGCCAGAAGCGTCAGAAGAAATCCCGTCCACTGGAAGCCGGGCCAGACCGGTTTGGGCGCGGAAGGAAAAAGATGCATGCCGGTCATTATGATTAAAGAAATGAACCCGCAGAAATAGAACACTTCGAAAAGCCGTTCCAGCTCTCTCATATTGGAAGGCAATAGAGGATCGTCAAAAAGAGCGGTGACTTTTTTCACAAAAAAGACAGGGATTGCCTGGGGCCGCGACAAAAGACATTCCGACCAGGACATCAATGAAAATACTCTACACCTGCTCCCGTAAACCTTATAGAGATATGGATCGTGCACCCCCGGCATATCCGCGTGGGATTTATGCAGCCATTTCAATCCGAATTCCGCACGCACCAGAGAGAGTCCGTTTTGCAGGGCCCTATGGAGGTTGTCCTGCATGAAAGAGGTGTCAAACAGGCTAAAACTGTGTTCAACCTGCCATACATGGATCATTGAGGGGAGTATCACGGCAAGGGATGTAAAGGCCATGATCACCAGCCCCGCCCCCTTCGGTCCGCGCAATTCACGATCTATGAACAGCTTGAGAAGGCCTGCAATATAAAAGGCGATCAGTGAAAACCCGAAGGATGAAGGCCGTACCAGAACGGCATAGGCCATCAGAAGCCCGTTTAGAAAAAGCATGATAAAGTCGACAGGCCGCTCTGCCTTCCGGCACGAGGCAAATATCGTGGCGTTGATCATGAGCAGATCCATGGCGAATGTATCGGTCTGCGGAATGGCCGTATTTATGATCAAAACAGGGTCTGCCATCAGCGCGGCGCCCGCTGCCAGAGCCGCAATCGCCGGCAATCCGGCCTTGGAAAAAAGGCGCCTTAAAAAGAAAATGTAGAAAACGACGCAGGAAAATACATGAAAGAATATCTGGAAATGTATGACCGACTTTATCCATGCGTCGAAACCTTGCGGATGGCATAGCGACTTTATGATGAAAAGAAGCAGCGGGTAGCCGTAAGTTGTTCTGTTCCCGATATACGTGAAGGGATCGCGCCATGTTTTATAGTGCCCCGCGATTGTCATATATTCAAGGGCGTCGCCATATAGCTTCAACTTCGGCGTTTTTTCAAAATGGTCGATTAAATAGGAAAAGACATGGTAGTCCCAAAGCGCGACGACGGAGAGAACGAGGGGGGCAATAACGCATAGATCGCAGCCTGTAAGCCAGACGCCGATTTTCTTTCGATTTATCTGTTGCAAAAAATCCAATTACTATGTCGCTGGGTCAAATGGGCGTTTAGCCGGAAATTCAAGTGCACACGCGGAAATCCTTGCCCGAATTGTAGTGACGCGCCGGGAGGCGCGCAACTTCTTTCTGAAAGCAGGGCAAGGGTTCCAGCCGCAAAAACGCCGTTGCGGCGCCTTTTTTAAAAGGCGCCGGTGACGGCGCTGGTTATTTTCCCGCCGAGACGGAAACCCGAGAGATAGCCGTGGCGGCTGGTTCCGGCGACGTTGACGGACGTGACCTTGACCTTGCTGAACAGCGTGTCCTGTCCTTTCAACGCGGCGCTCTTCTGGAAGATCATGGTGACGTTGAAGTCTTTGCCGCGGGTCAGAAGCTGGCTTCCCGTCAGCCCGAAAGTCCTGTCCGTGGTGACGTTGCGGCAGTGGAGAGACTGCCCTTGCAGCGAGGCATAAAAATCTTGCGCCTTCTGGCGGTCCTGAAAGGGAACGGAGAGCAACGTGCCGCCATAGAGCGTGCTGCTGACGTCGGAGCTGGTCAGTGTCGCCAGATCCTGCGGGTTGTTTATTTTCAGGGTGTCGTAGACGCTCTGACGCGGCGTGCCGACCGGAAGGCTGTCGGCGACTTGCTGCGCCTGCGCCGGCGACATCTGGCAGGTATTCTGCGTTTCGTCGATGCTGTGGGTTCTGAGAAGACCCGTCTGCGTGGCGGGAATGGTGGAGCAGGCCGAAGTGGCGACGGCGGCGGCCATGGTGAAGGCCAAATACAACTTTCTTTTGAGTGCGGGATCCTTTTTCATGATGAACCTGCTTTTTTTTAATGCTTGACCGCACGATAGCGGAAGCTTCTTATCATAACATGTAATCCTTTTCAATGATTATGGCAATATATTTCTGCGCGATTTTATATAAGTATTTGAATATATGATATTTTTCTGTTTTTATTGTTGACAGGGCGTTTTCGGGGGAATCAAGGCTGTCCCCGCCCGCCAGAGGCGGATTGGGCATATATCTTTCGCTAGACTCCCGCTCTGATCCGCTATAGAACGGGGAATCTTCTCCCCCTCAAAGGCGCGGTGGCAGAATGGTGATGTAGAGGACTGCAAATCCTTCAATGCCGGTTCGATTCCGGCCCGTGCCTCCAGCCATCAATTCGCGGACATTCACCGGAGTTCGCAGATGTACAGAAAAGCCCCGAATTTGCGGGGCTTTTTTGTTATCTACGTTCATGGTATATTTCTGTTATTCGCCTACAGCCGCCCAACTTGGGGGCAGAATTTGGGGGCAGGACACAAAAATTGGGGGCGGGAATGAAGCTCACGGACAAGAAAATTAAGAACGCAAAACCCAAAGAGAAACCCTATAAACTTTTTGACGGCAAGGGGCTATACCTTGAAGTTATGCCGAGTGGTAGCAAGATTTTTCATTATAAATACAGGTACTTAGGTAAGGAGACCCGCATTTCTTTGGGGGGCTATCCTCTGGTATCCCTTGCGGATGCCCGCGATTCCCACCTTGAGGCAAGAAAACTCCTGCAAAAAGACATCAATCCTACCGAACACAGGCAAGGTAGAAAAAGGGAGATCGTCCGCAATGCGGCGACTACATTCGAGGCGCTGGCGCGGGAATGGCATGAGAGCCAAAAGAGCCGATGGGATGAAAAGCACACGGCGAATGTCCTGCACCGAATGGAAATGGACGTATTCCCTTATATCGGAAAACGCCCTATCGCAAATATTGATACGATGGAACTCATCTCCACCTTAAAAAAGATCGAGGCGCGTGATGCGCTGGACATGGTGGCACGGGTCAGGAGCATCGTTACCCGTGTTTTCCGTTTTGCTGTTCAGACAGGGCGTTGCGCCCGTAACCCCGCCTTGGATTTGGGCGGCGCGTTCAAAACCAGAAAGACGGAACACTTTGCCGCCATTGAAACCGATGAAATCCCTGATCTCATTCACAAGCTGGAACGCAATGAACAGCGCCTCTTTCCTAGCACTTTGAGGCTTATCACTTTTTCCTTGCATACGTTCGTTAGGCCGGGCGAGGCGCGGCAAGCCAGATGGGATGAAATAAATTTCGAGAAATCACAATGGGAAATCCCTGCCGAAAGAATGAAGATGCGCCGCCCACACATCGTTCCCCTTTCACAGCAAATTTTACGGTTGCTGGAAGATCAGAAAAAGCAATTCGGACATATGAATACACCGTGGGTTTTTTCCAGCCCAATCACGCCCAAAAATCCCATGAGTGACGGAGCGGTGTTGGTTGCCCTGAAACGCATGGGCTATGCGGGCAAGATGACGGCTCATGGCTTTAGGGCTTTGGCTCGCACAGCCATACGCGAAGAGCTTGAATATGAGCCGGATATTATTGAGCAACAACTCGCCCATAAAGCGGCTGGCGTCCTTGGCGAAGCCTACGACCGCTCCCGCTTTCTCAAACAGCGCAAGCAGCTCATGCAAGATTGGAGCGATTATTTAGATAAGGCAGCGAGCAAGGGGAAGGTTATCACGGGAAAATTCAAGAAAGCATGACCTCAAAGAAAGCCCGCATAACAGATTTTGATTTTAATGACCCTGCAACACGTGAGCGGCTGAAACGCTGGTTAATGGCAACCATAGTCAGGATTGAAGCCCGTCAAGGAATAACCGAGCCTGATCTTTTGAAGATGGCAGAACTCCTAAAACTCCTTTATGAGAAAGAGGAATACAAAATTCCCTACGGACGCGGGCAGAGAAAGACTCATTCTTCGGCGGCGGGAACGGTAGTGAGTAATATACGCGATGAACAACTGATCTGTTGGTATCGAATTACATTAGAAACGGAATTAAATAAGAGCGCCACGGAAGCAAAAGAGGCTACTGCGCAGAGATTCTTAGTCAGTGAAAAAACGGTAGAGAAATATTGCACACGTCACAGAAAGCTCATAGAGCATATGATTGAGAAGTATGGATATGACGAAATTTCTTATAGCTATATAGAACACCTTTCGATCTGGAGGAAAGGCAAGGAAGCCCTCCTTGTTGATTTTTTAAAGAAATATCAAGCCATTATAGATAATTTTCATCGCCTGATTAATTCCTCCCGAGATACCCCTATCTGAATAGGGCGAACCCGCATCCACGGTGGGCTATGTTTCTCCCATGACCGTATGAATTTATTCACGCGGCAGTAAACGCAAACACGGGAGAAAATAATGACCCCAATCAAGAAATGGGCTGAAAAACGCGGCCTCGGAATCACTAAAACATATGCGCTTCTCAAAGAAGGCACACTAAAGGCCGTCAAGCTCGGAAAGAAAACTTATATCACCGATGAAGAAGACAACCGCTTCATCGCATCCCTCCCTGCCTACACATCGGCAGGTGTAAAATGACCTTCCGAAAAAAAGAAGCCGTCGGGTGCGAACCGACGGCTATATCAAGTGGACAACATCAATATACACGCCCCCGGCGCAGCAAGCAACTTTCTTTTGAGAAAATAAACGCCGCCGCGCTGCTAGTCCTGCCCGTCATCTTGCAGCGATGGTTGCCAGACGGGAGACGGCATGGACATGAATATATCGCCCGCAATCCTCGCCGCGCCGATACTCATGCGGGTTCATTCTCTGTGAACTTGCGTACAGGGCGCTGGGCTGACTTCGCCACGGGCGACAAAGGTGGTGACGTTATCAGCCTTTCGGCATATCTATTTGGTCTTCGTCAATGCGAGGCACTACAGCGCATTGCGAAAATGTTGGGGGTATGACATGGATAGTTTTGAACCTCTATCAGACAAAGAAAAAGCCGCATCCGGTGCAAGCGGCAGGGCTAAAAAAGATGAAGGCATCGCCATCGTTCCCGTGCCAGGTCACGTATCCATAGCAATTCCAAAGCATCCTCTGGGTGTGCCAGCCAAAAGATGGGAATACCGAGACGCGCAAGGCTGCCTGCTTTTTATCATTTGTCGTTTTATAAAGGCTAATGGAGAAAAAGAAGATAGGCCGCTCACCTATCGAAAATACAAGAACGGGGTTTTGCGCTGGGGATGGAAAAGCGTTGACTCACCGCGCCCGCTCTATGGCCTTGATCGTCTTGCCGCTCGCCCGGATGCCCCGGTGCTTGTCTGCGAAGGTGAAAAGGCGACTGATGCCGCGCAAATCCTCTTTCCCGACTACGTGGTTGTTACTAGTCCCAATGGCGCAGGGTCGGCTGCACAAGCTAACTGGAATCCGTTGCGCGGTCGGCTAGTGACCATCTGGCCTGACAATGATGAAGAAGGTAAACAATATGCAGCCAATGTTGCGCAAATAATTACAAAACTTAATAAGGGAAAATAATCATGAACACACAATGTAATGCGGGGGCTGTTTCTATCGTGGAGTATCCGCCACCTTTTTCTGATTTCGAGAAATGGGACTTGGCGGATCAGCCACCAGCGCAAATAAAGCTGGATGACTTGCGGCAGATGCTCACGGAGGCGAAACCATTTGGGGAGGCCGTGCCCGATTATGCCGCGTTGAAAACAAGGGCGGAATCTCTCACTCCCGAGAGTCATCCTGACCAAATAGCGGAAGTGGTCTTGTTGTCCGTAAGGCTCGGAAGCGTACATAGAGCCATCATTATGAAGATCGTGAAAGATAAAACAGGAACCACGATTGAATCCCAAAAAAATCTTATGCGAGAAAATGATGAAACCGCCAACGGCGAGCCTGACCATCTGACGCTGGCGCGTGCCGTCATTGCAGACATAGGGCGTGAGAATCTTCTGGCGACCGTCGCTCATGTCTGGCTCTGGAATAAAGATGTCGGCGTATGGAAGTCTATACCAGACAGGCTTTTGAAGCAAATCGTCCAGCGCGTTATTGAGGACACCGGCGAAGGTGTGTATCGCGGCCTTGTTGATGGTGTGACCGAGATCGCGAAGTCTGAAACATTCAGGCCAGAGCATAGATGGAATCAGAACCGCGACGTTATCAATTTTAAAAACGGAGAACTTCACTGGATGGTCACGGGATGGGAGCTAAAAATTTTTGTCCGTGAGCATTACCTGACGACACAAATCCCGCACAACTACAACCCCAGCGCAACCTGTCCGCGTTTCTTGCGGTTTCTAGACGAAATATTCGATGGGGATGCAGACTCTAAACAGAAAAAACAGGCATTGCTCGAAATGATGGGATACAGCCTCACCACGAACACGGCCTTTGAGCGTTTCGCCCTTCTCATCGGCGGCGGCGCGAATGGCAAAAGCGTTGTCATGGGAATACTCGAACACATGCTGGGCGTGGACAACATCTGCGCCGTGCAACCCAGTGAATTTACAAACAAGTTCCAACGGGCACATATGCACGGAAAACTTGCAAATCTTGTGACGGAAATTGCCGAAGGCGGCGTTATTGCCGATGACAAGCTCAAAGCCATTGTCTCCGGTGAAACCATCACAGCGGAGCATAAAAACCAGCCGCCTTTCGACTTCTCTCCGTTTTGCACCTGTTGGTTTGGTACAAATCATATGCCGCATACGCGAGATTTTTCGGATGCACTTTTTCGCCGTGCGCTGGTCATGCCGTTCAACAAGACATTCAAGGCCGGAGTAAACGCCGACCCCCGCCTGAAAGAAACGCTTAAGGGAGAAGTGGAGGGGATTCTCGTCCTTGTCCTGAATGCCTACGGTCAAGTCTTGCAGACCGGAAAAATGACGGAACCTGAAAGTTGCCTTGCGGCAAAAAACAAATGGCGCATGGAGGCCGATCAGGTGGCGCAATTCGTCGAGGAGGTTTGTATAAGAACGCCACAATGGAACACCCTCTCTAGCGAGCTTTACAAGGCATATACAAACTGGGCGCAAGAGGTCGGCATCCGGCAAAAGTTGGGGCGCAATACCTTTACGGAACGCCTTGAACGGTTGGGTTTTGAAAAAAAGAAGGGCACAGCGGGTGCGCGTATGATTACCGGCATTGAATTAAGAAAACTATAAGGGCGAGTGGCGCAAGTGGCACATGTTTTTGACTCCTTATGCACAGCAAAAAACGAACATCGCCAGACACTAAGAATCCTCTTTTTTTCGCTATGGGAGGACATGTTGATTATGCGCCACTTGCGCCACCAGCCCCAAAACATCTTTATTGAAATCATAAAACGCAGGAGAAAGAAAGTATGACAACGGAAAATGAAAAAGATAAGAAATCTACTGGCGGCGCTGCCATTGAGACTTTATTCAAGGCTGGCGTTACAGTTCGCGCCTATAGTGATGCGAGCGGCAATGTTGATCTGCGGGATTTATTCTGCGGGCTTGGTGATAAAATTGCGGAAGTCCAGAAAGGGGATTTAGCGGATGTCGAGGCTCATCTTGTTTCGCAATATGTGACGCTGGATTCTCTTTTCCACTCCCTCGCTTTGCGGGCGTCGAAAACGCAATATATGGAACAGATAAAAACTTTTATCAGCCTTGCCCTCAAGGCACAGAATCAAAGCCGGATGACGATGGAGACGCTCGTGAGAATGAAAAATCCGCAGCCGTATGTCCAACAGAACGTCGCCGTCAATCAGCAGATCAACAACAGCTTCTCACCAGCGCAACCTTTAAAAACCGCCGCGCCTGTTATTGTTGAGCAAGGCGAAAATGAGAAACCGACGACCGAACTATTGGAGAATAAGACAAATGAATACGAACGGCTGGACACCGGAACGCAGAGCGCGGCAATCAACGCTGATAAGGACGTGGAAGCCGTGGCAATTCTCGACGGGGGCAAAGACGCCTGAAGGTAAGGCCAAAAGCCGTAACAACGGCTACAAGCATGGCCTCCGAAGCCAAGAGGTGCGCGTAATTCGCCGCGCCCTGTCCGCGCAACGCGAACAAATTGACGAATTGAGCGATTAATACCCCCGAAACCTCCTTTATGTATTCACTTTCTCGGTTTCTTTGCCTATGGGAAAATGGAGCAAGACAATATATATTATTTGTATCTCGCCGAAAAAGGGCGAGTCGGGGCTTTACAACCTCTAACGAGCGGGCATTTGCATCAGCCCGTAAATCCGGTGCGCCTCTCGACCATTACGGTCGGGGTGGCGGCGGAATAAAATAGCGCTCGCGTGAATACGCTGCGCCGTCTCGTTACGGTTGTAAACACCCCGGTCACCAGAGAAATCTGGTGACCGTTTTACTATATAAACGGGGTGAGGGATCAGGGGTGGCAAAAGCAGATATTCAGGCGCATAGCAGTTTTATTTGGTCTATTGCAGAAGTTTTACGAGGCGATTTCAAGCAATCAGAGTACGGAAAGATAGTATTACCGTTTGTCGTCCTGCGCCGTCTTGATTGCCTTCTGGAAGGCTCGAAAGAGGCCGTTTTAAAGGCTGCCAAGACGTTACCCAAAGGCGTGGATGACGCGACCAAGGATATGATCCTTTTCGGCGCGGCGGGTGACAAGGTGAAGGTATATAACCTCTCCCGCTTTAGCTTTGCGACACTCAAGGGACAAGACCCAGCGCAATTACACCAAAACCTTGTGGATTATATCACTAAATTTTCTGCCAACGTTCGCGACATTTTCCTCGATAAATTTCTTTTTACAGACCAGCTCAAGCGCCTGAAGGACGGAGGCATTCTCTTTCAGGTCTTTCAAAAGTTTACCGAGATCGACCTCCATCCCAACACAGTAAGCAACCTTGAGATGGGTTATCTGTTCGAGGAGTTGATCCGCCGCTTCTCAGAAGTTTCAAATGAAACGGCAGGGGAACACTTCACGCCACGAGAGGTCATTCGCCTGATCGTGGAACTTTTGATCGCCAATGATGACGCTAAACTGACGGGGCGCGGAATCATCCGTCGTATCTACGACCCGGCATGTGGCACAGGCGGTATGCTTGCCCTGACGGAGGCGGCCTTGAAAGAATTCAACCCTTCCATCCGTGTGGAACTTTACGGACAAGAGCTTAACCCCGAGTCTTTCGGTATTTGCAAGTCGGATATGCTTGTCACGGGCCATGATCCCGAGCAAATCGCTTTCGGCAACACCTTGACGCAAGACGCGCACAAAGGCGGCCAGTTTCACTATATGCTTTCCAATCCACCCTATGGCGTGGACTGGAAGAAATACCAAGAACCGATTAAGGAGGAAGCCGAAACCCAAGGCTTTGATGGTCGCTTTGGCGCGGGTACTCCGCGTGTGTCTGATGGTCAGCTTCTCTTTCTCCAGCATATGATCTCGAAAATGCGGGATGATGAGGTGGGTTCGCGTATAGGTATCGTCATGAATGGCTCGCCCCTCTTTACTGGCGGCGCAGGATCAGGCGAAAGTGAAATCCGCCGTTGGATGTTTGAGAACGATTGGGTCGAAGCCATTGTCGCATTGCCAACTGATCTTTTTTACAATACGGGTATCCAAACCTATGTTTGGCTTCTCACCAATCGCAAGCCCGCCAAGCGGCGCAATAAAGTTCAGTTGATTGATGCCTCGGGCGAGCGGTTCTGGAAGGCTATGCGGAAGTCTCTCGGCTCCAAGCGCCGTGAAATTCCCGAGCAGGCACGGCATGAAATCGTCCGTCTTTACGAAGGATTCCTGAATGGTGAAAGCGGCGAAGGCGATGTGTCAAAAATTTTTGATGCCACGGACTTCGCCTATCGCGAAATCAGAGTCGAGCGTCCGTTGCGCCTCAACTTTCAGGTTGCGCCCGAGCGCCTTGCTCGCTTGCGGGGCGAACGGACTTTCGTGCGCCTGACGGATGAGGAAAGAAAGGACATTGAGGGCGTTCTTCAGTCCATGGGCAGTAAGTTGTTCATGAGACGTGATGACTTTGAAAGGATGCTTACCAAGGCCGCCAAAGCCCAAGACGTCAAGATCAGTCATGTCCAGCGCAAGACGATCCTTTCGGCCCTGTCCGAGCGCGATGAAAAAGCCGAAGTGTGCGTGGACACGAATGGAAATCCCGAGCCAGATGCAGACCTGCGCGATCATGAGCTTGTTCCGTTCAAGGAAGACTGGAAGGCATATATCGAACGCGAGGTCACTCCTTTCCTATCTGATGCGTGGGTCGATGAAACATATCGTGATGAGCGTGACGGCAAGACGGGGCGCGTAGGTTTTGAAATTAATTTCAATCGTTATTTCTACAAATATGTAGCCCCGCGTCCGCTGGATGAGATCAATGAGGAATTGAAAGAGTTGGAAGCTGAAATAGCGATACTGCTGAAGGGGATCGCAGCATGATGACACTACAGGAGCGTGTCCATTCTGTAGCAGCCCCAAAAAAGTGGAAATCCTTGAAGCTACATCACGTTCTCCGGGCGCGTGACGGAAATAAGAATATTGGCATGAAAGAGGATAACCTCCTTTCTCTTAGCTACGGTAGAATCATACGCAAGGATATAGATAGCACTGACGGACTGCTTCCCGAAAGCTTTGAAACCTATCAAATTGTTGATCCTGGCAACATTGTCATGCGCCTTACCGATCTACAAAACGATAAACGTAGTTTAAGGCAGGGACTTGTCGAGGAGCGTGGCATTATCACTTCCGCCTATGATGCACTGGAAGTAGGCAAGAACCATGATCCTTGCTTCTGGTTCTATTCGCTCTTTGCGCTTGACCTTGCAAAATATTACTACTCTCTTGGTGGCGGGGTACGCCAATCAATCAATTTCTCGGACTTCCCGAATGATTGGATTTCTGCACCATGTCTTGCCGACCAAAGATCAATCGCTGATTTCCTTGACCGTGAAACTGCTCGCATCGACTCATTGATTGAAAAGAAGGAAGTTTTTTTGAAAAAACTTGCCGCTCGCATCCATGCGCTGGTAGACAAGGCGATTTCTGATCCTAATGTAAAGCGTATCCGCTTTGAGAATGTTACCTGCCCCGTGAGCCGTCCCGTCGTATTGTCAGACCATGATGAGCTTGTCCGCCTCGGGCTGTACAACAGGGGACGCGGTATTTTCAAAAAACCTGCTGCTGATGAAGAAGGAATGGGAGAATCAGAATTTTTCTTTATTAAGGAAGGTGATCTTATTTTAAGCGGTCAGTTTTCATGGGAGGGCGCGGTCGCCTTGGCGGGTGCCGACGAGGAAGGATGCGTCGTTTCACATCGCTATCCCGTTTATCGTGGACGCCCGGGCATACATACGGCCTATCTTCTTGGCTTATTGAGGAGCGGCTATGGCGATTTTCTTTTAAATGAATCATCGCGTGGGGCGGCAGGGAGAAATAGGCCGTTGAACAAATGGCGCTTAGGTAAAGAGAAAATTCCTATTCCGAGTGAGCGGCTGCAAAAACAGGTTGAACAAGCTATTACGGCAGAGAGAGCTTTAAAAAAGAAGACTGATGTTTCTATTGATCTTCTTAATGAGTTTCGTTCTTCCCTTATCAATGCTGCTGTCACGGGAAAGATCGATGTTACCGCATGGTCGAAGCGCGGCGAGGTGGAACGCCGCCTTGACCGTGTAGAAAGAGTTAAACACGCATGAATATACACGCCGCCAGAAACGCTCATAAAGAGCAAGTCTTGCAGGATCACCTGATCGAGCAGCTTATCATGGGTGAGAAATATGAGCGACGGGATGCGACGACTGATTACGATAAGCCATTGGCGATGGATAAGGCGCTGGTCTTGCGCTTTGTCCAAAAGACGCAAACCGAAGAGTGGTCGAAACTTGTGGCTCAATATTCCGCTGCTGCCGAAGAGACCTTCCTGACGCAGCTTGCCAAAGCGCTCAAAGATCGTGGCCTTTTGGACGTATTGCGTGGTGGTATCAAAATCATCCCGGGAATCAAGTTTTCACTTTGCTACTTCCGCCCCGCGAGCGGCTTAGAGCCAAAGCGCGTTGCGGAGTATGAGGCCAATATTCTATCTGTCATGAAAGAGGTCGAATATAGCGTAAAGCACGGCAACCGGCTGGATGTTGTCTTGTTCCTGAATGGTCTCCCTATCGTGACGATGGAAGCAAAGAATCTTCTTACTGGTTCAACCTTTCGCCACGCCGAGAAGCAATACCGTCAAGACCGCTCTCCGGCGGGTGAGCCGCTTCTCACGTTCAAGCGGGGAGCGCTTGTGCATTTTGCCCTTGATGAAGACAATGTTTCAATGACAACGCGGCTTCAAAATGGAAAGACGCGGTTTTTGCCATTCAATCGCGGACGTGATGGCGGAGCCGGGAATCCTGATGTTGACGGCGAATTTCGTGTTGCTTATTTATATTGCGCTGGTGGGTGGGGCGATGCGATTTTTTCTCGTGCCGTCCTTCTTGATATTATTGCGCGGTTCATCCACTTGGAGAAGAATGAGCGAGTGGAGAATCTTATTTTTCCACGTTTCCAGCAGCTTGACGCCGTTCTCAAGCTCATGGCTCATGCAAGGGCGCACGGTTCCGGCAAAAACTATCTGATACAGCACTCGGCGGGATCAGGGAAATCAAACACAATCGGCTGGCTTGCTCACCATGCGATTAATTTGCATGACGCGAAAGATAAAGCTATCTTTAATACGGCGATTATTGTGACCGACCGCGTTGTTCTGGACAGGCAGCTTCAAAATACAGTCTCTCAATTTGAGCAAACGCAGGGGATTGTCCAGAAGATTGATGGCACGTCACGTCAGCTCAAAGAAGCGATCACCAAAGGCGCAAGAATCATCGTTACGACGATTCAGAAATTTTCTACGGATCACCTGCGCGAGATTTCAGGCCAAAGTGGAAAGACGTTTGCCATTATTATTGATGAAGCACATAGCAGCCAGTCCGGGCAATCCGCTCAAGCTATGACAGATGCCTTAACCCGTGAGGCAGGGGCGAGCCAAGATATTGAGGAAATTGTCGCTGACTACCAAAAAGCGCGCGGGCCGCAATCGAATATTAGTTTCTTTGCGTTCACAGCAACACCTCGCAATGTGACTTTAGAGAGATTCGGCATGAAAGGGGCGGACGGTTTGCCGCACCCGTTTCACCTTTATTCAATGCGCCAAGCTATCGAGGAAGGTTTTATTCTCGACGTTCTTCAAAATTACATGACTTATAAGGCTTATTATCAGCTTGAAAAGGCCATTGAGGATGACCCGGAATTGAGTGGTCGTAGTGGTCAGCGCAGAGTGGCGCGTTATGCGAACTTGCATCCTACGGCTATCGGACAGAAGGTTGAGATTATTGTAGAACATTTCCGCCGCCATGTTGCGGAGCTTCTGGATGGGCAAGCCAAGGCAATGATTGTCACAAGCAGTCGAGATCACGCGCTGCGGTATTACTTTGGTGTACGCGATTATATCAAAGCACAGGGATATACAAACTTGAAGGCGCTGGTTGCGTTTTCCGGCGAGCTTATTTATGAGGGAGAAACATATACCGAGGCTATCCTTAATGAGTTTCCTGAAACTGAACTTCCGAGCCGTTTTGATGGGTTCAAAAAAGATGGAACGCCTTTCCCTGTACAATATCAAATTCTGATTGTTGCAGAAAAATATCAGACCGGATTCGATCAACCGAAGCTTTGTGCCATGTATGTTGATCGCAAACTTTCTGGTCTTCAAGCCGTGCAAACTCTTTCTCGTCTTAACCGGACGAAAGCTGGCAAGGATCGCACATTTATTCTCGATTTTCAAAATACAATCGAAGATGTTCAAAATGCTTTCCGTCCCTATTATGAGGCTACCGCGCTGGAATCCAATTCCGATCCGAATCTTGTATATGATCTTGAGGGAAGACTTTTCAAATTTGGCTATCTGGATAAGGACGAGATTGAACGCTTTGCACAGACTTATTATAAAGGTGCATTGGATGGTGGAGATCGTGCCCGGTTAGAGGGGCTTGTCCGTCACGCTGTCGCAAGATTTGAGGTCGATGACGACGAAGGGCGACAAGAAGAGTTCCGGCAACTTCTCAAAAGTTACATGCGCTTTTATAGCTTCATTGCACAGGTCATGAAACTGGAAGATACGGGCCTTGAAAAACTCTATTCCTATGGCGTGTGGCTTGCAAGGCTTCTTCCGAATAGACAGGTTCCGCCGGAAATCGAGATTACAGATGATATGCTCAAACTTCGTGCATTTAAAGTGGAACAAAAAGAAAAGGGCAATGCCTCTCTTTCTCCGGGCGACCGTGCCGCTTTGGATGCAATTAAAGAATTTGGTGCAAAGCCATATACAGAAGACGAGAAAAAAGACCTTTCAGAGATTGTCAAAGCTTTTAATGAACGTCACGGCACGCAATTTACTGAAGCTGATATGATCCGCTTTGAGCAGGTCAATCATGAGATCATGAATGGCGATCTCACCGAAATGCTACGCAATAATCCGCCGGACGTTGTTTATGGGGCTTTTGCAGAAGCGTTTTTTCAAGGAGCTATTCGTATGTTCCAGCGCGATAACGAGATGCGCAACATTGTTCTGACGGATGCGGAAGCCCGTGATAAGGCAACACGACATTTCTTTAATCGTGCCCTTCGAGAAGCGCAGACCGCTCCGGGTTAATTAAATGCATTTTTTGCGTAAGTTACGGTGCATGGCTTGCACTGTTCGCCTACACCCGTTATAGTTCTCTGGCGTGTTCTTTAATTCCTGTTTCTCTAGGTTGGCTTTTAGGGGCAGGAATGGGGGCAGGTATGTTTTCCGAACTGAAAAAAGATTAACGCTTTCTTGGACTTAGGGCTGCAATTCGAAAGAGGCCCGTCCAAATATCTGATTTTGTTTACTGAAGCGTCCGGCTTTAACTTTTCTTTATGGCCGATGCCTTATTATCTTTTCCATGGAGGGAACGGCAGGGCTCTGCCGTGATTTTCAGGGAAAAGACCGGCTGGTTTTACGTGTATGACAAAAGCGAAAAAAATCATTACCGACATTCTGGTCGTCGCCGTCGTGGGATACTTTCTCGCCATCGTCGCCATGGTCGCGATGCAAAGACAGCTGATGTACCACCTGACATGGCGCATCGAGCAGTCTCCCGCAGTCTATCATCTCGAGGTCGTGCATTATAAGACGGCGGACGGGCTCGACCTCATGGCATGGTACGTGCCGCCGAAAGCCCATATGCCGGTCATCGTCCTGTTTCACGGCAACGCCGGCACCATCGCCAACCGCGCGCCGACGGCGGCCTATTTTTCCAAACAGGGATACGGCTTCCTGCTGGTTGAATACCGCGGCTACGGCGGCAATCCCGGCAGCCCCAGCGAAAACGGCTTTTACAGCGACGGCCGCGCCGCGATGCGCTGGCTGATGCAAAAGCAGCACATCAAAGAACAGGACATCATAATATACGGCCAGAGCATCGGCACCGGCCCCGCCTCGCAAATGGCGGTCGAATACAAAAGCGCGCGGGCGCTGGTCCTCGAGGCGCCGTTCAGCAACATGCCGGACGAGGCCTGCGCCACTTATCCGTGGATCTGCCCTTTCAAGTCCTTCACGCTCGACAAGTACGACAACATCGTTAAAGCGCCTTACTTCGACATGCCGACGCTGATCGTCGACGGCACGGACGACGACGTCATTCCGCACAGTCAGGGAGCGGATCTCGCCGCCGCCGTCGGCGCGCCGTTTAAAAAATACGTGCTGATCAAAGGGGCGGGGCATAACGATCTGCGCCGCTTCGGGCTGCTGCCGCTGATCTCGAAATTCCTGGCGGAGCTGCCGCATGTGAATGAAAAAACTGACGGCAGGTTTGCGGGCCTGCCGTCCGGCATTGTGCGACACAGGGATTAAGCGGTTTGCGCGCGGTGTGCGGTTTTGCACGACGCACAGCTGCCGAGTGCGCCGTAAACGCCGCCCGGCACCGCGCCGATACCGCGTGGAACAGAGATTTTCAATGGCGGTCTGGCATAATTTAAATGTTTGACGCATCGTCTTTGAGATATTCGCGGATCAACCCGCGCGCGGTGCAGGCGGCCCTTGACGGCTTCGCGGGAAAGGGACAGCGTCGCTGCAATCTCGTCGATGGTCATTTCCTCGATGTCGCGCAGCAGCACGATCTCGCGGTAATGCTCCGGCAGCGAGCGGATCGCGCGGGCGAGGTCCAGCCGCAAAACATGCGGCGGGCTTTCCGACAGGCGCAAATCGTCTTCCAGCGGACCGATGTCTGTTTCATGGCGATAGAACATCTTCCCCGCCAGCCGGTGGCAGGCGCGGCGGACGACGGTGACAAGCCAGGCCGAGATCGAGCCCATCGCGCGCAGCGTGCCGACGCGGCGGTAGAGCAGCCACAAGGTTTCCTGCACCGCGTCGTCCACGTCGCTGGACGTGCGGCAGTTCTGCCGCGCGTAACGGCGGAGATCATCTCGACATCGTGTTTCCAGTGACGTGACGTCTCCATGATGCGGGTCCCTTTCAGGATTGCGCTTTGCGTTTGTCCAGCTTGCGGCCGACCAGCGCGCACATCGGGCAAAGGCCGACCACGCCTGTCATCAGCACCATCGCCGCGGCGATCAAAAGGACGGTCACCGACCCGTGGGCATGTCCTAAAAAGGCGTAGCCTGCGAGGCCGAGAGCCATGAAAATGCGCGCGGCGCGTTCCCAGTTTGGAATATTCTTGGTGTAAAACATAATCATTCTCCTTGGTGTGTATGACAGGCCGCTGCATGCAGCCCCTGTTGAGTAGAGGCCGCAGGAGCGGGTTTCGGTTCGCGCCTTGCCCGAAAAAATCGCGGGTTTTATTAAATGATTGAAAATAAACGAAAGAAATTTTGCGCTGGCGTATAAAAAAAGCGCCGGTTCCGCAGAACCGACGCTTTTTGTATCTTCAGTCTCGAAGTCTTATTGCTTCGGGCCTTTGTTTTGCTTGTTGAAGCGGTCAACAACTTCCGTGCCGCCAACAGCAACGCCGGCGGCTGCGAGAGCCGCCGTCACGAGGCCGCCTGCGATAAACGCAGGGTGGAACACGAGGGCGCCGACAGCAGCGGCGACGCCGATACCGATTTGTTGGCCCTTGCTGGCGCTGTTGAATTTTTGGGTCAGGCTTTTGGTGTAATCGTTGAATTTGCTCATTGTGATTCTCCTCGCTGATTTGTTTGTTATATGAAAATTACTTCTCACACAGTGGTTATGAATATCAATTTTCTATCATAACGTCAAGATTATTTTTCGTATCTCCGACGATTTTATATCCCCCCAAGTTTCTAAAATAATTAATCATTTCACGCGAGTAGCTTCGCCCGCGCCGCCTCGTGCTTGCTGAAAACCCGCTGATAAAAAACGAGATAGGCGGTCTGCAGCCCCGCGGCGAGGAAAAACGGCAGGCTCAAGGCGCCGCCGGTAAACATGATTCCCGCG
Organism: Pseudomonadota bacterium; assembly: GCA_021849295.1. Classification (GTDB taxonomy): domain Bacteria; phylum Pseudomonadota; class Alphaproteobacteria; order Micavibrionales; family UBA2020; genus PALSA-926. The sequence continues at coordinate 88,098 of JAJZTA010000006.1, read as the reverse complement.
ATCACCGGCCCCACCGCGCGCGGCACCTGCATCGAGACGTTGGCGAGGCTGACGGCGAGGCCGTGGCGGTGCGGGCGCACGAGGCTGACGTTGAGGGCCTGCCGCGCGCCGACGGTGCCGCGGTTGCAGGCGGAGCGGAGGATCTGCAGCGCGGAGGCGATGGCGAAGTCCGGCGCGAGCGGCAGCAGCGCGAGCGTGACCAGCCCGACGACGCGCATCAACACGATGGTGCGCACCATGCCGAACCGCTCCATGATCCGTCCGGTGAACAGCGACGAAAGGGCCGAGAGAAAAAATCCCGCCGCGATCACCGGCGCGACGTGCGCGGGCCCGACGTTGAAGCGCACCGCGAACCAGTAAACCAGTAGCGGGCCGAAAAGGCCGATGGCAAGGCCGTTGAGCGCGTTGATGCCGACGAGCTTCGCCAGCATGCCGTTTTCATGGCGCCGCAGCGCGTCGTCTTCCAGTTTTTCTTCCGGTGTCGGCGGAGTGGCGCGTTTGACCCTTGTGATGTCCTTTGCGCGCAACAGGCACATGACCGAGCTGAACGATCCGGCGACGACGACCAAAAACAGCGGGCGGTAGGCCTCCGCGCCGGGATAATGATGCTGCAGCAAGACGGGCAGACCGCCCGCCGCCGCGCCGAGGCACATGCCGAACGCGCCGAGCGCGGTGTTGAGGCTGAAGACCGCGCCGTGGTGCTTTTCCGGCACCAGCCCCGCGAGCCACGCGTATTCGACAGGGCCGAAAGGTCCGGCGGCGCCGTTCTGCCCGCGCCCGAAGCCGCCGGCGATCGAGGCGGCGAACAGGACCGGCAAAGAGCTGTGGAAATAGGCGGCGATCGCGGCGAGGACGAGCATGATCTCGTAACCGACGACGAAGCGCTTGCGCCCGTACGTGTCGCTCAAAGGCCCGACCAGCAGCGTGACGGCGACGGCGAAGACGATGCCCGTTCCCATGATGCTGCCGATCATCCACGCGGGCACTTTGAGCGCGTGGAGATAAAGCGTGAAGTCCACCACCATCAGCCCTTGCCCGATGCTGCGCACCGCGCGCGCGGCGAGGAGCCAGCGCGCGTCCGCGGAGATTTTATAGCGTTGCATGGAAAAAAGCCTCCGCTCCTATTGTGGAGACGTTTCCTTGAGAATGTCGCGCTCGACCAGCGCGGCGCGCACGCGCGCGAGGAGGTCAAGAAACTCGCGCTGTTCCTCTGCGGAGAAGCCGGAGAAAATCTCTGCCACCTGATTCTTAAACGGCCCGCACATGGCCTTGAGCTGCTGTTCGGCTTCGGGGGTGAGCGCGATCAGCGTCGCGCGGCGGTCGGCGGGGTCGGGCCGGCGCGTGACCATGCCTTCCTTTTGCAAAGAGTCGACGAGGGCGGTGACGCTGGTCGCCGTGACGCCCAGCTCGTTCCTGAGCGCGCGCATCTTGGAAGGGCCGCTTTTGCGTAAAAACGCCATCAGCCGGATGCGCTGCGGGCTGAGGCCCTCGCGGCGCAGGCGCGATTCCGCCCAGCGGGCATAGGCGGGCCCGAGCGTCCAGAACATTTCGCACAGTTTATGAGAAACGGGAGACTCTTCCGGTTGCTCCAAAGTGCATTGTTTTTGCGCGGCGATCGCCATAGGGCTGCGTCCGTTTCATATAGTACGAAAGTTAACTATTCAAAGATTGACTATGATGTAGCAGACCGCCATATATAGGTGCAAGCCAAAAAATATCACGTCCAGCGATTCTTCCGAATGTCTACGCACAAGCACATCACCCGAAAAGCGGCTCTCGCGCTTATGGCCGCCCTCGCACTCTCCGGTTGCGCCGCGGGGCCGGATTTCTTTGCGCCGAAACTGCCGAAAGGCGCGGACTACGGGCAGGCGGCGGGCCAGACCGCCTATGCAGGCGGCACGGTCGCGGGCGCGGCGCAGGCTTTCGCGCGCGGCGGCGACGTGCCATCGGCGTGGTGGATGCTCTACCGTTCGTCCGCGCTGGACAACCTGATGCGCCGCGCGCTGGCGGCAAGCCCCACGGTCGCGGCGGCGCGCGCCAATTTAGAGGCGGCGCAAGAGGCCGCGCTGGTCGCGCGCGGCGGCTATCTGCCCACGGCGGGTTTTGTCGGCAACGCGTCGCGCGAACGCAGCAGCGGCGCGCCGCGCGGCACCAGCACGCAATATGCGCCCTTCACGCTCTATAACGCCTCGGTGGAGATTTCATACAGTCCGGACCTGTTCGGCGGCACGCGCCGCGTCGTGGAGGCCGCGACAGCTGCTGAAGCGCAGCAGCGCGCCCTGATGCGTGCGACCTACATCACGCTCGAAAGCAACATCGTCACCGCGGCGGTCACGGAAGCCTCGCTGAACGGCCAGATCGACGCGACGCGCAAAATCGTCACTCTTGAAAAAGAGCAACTGGCGATCACCATGAAGCAGCTGGCGCTGGGCAGCATCGACAGTTCCGCCGTGCTGGCGCAGAGGACGGCGCTGGCGCAAACCGAAGCGACGCTGCCGCTGCTGGAAAAACAGCGCGCCGCGACGGAAAACCAGCTCAAGGCCTTGAGTGGCAACTTTCCCAACGCCGCCGCCGTGGCGCACTTTAACCTGACCGATCTTTATCTGCCGAAAAAGCTGCCGGTGTCGCTGCCGTCGCGCCTTGTGGAGCAGCGGCCGGACATTCTGGCGGCCGAGGCGCAAATGCACGTCGCCAGCGCGAACATCGGCATCGCCGCGGCCAATATGTTGCCTCAAGTGACGCTCACCGGCTCTTACGGCCTCGACGCCAACGCGCTGGAGGGATTTTTCTCGCCCTCGCACATCATCTGGAACGCCGGCCTGGGGCTGATCCAGCCCTTCATGCCCGACCCGACGCTGATTCACAAAAAGAAGGAGGCCGAGGCGCAATACCGCGCCGCCGCTGCGCAATACCGCGCCACCGTCGTCGTCGCCTTCCAGAACGTCTCCGACGCGCTGAACGCACTGCAGTTCGACGCCGAAGCGCTGAAGGCCTCGGTTCGCGCCGAAAAATCCGCCGCCGCGAGCCTCGATCTGGAGCGGCACCGCTTCCATGACGGTGCGGTCAGCTATCTTTCATTGCTGAGTGCGGAGAATGCCTGGCAGCAAACCCGTCTCGGTCTCGTCAAATCGGAGGCCGCGCGCTATGCCGATACGGCGGCGCTGTTCGTCGCCCTCGGCGGCGGCTGGTGGAACAAACATAAGGATGGAATAAAATGATTTTGCGCATGTTTCTCATGCTGATGTTCGTGGGCGCGCTGTTCGGCGGCGTCTTCGGCTGGCGCTTTCATGAAGGCATGAAGATGATGGCGAAGATGAAGGCGATGGGCATACCGGTGCAGACCGTTTCCACCGCCAAAGCCGCCGAGCAGACGTGGCAGAAGACCTTCGAGGCCGTCGGCACCCTGCGCGCGTCGAAGGGCGTCGAAGTGTCGTCCGAGGTCTCCGGTCTCGTCACGGCGATCGACTTCAAGTCCGGCGACGCGGTCAAGGCCGGTGCGCCGCTGGTGCAGCTGCGCACCGACGACGACATCGCCAAGCTGAACGCGCTCGAATCCGCCGCCGCGCTGGCGAAAATCAATTACGACCGCGACATGAAGCAATATAAAATTCGGGCCGTCAGCCGCGCCACCGTCGATACCGACAAGGCGGTGCTGGAGAGCGACACGGCGCAGGTCAAGGCGCAGCAGGCGATCATCGCAGAAAAATCCATCGCCGCGCCGTTCGACGGCACGCTCGGCATCCGCCAGATCGACCTCGGCCAGTTCATCAGCCCCGGCACGCCGATCGTGACGCTGCAGGCGCTCGATACCATGTACGCCGATTTCTTTCTGCCGCAGCAGGCGCTCTCCGCCGTGAAGGTAGGGCAGCAGGTCGTGTTGAAAAACGACACCTGGCCGGATGAAAAATTCACCGGCACGATCACCGCCCTCAATATGAAGGTCGATTCCGCCACGCGCAACGTCGAGGTCCGCGCGCGCGTACCCAACGCCGACCATAAGCTGCTGCCAGGCATGTACGCCACGGTGGACATCAACGTCGGCGCGCCGGCGCAGTACATCACGCTGCCGCAGACCGCCATTACCTACAACCCGTACGGCGACACGGTCTATCTGGCCGCGAAAAACAAGGACGACAAGCTCGTCGCCCGCCAGCAGTTCGTCACCGCCGGCGACACGCGCGGCGATCAGGTGCAGATTCTGAAGGGCGTCAAGGCGGGCGACGAGGTCGTCACCTCCGGCCAGATCAAGCTGCACAACGGCTCGCCGATCAAGGTCAATAATTCCATCGTCCCCAGCAACGACGCGCACCCGACGCCGTCAGAACAATAAAAGCATGAATTTCACCGACATCTTCATCCGCCGTCCCGTCCTTGCCAGCGTCATCAGCCTGATGATTCTGGTGCTGGGGCTGCGCGCGGTGTTTTCTCTGCCGGTGCTGCAGTTCCCGAAGACGGAGAACGCCGTCATCACCGTCACCACCGCCTATTACGGCGCGAGCGCGAGCGACGTCGCGGGCTTCATCACCACGCCGCTCGAGAACGCCATCGCGCAGGCGCAGGGCATCGACTACATGACGTCCAGCAGCACGATGGGGCTGTCCACCATCACCGTCGATCTCCGCCTCAACTACGACCCCGACAAGGCGCTGACCGAGATCACCTCCAAGATCAGCGAGGTCAAGAACCAGCTGCCGCCGCAGGCGCAGCAGCCGACGCTCAAAATCTCCATCGGCCAGACGATCGACGCCATGTATATCGGCTTCGGTAGCAAGGTGCTGGCCTCCAACTACATCACCGATTATCTCTCCCGCGTCGTGCAGCCGAAACTGCAGGCGATCGACGGCGTGCAGACGGCGGAGCTGCTCGGCGCGCAGAACTTTGCGCTGCGGGCATGGCTCGACCCCAAGAAGCTCGCCGCCTACGGCCTCACCGCCGCAGATGTCAGCAAGGCGCTCGCCGCCAACGACTATATCTCCGGCCTCGGCAACACCAAGGGGCAGATGGTGCAGGTCAATCTCGACGCATCGACGGGGCTGCATAGTTTAAGCCAGTTCCGCAACCTCATCGTCAAGCAGGCGGGCGGGGCGATCGTGCGGCTGAAGGATGTTGCGCGCGTTTCCCTTGGCTCCGACACCTACGACGCGCAAGTCTCGTTCGACGGCAAGAAGGCGGTCTACATCGGCATTCAGGTCGCGCCCGACGCCAACCTGCTCGACGTCATCGCGCGCATCCGCAAGATTTTCCCCGAAATTCAGGCGCAGCTGCCGCAGGGGCTGAACGGGCATATCGTCTATGACTCGACCAAGTTCGTGCGCAGCTCCATCCATGAAGTCATCGCGACGCTGCTCGAAGCCCTGTTCATCGTCACGCTGGTGGTGTTCGCGTTTTTGGGATCCCCGCGCTCGGTGCTGATCCCCATCGTCGCCATTCCCTTGTCGCTGATCGGCGCGTTTTTCATCATGCTGGCGCTCGGCTATTCGATCAACCTGCTGACGCTGCTCGCGCTGGTGCTGGCCATCGGCCTTGTGGTGGACGACGCGATCATCGTCGTCGAAAACGTCAACCGCCACCTCGAGATGGGCATGAAGCCGAGGCAGGCCGCGCTGGAAGCGGCGCGGGAACTGGCCTCGCCGATCATTGTCATGGCGGCGGTGCTGGTCGCGGTTTACGTGCCGATCGGCTTTCAGGCGGGGCTGACCGGCGCGCTCTTCACCGAGTTCGCCTTCACGCTGGTCGGCACGGTGGTCATTTCCGCCATCGTCGCGCTGACCCTGTCGCCGATGATGTCCGCGAAGCTGCTGCGCGCCCACCGGCACGAGGGCGGCGACTGGGAGGACCATATCGTCGCCTTCATCGACCGCTGGTTCGACGCCTTGCGCCGTTTCTACCAGCGCCGCCTGCACGCCAGCCTTGATTTTATCCCCGTCGCCGTAGTGTTCGCGCTCTGCATCTTTACCGCCATCTTCTTCCTCTACACCGGCTCGAAGCACGAGCTGGCGCCGCAGGAAGATCAGGGCGTGGTGATCTCCATGTCGACCGCCGCGCCGGATTCGACGCTGCAGCAGCGCCAGATGTTCGCGCATCAGGTCTACAAGGATTTCGCGGCTTTCCCCGAGACGGCGCACGTCTTCCAGCTCGATGTGCCGGGGCGCGACATTTCCGGCATGGTGCTGAAGCCGTGGGACGAGCGCAAGCGCACCTCCAACGACCTGCAGCCCATCATCCAGCAGGAAGTGGGCGACATCGCCGGCGCGAAGACCGCCGTGTTCCAGCCGCCGTCGCTGCCGGGCAGCCGCGGGTTGCCGGTCCAGTTCGTCATCCAGACCACCGACCCGTTCTCCCGTCTCAACACCGTCGCCGACAATTTCCTCAAGGCGGCGGAGCAGAGCCATATGTTCATGTTCTTGCAGTCGGATCTCCGCATCGACCAGCCGCAGGCGACGCTGGTCATCGACCGCAACAAGGCGGCGCAGATGGGCCTGACGATGGGCGACGTCGGGCAGGCGATGTCGGCGATGCTCGGCGGCGGCTACGTGAATTATTTCAGCCTCGACGACCGCTCCTACAAGGTCATCCCTCAGGTGGAGCAGCGCTACCGCCTCAACGTCAGCCAGCTTGAAAACTATTACATCAGGACGGGAGACGGCACGTCGGTGCCGCTTTCCACGCTGGTGCATATCAAGTACGAGACGGTGCCGGAATCGCTCAACCACTTCCAGCAGCTCAATTCGGCGACGATCGAGGGCATGGCCTTTCCGGGCGTGCCGATGGGCGCGGCGCTCAATGCCCTGAACGGTATCGCGCACAAGATGCTGCCTGCGGGCTATTCGATCGGCTACGCGGGGCAGTCGCGCCAGTATGTTCAGGAGGAGAGTGGCTTCGCCGTGACGTTCGGCTTCGCGCTGATCATCATCTTCCTCACGCTGGCGGCGCAGTTCGAGAGCTTCAGCGATCCTTTCATCATTCTCGTCTCGGTGCCGATGTCGATCGCGGGCGCGCTGATCTTCATCTTCCTGGGGCTGCGCGGCGCGAGTATCAATATTTACACGCAGGTCGGCCTTGTCACGCTGATGGGGCTGATCAGCAAGCACGGCATCCTCATCGTGCAGTTCGCCAACGTCTTGCAGCGCGAGGAAAAGAAGTCCAAGCGCGAGGCGGTGGAGCTGGCGGCGGGCATCCGCCTGCGCCCCATCCTGATGACCACGGCGGCGATGGTGCTGGGCGTTGTGCCGCTGATCATGGCGACCGGCGCGGGCGCGCTCTCGCGCTACAACATGGGCCTCGTCATCGCGGCGGGTTTGAGTATCGGCACGCTTTTCACGCTGTTCGTCGTGCCCGCCGCCTATATGCTGCTGGCGAAGGATTACAGCAAGGCGCATAACGAGGAAGAGGAGATTCTCCTGCCCGCGCCCGCCGAGGCGGAGCAGGCATGATTTCGGCGGCGCGGAAAATCGTCTGCGGCCTGCTGGCGGCGTCTTTTCTGGCCGCGCAGCTTTTGATGGCGCAGCATATGGCGCTGCACTTCGACGGCGACGCGCATCCCGCCCGCGCCGCGGTGCAGGCCGCGCAGACGAAAGCGCCCGCCCTGCATGCGCAGCAAAAGGACGATGACGACAATTGCGCCGTCTGCTTTTTCGCCAAGTTCATCCTTTCCGCCATGGCGGTGGCGGCGGTCTTTCTGCTGCTGCCGCGCCTTTTCGGCGCGCGGCGTTTTTCCGCGCCCGGGCGGTTTGCTTTGCAAAGATGCCTTGCCGCCTATGACGCCTGCGGCCCGCCCGTCTTTCCTGCGTAAAGCCTGAAAATACCGGACTCAACTTATACGTAAGGAAAGATAATCATGCTCTCTTATAAGAAAGCCGTGGCGGCAGCCGCGGTGACCGCGCTTTTTGCGGTGTGGAATCCGCACAGTGCAAAAGCCTGCGCCTGCGGCTGCGGCGTCTTCAGCGTCAGCACGCCGCAGATGTTCCCCAAGGGCAGCGGCGGCACCCTGTCGCTCGAATGGGACTATATGAACCAGGACCAGAACTGGCGCGGCAGCAGCCGCGCTCCGTCCGCCAACAACAGCGACAAGCGCATCCGCTCGGATTTTTACAGCGCGCGGCTGCAATATATGGTCAACCGCACTTGGGGTTTTAATGTTGAAGTACCCTACTGGAGCCGGTCGTTCGACACCGACGTCGGCGGCGGCGACGTCGAGGCTTACAATCACGCCGCGCCCGGCGACATCCGCCTCATGGGCATGTACACCGGCTTTTCAGCCGACATGTCGACGGGCCTGACCTTCGGCGTGAAGCTTCCGACCGGCAGCCACACGCTCTCCGGCATGGATCGCGACACGCAGATCGGCACCGGCAGCACCGACGCGCTGCTCGGCGTTTTTCACCGCGACCGTTTCGCAGCCCATCCCCATTATATGTGGTCGGTCGACGGCAAGCTCGACGTTCCGGTGCTGACCGTCGGCGGCTATCGCCCGGGTGCGGAGTTCGACGCCTCGACGGGCGTGTCGCACGATCCTTTCAGCCTCGGCCATGGCGTGAAGATCGCGCCGTTTTTGCAGCTGGTCAACTCCTACCGTCTGCACGACAGCGGCGCCGCCGCCGATCCCGCCAATACCGGCTACGAGCGGCTGCTGGTCACGCCGGGGCTGGAATTCGGTTATGGCGCGGAAACGCTGGATGCCGACGTGGGGCTCCCCGTCTACCAGAACGTGCGCGGCAACCAGCTTGTCGCGCCGGTCCTCTTTCAGGTAGTCTTGAGCCATGCGTTTTAAGACAACAGTCCTGTCGCTTGCGGCGCTGGCGTGCATCGCCGGCGCCGCAACGGCGCGCGCGGACCTGACGGTTGGCAAACCCGCGCCCGCGCTGGTCGTGAAGGATTTCGACGGCCATGTTTTCCACCTCAAGGCGCTGCGCGGCAAATGGGTGATCGTCGATTTCTGGGCGGAATGGTGCGGGCCGTGCCGCGAGGAGATGCCGATGCTGAGCCGTTTCTATAGCGCGCACCGCGGCAAAAACTTCGCCATGCTCGGTCTCAGCGTCGACGGCGGCGATGAGAAGGCCAAGGCGCGCATGGTGGCAAAGCAGCTGTCCTATCCCGCCGCCTTCTATACCGATGCGACGCAAAACGGCTTCGACGCGCCGGACATGCTGCCGGAAACGGTCGTCATCAGACCGGACGGCACGGTCGGGGCGGTTTTCACGGGCGAGGGGCTGACGGCCAAAAAACTCGCCGTCGCGCTCGGCGAACGCGCAAAACGCTAGGCGCACTTGAAAAATAACACATTGTTTTTAAATGATTTTATTTTCTTCTGGAAATCTTATGGCGAATTATATAACGACTTATGACGGGATATTATGGTTTAAAGATTTTTAAAAGAGAAAATGGCACATGACAGCAGCGGCACAGAAAAAGGCAGGCGTTCGGGTGATCGTCGACGAGGAGAGCAGCACCCTGCTGCTGGACGATGCCAGGGTCGAAGTCAGTGCCGACGGCAAAAAGGTCACGGCCTATACCGACGCCGGCGTCGAAGCCAGAGGCGCCACGCCCGACGACGATGCCGCCCATGGCACGAATATCAACATATCAAGCGATTTCAACAAGTTCGTGCTGAACGGCGTCTGCATCGAGCGCGCCGCGGACGGTCACCTCGTCGTGACCGCCGCCGCCGTCACCGTCGTCCACAAACAGGCCGCCGCGAACGATGCAAACTGGGACGCGCCCGCCAAGGAAAAGGCCAAGACGGCGGAGAAGCCGCTCAGGGTCGGGCAGATGATGGAAGACGGCACCAAGTTCACGGGCATGTCGCCGGACACGGGCAAGCCGATGTTCGTCGCGCCCGCCGATGAACCGGCGACGCTTTCTTTCAACGCCGCCGCAGCGCGCGCCGCCGAAAAATCCAAAGAGACCGGCAAGGAATACCGCATTCCCTCCCAGGCGGAACTGAACGCCATCTTCAACAACCGCGCGGCTCTCGGCGGGTTCAACGATAATCTGGCGCCGTGGTACTGGTCGTCCACGTCTTCTATCGGCGCGGGCAAACAGTGCCAGTCCTTCCGCGACGGGTCGCAGGGCTACGACGCCGTGACCGGCCGCCTGTCCGTCCGTCTGGTGCGGAGATGATCTCGTTAGAATCAGGGATTGTCGTCGCCTCAATGTGAATCTTTTTTACTAGGCTTTTTCCGACTATTGGAACGAAGTGCTTGTTCGACAACTCCTGGTCCAGGAGAAACTATGCTTTTTATTGAGGTATTAGGAATTTTATGCGCAAGACTTGCAATCGTTACTTTCTTCTTCTTGGCCTCTTATATGATTCGATGGATATCGGTGATGAGGACTGCCGTTAAAACGATACCGCCCGCGCCAGAGTTTCCCGCCAGCGGGGGAGACCTCGACACACAAAACGCCGGAATCGCTGATTCTATAGGTTTTATCGCAGGGTTTGGCGTTCTTTACAGCTAATTCGGTAAGGGGCATGAGTTCGATTCTTCCGCCAAAATATACTCACAAACTTACTCACATTTCGCATAGCTTGAAAAGTATCGCCTTGGAAGATCACGGACAAAACAAGCGTATTTATTGCTTATTTACGCTGTTTTTCGGACGATTTTGGATTTTCGGGGAAGGGTGGATGGCTCCTGGGCAGGATCCACATTGGTTAAGTAAGTGCATGGCAACCATGCACCTTTTAGAACGTGAACCGAGTAAATGCCCCGAAATATGCCCCGAGAAATCTTGGATACCCTGCATCCGTTCGGGGACGTTCGCAGCAGTTCACGGCTGAATTATATCGCATATAAGACGATCCGCAAGCTGGCAAACCGGCAAGGGGCATTGTCAGCCCGGGCCTCTCTAGATTGCATCCATAGCTGATTTGGTATGTGGCCCGTTTTTCAATTTAATTACTACGGAAAATAGTAGCTACAAAACTTTCTTCATTTCTTCGAACCGTCCCCGCACTTGCGGCCATGATGGGTATTCCCCATAGCAGAGTAGCTTGCATTGCATCTCGTACTGGCTTTCGATATTAGCAGCAAGCGCAGCAGATGGGAAAAGAGCGTCACTATTGGCAAAGCTCATTCCCTGAGGGGAAAAGTAGCTCTTGGAAAAATACGCTCTGCTGATGCGGTCGTAATCTGACTTGATCTCGGCATATTCGTCTGAGGCCAGCATGCTCATCACCTCTGGCCGCAACGAAAGCCGGTAAAGGTCGTAATAGTGCCGTGCGTAGCTACCAAGGGGCTGTCCTTGGCTTTTCATCAGTTCTATCTTGCTGTGGATGGCAAAGAGCTTTTCCACGAAAGTACGCCGGAAGTGAAGAAGACGCATGGGGAACGCGCTTTCATCTTCCGCGCCCAAGGTGGCGCCCGTTTCCTGTAGAAACTGAGCAAGATAAGAGCGCAGGTTCACGATCTCGGTTGGCTGCCTTCCGCTTGCTGTCCCTGCTTCGAGTAAGACGCGGTTGACGACTTCGCCCGCGCCGCCGAAACGTTGGCGGTATTCAAAACGGTCATTTCTGCCAAAACCGCCGATAGTCTGGCTTTCACCCGGTAGGTGAGTCAGGGCGGGAAAGGCAGAGATGGAATCACGCAGGGATTTCAGTTCTCTGTCGAGAGGTCTGCCGGAAAGCGCCGGAGAATAGGCATCGGGATCGACGAAAATATCAATGTCCTCGGAAAACCTGTTGATGAGGTTCCAGCCTTTGGAAAGGCTCGTGCCCCCCTTGAAAATTACCTTGTCCCCTTGTGCGGCGATAATCCGCAGGGCTTCCGTCACGTAATAGTCCTTCTCGATGACGGCTGCACGAAGGCCGTCTTTCTTGAAATGCTGCTCTGCCCGCAAGACAGCCTGCTCAAAATCGGGATGTTCAAAAAGTTTCATGCTTTGGAGCGTGCCTTGGCGTACCAGTTTTTAGCTGTGGTGAGCGTGATAAATTGCCCGAAATCAAACCGTGAGAGCGGGTTTAGAGAATCGCGTAGCTTCTCCAGCATAGCAGGTTTTTTGCCCATCTTCTCTCCCAATGCGCCAAGGATGGCGCGGCAGCGCGGAGGCTCTGAAAGCGCACTCTTCAACAGCTTCTCAAACTGCCCCTTCTCGGACAGCAGAGCGATGGTCCTGTTGATCGTCCTTTCGGGCGAAAGCTCGCTTGTCTTTCCGGCATGCCGCAGGAAGTCAAACCAGGCGGCCTCTTCCTCGGAGAGGCTATCCCAATGAGGCGGGCGACGTGTGTGCAGAATGGTGCCTTGACCGATCAGCTTGCGCGGCAGGCTGGCGGCGCTGGTGGCGATTTCTTTTTGTCTGGGGGCTTGCGTTGTAAAGCCAAGCAAACCTGCGGCGGCAATCCCCGAAGGAAAGGCTTTACCATGCTTGGGTAATAACTTTTGCAACGTCGCAGGGTTCGCCATGCTCTTGCCGAATGATGTCTGGCGGGGGCGGTAATAGATGCCTTTGCTCAACCGCTCAAGCTTTCCCTGCCGTGCCAGTCGTGACAGCGTTTGTGCGACAGCACCGGGCGGCAGACCCCGAAAATCATCAAACCGCCATAATCTCTCGCCGCCGTACTCGATCTTGCGGGCTATTGTCTTTGCTGCTTTTTGTGAAGTGAACATGTCTTATCCCTCTATTTTCAATATACAGTATAATGGTTTAAATGTAAAGTTTTTTTGCTAAAAAACATGACTAAATAAATCATATTATATTGATAAATAACAACTTTATATATTTATATATTTTTATTGTCTATTAAGGCCACGTTTTACTCAGGCGCCACATCTTGAACAAAACATAAGATACGAAATCATCCCGCGACATTATCGCTGATAATATTCGTTTATGAACCTGCTTTCTTGAGTTCTGCAAAGGCCTTTATCTTATCTGCAACATAATAAGGGTCACAGCGGCCATCTAAAGCTTCCATGACGTGAAATATGAGATAAGATAGTGCGGGTTTCTCATCCAAATACATATCTGGATCAGCTTCCTTGGGCCAGCTCTGCTCTATTTTCTTCTCGACGTCAGAGAGAGGGCATTCAATTTTCCAAGTAGAAATTGCCGGTCTACCATCATCAATAATCTCATCTATGATCTCCTTTTTCCAAACGACGCCAACTTGAGCCTCAAACTCGCTATCTCCAATACGACCGACATAGATACCATGGAGGATATGAACTGGCTGGCCAATGGATATATAAGAACCAGGCTGAACAGGGATGTTCCGTCTGGCAATCCTTCGCATAATCTGACTTCTTTTCGTCTGAGAGAAAATATCCATGTTCTGCATCATATATTGGATTATTGGCAATACCTCTACCTAATATGCAGAAAGTGTAAGGTATTGATCGATAAACTCTTTGATCTCGTCAGCGGGTTGTCTGCGAGGGATCTCAGTGCAATATAAATCTGGAAATATAGGCGCGATTGACATCCGGTCACAGTTTAGAACAAACTGAGAACGACATTGGAGATTCCCATGAGCGATGACACCATAAATCCACTGGCACCACCCTTGGGCCTTCGCTGGCTGTATGTAGACTTCAATTCTTATTTCGCCAGCGTCGAGCAGCAAATGAACCCGCGGCTACGTGGGAAGCCCGTGGCCGTCATTCCAGTCGAGACAGAGACCACTTGCGCCATTGCTGCCAGCTATGAAGCCAAGGCTTTCGGCATTAAGACCGGCACCCCCGTCTGGGAAGCAAGGAAGCTGTGCCCGGATTTAATCTGCGTTATAGGTCGGCATAACCATTACGTCGAGTTCCATGAGCGCATCCTGGACGAGATCGACCGGCATATCCCTGTCACGAAGGTCTGCTCCATCGACGAGATGGCCTGCAAGCTGATGAAGAACGAAATGTCAGTTGAACGGACAACCGCGATTGCCAAGTCCATCAAGGGGGGACTTGCTCAAAATATTGGCGAATACGTGCGCTGCTCCATCGGCGTTGCTCCCAGCAAATACTTGTCCAAGGTGGCAACCGACATGCAAAAGCCGGACGGACTGACGATCCTTAATCCGGCGGATATCCCGGGACGTCTGCACGCATTAGATTTGCGGGATTTGCCGGGCATCGGCCCCAACATGGAGAGACGCCTCAATCTTGCGGGTATTTACGACATTCCTTCGCTTTTAAAGCTCCAGCCCAAACATCTGCGCGCCGTCTGGGGCAGTATCTGGGGTGAAAAGATGTGGTATTACCTGCGCGGCTATGACCTTCCCGATGAAGAAACGGAGCGTAATTCCATCGGGCATAGTCATGTGCTTTCTCCTGAAATGCGGCCGCCGGACAAAGCTTACACAATAGCAAGACGCCTGACCATGAAGGCCGCGGCACGCTTGCGTCGCATTAATTATCATGCCGGGGCTTTCTCGGTTTCGTTCCGCATAGAAAACGGGCCGCGGCTCGGGCTTGAAACAAAATGCGACCCTTCGCAGGATAGCTTTACCTTCCTGCATCTGCTGGACGTCCTCTGGCGTGAGTTGATGAGAGAAGCAAAAAACAAACGCATTAAAAAAGTAAATATCGTCCTTCATGGATTGGTGGCCGACGATGATCTGCACATCCAGCCGGATTTGTTTAATCAAGCACAGCAAGCCAATCAGAACAAGCAACGCGAGAAGCATGAGAAGATTTCAAAGGCTATGGATGCGCTTAATCAGAAGTTCGGCAGAAACACCGTCCTTCTGGGTATGACGGCGGTGCAAGATAGCGCTTCGACGGAAAGCAAGATCGCCTTTACGCGCATTCCTGATATGGAGGAGTTCTTGGAATAGGTCTCACGAGGCTGGAAAAATTTCCTTGGCTTTTTTAGTAGACATCCATCATCTTTCACGCCACGCGCAGAATGCCGCAAGACCCATCCAGCACATCACGAATATAAAAAGTAGATGCAGCATGGCTCCGGCGCCTCCGAATATTCCCACGCCTACCAAGGCCATCAGGGCGATAAATAGCGGGGTTGGCATTGGTCCAGTCCTCTCAGGCTCGGTTAATACGTATTGCAATCGATCTGGTTGCCGAGGCCGGTGCAGGTGGTCCTTTGGGAATTGCGGTACATGGACGCCCTTATGGCGGCGTTTCTTTCAGCGCGCGCTTGCGCCGCTTGCCGCGCTAGCTCGTTCTTCCTTCTGATGTACTCGAGCCACGCCTCCGCGTTGGTCATTTTCTTGGCGCGGACCTTCTCGGCCAGAACGGCCTTCAGCGCGACGAGCTCCTGCATGTCAGGGCTGCCCGGTAACAGCGCTGTGTCGGTTGCGGCGATCCGCTTCGTGCAGGCCGCGCTCGCGACGAAACTCTTGTGCTGGTCGCAGGACTGATACGCGGCGGTTTTTTCTTCCCGCGCCTGCATCCCTGCACAGCCTGCCAGCAGCAGCGTTAACGATAGAATTGCTATAACATTTTTGGACATACTTGCTCCTTCGTTTGCGGTTAAAGCAAAACGGCACCAGAGTTTCCTCTGGCGCCGGGGAGTTTGTAACCGTCCTGAGAACGGTGCAGCGTATTTACGCTCACACGTTATTACATTCCGCTGCCTCCCCGACATAGATCGAGAAAGCAGCATCGTTGGTAACGGCCAGATGCTATTTGGCCGCTCAGGTAGGGTTACAACACCCCGGGCAGCCCTTTTTCGGCCACCTTGAGATCGATTATATGCCGGAAGTGCAGACGGTAACACCCGTAAACAACGCGTCAGCGGCATTAGACATTATGGATATGATAAACATTTCGCGTTTGTCTCAATGCCATAAAACTGTAACCAAGTTGCATTTTGTAATTGGCATAATAATATCAAAGCGTTAATCCGCCGTTTCTCGATTCTCATCGTGACTTTTGTAATTGGCAGTGTGCGCTACGTGAAATTCATGTGTGTGAGATGTGTGGTTTTTTTTAACAAATTATTTCTGAAGATAAAATTTTTTGAAAAAATCTTATGAAGGAAATTAAAGCATAAAAAAAATCACAGTTTTCACACTCGTGATTTCTTTTTGCCGGCTGCTGATCATCGTTGCCGCAGAGAGCGCGATAAACGGTCTGCGGCGGGCGATGGGCCCATCAACCCGCCGCAGTGCCATTTTTTCGTCTCACATTTTGGGTCCACATTTAAACGATGGCAACCTTTCTATTTCCTTGGTGCGGATTCCGTGTACGATCTTGTGACCGTTTGAATACGATGTGACCTCATATCCGAGGCTTCTGAGGCGCTTTTCAATGCCTAGGCGTCCCGGTACGTGTTTCACGCCAGCTTCCCCGCAATATAGCTTAAAGGTGTCGTAAAGCTCTTTCAGGGGCTGCTTGAAGTCGGTCCCCTTTTTGCAGGATTCTTCTATGAAGGTGTTGAATATGTTTGAATGAACCAGCCAGTCCCTTTTCGCGTCAAGGCAATCCTTCGGATCATCAAAGCCGCCGCGCACTCTCAAACGCTGATACCCCTCGACGATGCGGTTCAGGATGCCTGACGCCTCTCTTTCCCAAATGTCGTCGAACAGGCCACGATTATCTTTGGTTATCTTGAATATACGCTTAAAGGGGATGACCATCATTCTCCTTTGCATCCCGTGCGAAAGGTCTTTTATTGAGGGATAGCTGTTCGTAAGCATGACCGGCACTGCCCTGCATGTGAACTCAAATAAGGGTTTAAACTTGTGCTGTCCGGTTAAGACTTTTTCCTCACTGATCTTTTTCAGGAGACCGTCTGACAGGCAAATTCCCTCATCCACGTCATCATCCAGAAACATCAGCTTGCCATTCAGTCCACCAATTTTAAACGGGTTGTCTTCGAGCTTGCTGATCCTGTCTGACATAATGGCTTTCTCGCCAATGATATTTCTGACGATATTTATCAAGCTTGTCTTGCCATTGCTCCCTTCGCCGTGGAGAAGGACAATGAGTGCAATCTTGCGCCACGGCTGGCAGATGTAGCCCGCCAACTCCATGAAGTGCCGGACCATGCCCTGCGGGTCTTCACTCTCGGCAAATATCCCCAGCACCGCCTCATCGAACATCGGACACGTTGCGGCCGGATCGTAGGGGACTTTCAGGCAGTGCCGCAGGTAACTATCCGCACGATGGGGTTTCAGAACCGTACCTCCATCTTTATCGAACCATAGCTCGCCATTCTGGCAGTTAATGACGGCGGGAGCTTCGCCATTAAGTAAGCGCGCCGCGTCATTCAAGCGGAATACCTTGCCTTTCAGAATATTTATAGCGGCATTAAGCACCCCGGAAACGGTTGCATATTCATCTATATCAGTAGCCGTTCTTGCGTGCGGAAGAAGCTTGTTTCTAAGAAAGTCTTCGGTGGCGACTTCCCAATACTTGCCGTTGTACTGCCAGAAATTCCCGTCCGTTGCGCGCAAAAGAAGCTGTCCCGATTCAAAGTCATCCTTTAGCATACAATCCATCGCCATATCCCCGGGATCAAAGGCTGTCTTTGATAGCATTTCGTTTTTAACGGACTTGAAAATCCTGTTAAGAGAGGCTTTGGGGTGGTCTGCCATTTTTTTGATCTTGTCCAAGAACATTTCCTGTTCCGCGATTGTGAGCGGTACAAGTAGCTTCAAGATATTTGTGATCTCTTCGGGGGTGCTTGATTTCGTCAACTTGGAGATTATGCCGTTAATATCCTGTTGCCCTACACCTAGCACTGTCATGATTTCATCAAGATTGTCGATGCCGAATTCATTCAACAATACCGGCTTTCCTTGAGCAGGACGGTTATCATCAACGGCAGAGCAGATGCGCAACGCACTGTCGTAGCGCGCCGCTGCCTCCTCATCATCTGCCGATGCAGCCAGGGCTTGAACAAAATCCGCCACATCTTCAGCCCCCCAGCCCCCTCGATACAGGGTAGCCGCAATCGCGCCACTTAACCTGCTGCGCGCCCCCTCCTTGTAATAAGGACGCAGAAGATCAAGGGCCTTGTCGCGGCTGTCCTCACTGACCTCGGGCGCGGTTTCCCTACGTTGCCCAGACTTTCTCGTCTCTGGCGCCGGTATTGGCGGGACGGTAAGAACATCATTATCTCCCTTAAGCACACATGTTCTCCTTGGCACGGGGTCGTCTATCCCTTGAAAGATCGGCCTTGCCGTGTAGTGGATTTGCACAGGCGAAAAGAGCGCTCGATCAATCGGGGCAGGGTTGCCCTTGAAGTAACGCTTCCATTCTTCTTCTGATGCCGCCCTGTCGCACCAGAAGACAATGTGCATCGATACCCTTGACTGCGGCGCATCTCCGATCTTTCCCGGCACGCTTTGGCTCGCGCTGAACTTGCAGAAGCAAGTCACGTTTCTGAAGGGCTCCGGTAGCAGTCCCAAGGCCCAACGCGCAACCTCTTCCGGATTTTTTGCGGGGTCAAAGTATGCCGGGCACTCTTGCTTGTCGATATCCAACATGACCCAACGCCGCGGAACGGCGTCAAAAGCGGCATGAGGGGCATGGGTTTTCCTTCTGACAATTTCTCCTGCGGCTTTTTTAGCCTTGCCTCTGATAACGAACTTTTTGGGTTCATTCAGCAGATTATCGAATACTTCGGCAAGCTCATAAATGTTGGAGACCTGTTTTTCTTCGTGTTTGAAGAATTTTCCGGCGCTGAAGGATTCTTTGTTTATCGTGCCATCCTCTTGCGCGTAGAATAATTTGGTCGCCATGAGGTCTTCGCCGCGGCATGTAAGAATGGTAAGGGCGCATTGTGCATCTTTTGTCATTTTTTTTTGTGTCCTTAATTTTGAGTGGGGAGCTTGCTAAGAAAGTTCTCTAGGTCAGTCTTAAGAATCAAGCTTCGCCTGTTCCATTTCCTGACCGGAATCCTATTGTCCCGTATTGCTTGATATAAAAGTGTGCGGCCGATGCCGGTAATGGCGCATGCCTCGGCAATCGAGAGCGATACTCTATCCATTATTTCCTCCTCATATAAAAACAGCAGGATTGCTGCGTTAGTTATGAGGCTAGGCGAATGCTGTTCTTTAATCTAATCGGGCAACAAAAGAAAAATATTACCTTTTTCTGTCGTCAGATAACTTTTTGAATTCCGGATTATCTTTTCTCATGCGCGCGATTTTTGCTTGCAGCGCATCCGGCGTTATTTCTCCGCGATATTGGGTGTATGGCAAAATAGCTCGCAAGAACGGTATTATTTTTCCTGTGAATTGATGTGAATTAAGAGCTGCCGTTCCTGTATTCCAAGAGACTGGCGGTTTCCCCGTATATTTTTTATAGATATGACATGCTAGCAAAAAGAACTTATCAGTATTCTCGTTGGCTTTCTTTTTTATCCCTCTGCCATTTATATTGGCTATTACGTCTTCTAAGGCGAAATCTAAATGAGCAATAGTCTGATTCAAAGCTTCTATGGCCTGCAATCGATCATGGTCAAAAGGGCAGTATTTTCCCCATTGGCCATTTTTCTCATACTCTTGTTTTTTAAATAAGTCCGTTGCTGTGAAAGATGGGCCTGCACCGTCATTTTCTGGCTGCGCAAGTTTAGATTTCTGGCGAACGCTATTGGCAGCGAGATATTCTTTCGTCTCAGTGCCGATTTCAAATAAAGTTTCGTATCCCCAATCCTCTAATAGTATTAAGGCCTCAAAGAGTGTTTTCCTAGACTTCACCATATACTTCTTTATCTTGCTCGGCGTTGTTCCCAAGTCCGAGGGAGAACGCCGATAGCTATGAATGGCCCATGCAATCTCCCTATGTAAGCTCTCTTTTACTGCGTATTGAACAAAAGGATCGCTATTATAGCTAGGCCACATTTTTGCAAGATCAATAGATAAAATACCTATGATGTCATCGACAACGGGTTCGGGGATCAAGCAATTAAGCGCTTCATTAAGCGGAGATATAAAGGATTGGTCTAACGGATTTCTTCTTCTCATTACGCTCTCCTTTTGAAATCGCCGACAATAACCTTGCCCTCGCTGGCAAGCGCGTCGACGAGATTGGCCCATTCCTGCATCATCTTCCTGCGCTCGTCGAGGAACTGG
The DNA here is from genome assembly GCA_021849295.1 of Pseudomonadota bacterium. GTDB lineage: Bacteria > Pseudomonadota > Alphaproteobacteria > Micavibrionales > UBA2020 > PALSA-926. The sequence continues at coordinate 68,126 of JAJZTA010000006.1, read as the reverse complement.
GCGCGGTCGTAGGCGGCATCGACGCTGCTGCGGTGAGCGTGCGCCAGTTGCCGGTCAACGACCTCGTGACGGTAGCCGAGCTTCTCCTTGATGGTCGTCATGGCGAGGGCGCGGAAGCCGTGGCCGGTCATCCTGCCCTTGTAGCCCAGCCGCCCGATGGCGAAAAGAATGGTGTTGTTGCTCATCGGCTTGAGGGGCCTTACCTGGCTGGGGAAAACCCACTTCCACTTGCCGGCCATTTCCTTCTGCTCCTTCAGGATTTCGAGAACCTGCCTCGACAGCGGTACGATGTGGGGCTTGCGCATCTTCATGCGTTCCGCGGGGATTTCCCACACGGCCTCGTCGAAATCGATTTCATCCCACGTCGCCTCGATCAGCTCCGTGGTGCGGGTGAAGGTCAGCATAAGCATCTTCACGGCGTTGCGGGTCTGCTGGTACAGGCGGGCGTCGTTGCTTTCAAGCGCACGCAAAAAGCCCGGAAGTTCCTTCGCGTCGATGGCCGCATAGTGGCTTTTCTTGTAGGGCACCAGCGCGCCGGAAAGATCGGCGGCGGGGTTGCGCTCGGCCAACCCGTTAGGGATGGCGTATTTGTATATCTGCCCGCAGAGCCGCAGACACCGGCGCGCGATTTCGTGGGCACCCCGCTTTTCGACCTTTTTGACGGCTTCCAGCAGTTCCAGCGGGGTAATTTCCGCGATGGGACGGTCTCCCATGTGGGGGAATATGTCCCGCTCCAGCGCGCGAATGACGTTCACGCCGTAGTGTCCGGCCCACAGCACGGAATGGGTTTTGTGCCATTCCCGCGCCACGGCCTCGAAGGTGTGGACGGAGCGCAGGATTTTCTGCCGCTTGTCTTCCTTTTTGGCGAAGGCGGGGTCGGTGCCGTCCGCTACCAGTTTTCTGGCAGCGTCGCGTTTGGCGCGCGCCTCGGCAAGCGTGACTTCGGGATAGACGCCCATGGCAAGGCGTCTGTCCTTACCGTTGAACATGTATTTCTGGCGCCAGTATTTGGAGCCGTTGGGCATGACTTCAAGATAGAGGCCACCCTTATCAAACATCCGGTACATCTTTATTTTTGGTTTCGCGTTGTGCACTTCGGCGTTCGTCAGCATGGTTCGTTCCTTTCGTTGTGTTCGAATTACAAGAGGCTTTTGTATTTTTGTCAAACATCAAACTATTAAAAATCTATGATGTTGATTAGCGATGTTTTTTTGGACCTACTTACATGGCGATTTCTCGCGACAAGAATGTAAGTAACAAGCATCAGAGGGTTATTTTCATTTTTGAAATTTTGCTCTCGCCCATCATCAGTAAACATTTCAGCGTGAGCAAACACAGGGCATGAAAAAACATGGTCGCACTCCTTTACGTCCCGACCGGCGAAAATGCCCCCGGGCTTGTTGTTAAGTTTCACTGGGTCAAACCTTGGTACCGGCCTGCGTTTCGCGTCCTGTCCTTTGGATGCGAAACGATTCTTCAGGGGGAGGGACATTTGCCTTTGGGGCATATTTTTATGGCCGCTCGCCTTATACCCCGAAATATGCCCCGAAAAATTGCGGTTGTACGCGGCCTTGTGCGGACGCCGAAAGACGCGCACGGAAAGTTAGCCCTTTGTTTGCAAGGGCTTGGTGAACTTCTGCGGATGCGGGTGAACGTATACGATTAGGGTAATGGCTCCCTGGGCAAGGATCGAACTTGCGACCAAGCGATTAACAGTCGCTTGCTCTACCGCTGAGCTACCAGGGAACAACGAGGTATATGTTTAAAGCAAACCGAAACCGTTTGTCCAGCGGCAAAATGCGAAAAATATCGGATGTGCGGTAGCGATTTTTATAAAAAAACAAGAAAAATCAAATAGATATTTAAGAAGCCCCCGCGGCGGGCGCGGGGGCATTTTTTTTGGCGGGCGGGCCAACGCCCCTGTTCTTCCGCGCTGCCGCGATTCGCTTTATTTTTTGGTGCCGGGGCCGTATTCGCGCCGCATGATCTTTTTCTGCTCCGCCTTCCACGCCGCGAAGGCGCGCTGGCGCGTCTCCACAAAGGCGGTCATTTGCGGGCCGAGCATCCCCTTGCGCTGGGCGATTTGCACCATGGGGGCATCCGGCGTGTCGTTGACCTCGATGACGATGGGGCCGTCCCTGGTCGCGGCGATGTCGAAGCCGATCAGGCCGAAATCGGGGAAGGCGGCGGCGGCGGCCAGCGCCGTTTTGCAAATCTCCTCCCACAGCGGCACTTTCAGCCCCTTCAGCGCAGCGCCGGTGTCGGGGTGCTTTTCGACCTCTTGCATGGACAGGCCGGCGCCGCTGACGGCGCCCGTCACTGTGCCGGTGTCGAGGTCGATGGCGGCGAGGATGTTTCCGGTGCGCCAGAAGTTGTCAGCGCCGTTGGAGCCGGCGGGAATCTTCCAGCTCGCCCGGAAGACCTGCGGGCCGTCCTCCATGGCGATGGTCACCACGCGCACGGTGGCGATGCGGCCGCCGCAAACCTTGCGCACGTCGTCGTGCGGCACGAGCCGCGGCTGGAAGATGTAGCCGCTTTTGGCGTAAGCGTCGTGGATTTCTTTCGCCAGCGCGGCGGCGGGCACTTCGCGCCCGTCGGCGCAGGAGATCAGGCCGGTTTCCGCGTCCACGGAATCGAGGCTGATGGAACCGAGGCTCTGCAGCCCCTGCAGAGGCTTGCCGAAGGCGGGATAGGAAAGAGTGTGGATCAGAAAATCCTCCAGCTCTTTCTCTGTTGACGTGCGCTTGTCGCCGGAAATCGCCCCCGCCGCATGCATGCCCAGCAGCGGCGGCGAAGAAAGGCCGTGCGCCTCCAGCACGGCGGCGGCGGCGAGCTTGTGCGTGGCCAGCGCGCGCGATTCCTGTATGAAGTTCACGGCGCGCCAGAGCTTGACCATGCCCCAGTTGCCGATGAAGGATTTCAGCTCGCTGCGCGGATAAAATTCCGGATCCCACAGCCGCAGGTTGAGATATTCCTCGAACAACAGCTTCCCGGGACCGGTGTAGAGTTTCAGCCATTCGGGCAGAAAGCGCACGCTGCTGCCGGTGGCGGCGAGGATGGCGCGGAGAAAGGCGTTCATGTCCTGCGGTTTTTTCGGCCGCTCGGTTTCGAGGATGGCGAAGGACGCTGCGGGCGGCGCGGTGCTTTCTGCGGCGGTGCTTTCTGCTGTTGTGTCGGCGGCGGCGTTCGTCATGTCAGGCGTCCGCCGCGGCGGGGGTGTGGTTGACGATGACGTCGGCTGTGATCTTGCCGTTGGGCACGATGATCGCCTGCCCGTCTTCCGTCTTCAGCGTGGTGGTGAAAATGTTGATCTCGGTGACGACGCCCGCCTTGCCCGCGGTTTCGATGTTGTCGCCGAGGCGGAAGGGATGCAGCGCGATGATCAGCACGCCCGAGGCGAGATTGCTCAAGGATCCCTGCAGCGCGAGGCCGACGGCGAGACCCGCGGCGCCGAGCGCGGCGGCGAGGGAGGTCGTCTGGATGCCGAGCTGCGCCAGCGCCGCCACCACGACGAAGACCAGACCGAGGCCGTAAAGCAGATTGCAGGTGAAGGAGACCAGCGTCTGGTCGACCCTGGCGGCGGTCATCACGCGGCGGACGATCGCCACGGCGATCTTGACCGCCCAGCGCCCGAAGACGAAAATCGCCAGCGCGCCGAGCAGCTTTAGCCCGTAAAGCGCGAAAATTCCTTTTAATTTAGCGGCATTGAACCCCATGATGTCCCCCTTTTAGGAATGATACAGCAACAGGGTAAAAAAACAATTTCACGGTCAAAATGCTGCCTATTTATCCATAAAATGTCCATTGCCTTCCGCCGTTTTTGGGTGTACTTTTTTACCTAAATAATAAATTTACATTATGGGAATTTTTCCATGTCCAGACACAAGCCCGAAGTTTTTGATTTCATCGTGAACCGCCGCGGCGGCACCGTCATGCGCAACGGCGAGGAAAAAATCCGCGAGGAGATCGTCTCGCACTTCGGTGCCAGGACGGGCAGCTTCACTTTCGTGGCCGGCGACGAGGTCAAGGAGGCCGTGCGCGCCTGGGTGAGGGACAATGCGGGCAGCAACCGCTGTCTGGTGATCGGCGGCGGCGACGGCACGGTGATGAGCGCGGTCGAGGAAGCGATGGGCCGCGACGATGTCATGCTGGGCATCCTGCCGCTCGGCACGCAGAACTTCGTCGCGCGCCAGCTCGGCTTTGCCGCCGACTTCAAAAAAGCGGCCGCGCAATATAAAGGCGGCCACGGCGCCACGATGGACGTCGGCGAGGTCAACGGTCTGCATTTCCTCGTCGGCATGACGCTCGACGACAACAGCCTCAATTATTTCCGCGCGCGCGAAAAGATGCGCGACGACGAGAAAATGTCCGCGCTGCGCAAGGCCTTTACAGCGGCGGCGGGCGTGCTGGGGCGCAACAGCAACACATTCACCGTCTATTCCGAAGAGCACAAACAGGGCAAAAAGATCGAAGGCCGCATTGTCGCCATCACCAACAACAGCGTCGATCCGGTGCCGGTGCATCCGCTGCCGTATAATATCCGCAGCTACAGGGACGCGCTGATGCAGGTGATGGGCCGCAGAAAGCGCGCGGGCAAGCTTTCTCTTTATGTGTTCAAAGGCGGCCTGATCGGCGCGCCGGCCATGCTGCCCGACGTGCTGCGCGGCACGTGGGACAAAAACCCCGCCATCGAGAAGGAAACCGCGAAAGAGTTCGTCGTCGCTGCGTCCGAAAACGGCCATCAGGGCGATGTTGCAGAAAAGTCCATCGTCCTCGACGGCGAGATCAAAAAAGTGCAATATCCGTTGAAGGTCAGAATTCTCCGCCACGCGGTGCGGGTGTTCAAGCCGAAATAAAGGGGCCAGGATGCAAAAAACCATTCTTGTCACCGGCGGGGCGGGCTTTATTGGCTCGGCGCTGGTGCGCTATCTGATCAGAGAGACCGACAACAAGGTCGTCAACCTCGACAAGCTGACCTATGCGGGCAATCTCAAGGCCGTCGCCGAGGCGGCGCAAGACCCGCGCTACAGCTTCGTGCAGGAAGATATCTGCAACGGCGAAAAGGTAGCGGACGTTTTCAAGACGCGCCAGCCGGACATCGTCATCCATCTCGCGGCGGAATCGCACGTCGACCGCTCGATCGAAGGCGCGGCGCCGTTCATCCACACCAACCTCGTCGGCACCTACACGATGCTCGAGACGGCGCGGCAATACTGGAACGGGCTTGACGGGACGAAGAAAAAGAATTTCCGCTTCCATCACGTCTCGACCGACGAGGTCTACGGCGACCTCGAGGGGCCGGAAGGCTTGTTTACCGAAGAAACGCCCTACGCGCCAAGCTCGCCCTATTCCGCCAGCAAGGCGGGCGCGGACCATCTGGTGCGCGCGTGGCACAGGACGTATAAGTTCCCCGCCGTCATCACCAATTGCTCGAACAACTACGGGCCTTACCAGTTCCCCGAAAAGCTGATTCCGCTGGTGATTTTGAACGCGCGCGCCGGCAAGCCGCTGCCGATCTACGGCAAGGGCGATCAGATCCGCGACTGGCTCTATGTCGACGACCACGTCCGCGCGATGTGGCGCGTGGCGACGGAAGCCAAATCCGGCAGCACCTACAACATCGGCGGCCACAACGAGAAGAAGAACATCGACGTGGTGAAATCCATCTGCGCGATCATGGACGAACTCGCGCCCAAGAACCACCCGCATGAAGACCTCATCACCTTCGTCGCCGACCGCCCCGGTCACGACGTGCGCTACGCGATCGACGCTTCCAAAATCGCCAACGATCTCGGCTGGAAGCCCGAAGAAACTTTCGAGACGGGCCTGCGCAAGACGGTCGAGTGGTATCTCGCGCATTATTAAGGAGCTTTGACTTATGAAAGGCATCATTCTCGCCGGCGGCAGCGGCACGCGGCTTTATCCCCTGACGCAGTGCGTGAGCAAGCAGCTACTGGCGGTCTACGATAAGCCGGTGATCCATTATCCGCTGGCGACGATGGTGACGCTGGGGATCAAGGATATCCTCATCATCTCCACGCCCGTCGACCTGCCGAACATCGAGCGGATGCTCGGCGACGGCAGTAAATACGGGCTCCATCTTTCCTACAAAGTGCAGCACGCGCCGAAGGGCATCGCCGAGGCGTTCATTCTCGGCGCGGAGTTCATCGGCAACGATAAAGTTTGTTTGCTTCTCGGCGACAATATCTTCTTCATCACCAACAACATCCCCGCGCTCAAAGAGAAAATCGCCAAATACGACAGCGACGCCTTCGTTTTCGGCTACCGCGTGCCTGATCCCGAGCGGTTCGGCGTGCTGGTGTTCGAGGAGGGAAAGAAACATCCGCGCGTCGTCGCCATCGAGGAAAAACCCAAACAGCCGAAGTCGGATTTTGCCGCTACCGGCCTTTACATTTATCCGCCCGACGTCGTCGAGAAGGTGAAAACGCAAAAGCCCTCCGCGCGCGGCGAGCTGGAAATCACCGATTTGAACAATGTCTATATCAAAGAAGGCCGCTTGCAGTGCGAAACGCTGAAACGCGGCTCGGCGTGGATCGATGTCGGCACGCACAAGTCGCTGATGCGCGCGGCGCGCTTCGTCGAGGAAGTGGAGAACATGCAATCGTTGAAACTCTCCTGCCTTGAGGAAATCACCTATCGTCTGGGCTTCGTCGACGCCGCGCAGTTCGAAAGGAACATCGAGGTTTACGCGCAAGGCAGCGATTACCGCACATATCTGGAGAAAATCCGCGATGAAAAAAGCGATCCGGACTGAAAACACACCCGTCGTCTCGCATCCCGTCACCTCCTTGCGCGGCGTTGCAGCCGTGCCGGGAGACAAATCCGTCTCGCACCGCGCGCTGATGCTCTCGGCGATCGCCGAAGGAGAAACCGTGGTCACCGGCTTGCTGGAAGGCGAGGACGTTCTGCACACGGCGGACGCCATGCGCGCCATGGGCGCGAAAATAGAGAAGAAAGATGACACTTGGCATATCCGCGGCGCCGCCGCGTTGCAGCAGCCCGCGGGCGAGCTTTATCTCGGCAACAGCGGCACTTCGGCGCGGCTGCTGGCGGGGCTGGTCGCCGGATTTCCGCTCACCGCCGTGTTTACCGGCGACGCCTCGCTGAGCAAGCGCCCGATGAAGCGCGTGACCGTGCCGCTCACGCAAATGGGCGCAAAATTCGAAGGCGACAAACTGCCGATGAAAGTCATCGGCGGGAATTTGAAGGCCATCACCTACACGCTGCCCGTCGCCTCGGCGCAAGTGAAATCCGCCGTGCTGCTGGCGGGACTGAACGCGGCGGGCGAGACCGTCGTCATCGAGCCCCAACCCACCCGTGACCATACCGAAAAGATGCTGCGCCAGTTCGGCGTCGAAATCGCGGTCGACGGCGCGGAGATCCGCCTGCAAGGCGGGCAGAAACTCAAATCCCCCGCCATGCTGCACGTGCCCGCCGATCCGAGTGCGGCGGCTTTTCCCGTCGTGGCCGCGCTGATCACGCAAGATTCCGATATCATCGTTCCCAACGTGATGATGAACCCGCGCCGCGACGGTCTTTACACGACGCTGCTGGAGATGGGCGCGGATATCGCGTTTGAAAACCGCCGCGGCGCCTCGGGCGAGGAGGTCGCGGATATTCGTGTGCGCTCCAGCGAACTCAAAGGCGTGACCGTGCCGCCGGAGCGCGCGCCGTCGATGATCGACGAATTCCCGATTCTGGCCATCGCCGCCGCCTTTGCGGAAGGCGAAACGGTGATGACGGGCCTTGGCGAACTCCGCGTGAAAGAAAGCGATCGTCTTGCCGCCGTGGCGGATATGCTGGCGGGGGCGGGCGTGACCGTGGAGGCGGGTGAAGAAAGTTTGCGCGTCACCGGCGGTCAACCGAAAGGCGGCTGCACCGTCGCCACGCACCTCGACCACCGCATCGCCATGAGCGCGCTGGTGCTGGGGATGGCGGCGGCGGAACCCGTCTTTATCGACAGCGCCGGCATGATCGCCACCAGCTTTCCGGATTTCACCGGCCTGATGAACGGCCTTGGCGCGGAAATCGGCGCCTAGCATTGTTTTTTCGGGGAAATCTCTTAAAAAAGCTCAGCCCTTCAGCGCGGCCTGAATGGTTGCGACGGAAGGCACGCCGCCTTCGTAAAGCCTGGATGTGTCCGCGCCGCCGTCCGACACGCCCATGATGTCCTTGCCGTCGATCAGAATGGTCGGCGAGCCGTAGTGGCGGATATAGTCCGGCGCTTTCGCGTCGCCCTGTTTCCATTCGGTGATTTTACAGCCGCATCCTGCGTCCGCGACGGCTCTTTCAAGATTGTTGCGCGCGGGCGCGGCATTGGGGCAGCCTTCGAAATAGATCAGTTCGACTTTCATGATATGCGCTCCTTTCCCGTCTTTTATTAAAGTCCATGCGGGGGGGCAGGGTCAAGACGGGCAAAAAAACGGCCCCCGCCGGTGAAGGCGGGGGCCGTTTTATCTTGAGGCGAAGAGAAGCCGGATTATTCCGCGCCGCCTTCTTCTTCGTCCTTTTTGGACTTCTTGGCTTTCTTGGGGGCTTCGCCAGCTTCTTCGGCCTTGACCGTTTTGCTGCGCAGAGCCGCGCCGAGAATGTCGCCGAGAGAGGCGCCCGAGTCGCTTGAGCCGTACTCGGCCATCGCGGCCTTGTCCTCGTCGATCTCGCGGGCCTTGATGGAAAGGTCAAGCTTGCCGGAGCGGTCAACCTTGATGACTTTCGCATCGACCTTTTCGCCGACGGCGAAGCGGTCGGGGCGCTGCTCGGAGCGTTCGCGCGAGAGATCGCCCTTCTTGATGAAGCCGCGGCTGTCTTCGCCGACGGTCACCTCGATGCCGCCGCTGGTGACAGCGGAGACGGTGCAGGTGACGACCGAGCCCTTGGCGATGCCGGAAGCGGAGCTGCTTTCAACCGCGCCGCCGCCCGGGTTTTCGCCGAGCTGCTTGACGCCGAGGGAGACGCGTTCCTTCTCGCCGTCGATTTCAAGAACCTTGACGGTGATGGTTTGGCCCTTGGCATACTTCTTGATGACTTCCTCGCCGGATTCCGTCCACGAGAGGTCGGACATGTGGACCATGCCGTCGATCTGGTCGCCGATGCCGACGAACAGGCCGAATTCCGTGATGTTGCGGATTTCGCCTTCCAGCGTGTCGCCGACCTTGTGGTTTTTGGCGAACTGGACCCACGGGTTCTCGCCGCACTGCTTCAAGCCCAGCGAAATGCGGCGCTTGTTCATGTCGACGTCGAGCACCATGACTTCCACTTCCTGGCTGGTCGCGAGGATCTTTCCGGGGTGGATGTTTTTCTTGGTCCAGGACATTTCCGAGACGTGGATCAGGCCTTCGATGCCGTCTTCCAGCTCGATGAACGCGCCGTAGTCGGCGATGTTCGTCACGCGGCCCTTGTACTTTTCGCCCGAGGTGAAGCGGCTGGCGACGCCTTCCCACGGATCAGCGTCAAGCTGCTTGATGCCGAGGGAGATGCGCTGGCTTTCCTCGTTGAAGCGGATGATCTTGACGTTCAGCGTCTGGCCGACGGTCAGGACTTCCGAGGGGTGGTTGATGCGCTTCCACGAGATGTCGGTCACGTGCAGGAGGCCGTCCACGCCGCCGAGGTCGATGAACGCGCCGTAGTCGGTGATGTTCTTGACCACGCCTTGCAGTTCCTGGCCTTCCTTGAGGTTGGAGACGAGCTCGGAGCGGGCTTCGGCGCGGCTTTCCTCCAGCACGGCGCGGCGCGAAACGACGATATTGCCGCGCGCGCGATCCATTTTCAGGATGAGGAACGGTTGCGGCTGACCCATCAGCGGCCCGACGTCGCGCACGGGGCGGATATCGACCTGGCTCCCCGGAAGGAACGCCACGGCGCCGCCGAGGTCGACGGTAAAGCCGCCCTTGACGCGACCGAAGATCGTGCCGGAAACGCGCTCATTGGCCTTGTGCTGTCTTTCAAGCACGATCCATGATTCCTCGCGGCGGGCTTTTTCGCGGGAGAGGCCGGCTTCGCCGTCCTTGTTTTCCATGCGTTCGATGAACACTTCGACCTTGTCGCCGATCTTGATTTCGGCGGGCTGGCCGGCGATGCCGAATTCGCGGAGCGGAATGCGCCCTTCGGATTTCAGGCCGACGTCGAGAGTGACGAATTCGTCGTCGACGCCGACGACGGTGCCTTCCACGACCGAGCCTTCGAAGGACTTGACGCCCTTGAAGCTTTCGTCGAGGAGGCTTTCGAAGCTGATATCCTCGCCGGTGATTTCCTTGATGCTGATGCTGTCGTCAGCGGCTTTGGCAGCGACGCGCGCTGCCGGTGCAGATTTAGACATGTTGATGATTTCTCTCTTTCAGATATAAATACGAAAGACAGGCTGCCTCAAAGCGGCACCCGCGCCTGTCCATCGCTGGGGGGATAATAAGGGAAATTAAAGCGGAGAGTCAACGCAAACGCGTTAATATTTTACATAAATATGATTTAATGTTCGCGCTCCCGAAGTTGGAGTTTCGTTAAATGACTGGAAAAATCACAAAATGGCCATGCCGGACTTGTTCCGGCATCTATTCGAGCCATAGGCAGATGGGCGGGGTCAGGAATGACGGTCAGTCAATTAGGTACATGTCCCCAGAATTATGTCCCCAGAATTCTTCCAGTGCATGTTGAGGAACTCGTCCCTGATCTTGCCGTTGAGGCTTTCGGTGAAGCCGTTCTGCTGCGGCTTGCCGGGCTGGATGTAATGCCACTCGATCCCTTGTTCTGTCGCCCGAGTTCCGACCCGAGTTCCGGAGTTCCGGGGACACGTACCTAACTGACTGACTGTCATTCATAGCCTATCATCTCCACATGGCGCGATTGGCAAAAGTAGTGGCGGCTGGCATGCCGCATCATGTGACGCAACGGGGCAACCGGCGGCAGAAGATTTTTTTTCTGTGCGGAGGATTACGAGACTTACCGCGCCATGCTTTTGGAGAGCTGTCGCGCGGCGGATGTTCGCATATGGGCCTATTGCCTGATGCCGAACCATGTGCATCTTGTGCTTGTGCCGCGAACGAAGGCGGGGTTGAGCGCGGCCTTGTCGGTCACGCATCGCCAGTATACGCGGCATATCAATTTCCGCGAAGGCTGGCGCGGGTTTTTGTGGCAGGGGCGTTTCGCGTCTTTCCCGATGGATGAGGAGTATTTGCTCGCCTGCGCCCGCTATGTCGAACTCAACCCCGTGCGCGCAAAGCTGGCCCGCCGCGCGCGGGACTGGAAATGGTCGAGCGCCCGCGCGCATCTCGGCCTTGCCGACGACCCGCTGGTGGACGTGAACGGCATCGGCGAAATGGTGAGCGACTGGAAGGGATTCCTTGCTGGCGGATTGCACGAGAAAGAACGCGACGCCATCCGTGCGGGCGAGCGCACGGGCAGGCCGCTTGGCTCTCCCGATTTCATCGCAAAACTCGAGCGACGCCTCAAGCGCCCGCTCGCGCGGCAGAAGCCGGGGCCGAAACCGAAGAAGAAAAAGCCGCAGAAAAAGTCTTTGAAAAAATAAATATTCGTATGTTACCGCGATGGCTTTTGCGGCGCAAAACTCAAAATCCAGTCGCCAAGCGGGCGCGGCAGCACGCCCAGAAGCCAGCAAATAATGTGCATCTGCCACGGAAAGGCGATCGCCGCCTTTTTGGAATCGATGCCGCGTTTGATGATCTCCGCCGCCGTGTCCACATCCATCAGAAACGGCATTTTGAAAGTATTCACGTCGGTCATCGGCGTTTTGATGAAACCGGGGAAGATGGTCGAGACGGCGACGCCGTCTTTTTTGAGCAGCGGGCGAAGGGCGTCGCCGTAGGCGCGGACGGCGACCTTGCTGGTCGAATAGGCGGGCGCGTTGGGCATGCCGCGAAAGCCCGCCATCGAGCTCATCAGGACGATATGCCCCGCCTTGCGCGCCTGAAAGCGCGGAATCAGCGGATTGACGGTGTTGAAGGTGCCCATGAGGTTGATGTCGAAAATCTCGCGCAATTGCGCCTCGGTTTGTCCTGCGTCCATCGAGGTGCCGCCGGACACGCCCGCGTTGGCGACGGCGACGTCGATTTTATATGTGTCGTCCCAGTCGAGAATCTGTTTTTCGAACGCGGCGCGGTCGGTGACGGAGAGGGCGGTCGTTGCGACAGCCGCGCCTTTGTCCTTGCACAGTTTTTCGATGGCGGCGAGCCGTTCGGCGTTGCGACCGGTGAGCAGCAACGTCATATCGGGCGCGGCGTAAAGCGCGGCGAGCGCGTGGCCGATGCCGCTGGTGGCGCCCGTGATGAGAATGACCCGGCTTTTTGTCATAGTTTCATGCTTGGTTGTTGTTTTATCAGGTGCGGCGCGTTATAAATATAAATCGGTACCCAAGAAGTTATAGAAAAATGACGGAAGCATCAAGCGCGGCGCAATCCCCCCAGTCTCAGGCGGCCTTAAAGCGGCGTGGCGTCATGCTGGTTTTGTCATCCCCGCCCGGCGGTGGAAAAACCACCATCACCCGCGAGCTGATGCAGACCGATGCGCAGACGACCGTCTCGGTGTCGGCGACGACGCGCGCCAAGCGTCCGGGCGAGTTCGAAGGCACGCATTATTATTTCGTCAGCCCCGAAAAATTCCAGCAGATGGTCGACGCGGGCGAGATGCTCGAGCACGCGCTGGTCTACAACAATAATTACTACGGCACGCCCAAGGCGCCGGTGGAAAAGGCCCTGTCGGAAGGGCGCGACGTTCTGTTCGACATCGACTGGCAGGGCAACCGCAAACTGCACGAAGTGGCGCCCAACGACGTCGTGTCGGTTTACATTCTCCCGCCCAGCTGGGAAGTTCTGGCCTCGCGCCTTTACAGCCGCGCGCAGGACAGCGAGGAGGAGATCGCCCGCCGCCTCGGCATGGCGCAGGAGGAAATCTCGCATTACAGGGAATTCCAGTACGTGATCGTCAACAACGACCTCGATGAAAGCGTGCGGCTGGTGCACAACATCCTGCGCGCCGAGCGCGCCAAACGCACGCGGCTGACGGACCTTGACGCGTTCGTCGAAACCCTGAAGCCTTAAGCCTTTTTATTTTCCGCCCAGCATTTCCTCGCGTTTTTTATGCCCGCCCCAGTCGAGGTAGTGCAGCTCGGGCTTTTCTTCCATGAATGTTTTGTAAAGGGCGACGGCTTCCGCGTCTTCGAGGATGTCGACGTGTTTGATGCCGCCGCCGCGCAGGATCTTCTGGGTCGAGGGCGCGTTGGTCGCGTCGCCGATGACGACCCTCTGGAACTGGCAGCGGTGGATGATCTGCGCGCAGCAGACGAGGCAGGGGGTGAGCGTCGTGTAAAGCGCGGCGCCGCGAAAATCGACGGGGCCCTTGCCCCGCAGCTTCGCCACGCGGCCCGCGTCGCGGATGGCGGCGGTTTCACCGTGGGTGGTCGCGTCGTTCTCCTGCACCAGCGTGTTGTGGCCCTTGCCGATGATCCGTCCCGTCGCGGCGTCGGCGATCACCGCGCCGATCGGGCAGCCGCCCTCGTTGTAGGACTTGCGCGCCAGATGCGCGGCAATGCGCATGAAGTCCCTGTCTTCGAGCGCCTCGAAGCTCTCCGGCAGGTTTTCGGTCGGGGTGAGGGCGATGGTTTCCAGCATATCTATGGTTTCGAGCTTGTCGGTCATGTCTGTTGCTCCCTCAAGGTTTGCGCGAGGCGGACGAAGCCCGCGATGTCGATTTCCTCCGCGCGCGCGGTGGGTGGAATGGCGGCGGCGGTCAAAAGCTTTTCGACGTCGCAGCCGAGCTGCTTCAGGCTTTGCCGCAGCATCTTGCGCCGCTGGCCGAAGGCGGCGGCGGTGACGCGCTCCATGAGGGCGATCGGCAGGTCGTCGGTGCGTTTTCTGGGCGTGAAGCGCACGACGGTCGAGGTGACCTTCGGCGGCGGCGTGAAGGCGGAGGGCGGAATGTCGAACCTGATCTCCACCTCCGTCAGCCATTGGGCGATGATCGAGAGCCGTCCGTAATCCTTGGTGCGCGGTTTGGCGGCGATGCGCGCCGCGACCTCGCGCTGGAACATTAAAGTGAGACTGTCGAACGCGTCGATCTCTCCCAGCCAGCCGACCAGCAGCGGCGTCGCGATGTTGTAGGGCAGATTGGCGACGATGACGCGCGGCGCGGGGCAGAGCGACGCCATGTCGGTCTTGAGCGCGTCGTCGGCGTGCAGCACCAGCCGCCCCGCCGCGACCGCGACGACGTCCTGCAGCGCGGCCACGCAGCGGTCGTCACGCTCGACGGCGTGGATGGTGGCGGCCTCCGTGTCGAGCAGCGCGCGGGTGAGGCCTCCGGGGCCGGGGCCGATTTCGATGACGTTTTTGCCTTCAAGGTCGCCCGCGGCGGCGGCGATTTTGGCGGTGAGGTTGAGGTCGAGCAGAAAGTTCTGTCCGAGGGACTTTTTGGCCATCAGCCCGTGCTGCGCGATGACCTCGCGTAAAGGGGGCAGCGGGGACAAATCAGATTTTCTTCTGGATGAAGGCCGCGGCGCGCAGATCGCTCAGGTAGTGCGCGGCCATCTGGTTGAGGCGCTGCATGCCGAGCTTGTCCGCGATGTCCTGACGCTCCCTCTTGTCGTCGAGGGAAAGATTGCCGGGAATGCCGTCGGGCCCGCTCTCCGCCGTGGCGGCTTGTTTGTGGCGCGAACAGACCATGAGCATCGCCCAGCCGTCGGGCGTGCGGATCGGCTTCGAGAGCTTGCCGATGCGCAGCTGCGCGACGATGTCGCGCACCGGTTCCGGCAGGGAGTCCTGCGGGCCGCTGCCGAGGTCGCCCGTGCCTTTGTAGGGAAAGTTTTTCATCTGCGCGTCCATGGCGGCGCAGCCCTTGACCGTGTGGCCGAGCCCGAGGCCGCGCTCCAGCTTGGCCTGAACGACCTCCTGCGTGTCGTCCTTCTTGACGGGGATGACGATCTGCTTCAGGTCCACGACGGGGCTGGACGCGTCTAAGTTCCCGCCGACGACGCCGCGTGTGTCCAGCAGGAAGAGAATGTGATAGCCGCCGTTGGCGTAAATGGGATTGGAGATCTGCCCGTCGCTCAGCGCCCGCAGCGCCAGATCGAGACGGCGGGTAAGCTGTCCTTCCTCTACCCAGCCGAGATCGCCGCCGCTCTGGGCCGCCGCGCCGTCGGAATATTTCTGCGCCACTGCCTCGAAGTTCGCGCCCTGCCTTATCTTTTGCACCAGGTCTTCTGCCTTGCTGCGGACTTGCTCCTTCGCCGCGGCGTTCGGTACCTTGAGCATGATCTCGGCGATGTGGAATTCCCGTTTGGTCTTGTGGAGCGTGATCTGCTTCATCGTCAGGTCGATGTCGCTCTCGCTGATGTTGATCTGCGGCTTGATCCTGCGCTGGATCACCTGGTCCCACGCGATCTCCGCCTTGATCTGGGCGTAGAGCGTATTGATGTTCACGCCGGACGATTGCAGGTTGTTCCTGAACGCGCCGGGGGAAAGATGGTTCTGCTGGGCGATGAAGGCGAAGCCGGCGTTCACCTGCTTCTCGTCGACGCTGATGCCGAGCTTCTGCGCTTCCTGCAGCTCCAGCTTTTCGTCGATCAGCTTGCTGAGGACTTTCTGTTCCATGTTGCGCCGCTCTGCGGGCGGCACATGCTGGCCGGAGAGGTAAAGATTGGTGCGGTCGCGCACGTCGGTCATCGTGATGATGCTGTTGTTCACCACGGCGGCGATGTCGTCGACCGTCTTCGCATGCGCCGGCGCGCAATTGAGAAGCAGGAGTATTCCGGCGATAAGGGGCAGGAGCCGTTTTGTCATGATTCCTCTAAGCGTTTTGAAAACGACCTCAAAATACACATTTTTTTGCGCCCTGTGCAGGTGTTTTTATAAGATATTGATATATAAGTATTTTTAATACAACAAAGGTGCGGGATAAGCGTTTTTTAAGCTTATGATGTTAAAATTTACATATTAATGTTTGTATAAAGACGCAAGAACACGGAGTTTATCATGAGGCTGCCAGGCACCATTAGTGCGGCGATTTACATGATCTGGGCTTCCCTTGTCCTCAGCATCGCCAATCTTTTCCTCTATCCCGCTTCGCAGTCCGCGCACACCGCGTCGCACCACGAGGACGTCATCATCGGTCTGACCGTGATCTTCGGCGCCTTTGCCGTCTACTTCTTCGTTCTGTCGAAGATCGCCTCCAGCACCAGTTGGGCGCGGATGCTCTATCTGATTTTCTATTTCAACGAGCTGCTGGCGTTTTTGCTCTCGTTGCCGCACCTTCTGCAATCTTCCGACACGTCCGCGGCCGTTTCCGTTGTCAATATGATGTTGCAGGGCGCGGCGCTCGCGCTTCTCTATACGTCGCCCGGCAAGGAATGGTTCAGTCAGGACGGGGTAAAAAAGAAGGAAAAGCAATACGCCTGATTTTCAGTCCGTGCGCGTCACGAAACTGTCAGTCGGCTTTGCTGACAAAACTGTCGATCACCTTCTTGCGTCCCGCCTTGTCGAACTTGATGTCGAGCTTGTTGCCGTCGGTGGTGACGACGGTGCCGGTGCCGAACTTCTGGTGAAAGACCTTGTCTCCGGGGCCGAAGCCAAGTTCGGATTCCATCTTCGGCGCGGGGCCGGAGATGTCGGCGAGCCGTGAAGGGCGCCCGCGGGAAATATAGTCTTGTTGCCGCGGTTGCGCCTGATAAAGCCCCGTTTCGGTGGCGACCTCGACATGGTCTTTGGGCAGCTCGTCGATAAAGCGCGAGGGCAGAGAACTTTGCCAGCTGCCGTAGATCAGGCGGTTGGCGGCAAAGAAGACGGCGGCGCGTTTTTTGGCGCGCGTCAGGCCGACGTAGGCGAGGCGGCGTTCCTCTTCCAGCCCCGCGATGCCGTTCTCGTCCATCGCGCGCTGGTTGGGGAAGAGCCCTTCCTCCCAGCCCGGCAAAATCACCGCGTCGTATTCCAGCCCCTTGGCGGCGTGATAGGTCATGATGCTGACCTGCTCGTCGCTGGTGTTGTCGTCGGAGTCCATGACCAGTGAAACATGCTCGAGAAACATGTCGAGGTTGTCGAACTCGTTGAGCGCGTTGACGAACTCTTTCATGTTGTCGAGGCGTCCCGCCGCTTCCGGAGATTTGTCGGCGAGCCACATCGCGGTGTAGCCGGATTCGTCGAGCACGATCTGCGCCAGCTCGACATGCGACATCTCGCGCGACAGCACGCGCCAGCGCTCGAAATTTTCCATGAAGGTTTTGAGCCGCTCCTTGGTTTTGCCGGTGAGCTCGTCGGTTTCCAGCATCATGCCGAGCGCATGGGAGAGCGACGTCTGGCGGCTGCGGGCGAGGGTATGGATTTTGGCGACCGTCGTCGGGCCGATGCCGCGCTTGGGCACGTTGATGGTGCGCTCGAAGGCGAGGTCGTCGTCCGGCTGGGCGATGAGGCGCAAATAAGCGATGGCGTCGCGGATTTCCTGCCGCTCGTAAAAGCGCATGCCGGCGAGAACTTTGTGCGGGATGGCCTCTTTGATAAAGCGTTCTTCAAAGGCGCGCGTCTGGTGCGCGGCGCGGACCAGCACCGCCATTTCGCTGAGTTTGATCCCCTTGCGCTGCAGGTCCTCGATCATCTCCGCCGCCGCGGCGGCTTCCTGCATGCCGTCCCACACGCCGCGGACCACGACTTTGTGGCCGGCGTCGCCCGCGCTCCACAGCTCCTTGCCGAGGCGGCTCTGGTTGTGGGCGATCACGCCGTTGGCGGCGGAGAGGATGTGTCCGGTCGAACGGTAGTTTTGTTCGAGGCGCACGATCTTCGCGCCCGGAAAGTCCTTTTCGAATTTGAGAATGTTGCCGATGTCCGCGCCGCGCCAGCCGTAGATCGACTGGTCGTCGTCGCCGACGCAGCAGATGTTCTTGTGCTTTTGCGCGAGCAGGCGCAGCCAGAGATATTGCCCCGTGTTGGTGTCCTGATATTCGTCGACGAGGACGTATTTGAACTTCTCCTGATATTTGACGAGAATATCTTCGTGCGCGGGGTCGCGGAAGATCGTCAGAACATGCAACAAAAGATCGCCGAAGTCGCAGGCGTTCAAGATTTTCAGGCGTTCCTGATAGGCGCGGTAGAGCCCGAGTAGCCGCCCGTCGGCGAAGTGTCCCGCTTCGTCCTTCGGCACCTGATCGGGCGTCAAGCCCTTGTCCTTCCATTTCTGGATGACGTTGATAAGCAGCCGCGGCGGCCATTTTTTGACGTCGATGTTTTCCGCTTCCATCAGTTGCTTGAGAAGACGGATCTGGTCGTCCTCGTTGAGGATGGTGAAGTTGGACTTGAGGCCGACGATCTCCGCATGCCGCCGCAGCATCCGCGCCGCGAGGGAATGGAAGGTGCCGAGCCACCAGCCTTCCATCGGCTGCCCGCCCGGCGCGAAGGCGCCTGATATATATTCAGGGTGCGAAGCACCCGGCATCTCCGAAACGCGGCGTTTCATCTCCGCCGCGGCCTTGTTGGTGAAGGTGACGGCGAGGATTTGCGACGGATAGGCGCGTCCCGTCGCCAGCAAATGCCCGAGTCTGGTTGTCAGAACACGGGTTTTGCCGGTGCCCGCACCCGCCAGCACCAGAACGGGGCCGTCGAGCGCCTCGACCGCGTCGCGCTGCGCCGGATTCAGGGTTTCAAGATATGAAAAACCGCCGGCCGCCTGTTCGGAAATATTTGTCGTCATGTGACCAGCTTATAGCAGAGAAGGCTATCCCGTGCCGCAAAAATATGTTTTTATATCGAAGCGGTGGTGCGCGGCTCGATTGTGAGTTACGGCACAGGCGCCGCGATCCAGGAATTTTTGCCCAAATCTATATAAGGAGATTTATCATATGGGTAAGCGTATATTAAGCATGTTGGCTGTTTCCACTCTGCTGTTCTGCTCGGCCTGCAGCCACCAGAACAGCGATATCGGCGCGGTCGATACCACCGGCTCGATGCCGCCGGCCAACCTCACCAGCCCGTCTTCGTCCGTGTCGCAGGCGGGTCTGCCGCAAACGCAAGGCCCGGCGCCGGGTTCGGAGCAGGACCTCGTCGTCAACGTCGGCGACCGCTCCTTCTTCGCCACCAACAAATACGACCTCAGTGCCGAAGCCCGCGCGACCATCGAGAAGCAGGCGCAGTGGCTGAAGCAGTACCCGAACGTCAATGTCGTCATTCAGGGCTATTGCGACGAGCGCGGCACGGAAGAATACAACCTCGCGCTCGGCGAGAAGCGCGCCGTCGCGGTGCGCAACTATCTCGTCGCGCTGGGCGTCAACGCCTCGCGCCTGCAGACGATCTCCTACGGCAAGGAGCGTCCGGCCGTGCTGGGCAGCAATCCGCAAGCCTGGGCGCAGAACCGCCGCGCCGTTCTGGTCGTCCAGTAAGTCTGTAGAAGACGATGGTCCGTTCCTTTTCAAAAGGCAGAACAAGGCTCCTGCTTGCCGCGGGCGCCTTGTTCGCCGTTTGCTGCGCCGCGTCGGCGCGCGCGCAGATGGACGCGGCGAGCACCGCGGATAACGGACAGATCCTCAACCGCATCGACGAGCTGCAAAATCAGGTGCAGACCCTGAGCCGCGCCGTCTATCAGGGCAACAAGGCCGCGATCTCCGAGCTGGCATCGGACGCCGCCAAGCAGCAGGGCGGCAACAGCATGAGCCCCGCCGCGCTGTCGGATTTCTATACCCGCATTACCGCGCTGGAGAACGAGCAGCAGGCCCTGACGGGGCAGATCGAGAAGCTCGGCTTCCAGATGCAGCAGCTCACCACCCGCGTCAACCGCATGCAGTCGGACACCGACGAGCGCTTCGCGCAGCTCGGGCAGCGCGGGCCCGCGCCCGACGGCGACTCGACGATGGTCAATCCGCCCGCCACGGGCGTGAACGCCGTGCCGCCGGTCTCGACGGTTCCGCCGCCGAACGGTTCCGCTACGACAGATAACGCCGCCCCGCCGTCGCAGCTGCAAAACCAGATGCCGATGCAAACGCAAACATTGTGACAGGGCAAGACGCAAGTGCAGTCCCAGACGCTCGGCACGCTCGGCGGTCACAAGGGCGCGCAAAAACTGTACGACAGCGCCTTCGCCGACGTGCGCGCCCACAAATACGCCGACGCGCAGGCTAAGTTCACAAGCTTCCTGCAACGCTATCCGGACAGCCGCCTGTGCGCCAATGCCGAATACTGGATGGCGGAGATCTATTACGCGCAAGGCAAATACAAGGAGGCCGCACGCGCCTTTGCCACCGGCTATCAGAAATATCCCAAGAGCAGCAAGGCGGAAGACAGCCTTTACAAGCTCGGGCTGTCGCTCTCCAAGATAGACCGCGTCAACGACGCCTGCCTCTCCCTGAAGCAAATTCACAAGGATTTTCCGCACGATACGGGGCCGCTCTATCAGAAAACGCAGGCCGCGCTGCAAAGATACAACTGCCATTGACATAATTGGATATTCGGGATAGTTTTTCTCCCTGTTGCTTCGATGGGAGACTTCGCTTGGATAAATTCAGAAATTTCGAACATCTGGCCAATCACAACACAGAAGGCGTGGACTACGACATCGTCGTGCGCAAGGTGCCCGGCAGCAAAGTCGCCATCGTCGCGCCGCACGGCGGCAAGATGGAGTGGAGCACGGGCAAAATGGCGGCGGACATCGCCGGCCGGGAGCACAGCTTCTATGTTTTCCAGGGGCTGAAAAAGAACGCCTTCGAGGAGCTGCACGTGACGAGCGCGCATTTCGACGAGCCGCGCTGCCTCGATCTCTTGAGCAAAGCGGACGTGACGGTGACCATTCACGGCTGCCGCCCGCGCCAGCGGGTCGTCTACATGAGCGCGCGCGACAAAAAACTGCAAACGAAGCTGAAAGCCGCCTTCAACAAGGCGGGCGTGCGCGCCGTCGCCGACGGCAGCCACAAATATCAGGGCGGCAAAAACCCGAAAAACATCTGCAACCGCAACCGCTCGGGGCAGGGCGTGCAACTGGAGTTCAGCCGCGGCATCCGCGACAATCCCCGTCTGGTGAAAAAATGCGTGCAGGCCGTGCGCGAGGGATTAAAGCCTTAAAGGGCCGGATTTCCCGTCGGCTTGCTCGCCGTTGTAGCCGGTTTGTTGAGTTCTTTTTCGTACTGGCGGATTTCCTTGGACAAAGCCACAAGCGCGGCGTTGTCGTTGGCGTTCGAGGCGGCGTTGAAGGACGCGATCAGCGTTTTCTCGACTTCGTCCAGCTGCGGGTTGCCGGCGACGAGTCTCGAGGCGGTCCCTTCATTGATCGCTTTTTCGCATTTGCGGAATTCGCGCGCGAGGTCGGCCAGCTCGACGCCGCCGCTTTGTTTGGCGCCGGTCGTTTTGATGGCCTTTTTGAGGCCTTCCTGCACGAGGATCAAGGTGGTGTTGCCGTTTAAAATGAGACCTGACATGGCGAATTCCTCTTTTAAAAATGTGTTGTCCGATTGGCTGATGGTATAGCGATTTACATATTATGTCAATAAAAAGCTGCTCCCAAAAAGAAAGCCCCGCCGTTTAACGGGTGGGGCTTGTCTGAAAAATTTAGTTATTTCAATCATATAAACCGCTTGAGGATCTCCATCGGCAGCGGCAGGAGGATGGTCTTGGTCTTGTCGTCCGAGATGTCCTGCACGGCGGCGAGATAGCGCAGCTGCATCGCGCCGGGGTCGGTGGCGAGGGTCTGTGCGGCTTCGACCAGCTTGGCGGCGGCCTGCTGTTCGCCTTCCGCGCTGATGATCTTGGCGCGGCGTTCGCGTTCCGCCTGCGCCTGACGGCCGATGGCCTGAATCATCGAGGGGTCGATGTCGATGTTCTTGAGCTCGACGGAGGAGACCTTGATGCCCCACTGCTCGGTGCTTTCGTCGAGCAGGGTGCGGATGTCGGTGGAGAGCTTGTCGCGCTCGCCGAGAATCTCGTCAAGCTCGTGCTTGCCGAGAACGGCGCGCAGCTTGGTCTGCGACAGCTCCATGATGGCCTGCACGTAGTTCTCGACCTGGTTGATCGCCTTGTTGACGTCGGTGACGCTGAAGTAGACCACGGCGTTCACCTTGACGGAGATGTTGTCGCGCGAGATCACGTCCTGCGAGGGCACGTTCATGGTGCGCACGCGCATGTCGACGCGCATCATGCGCTGGACGAGCGGGATCAGCACGACGACGCCCGGACCTTTCGGCGGTGAGGAGCGGCCAAGGGTATAGACGACGCCCTTCTGGTATTCCGGCAGAATGCGGAAGACCATGGGGATGAAGATGATCAGAAATATGACGAGTACGCCGAGGCCGTCCATGTAAAATTCTCCTTATGTTGAAACGGATTGGTTGGGATCGATGGTGACGCAAAGTCCGTTCACCGCGGTAATCTTTACTTTGTCGCCTTTTGCGAGCGTGCAGGCGACGGCGCTTTCCGCTTTCCACACCGCGCCGTTGACGCGTACCGCGCCCTCTTTGCCGTTCCACTCGACGACTTTGCCCGCCATGCCGACCATCGTTTCGGGGCCGACGGTGGAAGGCTTCCTGCGGTCCTTGATAAGGATGGCGAGGATGAAGGAGAGAAAAGCGAGGCTGACCAGCGTCACGAGGCCGATCAGCCAGTAGGAGACGGCGAAGCCCGGCACGTTGAACATCAGCACGCTGCCGATGGCGAAGGCCGCCGCGCCGCCGACGCCGAGCACGCCGATCGTCGGCATGAAGGCCTCCGCCGTCATGCAGGCGATGCCGAGCATGATCAGCGCGACGCCGGTGTAGTTGACCGGCAGAATGTTCATGGCGTAAAGCCACAGCAGAATGCAGACCGCTCCGGTGATGCCGGGGAAGATCGCGCCGGGGTGCGAAAACTCGATGATGATGCCCCAAAAGCCGATGATCATCAGCAGATAGGTGATGTTGGGGTCGGTGATGGCCGCGAGCAGCCGCGCGCGCCAGTTGCCCTTGTGATATTCGACCGTCGCGCCCGCGGTGTGCAGCGTTTCCGACCGTTCGCCGACCTTGACCTGCATGCCGTCGATCTTCTTCAGGAGATCGGGCACGTTGTCGGCCATGACGTTGATGACGTGTTTCTGCAGGGCTTCCGTCGCCGTCAGGCTGACGGACTTGTTGACGGCCATCGCCGCCCAGTCGGCGTTGCGCCCGCGCATGTCGGCGAGGCCGCGGATGTAGGCGGCGGCGTCGCTGGCCATTTTCTTTTCCAGCACGGATTGCGGTTTTGCGCCTTCCTGACCCATCATGACCGGCGTCGCCGCGCCGAGGTTGGTTGCGGGCGCCATCGCGGCGATCTCGCTCGCGTACATGATATAGGTGCCGGCGCTGGCGGCATGCGCGCCCGGGGGGGAGACATAGGTCACCACCGGCACGGGCGAGGCGATGATGTCCTGCACGATCGCTTTCATGCTGTCCATCAGGCCGCCCGGCGTATCCAGCTCGATGATGAAGACGGCTGCGTTTTGCGCCGCGGCCTTTTTCAGCTGGTCGTGGATGAAGTCGGCGGAGGCGGGGGTGATGTCCTGCTGCACGCGGACGACATAGGCCAGCGGCGCCGGAGATCCCGCCTGCGCCGCCTGCACGGACAAATACAACAGCAGGGCGAGAAAAGCGCCGAGGAGAATCTTTTTCATGCGCGCGCCGCCATTTTCGGTTTCAGCGCGTCCAGTTCCTTGACCAGCGTTTCGCCCATGCTGGAGGTGGAAAGCTTCTGGCAGCCCTTGCCGCCGTCCGTCGGCATGATGTCGGCGGTGCGGTAGCCCTTGGCGAGCACGCTTTCGACCGCCGCTTCCAGCAGGTCGGCCTCTTTGAAAAGATTGAAGGAATAGCGCAGCATCATCGCGACGCTCAAAATGGTGGCGAGCGGGTTGGCGATGTTTTTGCCCGCGATGTCGGGCGCGGAGCCGTGGATCGGCTCGTATACGGCGGCGCGCTTGCCGTCGGCTTTTTCCGCGCCGAGCGATGCGGAGGGCAGCATGCCGAGCGAGCCGGTGAGCATCGAGGCTTCGTCCGAGAGAATGTCGCCGAAAAGATTGTCGGTGACGATGACGTCGAATTGCGAAGGGTTTCGCAGCAGCTGCATCGCGCAGTTGTCGGCGTACATGTGGGAGAGTTCCACGTCTTTGTATTCTTTGTCGTGGAGCGCGGTCACTTCCTCGCGCCACAGTTTGCCCGATTCCATCACGTTGGCTTTTTCGCACGAGGTGACTTTTTTATTACGCTTGCGCGCCAGTTCGAAGGCGACGCGCGCGACGCGGATGATCTCCGCCGTGGTGTAAACCTGCGTGTTGACGCCTTTGCGCGTGCCGTCGGGCAGGGTTTCGATGCCGCGCGGCTCGCCGAAGTAAACGCCGCCGGTGAGCTCGCGCACGATGAGGATGTCGAGTCCCTTGACCACTTCGGGCTTCAGCGTCGAGGCGTCGATGAGCGCGTCGAACACTTTGGCGGGACGGAGATTGGCGAACAGGTCGAGTTCCTTGCGGAGTTTCAGCAAGCCCGCCTCGGGGCGGAGCTTGTAATCGACCTTGTCCCACTTCGGCCCGCCGACCGCGCCGAGCAGGATGGCGTCGGCTTTGCGGCATTTGTCCAAGGTTTCGTCGGAGAGCGGCGTGCCGTGCTTGTCGTAGGAGCCCCCGCCGATGTCGCCCTGTTCGGGTTTGATCTTGGTGTCGAAATTGTCGTTGAACCAGCCGATGACCTTGGCGGCTTCGCCAACCACTTCAGGGCCGAGCCCGTCGCCGGGCAGGAGGACGATGTTTCTCATGCTTGATAAAGCCACGGCTGGCTTCCCTTCTGTCGTTTTTCGAATCTTGTGATGTCCTGCTCGTGCTCGAGCGTCAGGCCGATGTCGTCCAGCCCTTCGATCAGGCAGTGCTTGCGGAACGGGTCGATATCGAACGAAAAACCTTCGACTTTCTGGTTGGGAAGATCGACGGTGATCTCTTTTTGTGCTTCCGCCTCTTTCATCAGCTTTGCAACGTCGTTGGCGGGCAGGGCGAGGGGCAGAATGCCGTTCTTGAAGCAGTTGTTGTAGAAGATGTCGGCAAAGGAGGGCGCGATCACGCAACGGATGCCGAAATCGAGCAGCGCCCACGGCGCGTGCTCGCGCGACGAGCCGCAGCCGAAGTTCTCCCCCGCGACGAGGATGCTCGCCTTGCGGTAGGGCTCCTTGTTGAGCACGAAATCGGGAATTTCGGTGCGGTCGGATGTAAAACGTATTTCATCAAATAAATATTTGCCCAGCCCCGTGCGCTCGATGGTCTTGAGATATTGCTTGGGGATGATTTTGTCCGTATCGACATTCGGCACGGGCAGTGGCGCGGCGATGCCTTTTAATATTGTAAACTTCTGCATCCTTCTTCTCCCTTTTTCGCCACGCCGGATTTATTCCGGCGTCCACGCATGTGTTACATGCAAAACATTATGGATGCCGGAACAAGTCCGGCATGGCGGTTAGTTTAGTTCACGTACATCCGTTAAGTGACCTGTGACAGCGGCGGCGGCCGCCATGGCGGGGCTCATCAGGTGTGTGCGTCCGCCGCGGCCCTGCCGTCCTTCAAAGTTGCGGTTCGAGGTGGCGGCGCAGCGCTCGCCGGGGTTCAGCTTGTCGGCGTTCATCGCAAGGCACATCGAGCAGCCGGGCTCGCGCCAGTCGAAGCCGGAGTCCTTGAAGATTTTGTCGAGTCCCTCCTGTTCCGCCTGTTCCTTGACGAGGCCGGAGCCCGGCACGACCATCGCGTAAACGCCTTCGGCCACCTTGCGGCCCTTGGCGATGGCGGCGGCGGCGCGCAAATCTTCGATGCGCGAATTGGTGCAGGAGCCGATGAAGACTTTGTCGATCTTCACGTCGGTCAGCTTTTCGTTAGGGCTAAGGCCCATGTATTCCAGTGCGCGGGTCATGGCGGCTTTCTTGTCGCCTTCGGGCAGTTCGGACGGATCGGGCACGTTGCCGGTGATGGGGAGGACGGCCTCGGGGCTGGTGCCCCAGGTGACTTGCGGGATGATGTCTTCGGCTTTGAGCGTGACTTCCTTGTCGTAGGTCGCGCCCGCGTCCGACGGCAGGGTCTTCCAGTACATCACGGCCTTGTCCCATTCCGCGCCTTTCGGCGCCATCGGTCTGCCTTTGAGATAGGCGAAGGTGGTTTCGTCGGGCGCAATCAGGCCGGCGCGCGCGCCCGCCTCGATCGCCATGTTGCAGACGGTCATGCGGCCTTCCATCGAGAGACTTTTGATGGCGTCGCCCGCGAATTCCAGCACGTGACCCGTGCCGCCCGCGGTGCCGATCTTTCCGATGATGGCGAGGATCACGTCTTTCGCCGTCACGCCCGCAGGCAATTTGCCTTCGACGGTGATGCGCATGTTCTTGGCGGGCTTTTGCTGGAGTGTTTGCGTCGCCAGCACATGCTCGACTTCCGAGGTGCCAATTCCAAAAGCCAATGCGCCGAACGCGCCGTGGGTCGCGGTGTGGCTGTCGCCGCAGACGATGGTCGTGCCGGGGAGGGTGAAGCCCTGCTCGGGCCCGATGACATGGACGATGCCCTGACGCTTGTCGTTCATGTCGAAAAGCTGCACGCCGAAGTCCTTGGCGTTCTGGGTGAGCGCGTCGACCTGCACGCGGCTTTCCTCGTCCTTGATGCCTTGGGAGCGGTCGGAGGTCGGCACGTTGTGGTCGGCGACGGCGAGGGTCGCGTCGGTGCGGCGCACGCGGCGGTTGGACATGCGCAAACCTTCAAAGGCCTGCGGGCTGGTGACTTCATGCACGAGATGGCGGTCGATGTAGAGGATGCAGGAGCCGTCATCACCGGTACGGACAACGTGGCTATCCCAGATTTTCTCGAACAGAGTGCGGGGTTTCGTCATGGCTCTTCATCCCTTTTCTGATTTCCGAGCCACTATTTATAAAGCAAAACAGCCCCTCTTGCGAGGGGCTGTTCTGTATTAGTATTATGTAAGACGGTTTAACCGACGGCGGCCTTTTTCTCGGTCGCGGCGGCTTCTTTGGTCGATTCCGTCTTGCTGTCCTGTTCATAAGAATCCGTACGCTCGGTGATGCGGGCGGATTTGCCGCTGCGGTCGCGCAGGTAGTAGAGCTTGGAACGGCGCACCGTGCCGCGGCGCACCAGCTCGATACTGTCAATGCTCGGGCTGTACAGCGGGAACACGCGTTCGACGCCTTCGCCGTAGGAGATCTTGCGAACCGTGAAGCTCTGGTTGAGGCCTTTGCCGCCGCGGGCGATGCAGACGCCTTCGTAGGCCTGAATGCGGATTTTTTCCTTGTCGCCGCTGCCTTCAGCGATTTTCACGTTGACGCGGACGGTGTCGCCGGGGGCGAAGACGGGGATTTTTTTCTGTTGTGCGACCAGTTGTTCGCGCTGGCGCTGTTCAAATTTCTCAAGATCGTTCATAGCTCTCATCCCATTAAATTTTGCAGGGCCCGTAAATTTCGAACATGACACGGTCATGCCGGCGGCCCGTTTGTTGGTTATCGGGTGCAGGATTAATAACCGAGAATCATAGGTAAATTCAAGGGAAAAGTGCGGTTTTCCAAAGCGACTCGCTGCCCGTTAACCTTTATTATAGCTAATAATATGATTTTTCTCAATATTATTTTCAATAATGTTGTATTTGCATATTTTATATATTTATGGCAATATATTCAGATGAATTATGCCGCTGCGGCAAAGGTTAATGGAGAGTGGATCATGTTCGGAAAACAAAGCAAAATCGACAAAATGGTGGCCGCCGCCCGCATGGGCAAGCTGGGCGGGGTGATCTACTGGGTTGAGGAAAAGGGCGTTCCCGTCAATGCAATTGAGAGCGACAGCGACCTCACGGCGCTGGACGCCGCGGTGGGCGGGCATTATGAGGATATCGCCGAATATCTGGTCGAAAAGGGCGCCAAGGTGACGGATTACACCATGCAAAGGGCGGCCATTTGCAACAACACCGAATTTCTCCGGTATCTGGTCGACAAAAAATACGACATCGCCAGCGCGCTGCAGACCATCTTCGCATTCGGCAGCGTGCCGATGCTCGAGGTCGCACTGAAGTCGGGCGCCGACATGAAGCCGGCGCTGGAGAGAGCCGCCGCCGAAGGGCAGGAGGCCGCCGTCTGCTTTCTGGTGGACCACAAGGTCGAGGTGACTGAAAAGGCCCTCGAGAACGCGCGCGCGAGCGGCAATCAGACCATCGCGGAGCTGCTGGCGCTGACCCGCGATCCCGAAGAGGCCGCGCGCTGGAAGGAAAAGCAGAAGATTCTGACCGAAGGCACGATAGAGGAAAAAGCGCAACTCAAGGTGCGCGAAATGGAAGAGGCGGCGCGTGAAATCTGCGCGTCGGACGACGCCGGGCGTCAGGCGCGGATGGAAACCTTGCGCAAGGTCGTCGGCGAGCTGGAAAAAGGGCTGAACGTTTTGCAGCAGTCGCCGCATGTCGATTTCAAATATTCGGCGAATGTCGACGACGTGCATGAAAAAGCAGTTATCAAGACCAATATTCAGGGCGATCTCATTCCCCTGCGGCTCGAGGTTTCGGCGGAAGATCCACAAACGATCACGGAATATACCGGCAACGACGAAGGCTATGGCATGAGCGCATACTACACAGCCTACTTCAGGGGCGTGAAGCTGACGACGCAAAAGTTCAACGACGTCAGCGCGGCGGTCGACGACGTGATCGAGCAGGCCTTTGCCAAAAACGCCCTGAAGCCTGCCAACGACACAAAGCCGGAAAAAAAAGCGCAAACCAAGAAGCTCTGATCAGTCTTTCTTTTTGAATTTGTCCCACAAGTCGGGGCGGCGCTCCTTGGTGATCGCCTCCGATTGTTCCTGCCGCCATTTGGCGATGTTGGCGTGGTGGCCGCCCATCAGCACGTCGGGCACGGGGCGCTCCACGCCGTCCGGCCCCGTCCAGACGGCGGGGCGGGTGTAGTGCGGATATTCGAGCAGGCCGTTCTCGAAGCTTTCCTCGTCGTGCGTTCCGGCGTTGCCGATCACGTCCGGCAAAAGGCGGATGATGGCGTCGAGCATGATCATCGCCGCGGGTTCGCCGCCGGAAAGGACGTAATCGCCGATGCAAATCTCTTCGGCGTCGTAAGCTTCCAGCAATCTCTGGTCCACGCCCTCGTAGCGCCCGCAGAGGATGGATAGGTTTTGCTCCTGCGCCAACTCATGCGCCAGTTTTTGCGTCAGAGGTTTGCCGCGCGGCGTCATGTAAATGAAGCGGCCTAACGGCTGGTGCGCGGAGAGCGCGCGATCGAGCAGATCCGGCTTCATCACCATGCCCGCGCCGCCGCCGCAGGGCGTGTCGTCCACGGTTTTGTGGTTGTCGGTGGCGAAGTCGCGCAGCTGAACGGTCTCGAGCGCCCACAGCCCCTTTTCCAGCGCTTTGCCGGAGAGGCTCTGTCCCAAAAAGCCCGGAAACATCTCGGGGAACAGGGTAAAGATTTTGACGCGCAATGCCGATTGGATTGTCATGCGATTACAGTGACATACCCTCAGCTTTCGTCAAACCGTTTTTTCCTGCGGCGGGCCTTTGCCATACCGGACTGTTTTTTACGTATTTTCCGCTTGTTTTTATTACATGGTTATGTTAAACATTTAGCCATATTTCCCAAGGAGACAATCATGGCACAGCACAGCCGCCGCGAAAAAATGGCGAACAAGCTGCTGGAGCAAGGGCGCGCCAGCATCAAAGAAATCCTCGCTTCGTCTTACGGCGTATGGCCGCCGAAAGGGCTCGCGGTCGACCCCGCCGTGACGCACGAGCGCGAGGTCAAGATCGTCGTGGTCAACAAGGAAGACGCGAAGGTCGGCGACATGGAATATGCAGGCATGGTTTACATGTACGGCAAAAACATCTTCATCAACGAAAAGCTGGAAGACTTCGGGCGCATGCGCGCGCGCCGCGCGCGGCTCAACACCGTCGTCGGGCACGAAGCCACGCACCTGCTGCAGGGCGCGACCGGCTATGCCACGCGCGTCAACCGCACTGTCGACAAGCTGAAAGAATTCGACAGGACGGTTCCCGAAAAGGGGCACTTGCGCAAAAGCTTCAACGCCAGGGCGAAAAGAAACGCCGTCAAATACGCCAAGTACTACGCCAAAGGCGTCGAGGTGCAGGCGCGCCTGCACCAGCTGATGGCCGAGGGCTACCAGCAATGGGGCCGCCTGCCGCAAAACCGCGAGGAGCTGTGGATGGCCTTCAGCTGCTTCGGCTTCGCGCCGCCGGTCAAAGTCGCCGCGCTGCTCAACTGGCAGACCGCCGTCGACCCGTCGCTCAAGGATTTCAAAAAGCCCGTGGAAGTCGATCACGGCGCGGACCACGGCATCCAGTATTTTTACGACGTTCTCTCCGCGCCGGCGAAGCAGAAGTTCTGGGAGGAAACCCTGCCGGAACTCTATGTCAGTCTGGTCGAGATGTACGGCGACAAGACGGCGCGCGCGCGTTTTAACCCCGGGAGCGAAAAACCGGCTGCGAGAGATGTTAAGGCGGTCATCACTGGCGTGCGCAATCTGTCTGCGGCAGCGGGGCCTGCTTGATCCCGCAATTCTAATCCAGCAATCCGGGCGGAATGATCACCGTCGCCTCTTTTTGCCCGAGGTCGACGTGCGGCACGTTGGCTTTTGTGAAAGGAAGATAGTAGCTCGCGCCTTTCGGCGGCTTGATCTCCAGCAAATCCCCGCCGCCGAAGTTGACGACGTTGATGATCTTGCCGAGGTCTTCGCCCTGTTCGTCTTTCACGCCAAGGCCGATGAGATCAATATGATAATAGGTTTGTTCGTCCTCGATGTCGGGCAGGCGCTCGCGCGGAACGTAAAGCTTCGTGCCGCGCAATTTTTCCGCCGCCGTGCGGTCTTCGACGCCCTCGAGCGTGGCGAGGAAGATGGTGCCGTGCGGCTGCAGCGAGGTGAGGGTGAAGGCGGGGTGCCCGGAAGCATCGCAAAGAGGCGCGTAGTCCGCCAGTCTTTCAGGGTCGCTGCTGAAGACTTTCATCTTCAGCGCGCCGCGCACGCCGTGCACGCCGACGATTTCGGCCATGCAGACAAGACGGGCGGATACGGCCTCTTTGCTTTGCACAGGTGGTGATTAACCTTCCGCGGCGGCTTCGGCAGGCGCGTTCGCGGCGGCGGCCTTTTCGGCGCGCGCTTTCGTGCGCTCGGTCATCTTCGCTTTGGCGACGGCCTTCTTCGGGTTGTTCTTGCGTGCGGGCATTTCGGCGATGCCGGCCTTGCCGAGGAAAATCGCCACGCGGTCGGATGCCTGCGCGCCCTTCGAGAGCCAGTACTTGGCGCGTTCGGCGTTCAGGCGCACGCGGTCGGCGTGGTCTTTCGGCAGTTTCGGGTCGTAGGTGCCGATCTGCTCGATGAAGCGGCCGTCACGCGCCGAGCGGCTTTCCGCGACGACGATGTGGTAATAAGGGTTGTTCTTGGCGCCCCAGCGGGCCATACGTATTTTCAACATTTTGGTTTCTCCGTTCTTTCTTTAGTGGCTGCGATTAATAAATTGTTATGAGACTGCAACCGTCCCGTCTCAAATTCCGTTTCATTTCTCCGCGAAGGGATTGGGGCCGAGGATGCCGTGGCCCCCCGAGGCCTGCATGTTCTTGGCCATTTCCTCCATCTCGCCCATCATATTGTTTCCTTGGGCGCCGCCGAGCATGCCGGAAAGGCTGCGCATCATGCCCTTGCCGCCGAGCTTCTTCATGCGTTTCATCATGGTCTGCATGTCCTGAAACTGCTTGATGACCTGATTGACCTGCTGCACCGTGGTGCCGGAACCGGCGGCGATGCGCTTGCGGCGCGAGGCGTTGAGCAGCTCGGGCTTGGCGCGCTCCTTGATTGTCATCGAGAGGATGATGGCTTCGTGCTTCTTCAGAATGCCGTCGTCGAGGTCCGCGCCCGCCATGGCGTTCTTGATCTTGCCGACGCCGGGCAGCATGCCCATCAGGCCGGAAAGCCCTCCCATCTTCTGCATCTGGCGCAATTGCTGGAGATAATCGTCGAGGTCGAAGTTGCCCTTGGCGAGTTTTTCCGCGGCCTTTTTGGCGTCTTCGAGCTTGATGTTCTCGCTCGCTTTTTCGACGAGGCTGACGATGTCGCCCATGTCGAGGATTCTGCCCGCGATGCGCTGGGCATCGAAGGCTTGCAGGGCGTCCATCTGCTCGCCGGTGCCGAGGAACTTGATCGGCTGGCCGGTGACGGCGCGCATCGAAAGGGCGGCGCCCCCTCTTGCATCACCATCTATGCGGGTGAGGATGATGCCGGTGACGCCGACGCGGGTGTTGAAGTTCTCCGCCGTGACGACCGCGTCCTGACCCGTGAGTGAGTCGGTGACGAGCAGGGTTTCGATCGGCCTGGCGAGATCGCGCACCGCGATGAGTTCGTTCATCAGCGCGTCGTCGATGGACAAACGGCCCGCGCTGTCGAGGATCAGCACGTCGTAGCCTTCGACCTTCGCGGCCTTGAGCGCGCGTTTGGTGATGTCGAGCGGCTTTTCGCCCGCGACGATCGGCAGCGTGGAAACGTGGATCTGCTTGCCGAGAATTTCGAGTTGCTCCTGCGCCGCCGGACGGTAAACGTCGAGCGAGGCGAGCATGACTTTCTTGCGCTGCTTGTCCTGCAGGAACTTGCCGAGTTTTCCCGCGCTGGTGGTCTTGCCCGAGCCCTGCAGACCGGCCATCAGGATGACGGCGGGCGGCTGGGTCGCGAGGTTAAGCTCGGAATTTTCATGGCCGAGGGTTTCGACCAGCACGTCGTGAACGATCTTGACGACCTGCTGGCCGGGGGTGATCGAGCGCAAAACTTTTTCGCCGATCGCTTCGGCGCGGACCTTGTCGATGAAGTCCTTGACCACCGGCAGGGCGACGTCGGCCTCGAGCAGCGCCGTGCGGATGTCGCGCAGGGCGAGGAGGACGTCTTCCTCCTTCAGCGCGCCGCGCTTCTTTAAGCCGTCGAGGACGTTGCCGAGTTTTCCGGTCAGGTTTTCAAACATCTTCGTACCTCATATACACATAGTCTTTTGACCCCGGTGAGCGTATCTTCGCCGACCGGGGGACGCGGAGCGCTGAAACTTCCCAAAAGGCGGAGGTTTGGCTTCGTCCAAAACGTGGCCTATATATATATGGGTTGCGGGGGCTGAGTCAAGGAATTTGCAGGAAATATGGGATATATATTTACATAATCCAATAAAATAGCATGTCAGAAGCGGGATCTGCGGGCGCGGGGCAAAAAATGCGCGGCAGGCTTTAAGGGGTGAACGGCCGGCGGAGGGCCGGGCGGGCAGGGCGGTGCGGCTCCTGTTTGCGCGCCGCCTTCGCGGTGCGGGCGAGGCCGTACATGCGTTCGTCCAGTTTGCGCTCCAGCGTTCTGGCCTCGAACCAGCTGAGCTGCGGCGTCGTGCCGTCGGGGAAGGTGACGCTGCCTTTGAGGTAAGGGCGCAGCCATGTTTCGCCGGTGCGGAAGACGTCCCTGTCGCTGGCGGGGTCGAGCGTGACCTTGATCAGCTCTTCAATGCCTGCCTCGCGGTCTTTCTCCCACGCGTCTTTCACCGGCTTGAAGGCCGCTTTGAGTTTTTTCACCGTTTCCGGCTTGGGGGTGAAGAACTGCGCATAAGAGCGGGCCATGCGCGCGGTGGTGGCGGCGTCGACAGTGTCGAGCTTGAGCGCGTTGCGGGCGTTGCTGACGGCCTGTAGCGTGAAGGTGGTGAAATGCGTGGCGTCGCCGGAGAAAATCAGGCTGCTGGCGCGCGCGAAGGGGCTGACGTATTTGTCGCAGCATTCCTTGTTGGTGCCGAAGCGCTGGTAATGGCGGAGCAGCGCGTAGGCGTCGGCGATGTTCTCGCCCAGCAGGCCTTGCGGCGATTGCGGATTGTCGTACATGCCGTCCTCGATGCCGAGATGGCCGAGTTCGTGGTCGAGCAGATGCAGCGTGCGCTCCCTGGCTTTTTCTGCGGCGATCTTGGCGACCTCGGGGTCGATCTTGTCGTTGAAGAAGATGATGGCGGCTCCGCTCCACGGATCATAGCTGGCGCGCGAGCTTTCTTCCGGATGTTTGCGCAGATAGACCGAGAGCGGGTGCGCGCCGAGATGGGCGAGCAGCTGCGCGTCGCTCGCCTTGATCTTGTCGCGGTCGAGGCCGTAAAGGCCGTAGACTTTATAATCGGCGACGTCCATCAGCAGAATGCGCCCCTCGAGCGCGGGAAAGCGCGCGCCAGACTCCTTGACGAACCCGTTGAAGAGCGCGCTGAGCGTTTCGGTTTTTTCCGGCAGGGCGGCGTTGTTCTGCATCACATATATATACTCCCGTCTATATGCTATATGAAAATTATTAAGAAAATACCAACTTTTTGAAAACAAAGGCTTGTATGACGCATAAAAAAAGCCCGGCTGTTGAAAGCCGGGCTTTTTGATTTGTAAGGCGGTCTTGTTTAGGCGGCTCTGCCGAAGCCGTTGAACTTGACCACGTTGTTGCCGGCAGACGGCGGTTTCGGCTTGCCGACCGTCGGCATGTCGAAGAGCAGTCCGTCCTTTTCGAACTTCGCTTCGCGGGCCGTCAGCTTGACCTTCACGTCGTCGAGATATTGCTTGGGCAGGTTGATCGGGCGGCCGTCCGGATGCTTGCCGGTTTCGAGCATGCCGCTCAGCCACAGGCTGCCGAACTTGAAGGTGTAGTAGTCGGCCTTTGGATCGAGCGTCTTGTCGACCAGCGCCTTGAAGCCGTCGTCCATGCTCCTGCGGAAGGCGTTGCGCACCGGCGCGAAGTCATAGGCAAGGTCCTGCACCACGCGCTTCGGCGGCATGTATTCCAGCGCGAAGCGGCGGGCGAGATCGGCCGTCTGCTGCGGGGTGAGCGCGGCAAAGTCGATCTTGTCCTTTTGCTTGTTGATGGCGTCGAGGACGAAAGACGTAAAGTGGACGGAGTCGCCGCCGAGGACGAAGTTCTCGGCACGGCCCGCCGGGCTGACGTATTTGTTGTGCGCGTAGTCGTCCACCCCGAAGCGCTGGTAGTGGCGGATTTGCGCGTAGGCGTCGGCGACGGATTCGCCCAGCAGGATATTATAGTCATAGGCCGACTTGACGTCCTTGGAGAAGCCGTCCTTGATGGCGGTGTGCGCCAGTTCGTGGTCCATGACATAAAGCAGGTGCTGTTCCGTTTCCTTGGAAAGATTGTCGCGCTCCGCCGGAGCGACGGATTCATTCATGAAAACCAGCTTCAGATTGTGCTTGTCGTCGCGCGTGGCAGCCGAGGACATCCCCTTGTCCTGCTCCATCGCCTTTGTCAGAGGGTGGTTGCTGATATAGTCGACGGCCGTCTGCTTGTCGAGGCCGGTCTTCTGCTTGTCGATGTCCTTGGCGTAGATTTTTTTCTCGTCCATATTGACGACCAGCAATTGGCCTTTAAGATGCGGGAAACGTTCGACCGCGTCCTCGGCGAATTGGTTGAAAAGTTCGCTCAGCGTTTTATTGTTCTTGGGCGAAGGAGAAGACGAAGACGAAGACGAAGACGAAGACGAAGACGAAGACGAAGACGAAGACGAAGACATTGAAGCTTGCATGACAGTAACCCCCTGTAGCTTTTTGTGTTAGACGAGAAATATTTCCAAAGAGATCTGCGAAAGTAAGTAACAATAAGAGTACGGAAGTGGTTAAGAAATTGTCAAGAAAATGAGATTTTTTGGCAATTTATTTCCTCGTTATGGAACATCACGGGCTTTTTATTTTCCCCATATATGCTATTGGTAACGCATGAAACAAAATTGGTGGCATTCCGAAAAATACGCACGCAAGATTTCTTATCTGAAAGAACGCGCGCGAGTCGTTTCCGCGGTGCGCGCGTTCTTTGATAAGCGCGGCTATCTCGAAGTCGAGACGCCGGCGCTGCAAACCGCGCCGTGCATGGAAGCGCACATACAGGCGTTCGCCGCACAAAGTATCCACAACCCCGGTCTTTATCTGCATACCAGTCCCGAGTTCGCGATGAAAAAACTGCTCGTCGCGGGGCTGCCGAAGATCTATCAGATCGCGCAGGTCTTCCGCGATGAAACGCCGTCGAAGATGCACAGTCCGGCCTTCAGTTTACTCGAGTGGTATCAGGCGGGCATGGATTACAAAGAGATGATGCGAGAAACTGTGGATATCATCCGCGCCGTCGCGCCAAACAAAATTACTTTTAACGGAAAAACCTCCGATCCGCATGCGGAATGGGAGATCATTACCGTGGTGGACGCGTTGAAAAAATATGCGTCTGTGGATATTTCCCAACAGCTCGGAAATTTGACCCACATCAAATCCGAGGCGGCGCGCATCGGCGTTTACGTGTCCGAACATGACGACTGGGAAAACGCGCTGCTGAAAATTCTGATGGACAAGGTCGAGCCGCACCTGGGCGCGCCGGTGCCGACCATCCTGTGCGATTACCCCGTTTCGATGGCCGCGCTCTCGCGCCCGAAACCGGAAGATCCGCGCTTTGCCGAACGGTTCGAGGTCTATATTTGCAGCGTCGAGCTGTCGAACGCCTTCGGCGAACTGACGGATGCCAAGGTGCAGCGCGAACGTTTTTTGCACGATGTCGCTTTACGAAAAGAAATCTACGGGCAGGATTATCCTATAGATGAAGATTTTCTCGCCGCATTGGAAGCGGGCATGCCCGCCGCCAGCGGCAACGCGCTGGGCATCGACCGCCTCGTCATGCTGGTCACCGGCGCGGAGGATATTGATCTGGTGCGCGCCGTGCCGGTCGAGCCCGCGCCGCGCATCGGCTGGACGGCGCTGCATTACGCCGCCGCGGCGGAAGCGAAGGGGATCGATGTTGCCGATACCGTGGCGGACTTGCTGGCCGCGGGCGCGGACCCGCACGCGCCCGACATGAAAGGCGACACGGCCTTCAACATCGCCGCGCCGTCTTCGCCCGTCGCGGGCAGATTGATGACCATCCACTGGCTCTCCGGCAAAACCGCGAAAGCCTTGAACGAAACCTCCGGCTCGCACGGCTCGACGCTGGCGCAATATATCGCCAAATGGTCGAACGACGACGAGATCGAGGCGCATTTGAAAACGGCGGGCTTGAAAATCGACGTGCAAAACGCCAGCGGCTGGACGCCCCTGCACGCGGCGGCGGCGATGGGCCGCGCAAGGGCGGTGGAAGTTCTGGCGCGGCTCTACGATGCAAAAGCCCGCGCCGCGCTGACGACGGAAGACTATAAAGCGGATTACAACGGCCATGCCGTGATGTACGCGGCGGGGCTGGATGCGGCGGGCGTCGTGCAGGCACGGTTAAACCAGGACAAGGGCGCATCGCCCGACTTGCGCGAAAACCTGCAAAAATGCGCGGCGGCGCTGACGCTTTAAGCGGCGAACGCGCGCAAGCTGTCGTGACCCAGACCCAGCGCGACGCTGGAAAGCTTGTCGTCTTCCGAAAGCGCGGCGGCCGGGAATTTTTCTTTGATGAGTCGTTTTAATAATGGTGTTTCGGTGGGCCCGCCGGTGAGGACGATCAGCTCGATTCGGTCTTTTTGCACGTTGGAAAGGGCAAGGCACTCGTCCATCGTGGCGGAGATTTTATCCACGTCGGCGGCGATGGCCCTTTCAAAGTCCTTGCGCGTCATGTCGATGCTGAACTCCGGCTCGATGAAGCCCAAGTCCGCCGCTGCGCTGTCCGCGTCGGTGAGGGCGATCTTGGCGCGTTCGGTCGCGTCGAGCAGGCGGTGTCCGGTTTCGCCGTCCAGAACTTTTTTGTAGCGGCGCAGTTTTTCGGGCGCGTGCGACTCGCGCAAGACCGTTTTTACCTCGCGCTTCATCGCGCTGGTGTAAAGAAAGTTGATCTTCGACCATTCGGACATGTCGTGAAACCAGCTGAGCGGCACGGGCAGGTTTTTCGCGCCGTAGCCGGTCTTGTAGCCGAGATGCGGCATGACGGAGAGAATGCTGAGGTTCTTGTCAAAGTCGTTGCCGCCGATGCGCGTGCCGGCGTTGCCGAGAATGTCGCCGGCGCGCTCCCGCTTGGTCGCGGTTTTAGGGTCGAGGTGGATGACCGTGAAGTCCGACGTGCCGCCGCCGACGTCGACGACGAGGGTGAGTTTTTCCGATGCGAGTTTCGTTTCGTGCGCGAAGGCCGCGGCGATCGGCTCGAACTGGAAGGCGACATGCTTGAAGCCCGCAGCCTCGGCGATGCGCCGCAGCTGCTCTTCCGCGGCATAGTCCGCGCCGGGGTCGCCGTCGACGAAATGCACGGGGCGGCCGATCACCGCCTGCTCGATGGGCTGGCCCGCCAGCGCCTCGCCCTTGTTTTTCATGAAGGAGATAAAGCCGCCGATGATGTCGTCGAACTTGCGCGGCGTGTTGTTGACCAGCGTGCCATAGTTCATCAGTTGCGTGCCGAGCAGGCGTTTGAGGCTGCGCATGAAGCGGCCTTCCTCGCCCTCGGTAAAGAGCGTCATGGCGGCGTGGCCGTAGACCGGCGGTTTTTTGAGCGGATAGAAGAGCGCGCTCGGCAGGGTGATTTCGTCATTCTCCACGGGCGCGAGGCGCACGCCGTCGTCGTTTGCGATGGCGATGGCCGAGTTCGAGGTGCCGAAATCAATCCCGCAATACATGACGTTCCCCCCTTCCCAAGCAAAGGGGGTGATTTTTAGTGGGTTTTGTCCGGCTTGTCAACCTTCAGGCGGCTTTTTTCTTCGCATTGTTCGCCTTGCTCACCAGAAACGCGTAAGTGAGGATCTTGTAGGCCAGCTTGGCGGCGAGGAAGTTGCAGCCGTGGAGGTTGGGCTTGGGCGCCAGCTCGTTCACGTCCGCGCCGACGAAGTTCGAGACTTTCGCCACTTCGCGGATGATGTCCACGGATTCCTGCCAGAAGAGCCCGCCCGGTTCCGGCGTGCCGGTCGCGGGCATCAGCGAAGCGTCGAGCCCGTCGATGTCGAAGGTGACGTAGACGTTCTTGCCTTTGAAGTGGCTGACGATCTCCTTCATGTTCCACTTGGCCTTTTCGCGTGCCCAGTAGATTTTGACGCGCTTGTTGCTCTTTTCGAGGAACGGGATTTCGCTCTGCGAGATGTTGCGGATGCCGAACGACGAAAGCCAGGTGACGCTCTTGTGGTCGAGCACGCGGCGGAGCGCGGCGGCGTGGCTGTAATGCTCGCCGTCGTAGCCGTCGCGCAAGTCGGCGTGGGCGTCGAAGTGCAGAACGTGCAGGCCTTTATATCTTTTTGCAAACGGACGGATAGTGCCCGCGGTGATCGAATGCTCGCCGCCGAAGGTCATGGGGAACTTGCCCATCTCCAGCACTTCCTCGACCATCTTTTCCAACTGGTCGAGCGCCTTGGGCACGTTTTTGCCGATCTTCGGTTCCCTGGCGGTGAGAATGCCGATCTGGCGGAACGGCTCGCACCAGAATTCGTCATCGAACAACTCCACCTGATGCGAGGCGTCGATCATCGCCTGCGGGCCTTTCGACGTGCCGCCGCCGTAGGAGACGGAGGCTTCAAGGCCGAAGGGAATGACCACCGCCTGCGCGGATTTCACCGTCGCGGCGTCTTTTTTCTCGAGGCCGAGGAAGCCGTCTTGGGGTTTCAGAAACTGCATTTTTAAAACTCCTTGCAAAGAAAACAACGGCTTGTGCCGCGGCCGCATAACGGACTTATTTCATCCTGTTTCGTACTCTATTTAGTACTGTATATCAATAGTTCATACACTATTTGCTGATAGGATGGAAAGAGGAAGAAAATATGGGGGAACGGGGGATTCAATGTATTCAGACTTCCCGAACTGCTGGGAAATCAAAAAATGCGGCCGCGAAAAAGGCGGTGCCAAAGTGGCGGAGTTCGGCGAATGCGTCGCTTCGCGTCAGGGCCTCGGGCATAGCTGTTGGGCGATTGCCGGCACCTTATGCGGCGACAAGGTGCAGGGCACGCCCGCGCAGAAAGAGCGTGGTTGCGCGGCATGCCCCGTTTACAAGGATTACAACAGGCTGACCGGCGCGCACGGCGGTCGAATCTTGCGCCACTGTCCTGAAGAAGAGAGCAAATACAGGCAACTGATGAAAGCCTGGCTTGAAAGATATGCCGATAATTGGGGGCACTAAAAGGAACGCCGCCTCACTGGATTGTACCGTGAAGCGGCGTTTGGCTTTATATCGGGCACTGCTTACTTGAACAGCTTCGCCCAGTTGCGGCGGGGACGCTTCTTCCAATAGCCGCGGTGATAGGCGTCGGAGGCCAGGAGCGGAATGACCGAGCCCGCTTCGGCGTAGACCATCTGCTCCATCGCGACGTCGACCTTGCCCCAGCTGCAGGCTTCCTTCAGCGTCGAGGAGGAGCAGGCGCCGTCGCGCACGTCGGCGACCGTGACCTGAATGGCGTATTTGTGCATTTCGACGTTCTTCTCGCCCAAGATTTCGGCGCAGACGACGGTGTCCTGCACGAAGTTCTTCGGCACGCCGCCGCCGATCATCAAAAGGCCGGTGGTGCCGGCGGCGATCTTGATGTCGGTCAGTTCGCGGAAGTCGGCGACGCTGTCGATGGAGACGTAGTTCTTGAGGCCCTTTTCGAGGCTCTTCTTCTGGTGCAGCACGAGGCCGAAACCGGCGGAGCTGTCGGAGAAGGCGGGGCAGAAGATCGGCACGCCGTGTTCATAGGCGGTTTGAACCAGCGAGTTTTTCTTTTTGCTGTTTTTGGAGAGCCATTTGCCCATCTCCCAGATGAATTCGCGCGACGAATAGGGGCGGCGTTCCAGCGTTTCGGCGATCTTGAAGATCGTGCCGTCGACTTCTTGCAGGTCTTCCTCGTCGATGTAGGTGTCGTAGATGCGGTCGATGTAAAGGTCGCGCAGATCACGGTCGTCCACCGCGCCGTCGGCCTGCCAGTGCTTGAAGCCGAGCGCTTCGAAGAAGTCCATGTCGACGATCGAGGCGCCGGTGGAGACGATCACGTCCACCATGTTGCTCTTGACCATTTCGGTATAGAGGTCCATGCAGCCGCCCGCCGAGGTCGAGCCCGCGAGGGTGAGGACGGAGGTCGCGCTCTTGTCCTTCAGCATGGTGTTGAAGATTTCCGCGGCGCGGGCGAGATCGCGCGAGGTGAAGGACATCTTGCCCATGCCCTTGATGATCGGGCGGGCGTCGAAGGATTTGATGTCGATATGCTCGACCGGCACGGAGAGCAGGTCGGCCTTGCGGTTGTTTTTGGGGTGCGGCTTGGGTTTCACCGATTTCAGGTTTTTCATTGGGGTCTCTCTTTCTTTTTAAGGGGTTTTAAACTGTCATCAGCGTCGCGGCAGAAGCGCTTTCGGTCTCGTACATCGTGACGAGCGGCGCGTCGGCGACCCGCACGGTCTCCGTCGCGTCGAAGCCGTTGAAGCCGGTGCGCATGGTGTTGCCGTAGGCGCCGAGCTGGCCGATCTCGATGTAATCGCCCTCGCGCACGTCTTCGGGCAGGGCGAACGGCCCCGGCATGTAGTCGATGCTGTCGCAGGTCGGGCCGTAGAAGCGGAAGGGCTTCAGGCGCGCGTCGGTGCCGCCGGGAACGGGGCGGATCAGGCGCACCGGATAGCGGAAGCCGAGGTGGCCCGCGTCGAACAGGCTGCCGTAGGTGCCGTCATTTATATAGAGCACGTCGTCCTTGCGGAGATCGACCTTGACGATCACCGAGCAGCTCTCGGCGACCAGCGCGCGGCCCGGCTCGCACCAGAACTCGATGCGGCCCGGATGCGGCAGGCGGTCGAAGCCCCGCTCGATCGCGGTCTTGTATTCCGCCAGCGCGGGCGGCACCATGTCGGGATAGAGCGACGGAAAGCCGCCGCCGACATCCACGATATCGATCTTGGTGCGTGGGATGGAGCGCAGAATGTCGCCGACGAGGGCGAGCGCCGTGGTGTAGGCCTGCGGGTCCATGGTCTGGGATCCGACGTGGAAGGTGATGCCGAGGCGCTTGGCCGACTTGCGGGCGGTTTTGAGCATCTGGGCGGCCTTTTCCGGCGCGACGCCGAACTTGCCGGAGAGTGGCAGCTCGGAGGCGGTGTTGGGCACGGCGAGGCGCAGCAGCAGGGTCAGGTCCTTGCTCTTGCCGGTGCAGGTGACGATCTTTTCCAGCTCTTCGAGGCTGTCGAAGGCGAAATCGCGGATGCCGTGGTCGAAATAGGCGCGCTCGATGGCGCTGCGGCTCTTGACGGGGTGCATGAAGGCGAGGTGCGCCTTGGGCAGCAGGGCGTGCGCCAGCTCGATCTCGGGCATCGAGGCGACGTCGAAGTGCGTAATGCCCGCATTAAAAAGCCCCGCAAGCACGTATGGCGCGGGGTTCGCTTTGACGGCATAAAGAACCTTGCCCGGGAAGTTTTGCGTGAACCACTTTGCGGCGGCGTCCAGCGCCCCGGGGCGGAAGCAGGTTACAGGAATGTCTGGTCGGTGCTGACGCACCAATTCGTCCGGCGTATCGTAATTATCCATTTCATGCTCTCTCCAGAAACAGTAACAACGTACCCGTCTTGACGAATCGCTCCGTCTTCGGGTTAGCTTTTTTCACTTTATAGGCCGATTCTTTTTCTTGTAAAGCGAACTTTGAAAGTTCCGGCGCATGCGGCACAAAGTCTCCCCTGTAACAACACCCATCTCAGCACAGAATAGCAGCAAACGATTAAAAATTCTTTGCGCCCGGGCAAGGCATTTCGTTTTCCGCGGCGCGCAGGCGGGGGCGATTGCCGCATCGAACCGGTCCGAGATTTTCCTATACATAATTTTGAAATCGTGTATTATCTGCGCGGCGCGGTCAAAACTGGCTAAAAAAACAATTATTTTCAATAGGATGCACCGCTGCAGAGGATAAAGAATGACTGAAAAACTTAGAAATGTCGCCATTATCGCCCACGTCGACCACGGCAAGACGACGCTGGTAGACGTGCTTTTGAAGCAGTCCGGCCAGTTCCGCGACAACCAGCAGGTCGCCGAATGCATCATGGACTCCAACGACTTGGAGCGCGAGCGCGGCATCACCATCCTTGCCAAAGTGACCTCGGTGGTCTGGAAGGACACGCGTATTAATATTGTCGACACGCCAGGCCACGCCGACTTTGGCGGCGAGGTGGAACGGATTCTGTCGATGGTGGACGGCGTGGTCATTCTCTGCGACGCCGCCGAAGGTCCGCTGCCGCAAACCAAGTTCGTCTCCGGCAAGGCGCTCAAGATGGGGCTGAAGCCGATCGTGGTCATCAACAAGGTCGACCGTCCTGATGCCCGCCCCGACGAGGTGCACGAAGAAGTGTTCGACCTCTTCGCCGCTCTGGAGGCCACCGACGAACAGCTCGATTTTCCTCTGCTCTACGCGTCCGGCCGTCAGGGCTGGGCGTCCACGACGCTCGATGGCGAACGCAAAGACATGGCGCCGTTGTTCGACCTGATCTGCTCTTATGTGCCGGCACC
The DNA here is from genome assembly GCA_021849295.1 of Pseudomonadota bacterium. Classification (GTDB taxonomy): domain Bacteria; phylum Pseudomonadota; class Alphaproteobacteria; order Micavibrionales; family UBA2020; genus PALSA-926. Next base: position 24,758 of record JAJZTA010000006.1, on the reverse strand, counting down.
CAGGGCAGAAGCGGACAAGCCGTTCGCCATGCTGGGGACGCTGATCGAGAACAACCCCTACCTCGGACGCCTCGTCACGGGGCGCATCATGTCCGGCACGGTGAAGGTGAACCAGGCGGTCAAGGCGCTCGACCTTGAGAACAATCAGGTCGAAAACTTCCGCATCACCAAAATTCTCGCCTTTCGCGGCATCGACCGTCAGCCGCTTGACGAAGCCTCGGCGGGCGACATCGTCTCGGTCGCGGGCATGACGGAGGCGACCGTCTCGGACACGATCTGCGACCCGGCGGTCATGGAAGCTCTTCCTGCCCAGCCGATCGACCCGCCGACCATTTCCATGTCCTTTTCGGTCAATAACGGCCCGTTCGCGGGGCGCGAAGGCACGAAGGTCACCTCGCGCATGATCCGCGAGCGCCTGTTCCGCGAGGCGGAGAGCAACGTCGCCATGAAGGTCAAGGACGGCCAGACGGCCGACACCTTCGAAGTTTTCGGGCGCGGCGAACTGCAAATGTCCGTCCTGATCGAAACTATGCGCCGCGAGGGCTTCGAGTTGCTGATCGGCCGTCCGCGCGTGCTTTACAAGACGGACGAGGAAACCGGCGCGCGCCTCGAACCGATGGAGGAGGTAGTGATCGACGTCGATCAGGACTATTCCGGCCAGGTGGTGCAGAAGATGGCCCTGCGCAAGGGCGAGATGATTTCGATGCTGCCCTCGGGCGCGGGCAAGGTGAAGATGACCTTCATCGCGCCGACGCGCGGTCTGATCGGCTACCACGGCGAGTTCCTCACCGATACGCGCGGCACAGGCATCATCAACCGCCTGTTCCACGGCTACGCGCCGTTCAAGGGGGCGGTCGACGGCCGCCGCACAGGCGTGATGCTGGCGATGGCCACCGGCGAGGCGACGGAATACGACCTTTACAACCTCGAAGAGCGCGGCATCATCATGGTGCTGCCTGGCACGAAGGTTTACGAGGGCATGATCGTCGGCGAGCATAACCGAGACAATGACATTCCGGTGAACATCCTGAAAGGCAAGAAGCTGACCAACGTCCGCGCTTCGGGCACCGACGAATCCACCAAGCTGACGCCGCCGCGCCTGTTGACGCTGGAAGAGGCGATTACTTACATCAACGACGACGAGCTGGTGGAGGTGACGCCGACGTCGCTGCGCCTGCGCAAGGCGATCCTCGATCCCAATGCCCGCAAAAAGGCGGAAAAAGTCGCCGAAGTCGGGTGAGTAAAGAGAGCCTGGTGACTTTTTAAGTCATTAGCCATGCCGCGAGGCCGAGAAAGGCGACGAAGCCGACCACGTCGGTCACCGTCGTCAAAAACACCGTCGCCGAATTGGCGGGGTCGAACCCGGTCTTGTGCAGCGCGAGCGGGATGAGCGTTCCGGAGAGGCCCGCGGCGGCAAGGTTGATGATCATCGCCGCGGCCATGATGCCGCCCAGCTTCCAGTTGTGGTACCAGATCGTCACGCCGATGATCATGACGATGCCGAACAGGATGCCGTTGATGCTGCCGACCAGAAACTCCTTGAGCACGGTGCGCCAGGTGTTGGCCGAGGTGAGATCCTTGGTGGCGATGGCGCGCACGACGACGGCGAGCGTTTGCGTGCCGGCGTTGCCGCCCATTGAGGCGACGACGGGCATCAGGGACGCCAGCACGACGATTTTCTGGATCGTGCCGGTGAAAAAACTGATGACGAAGGTATCGATGAAGGCGGTGCCGAGGTTGATGAACAGCCACCAGAAGCGCGCCTTGACGGTTGAGACCGGGGGGCTGAAAAAGTCCGGATTGCTGACACCACCCATTTTCAGCAAGTCTTCCCCGGCCTCTTCCTGGATGACGTCGACCACGTCGTCGACCGTGATGACGCCGATCAGCTGGTCGTCGCCGTCCACCACCGCCGCCGAGAGCAGGTCCTTGCGGCGGAAGAGCATGGCCACCTGCTCCTGATCCATTGTCACGGGCACGGTGACGTGTTCCTCCTCCGTCAGCGTGTCGATCTTGACAGTACGCTGGGCACAGAGCACGTTGCTCAAGGGTACGGTACCGACAAAGCGGTGCATGGGGTCGACGATGAAGATGTTGTAAAAGCGGTCGGGCAGCGTTGTGGCGGCGGCGCGGAGGTAGTCGACCGTCTTGCCGACCGTCCAGAATTGCGGCACGGCGACGAACTCGCGCTGCATCATCCGGCCTGCGGATGCCTCGGGGAAGGTCAGTCCTTCCTCGACTGCGGCGCGGAGGTTGCGATTGAGATGGCGGATGATGTTGCTCTGCCGCTCCTCGTCGAGGCGGGTGACGAGGCCGATGGCGTCGTCGCTGTCCAGCTCGTTGACGATCGCGGCAATGCTCTTGCCCGACATGTGCTCGAGAAGGTCGTTGAGCAGGTCGCGGTCGAAGTAGGAGAAGGTTTCGGGATGGAGCTCGTCCTCCAGCATCTCGACGAGCTTGTGCCTGCGCCCGCCGTCCAGTTTGACGATCAGTTCTGCGGCGTCCGGCGCGGGCATCTCGCGGCAGAGTTCCTGCACGCGGTCGGTGTAGTTGTCGTCGATGAGCTGGGCGATCTCGCGGATGAAATCGTCCGACAGGCCGACTTGATGTCCGACATCGTTGTTGTCTTCGGTTTCTTTCGGGGAGTTTGCGCCGTCGTTTTCTTCGGTCATTTTTCAGTTCCAGCCAGAGGGCTTTCAGAGGCGTTTTTTCGCGGGCTTTCGTGAGCGGGTGGTTTTCTTCTTCCGTTCTTCCGGTTTTTGAGGCGGTGTTGGCGCGGCGTCTCCGGCGCTGGCGCAGGCGTAGGCCGCGGCGTTGACGATGCCGCGCGAGGTGACGGAGGGAATGAGGATATGCGCGGGCTTCGCGGCGCCGAGCAGCAGCGGTCCGACGACGATGCCGTCGCCGAGGACTTTCATGAGGTGAAAGGCGATGTTGGCGGCGTCGATGTTCGGCATGACGAGCAGGTTCGCCTGACCCTTCAGCTCGGAGCTGGGAAAGAGCGTTTCGCGGATTTCCTCCGAGAGTGCGGCGGAGCCGGTCATTTCTCCCTCGACCGATAGCTCCGGCGCGCGATCTTTGATCATCTGCGTGGCTTCGCGCATCTTGACGGCCTCGGGGCAGTCGATGCTGCCGAAGTCGGAGCGGGAGAGCAGCGCGATGCGCGGTTCCATGCCGAACTTCTTGATCTCCTCCGCCGCCAGCAGCGTCATGTCGCAGATGTTTTCGGCAGTTGGGTCGGCGTTGACGAAGGCATCGCAGAGAAAGAACGTGCCCTTGGGCAGGATCATGATGCTGAGCGAGGCGCTGGCGCGCACGCCCTGCGCGAGGCCGATGACGTCGGCAATGTGCTGGAAATGGCGGTCGTAGCGGCCGATGGTGCCGCAGATCATCGCGTCGGCGTCGTTCTTGTGCACCAGCAGCGCGGCGATGAGGGTGTTGCGCGTGCGCACCAGCTGGCGCGCCGCCGCGGGCGTGATGCCCTTGCGTTCCATGATCTTGTGGTAGGTCTTCCAGTAGTCGTTGAAGCGCTCGTCGTTTTCAGGATTGACGATCTCGAAGTCGCGCCCCTTTTTCATGTGCAGGCCAAGCTTGTTTATGCGCGCGAGAATGACCTCCGCGCGCCCGACGAGCACGGGCCGCGCGACCCGGTCTTCGATCAGCGTCTGAGCGGCATGGAGCACGCGCACTTCCTCGCCCTCGGCGAAGGCGACGCGCTTCATGTTGGCGGCGGCGCGCGCGTAGATCGGGCGCATCAGCTGACCGGACTTGTAGACGTATTTCTCCAGCTGCGTGCGGTAGGCGTCGAGGTCCGTGATCGGCCGCGTGGCGACGCCGCTGTCCATCGCCGCCTTCGCGACGGCGGGCGGCAGATCGAGAATTAGGCGCGGATCGAACGGTTTGGGGATCAGGTATTCCGGGCCGAATTGCAGCGGCACGTCGCCGTAGACCGCCGCGACTTCCGCCGTGGTTTCCGCCATGGTGAGCTTCGAGAGCGCGTGCACGCAGGCCAGCTTCATCTTTTCGTTGATGGTCGTCGCGCCGACGTCGAGCGCGCCCCTGAAGATGAACGGGAAGCACAGAGCGTTATTGACCTGGTTGGGATAATCCGAGCGCCCGGTGCAGATGACGGCGTCCGGCCGCGCCGCGCGCGCCTCTTCCGGCATGATCTCCGGCTCGGGGTTGGCGAGCGCCATGACCAGCGGCGCCTTTGCCATGGTTTTCAGCATCGCGGCGCTTAAGACGCGCGGGGCGGAAAGGCCGAGGAACACGTCCGCGCCCCTGATCGCCTCCTTCAGCGTGCGCAGTTTGGTGTCCTGCGCGAAGGGCTTCTTGATCTCGTCCATCTCCTCGTTGCGGCCTTTGTGGACGACGCCGTGCAGGTCGGTGAGCAGGATGTTTTTGCGCGGCACGCCCATTTCGACCAGCAGCGCGACGCAGGCCATCGCCGCCGCGCCCGCCCCGGCGGTGACGATCTTCACGTCCTTAATGTTGCGTCCGGAATAGGTGAGCCAGTTTTGAAACGCGGTGGCGACGATGATGGCGGTGCCGTGCTGGTCGTCGTGGAAGACGGGGATTTTCATGCGCTCCTTGAGGCGGCGCTCGACCTCGAAGCATTCCGGCGATTTGATGTCCTCAAGATTGATCGCGCCGAAGCTCGGTTCCAGTGCGGCGATGATGTCCACCAGCCTGTCGACGTCGGTTTCGGCGATTTCGATGTCGATGGCGTCGATGCCGGAGAATTTCTTGAACAGGACGCATTTTCCCTCCATCACCGGCTTGGCGGCGAGCGGCCCGATGCTGCCGAGGCCGAGCACGGCCGTGCCGTTGGTGATGACGGCGACGAGGTTGCCGCGGGCGGTGTAGCAGCTGACGGCGGAGGGGTCGGCGGCGATTTCCTCGCAGGGCGCGGCGACTCCGGGCGAATAAGCGAGCGCGAGGTCGCGCTGCGTCATGATGGCCTTGGTCGGCGTGATCGATATCTTGCCGGGGCCGTTCGGGTCCCGGTGATACGCCAAAGCGTCGTTGTACAATGAATCTTTTTTCATGGCCTTCCCCCGAAGTCCAAATAAAATGCCCCGTCTGTCAGACTACCCCTTTTCGCGGCTAAATGCTTGACATTTTTGGCGGTTATGACTTGCGCGCTTTTGCTCCCGACCGGCGCGTTTTTGCTGCGCCGCACCATCATTTCTTTTGCGATAATGATGTATAAAAGACATGAAATGATGTAAAAATGATTTTATTTGCAATAAAAAGTCTGTCACTGGGCACATATTGGATATAGAATTACGCTCACTATTCATATAACGAGACAATAAAAAAGTGTCGGCGGGCGAAGGGCATACATGAGCAAAAAAGCGGATAAAGACATATATCCCCTTTACGAAGCCGGAGAGCGCGGTCTGAAGGCGTACTTCAATTTTCTCGCCGCGACCGTATCCGTGCAGGCGCAGATGCTCGAGGCCTTTGCCCCCGCGACCCTGCTGCCCGAAATCTACAAAGACGCGGCGAAAAAGCTCGAGGCCACCTCCGGCGTGCTGGAGCAGCTCGGCAAGGACTATCCCAAGCCGGCTTTTAATATCAAGGAAACGGTCATCGACGGCACGGCGGCCGGGGTGACGGAAGAGCGCGTGCTGAAAAAAGACTTCTGCGACGTTCTGCATTTCAAGCGCGACACCACGCGCAACGATCCGAAGGTGCTGATCGTCGCGGCGATGTCCGGCCACCACGCGACGCAGTTCCGCGACACCATCAAAGCGCTGTTGCCCAACCACGACGTCTACATCGTCGACTGGAAGAACGCGCGCGACGTGCCGCCCGCCAAGGGCGAGTTCGGATTCGACGATTACGTGGCGCATGTGCTGGACGCCATCAGGGCCGTGGGGCCGGAAACGCACGTCATGGCGGTGAGCCAGTCGACCGTGCCGGTGCTGGCGGCGTCGGCTTTGCTGGCGGCGGAAAAATCGCCGGTGCAGCCGCTTTCCATGACGCTGATGGGCGGGCCGATCGACGTCCGCGCCGCGAAAACCTCTATCACCGAATTCGTCAACGGCAAGAACCTGCAGTGGTTCGCCGACCATCTTATCGCCGAAGTGCCGAAAGATTACGCGGGCGCGGGGCGTTCGGTCTATCCGGGCTTTTTGCAGCTCGCGGGGCTGCTCGCCGCCAACCCCGGGGCGCATATCCGCGCCTACGGCGATCTCTTCAACCACCTCAGCAAGGGCGACAAGAAGAAGGCCGACGAGATCAGGGAATTTTACAACGAATATCTGTCCGTCTGCGACCTGACGGAGAAGTTCTATCTCGACACCATCGCGCGGGTCTTTTTGAAGCAGGAGCTGGCCGACGGCACGATGCAGGTGAACGGCGAAAAAGTCGCACCGGAAAAAATCACCCAAACCGCGCTGATGACCGTGGAAGGCACGGCGGACAACATCGTCGCGCCGGGCCAGACCCGCGCCGCGCACGCGCTGTGCAAGGGGCTCGACGCCGACAGCCATTATCATCTTCTGCAGAAGGGTGCCGATCACTACGGCCTGTTCAACGGCAAGATCTGGCGCGAGGAGATCATGCCGCGCGTCGCGCACATGATCCGCGAGAGCGCGGCGAAGCGGGGCGTGACGTACGATCCTATGCAGGGCACCGTCGCGGCGAAAAAGTGGACGCCGCCGCAGGCGAAAAAATCACGAAATCCAAAACCGCCCCGCGGCTAGAGGCTGCGGCTCTTCCTGATGCGCTCTTTCCCAATCGACCATATAGCCGCGCGTCAGCGGCAGGGCGTTCAGGTCCTTGGCGAACTGCACTTGATAGACGCCGGTGCCGAGGTAGAGAAATTCCATCTCCGCCATCTGCAGGTAAAACTCCCACATGCGGCAGAAGCGCTCGTCATAAAGCGCGGCGGCCTTTTCGCGGTTGGCCTGAAAGCGCGCGTGCCAGTCGCGCAGGGTGTAGGCGTAGTGCATGCGCAGCACCTCGATGTCGGTCATGAACACCCGCGCCTTTTCCAGCACCGCCGCGATTTCCGAGAGCGCGGGCGAATAGCCGCCGGGGAAGATGTATTTCCGCAGCCACGGATTGGTGGTGCAGGGGCCGTCGAGGCTGCCGATGAAGTGGAACAGGCTGACGCCCTGCGGCGTCAGCAGGTCGCGCACCTTTTCGAAAACCTGCTTGTAAAAGCCGACGCCGACGTGCTCCAACATGCCGACGGAGACGATGCGGTCGAACTGGCCTTCCACTTCGCGGATATCTTTTAAAACGAAACGCACTTTGTCCTGCAGGCCTTCCTTTTGCGCGCGCGCGGTCGCCCATTTCTGCTGTTCTTCGGAGAGGGTGACGCCGGTCACATCCGCGCCGGTCTCTTTGGCGAGATAGATCGCCAGAGCCCCCCAGCCGCAGCCGACATCCAGCACCTTCATGCCCGGCTCGAGGCGCAGCTTGGAGGCGAGGTGGCGGAGCTTGTCCTGCTGGGCGCGGTCGAGGTCGTTGTCGGGGTGGGTGTAGTAAGCGCAGCTGTAAACCATCTCTTTGTCGAGAAAGAGTTCATAGAGCTTGTCGGAGAGGTTGTAGTGCGGCGCGACGTTCTTCGCCGCGCGGCCGACGGGGTTGTATTGCTGCAGGCGCTGCAGGAGCGGCGTGAAGGCATCGGCGATTTTCTTGAAGGTTGAGGGTTGTGCTTCCCACACGGCGAGGTTGACGGCGATCAGCGTCATGAAGTCGTTGAGAGAGCCTTCCTCGATCAGCAGCGTGCCGTTCATGTAGGCTTCGCCGATGTAGAATTCCGGATTGAAGAAAAGTTTGCGGTGCAGCGATTTGTCGGTGAGCCTGACGACCGATTGCGGCTTTTGCCCCGCCACCCCGAAATGATGCTTTTTGCCGCCCGCGTCGATCACGGCCAGATCGCCGGACTTCACCAGAGTGCGCAGCAGATACGACCACAACATAAAAAAGCTCCTGTGCGAGTTTGAAAGGTTAGGTTTAGGACAGAACGGCAGGCGTGGCAACCGCCGGCCCCGCTTTTCGGACCGGTCCTATATTAATTGTCGGGACGGGCGGTTTTCTTCAGTTTCGCTTCATAAAGGGATGGTAAACGGAAGAACGGCGAGATTTTTCATGTATTATGAAAATAAAAGGCAACTATACGCATTTTATTGGCTTCTTATCTTTTGAAAACGAGCCTATAGATTATGCGTAATAAAAATAGAGACACTAAGGTATCATTACATGATCCACGTTTACTGCGATTTCGACGGCACGATCACGACGCGTGACGCGACCGACTTCGTGCTCGAGCGTCTGGCCTCTCCGGGCTGGCTGGAGCTGGAGGCGCAATGGCAGCGCGGCGAGATAGGCTCTGCGGAGTGCATGCGCCGGCAGATCGCTCTGCTGCGCGCGACGCGCAAGGAACTCGACCGCGTGCTCGACGAGGTGGAGATCGACGAGGGCTTCTCCGAGTTCGCGTCCTTATGCGACTATTCGAGCATCCCCGTGACGATCATCAGCGACGGCGTCGATTACTTCATCCACCGCATTCTCGGCCGCCGCAAGCTGGACGCTTTCCGCGTCATCGCCAACCGGCTGACCATCACGTCCGAAAACGCCTATCAGCTGGCGTCGCCGTGGCGCTCAAGCGCCTGCACCGCGGGCGCGGGCGTTTGCAAGTGCCGCGAGGTCGGGAAGGAAACGTCGCACCGCGTCTACGTCGGCGACGGACGCTCCGACTTCTGCGTCTCCGCGACGCCGGAAACGGTTTTCGCCAAGGGCAAGCTCGCCGTGCACTGCGAGGCGATGAACACGCCCTACACGCCTTACAAAAACTTCCACGACGTCACCGCCGGCCTCGAGCTCCTGCTGCAGGAGACCTATGCGCCCGAGCCTATAAAAATAGCTTAAAAAAAGGAAAAATAATGAACCAAGCGCTCAAAAAAGACCTGACCGGCACGTCCGCCTTCTCCGAAGAGACCCTGCGTGACCTCGAAGCGAAATACTGCTCCTACGGCGATACCGTGCATTACATGGAAAAGCCGAAGTTCTTCACGGGCTGCGAAGGCTCGTACCTTTACGACGCGGCGGGCACGCCGTTCCTCGATCTGCAGATGTGGTATTCCGCCGTCAACTTCGGCTACCGCAACCCGCGTTTGAACGCCGTCGCGCACCGCCAGCTCGACACGCTGCCGCAGGTCGCCTCGCAATATCTGCACCGCGAGAAGGTGGAGCTGGCGGCGCTGATCGCCGAGGACGCCGAGCGCAAATTCGGCATGAAGGGCCGTGTGCACTTCAACGTCGGCGGCGCGCAGGCGATTGAGGATTCGCTGAAGCTGGTGCGCAACTACACCGGCGGCAAGAGCCTGATGTTCGCCTTCGAGGGCGGCTACCACGGCCGCACGCTCGGCGCGTCGGCGATCACCTCCAGCTACCGTTACCGCCGCCGCTTCGGCCATTTCGGGGAGCGCGCGCAGTTCATCGAGTTCCCGTACCACTTCCGCGGCCCCAAGGGCATGAGCAAGGAGGAATACGGCCACTACTGCGTGCAGAAGTTCGCCCGCCTGTTCGAAACCGAATATAACGGCGTCTACGACTTCAAGGCGAAGAAGGCCGAATACGCCGCCTTCTACGTCGAGCCGATTCAGGGCACCGGCGGCTACGTCATCCCGCCGCTGAACTTCTTCTCCGAGCTGAAAAAAGTTCTCGACCAGTACGGCATCCTGCTGGTGGTCGACGAGATCCAGATGGGCGTCTACCGCACCGGCAAGCTCTGGTCGATCGAGCACTTCAACGTCAAGCCGGACGTCATCGTCTTCGGCAAGGCCATCACCAACGGCCTCAACCCGCTCTCCGGCCTGTGGGCGCGCGAGGAGATGATCAACCCGACGATCTTCCCGCCGGGCTCGACGCACTCCACCTTCGCCAGCAACCCGATGGGCACGTCCGTCGCGCTCGAAACCATGAAGATGCTGAAAGAAGAGGACTTCGAAACGCAAGTCGCGCAAAAGGGCGCGCGCTTCCTCGCCGGCATTAAAGAACTCGAGAAGAAGCACGCCATCGTCGGCGATACGGACGGCCTCGGCCTCGCGCTGCGCATGGAGATCTGCAAAAAGGACGGCTTCACGCCCGACAAGGAAATGATGGACTGGATCGCCGAAGAAGGCATGAAGGCCGACATGGTCGTTGACGGCAAGAAGTACGGCCTCGTGCTCGACGTCGGCGGCTACTACAAGAACGTCATCACGCTCGCGCCCGCGCTGACCATCTCGAACGACGAGATCGACCTCGCGCTGCGCCTGCTCGACGAGCTTCTCACCCGCGCGGAAAAAAGATAAGCGTCGTGCGTGACAGCGTGAGCGAAGACCACAGCTTTACCCTGCAAGGCACCGGAGAACAGGGCGTCCTGCTGGTGCATGGCCTGACGGGCACGCCGTCGGAAATGCGCTTCGTCGGCAAGCATCTCAACAAGATGGGCTTCACGGTCTTTGCGCCGACCCTCGCGGGGCACTGCCTTGACGAGGCGGCGCTGACGCAAACCACCTACGAAGACTGGATGGCCAGCCTGCAAAAGGCGCTGGCGACGTTCAAAACCCGCGTCGGCAGCGTTTCCGCCGCGGGCATCTGCGTCGGCGGCGCGCTCGCGCTCTATCTCGCCCATCAGGAAAAGGGCGCGATCGACAAGGTCGCCATCTACGCCCCCGCCTTCGATTACGACGGCTGGAACCAGCCGCGCTGGTCGCGCGCGGCGCGGGTGTTCAAGGACGTTTTGATCCGCGTCCCCGCGGTGCGCAACACGCGCTTTCAGGAGAGCCATCCCTTCGGCGTGAAGGACGACCGCATCCGCCGCTTCATCGAGAACCCCGCCAACCTCGACGGCGCGCTACCCTATTTCCCCGCGCAATCCCTTTATCAGAATTACCGCCTCAACGACGCCTTAAAGAAGGTCTTGCCGGAGATCACCGTGCCGACCCTCTTGCTCCACGCCAGAGAAGACGACGTGAGCCATCCGCGCAACTCCCGCGCCATCCAGAAGCTTCACGGCGGCAAGTGCGAGATCGTGATGCTGGAGGACAGCTATCACATGATCCACGTCGACCGCGAGCGGCACAAGGTCGCCGAACTGACCGGAAATTTCTTCAAGGCTTGAGCGTCAGCAAAAACGCGTTTTCCGACAAGGCGTCCAGCCCGCGGCTTTGCAGGTGCGGGTTGTGTGCGAGCGAATCCTGCTGCGTCAGCACGCGGATGTCGGCGCGGGCGCCGTAAAGCCGCTCCACCTCCGCCGCGTCGACGGAAAACGGCGGGCCGTCCATCTGCCTTTGCGGATAGGAGAGGGTGACCAGCAACATCGGCGTGTTTTCCGGCAGAATCTCCGCCATATGCGCGGCGTATCTCTCTCGCATGTCCTTGGGCAGGGCGATCAGCGCGGCGCGGTCGTAGACGGCCTTGACGTTTTTCACGTCTTCTCGCTGAAGCGCGAAAAAATCGCCGTTGAGCAGGTGAAAGCCCCCCGCCGCGAAAGATTCGAACGCACCCTGCTTTTCCTGCGCGGGCTTCAGCCCGTTGTCGCGGAAAAATTCCGCCACCGCGATCCCGCTCAGCTCGACGCCCAGAACGTCATGGCCCTGTTCTTTCAGCCACAGCATGTCGTTGCTTTTGCCGCACAGCGGCACCAGCACTTCGCCGCCTTTGCAGCCGGTCTCGGGCCAGAATTCTTTCAAAAAGGCGTTGACGTCGCTTTGGTGAAAGCCCGTTTCCTGCTTTTCCCAGCGCTCGATCCAGAAGGCTTTTTCCATGTCTCTCTCCGTTTGGCGTTACGGGATGAATATATCGTATAAGTCCTCTTAATACAAAGAGTTACCTTTTATTAAAGATATCGGCCTATAATTGTAAGGTGTGAAAAACGCCAATCCGGAGGGGAATTTCAATGGCATCTTATGTCGGCAAAAGCGCTTTGATGGTCGGGGTCGCGGTCAGCGGCCTGCTGTTTTTTCAACCTGTCGCCGCCCACGCGGATAACAGCGCGGCGAACGGCGCGGCGGGAATTATCTGGCAGGCGGGGAACGACATTCTCCAGCAGCAGGTGAACAATGCCACGCAGGGCCAATACGGCCGCTATCGCCGCCGGCACGGCGAAGACGGTCGCGGCTATGACCGCAGGGGCGGCGACGATCACGGCGCGGACCGCGGCGACGACAACGGCGGCGATCGGGGCGGCGACGACCACGGCGGCGGCGATGACGACCACGGCGGCGGCGGCGACGATTAAATCTCTTTCAAGGCGGCGAGCAACTGCGCGTTTTCCTCTTCCAGCCCGACAGTGATGCGCAGGCAGTGCGGCAGGCCGTATCCGGCGGTCGGCGTGACGAGGATGTTGCGCGCGGCCAGATCCTTGCGGATCTTCTCCGCCTGCGTGCCGCAATCGACCAGCAAAAAATTCGCAGCGCTCGGATAAACCTTCAATCCGGCATTTTGCAGGCCTGCGGCGAGCGCTTCGCGCTCGGCGGCATTGAAGATGCGCGATTTCTCCACGAAGTCCTGATCGGCCAGCGCGGCCATGCCTGCCATCTGCGCCGCGACGCTTATGTTGAAAGGCCCGCGCACGCGGTCCAGAACGTCCGCCACGCCTTCAGTGCAATAGGCCCAGCCGAGCCGCAGCCCGGCGAGGCCGTAAGCCTTCGAGAAGGTGCGCAGCATCACGGTGTTGGGCGTGGCATCGACGAGCGCGCGTCCGTCGCCGTAGTCCTTGTCCGCGATATATTCGGCATAGGCCGCGTCGACGACCAGTAAAACGTTTTCCGGCAGTTTTTCGCGCAGATGTTCCAGCTCGTCCGCCGAGAGCAGACTGCCCGTCGGGTTGTTGGGGTTGGCGATGAACATGATCTTCGTCTTCGGCGTCACGGCGGAGAGCAATGCCTCCACGTTGGCACAGAGGTTTTTCTCCGCCGCGGCGACCGGCGTCGCGCCCGCGGCCTTGGCGTAGAGGCGGTACATCACGAAGCCGTGCGCACTGTAGACGACCTCGTCGCCCGCACCCGCATAAGCGCGGGTGATGATCGAGATCAGTTCGTCCGCGCCCGCGCCGCAGACGATGCGGTTCGCCTTCATGCCGCGCAGGTCGGCAATCGCGTCGCGCAGCGCCGTCGCGCCGCCGTCGGGATAGCGGTGCAACTTGTCCTGCGCCGCGACATAGGCCGCGCGCGCGAGCGGGCTGCAGCCGTGCGGATTTTCATTGGCGTTGAGACACACCGGATGCAGCGGGCCCGCGGCGGCGGTGTAGGGCTTGATCTCCAGAATGCCGTCGCGCGGCTGAGGTAATGACATGACATTTCTCTTTTATGGTATGGCGCTCCATCATAATAAAGCCGCGGCACGCCTTACAAGCGTTAAAAAAGCCTTGATTTTTGACATAGGTCAAGAGCGGGGCTTGATCGCTCCATATAGTCGCTTTAAGCTGACATAATAATAAACTCACGGTTCCGGAACGCATGTCGAAAAACAAAATCAATACGGGCGAAACGCTGCTGCGCGCGCTGAAAGACGCGGGCGCGACGGCGCTGTTCGGCCTGCCCGGCGATTATATTCTGCCGTTTTTCGACGTCGCCACCGCCTGTGATATTTTGCCGATCTATATGCTGAGCCACGAGCCGTCGGTCGGCTACGCGGCGGACGCGGCGGCGCGCTACGGCGGCGGCATCGGCGTGGCGGTGGTGACCTACGGCGCGGGCGCGCTCAATATGGTGAACGCCGTCGCCTGCGCCTGGGCGGAAAAATCGCCGCTGGTGGTGATCTCGGGCGCGCCGGGCAAGCGCGAGTTCGAAGACGGCCTCTTGCTGCATCACCAGCTGCTCGATTCCAAAAGCCAGCTCAACATGTTCAAGGAAGTCACCTGCGCGCAGGCGGTGCTCGACGACCCGAAGACCGCGGCGGCGGAGATCGCCCGCGTGCTCGCCGAATGCAAGCGCCGCTCGCGCCCCGTTTACATCGAGCTGCCGCGCGACGTGGTGACGCTGCCCTGCAAGCCCGCCAAGCCGTTGAAGGTCAAACCGCCGAGCGCCCGCGCGGCGCGCTCCATGGCCCGCCTGATCGCCAGAAAATTGAAGCACGCGCGGCATCCCGCCATTCTCGCGGGCGTCGAGGTGCGGCGTTTCGGGCTGGAGCAAAAAGTCGCCGCGCTCGCCGCCAAAACCGGCATTCCGCTCGCCACCACGCTGATGGGCAAGGGCATGTTCACCCATGTGGATTCGCCCAGCCTCGGCACCTACATAGGCGAGGCGGGCGATGACGACATCCGCAAGGCGATCGAGGGCGCGGACGTGCTGGTCATCCTCGGCGCGATTTTGAGCGATACCAACTTCGCCATCGCGGGCAAGGTCATCACCACGCCAAGCGCGATTTACATCAACGAAGACGAGCTGACCGTCGGCGGCTGGAAGCGGACGCCGGTGGATATGGGGCTGCTGCTCGACGCGCTGACCGAGATCATGCCCGCGCACGTGGAGGAGGAACAACGCCCGCCGCTGTTCGCCTGCATGCGCGGCAAAAAGCCCGTATCGCCTCCCGACTTCACCGACGCGCCGCTGACGGCCGACCATGTCATGGACGTGCTGCGTTTTCTGCCGAAGGAAGCCTCCGACATGCCGGTGACCGCCGACATGGGCGATTGCCTGTTCATCTCGGCGGGCATCCCCGACGTGCCGTTCCTTGCCTCGGTCTATTACGCGACGATGGGTTTCGGCGTGCCCGCCGCGCTCGGCGTGCAGGCGGCGACCCATGCGCGCGCGCTGGTCGTGACCGGCGACGGCGGCTTCCAGATGACCGGCTGGGAACTGCTGAACTGCAAGCTCAACGGCCTCGACCCCGTGGTGCTGGTGCTCAACAACAGCGGCTGGGGCATGCTGAAGCGTTTTTCCGGCGACAAGGATTATATCGCGCGCGGCGTCTTCTCCTATGCCGCGCTGGCCGAGACGCTCGGCGGCACCGGCTACGTGGCGTCGACGGGGCGGGAGCTGAAACTCGCGCTCGAAACCGCGCTGCAGCGGCGCGGCAAGTTCCAGCTGGTCGAGGCGGTGCTGTCGCAAAACGAGGTCTCCACCGCGCTCAAAAATTACGTCGCCATCTTCCGCAAGAACAAGCTGGCCGCGGCGAAGCGGCGCACTTAAATAATTTTGAGCGGCTTGACACCGCGTGCCGTGACGCGGCCGAGCCGGTAGGCGGCGGGCAGCTTCTTCATGTAAGCGGCGGCCTCCTTTTCCGGCAGGGAGATTAAAAGCCCGCCCGAGGTCTGCGGGTCGTACAGCAAATCATCCACGTCCGATGCGCCTTCGACGCAGGACGCAACGAAATCGCGGTTGTTGGCAAGGCCGCCGGAGAGCGCGCCCGCGCGGGCGTAGTCCAAAGCGCCGTCGAGGAATCGCACGTCGCCGGCGACGATTTCCAGCGTCACGTTGGAGGCCAGCGCCATTTCGCGCGCATGGCCGAGCAGGCCGAAGCCCGTCACGTCGGTCACGCCGTGCACCTCCAGCTCTTCCATCGCCTCGGCGGCGGCGCGGTTGAGTGTGAGCATCGATTGCATCGCGCCGTCGACATGCTCTTGCTTGACGATGCCTTTTTTGAGCGCGGAGGAAATGACGCCTGTGCCGATCTTTTTGGTGAAAAGGAGAACGTCGCCTTCCTTCGCGCCCGCGTTGGGCTTGACGCGTTCGGGATGGATCAGGCCGGTGACGGCATAGCCGAATTTCACTTCCGGATCGTTGATGCTGTGTCCGCCGAGCACCGAGACGCCCGCTTCCTTCAGCTTGTCCGCGCCGCCCGCCATGATCTGCGAAAGCACCTCCTCGTCCTCGCCCGCGGGCCAGCCGAGGATGGAGAGGGCGGAGATCGCGCGCCCGCCCATGGCATAGACGTCGCTCACCGCGTTGGCGGCGGCGATGGCGCCGAAGGTGTAGGGGTCGTCGACCACCGGCGTGAAAAAATCCACCGTCTGCACGAGTGCGAGATCGTCCGAGATTTTATAAACCCCCGCGTCGTCCGCCGTGTCGTAGCCGATCAGCACGTTTTCGTTCTCCCAGCGCGGCAGGTTTTTGAGCGCGCGGTCGAGAATCTTCGGGCTGAGCTTGGCGGCGCACCCGCCGGCGCGGGCTTTTTGTGTGAGTTTTGGGGCGGTGAGTGTGGGCGCGGTTTTTTCAAGAGCGGTCATGGGCTTTATTCTCCTTGAGGAAAAGTCAGCTCAATCCCTATCACAGCCCGCGGCAGAAGGCCAGCACCCCCGCGGCATCGCCCTTGAAAACGGGGCGGTTTTCCCTGTTTTTCATCTGCCAGGCGTACATCGGGTCGTAATATTGGGTCAAAAGGTCGCCGATCCAGCGGCGGTGGAGCGACGTATCGCCGCCGCCCTCCTGCGCCCTGAGAGCGGCCTCGAGCGCGGCGGCCGCGTCCTTGTAGCGCACGGGCCCGAGCCTTTTCCTGATGCGGTAAAGGCTCTGGCGCAAAAATTCCGCGAACAGGGGAAAGCCTTCCGCGCCGTAGGCAGCCTGATATTCGGCGCAAAGGCCGGTCACGTAATCCTTCTGCACGGCGGAGATGCGGTTTTCCAGCGTGTCCTGCAGCTCCACCGTTTTGGCCGCCGCCATTTTTTCGAACAGATATTTCGGAAGCGCGCAGCGCCCGACCAGTAGGCTCTCGTCCTCGATGAACAGCGGCCCGTCCTCCGCGTCGAGCCGCAGCAGGCGGATGGCGAGCGCGTTCTCGAAGTCGATCTGCGACGGCTGCCCGCCGATGCGCCGGCCGAAGCTCGAGCCGCGGTGGTTGGCGAAGCCTTCCAGATCGACGGCGCGGGGCAGCTGGTTCAAAACCGTGGTTTTGCCTGTGCCGGTATGCCCGCTGATGACGACGAATTCGCGCTTGGCCACGATGTCTTCCAGCGCGCCGATGAGAAAGCGCCGCATCGCCTTGTAGCCGCCGGTGACGCGCGGATAGTCGACCCCCGCCTCGGCCAGCCACTGCTGCGTGATCTTGGAGCGCAAACCGCCGCGAAAGCAGAAAAGATAGCCTTGCGGATTTTTCTCGGCGAAAGCGCGCCATGCCGCGACGCGCGCCTCTTTGGTCGCGCCGCCCACCAGCTGATGGCCGAGAGCGATCGCCGCCTGCTGTCCTTTCTGCACGTAGGCCGTGCCGACGGCGGCGCGCTCCTCGTCGTCCAGCAGCGGCATGTTGACCGCGGACGGAAACGAGCCCTTGGCGAACTCCACCGGCGCGCGCACGTCGAGCAGCGCGGCGCCTTCGCGGAAAAGGCGCGCGAAATCGTCGGTGTCAGGTCGCGGTGCGGTCATGGGCCTCTTTCGTTTATTTGAACGCTTCGCCGGATTGCACGCCCATTTTTTTGAGGATGATGGCGAGCGGGCAAAAGCCGGTGAACGAGGACTGTAGCATATTCAGCCCGACGAACCCGGTCAAGAGCAGCCAGCCCGCGCCGAAGCGCCATGCCAGTATTGCGGATATGAAGGTCACCAGTCCGGCGAACCTCAGTACGGCTTTGTCGATGTTCATGGTTGCATCTCCTTTTGGTTGGGGGTGAGGGGTTTGCCGTCGTCGCGGAATACGATGTAAATCGCGGGGATGACGATGACGGTGAGAACGGTCGAGGAGGCGAGGCCGAACAGCAGCGAGATCGCCAGTCCCTGGAAGATCGGGTCGGAAATGATCGTCACCGCGCCGATCATGGCGGCCAGCGCCGTCAAGAGGATGGGGCGAAAACGCACCGCGCCCGCCTCCAGCAGCACGTCGCGCAAGGGGCGTCCGTCGACGCAGCGGCAGCGGATGAAATCGACCAATAGAATCGAATTTCTCACGATAATCCCCGCCAGCGCGATAAAGCCGATCATCGAGGTCGCCGTGAAGGGCGCGCCGAACAGCCAGTGGCCGAAGATGATGCCTATAAACGTCAAGGGCACGGGCGTGAGGATGACCAGCGGCACCTTGAAGCTCTTGAATTGCGCCACCACCAGCACGTAGATGCCGAGCAGCGCGACGGCGAAGGCGATCCCCATGTCGCGGAAGGTGACGTAGGTGATCTCCCACTCGCCGTCCCAGAGCAGCGTCGGGTGCGACTCGTTCATCGGCGCGCCGTGGTATTTGATGACCGGCTTTGGCAAGGCGCCCCAGTTCGTCTTGTCGATGATTTTATCGACGTCGAGCATGGCATAGACCGGCGCTTCGTATTCCCCCGCCAGCGCCGCCGTGACCATATCGACGTAGCGGCCGTTGTGGCGGAAGATCACGCGCGAGCCGCTGTCCTTGGTCACATGCACGACGTCGCCGAGTTCGACGACGGATTTGTCGCCCGGCTGCAGGTTCGCGGGCACGGGCGTGGCGGCGAGCTGCTGCGTCCAGCTGAGGTCGCGCTTGGGCAGGCGCATGGCGATGGCGACGGGCTCGTGCCCCGCGCCGCGGTGCGAATAGCCGATGGGCACGCCGCCCATCAGCATGTCGATGGTGTCGTAAACGTCCGACTGGCGCACGCCGAAATATTCCAGCTTGTCCTGATCGATGGCGATGTGCAGCTGCGGGCGCGGGTGGCCGTAGGAATCGTCGATGTCGGTGATGTAGGGCACTTGCGCGAAGATCTTTTTGAGTTTCTGCGCGACCTCGAAGCGTATTTTCGCGGTCGGGCCGTAAACCTCGGCGAGCAGCGTCGCCAGAACCGGCGGGCCCGGCGGCACCTCGACGACTTTCAGCAGTTTGCCTTTGAGGTCGGGATCGGTTTTGAGCATTTTACGCAGTTCGAGCGCGATGGTGTGGCTGGCGCGGTCGCGGTCGGCCTTGGGGGTGAGGTTGATCTGCAACTCGCCCAGCTCCGGCGATTGACGGAGATAATAATGCCGCACCAGCCCGTTGAAATTGAACGGCGCAGGCGTGCCGGCGTAGATCTGCATCGATTTGACTTCGGGGATTTTGCCCGCGACCTTTTCGGCTTCCAGCAGCGTGCGCTCGGTGTCCTCCAGCGTCGCGCCCGCGGGCAGGTCGGCGACGACGGAAAGCTCCGACTTGTTGTCGAACGGCAAAAGCTTGACCGTCACGCTGCGCGTCGCGAACAGCCCCATCGAAAACAGTGTGGCGATGCCGACGGCGATCAGCAGCGTCCATGCGGATTTTTTGCTTTTGATGACCGGCGCGGCGACGCGGCGGTAAAGGGCGGCGAGTTTGCCCGCGCCGTGTTCGTGCGCCGCAAGTTCGGAATTTTTGCCGATTTTGACCATCAGCCACGGCGCGATGGTCACGGCGACGAAGAACGAGAACAGCATCGCCGCGGTGGCATTGACGGGGATCGGCGCCATGTAAGGCCCCATCATGCCCGAGACGAACAGCATGGGGAGCAGCGCGGCGACGACCGTCAATGTCGCGACGATGGTCGGGTTGCCGACCTCCGCGACCGCATGAATGGCGGCTTCGGCCTTGGTGCGCGTGTCGGGCATGCCCCAGTGGCGGGCGATGTTCTCGATCACCACGATGGCATCGTCGACCAGAAT
This sequence comes from Pseudomonadota bacterium, assembly GCA_021849295.1. GTDB lineage: Bacteria > Pseudomonadota > Alphaproteobacteria > Micavibrionales > UBA2020 > PALSA-926. The sequence goes on along the minus strand of JAJZTA010000006.1, from coordinate 5,253 downwards.
CCCGATGGAGAAGATCAGCGCGAACAGGCTGACGCGGTTGATGCTGTAGCCCATCAGATTGGCGGCGAAAAGCGTGAGCAGAATGGTGACGGGGATGATGATGAAAGTCACCGCCGCCTCGCGCCAGCCGATGGCGAAGCCGATGAGCAGAACGATGGAGACGGTGGCGAGCGCGAGGTGGAACAGCAGCTCGTTGGCTTTTTCGTTCGCGCTATGCCCGTAGTTGCGCGTGACTTCGACGTTCACGTCGGCGGGGATGAGACGCTGTTTTTCGAGCAGATGCACGCGCTGCAGAATATCGTCCGCGACGACGACGGCGTTGGCGCCCGCGCGCTTGGCGACGGCGAGCGTCACGGCGGGCACGGGCTTGTTCCATGCCTTGCCGTCTTTGGTCCCCCTGCTGTTTTTGGTGATTGTCCAGACGCGCTGCTCCACCGGCGCTGGGCCGGAGACGACGCGGGCGATGTCCTTCACGTAGACGGGCCGCCCGTCGCGGGTGGTGACGAGCAGCAGGCCGATGTCGGGGATGCCGAACAGCGTCTGCCCCGCGATCACGGTCATCGCCTTGCCGTCCTGCCGCACCGTGCCGGCGGAAAATTCGGCGTTCGCGCCCTTGAGCCGTGCGGCGAGCTGCTGCAGGGTCACGCCGTATTCCGCCATTTTCTCCGGTTCCGGCTCGACGGTGATCTCGGGCTTGTCGCCGCCGGAAAGGTAGGTGAGGCCGACGTCTTTGACCTTGACGACTTCGGCCTTCAGTTTTTCCGCTAGCAGGGTGAGTTCGCCCGCCGTCCAGCGTCCCGCGGCGTCGGGTTTGGGAGAGAGTGTGAGCGTGACGATGGCGACGTCATTGATGCCGCGCCCGACGATCAGCGGCGGCGGGATGCCGACGGGGATGCGGTCGTAGTTGGCGCGGATTTTCTCATGCACGCGCAAAAGCGCCGTGTCTTCCGGCGTGCCGACCTCGAAGCGCGCCGTGACCAGCACGCGATTGTCCTCAGTCTGGCTGTAGACGTGCTCGACGCCCTTGATGCCTTTGACGATCTGCTCCAGCGGCTCAGTGACGAGCTGCACCGCGTCCGCCGCCTTGAGGCCGTCGGCTTTCACGTGGATATCGACCATCGGCACGCTGATCTGCGGCTCTTCCTCGCGCGGGATGGTGGCGAGCGCGAGCAGGCCGAAGACGACGGCGGCGATCAGGATCAGCGGCGTCAGCTTCGAGCCGATCGTGGCGCGGGTGAGAAAGCCCGCCAATCCGGTTTTTTCATGTTCGCTCATGGCTGCACCACAACGTCGCCGTCATGCAGGCCGGAGAGGATTTCGCGTCCCTGCGGCAAAAGCTGCCCGCGCTGCACGGGCACGGCCTCGGTTTTTCCGTCCGGCATTTGCAGGCGCACGTAGTAGACGCCGAAGCGCGCAGTGACGTCCTGCGGCGGGATGACGATGGTCTGGCGCATCCCGACGGAGATCAGCACGCGCACGCGCTGGCCGACGAAGTAATTGCCGAGGTCGGGCGCGGCGGCGTCGGCGATGACGCGGCCGTTTTTGATCTGCGGGTAGACGAGAACGATTTTGCCTTCCGCCGCGCTGCCGTCCATGCGCACGGTGTCGCCGACGTGGATGGAGTCCGCATGTCGCTCCGGCACTTCGAGGCGCAATATATAATGCTGCTCGGCGACGGTGGCGATGGCTTCGCCGGGCATGACCACGGTTTCGGCCGTGACCGGCACATTGAGGACGCGCCCCGCGACGGGCGCGTGCACCTCGCCGTCGGCGATCTGGCGGCGCAGCACGTCGCGCTGCGCCTCGGCCGCGCTTTCGGCGCTGGCGGCGACGCTGGCGTTTTTCTCGGCCTGTTCCAGCGCGGCGCGGGAGGCGATGCCTTCATGCACCAGCTTGGCGAGGCGCGCGCGCTCCGTGCCCGCCTGTTGGGCGGTGGCGGCGTAGCCTTTGATCTCTGCGTTCAGCGCGTCGATCTGCAGGGCGATTTTCTTGTCGCCGACGACGGCGATGATCTGCCCTTGCGCCACCGCGTCTCCGGCGCGGACGGCGAGTTCCGCGATCGTGCCGCCGATGCGCGCGCGGGCGGCGACGACGTTGGCGCTTTCGACCGTGGCGAAGACGGCTTTTTCGTCGGGCACGGTGACGGGTTTGACGGTGAATGTGTTTGCCGCCTGCGCCGTGATCGGTGCCAGAAGCAGGGCTGCCAGAATGAAGGTCTTGAAGGTCATGCGTAAACTCCTGTCGTCATCCGCAGTAGATATTGTACAAGCTTTTTACAACTTTTTCCGCGCGGGGAGAGGCTATTTTGTAGTACACCGTTTGTGCCTCTTTGCGGCTGTCGAGCAGCCCCTCGCTCTTCATTTTGCCGAGAAACTGGGAGATTTGCGATTGCGTCACCGCGCCGGCTTCGGCCGCGACGATCTCGCCCACGCTCATCTCGCCTTTTTGCAAGAGGTTGCAGAGGATGGAAAGGCGCACGGGGTGCGATAGCTGCTTGAGCAGCCCCACCGCGCCTTTGAGTTTTCTGGCTTTTTTGTCGTCCATCGTCCGGCCTCCGATTCGTCTTTTATTTTAGTATATAATAATATTATAATATACTTATATTAAGAGGGCAAGCCTAGATAAACGGGTCGTAAGACCACTGCAAAAGCGCCTGCCTTTGCCGCGGGCGGCAGGTGAGGCAGTGCTTGGGGCAGTTGATGCGCACCTGCGCCGCGTGGCGGGCGAAGGCGCGCCAGCGCCTGATCTGCGCCGCGTCGACGTCGGCCAAGCGGCGGCCCAGCCAGTAGCGGCAATACCACTGGAACCAGCCGCGCGGGTCGGGGCCGATGATCCAGCCTTTTTCCCGCCAGACGGAGAGCGGCTGGCGGCTTTTGATGCGAAAATAATTCAAGGCGGGATCGGCGGTATCGGAAATACGGGCTTTGGCGAACCACTCTTTGGGGAGTTCGTCCTGACAGTCGTTGCAGTATTTGCCTTCGAACACGCCGTGTTCGAGCATCTCCTGCGGCGTGAAGTGCGGCTTGAAGCCTTTGTCGAAGTCGCGCCCCGCGCGCGCCGTCAGCTTGTATTGATAGTCCGTCTGCATCAGGTCGCCGACCTTGACGGTTTTTCCGGGGATGAAATATGAGATGCTTTTTTTCAAAAGAGCCTCGTGCGAAACGCTTTCATTTTATACGCGTTGTCGGGCGATGCCATAGAAAAACCGACAGATTCAAGGCAAAAAATAACCCCCGGACCCGTAAGAGCCCGAGGGTTATATTGACTTTTAAGGTCTTAGGCCGCTTTCAGGTTCGCAGCCGCGGATTTGCCGCGTTCCTCGACGACGTCAAAAGTCACCTTCTGACCTTCGTTGAGGCTGCGCATGCCTGCCGCTTCAACAGCGCTGATGTGAACGAACACATCCGAGCTGCCGCCGTCGGGCGCGATAAAGCCGAAGCCTTTTTGCGCGTTGAACCATTTAACTGTACCTTGAGCCATATTGGCCTCCATTTACTAAGAAAACGCACTTGCGTGCATGAAAGACGCACAACCATTGTGCGGTTTCACATTCGAAAGCAGCGATGTCTTGGGAAAAGCCTTGAGGGCAAGAAACAAGTCAGAACTTAAGAATCTCGAACGGGATCAGCATACAGGTTTGCTGTAGAATAGCAATAACTCTTTTTTAATATGCTGTATTTGCAGGGTTTTCCGGTTTTTACACGCGGTGCAATGGCCTGCAGCGCGCGGAATGTTTGTTAGCGCCGGATTTGGACGCGCCTGAATTTGCGGTTGGGAAGGCAAGACGGGCGTTTGTAAAAAATGCCTGCCGGCGTATCTTCAGACAATCTTCATGCTTCTTCCATATAATAGACGTAGGGTTCGAGCGATCCCGGACCGGTTAAAAAAGAAGATCAAGCCAGTATTTTCTTGAGAAAGAGCAAGCGCGAGACGGAACGAGTCTGGCAGCCAGCCTGTGCTATTGCTCTCGATAATTGAACGCAATCATTCAGTAAGGAGAAAATCATGGCATATTTTGCCGATAACGACACGTCCGGCGGGCTCGGTAAAAAGACGCGCCGCACGCACGACGGGGCGCACGCGGCTATGCATGCAAACAAAGAGATAAAGATTTTGCTGGTCAACGGCTCCATGCCAGAGGCTCCCGACATCAAGGCGTTTTTGCAACTGCACGTGTCGCCCGGCTTTCACGTCACCGCGTACGACACCCCTTCGGAAGCGATGATATTCCTGCAGAAAAACGAAGTTGATGTCATTTTGCTCGACTTTTGCGCCGTCGAGGGAGAGGGCGTCTTCCGCCGCATACAGACCGTTTCAAAAGATACGCCTGTCATTATTTTTACGGGCAAGAACGATCACGGCCTTGCGATGCTTGTTATGCGGAGCGGTGCGGAAGACTGCATCACGAGAGAACAGTTCAAAATGAATCCGGAGAGCCTCAGGGACGTGATCGAATTCGCCATTGCAAGAAGGGAATTCGACATCTCCAGTCTGCAGGAAGCCTTGAAAGGGATCAGGGAAACGGGGGTTTTGGAGAGGATGCTGTCAAGAAAAAAGGGTGCGTCCGAACTGCATGCGGCGGAAGAAAAGGGCGCGACTGAACTGAAAACGTCCCAGGAAAAAGGCGCGGCCGAATTGAGGACGGCGGAAGAAAGGGGGGCGGCGGAATTGAAATCCGCCCAGAAAGAAAACGCTACGGAACTTAAGCGAATGCACAAGGCAAGGCTGGATGATGTCAAGGATCATAAGCAGGCCATGTCGTGGATGAGCGGCGGATATTCCATCGGGTCTGCCGACAGAGACGGCAGGGATATGGGCGCATGGGAGGCCATCGCGGCAGAACTGAAAATGACGCAGGAAGAGCGCGCTGCCGCCCTGAAGGAAACTCAGGCAGGGAAAGCCCATACCCTCAAGCAATACAATTGGGACAGAGCTTCGGACCTTAAAACAAAACAGATCAAAGAAGCCGAAACGCTTCGCGAAACCCAGACCGAATAGGGGCCCTGATGAGAACAGATAAAGCCCGCAAGATGCGGGCTTTTGAATGGTGCGGTTAAGAGATCGTCAATAAACCGCCTTTGCGGGCATCGCGGTTGTGTTTGTATTTGTGCGCAAAGCGCGCGGGGCGGCACCCCGTCTTTAAAAATATGGTGCGTGTCAGATTCTATCGATAAAGCGTCTCGCGGTCAAATTCCCAGTTAAGGGGCAAAATACTGCGAATTTTTTTATTATCCTGCATTTCTGAGACGAATG
>JAJZTA010000005.1:338-137397 GCA_021849295.1 Pseudomonadota bacterium | reverse complement strand
ATGTTTCTTGAACTGCCGGTTCGCCGAAAACGGCATCCAGAACGGTTCCAGATTGTTCGTGGCGACGGATTGTTTTTTGGCGGTCGACGCTTGCGAGGCTGACATGAAATGCACCTTTGCTCTTTGGAGTAAAATATAAATTTAAAACAGACAGCGAAAGTAGCACGAAACATTCATATTATGCAATATTGAAAGGGATAACTTTACGTTAGCCATAACGATATATTTTTGCATTGCACAAAAATATAAAGGACCAAGTGATGATCTATTTCGCCATTATTTCACCACGCCGAAAAAGTCGTTTTATGCTATAGAGATGTCAGGAGTTTCATTTCATCATGCGTTTTCCGGCAAAAGCATTTCCCCTGTTGCTCGTCCTCCTGCTCGCCGCCTGCACCCAGAAGCAGGCCGGAATCAACGGTTATGTCGAGGGCGATTATCTTTACATCGCGCCGACCAGCGGCGGGCTGCTGGCTGAGATGGACGTGCATCGCGGCACAGAGGTCAAGGCGGGCGCGCCGCTCTTCTCGCTTGACCTCACCAAGCTCAAAGCGTCCGAACTGGCGGCGCAAGCGAATCTCGCAGGCGCGAAAGCGCACTGGGACGATCTCACCAAAGGCAAGCGCCCCGCGGAGATCGCCGTGATCCTCGACCAGAAGGCACAAGCCGAGGCCGCGCTGCAAAACGCGACGACGCAATTGCAGCGCATAGAGAAAACCGCGCATATCGGCACCGCCTCCAAAGCGCAGAAAGACGCGGCTCAGACCGCCTATGACGCGGCAAAAGCGCGCGTGAACGAGCTTGCGGCCAGCCTTAAAGTGGCGCATCTGCCCGCGCGCGAAGACATGCTGGTGGAGGCGCACGCCGCCGTCGAAGCCGCCGCGCAGGCGCTCGTGCAGGCGAAGGAACTGCTGAAAGAGGCGCAGCCCGTCGCGCCCGCGGACGGACGCGTGGAAGACGTTTACTACCGCAAGGGCGAATATGTCGCGGCGGGCGCGCCGGTCGTCAGTTTCCTGCCGCCCGCCAACGTCAAGATCCGCTTCTTCGTCTCGGAAAAAATGGTGCCACAGATCCATACCGGCGAAAAAATCGACGTCTCCTGCGACGGCTGCGGCGCGCCGGTGCCCGCACGCGTCACCTTCATCGCCAGTCAGGCGGAATTCACGCCACCGGTCATCTACAGCGTGGAATCGCGCGAGAAGCTGGTCTTCATGATCGAGGCGAAGCCGGAGAGCTTCGATGCGCGGCTGCATCCGGGTCTGCCGGTCAACGTCACTTTTCCCGACGCAGCGCCATGACGGCGGAGCTGGCCATCGACGTTTCCGGCCTCACCAAAATCTACGGCGGGCGGGCCGTCGTCGAAGGCATCGACCTGCAAGTGCCGCGCGGCAAGATCTACGGCTTCGTCGGCGCGAACGGCAGCGGCAAAACGACGACCATCCGCATGCTCTGCGGCCTGATCAAGCCCGACCGCGGCGGCGGCACCTGCCTCGGACACGATCTGCTGACCGAATCCGCCACCATCAAAGCCCATCTCGGCTACATGACGCAGAAATTCAGCTATTGGGATGACTTGAGCATCCGCGAGAACCTCGCCTTCGTCGCCGACATCTTCGGCCTCGACCGCGCAAAGGAGCGCGTCGATACGGCGCTGGAACGCCTCGGGCTCACGGCGCGCGCCGAACAGCTCGTCGGCACGCTCTCGGGCGGCTGGCGCCAAAGGCTCGCCCTTTCCGCCGCGACCTTGCACGAACCCGAAATGCTGCTGCTCGACGAGCCGACCTCCGGCGTCGATCCGAAATCGCGCCTCGAGTTCTGGGACGAGATCCACCACCTCGCCGCGGACGGCATCACCGTGCTGGTCAGCACGCACTACATGGACGAAACCGCGCGCTGCCACGAGATCATCTTCATGTCGGAAGGTCATATCATCACCAGCGGCACGGCGGCAAACGTCGTGGCGCATGCGGGGCTGATGACCTGGGCGGTCACCGGCGGCGATCTCGTCGCGCTGATGGAAAAGCTGAAACCCCTTTCCGGCGTCGACACCGTCGCGGCCTTCGGCGACAACCTGCACGTCAGCGGCACGGACGGCGCGGCGCTCGAAAACGCCATCGCACCCTACAAAGCCGAAAAAATCCACCAGTGGCGGGAGATTCCGCCGACGATGGAGGACGTCTTCATCCACTACATGGCCAAAACGAAGGGAGACGGCTGATGGCAGGCCTTTTCCCCGCCCTGCGCCGCATGCGCGCGATCATGGTCAAGGAGTTCACGCAGCTTAGGCGCGACAAGACGACCTTTGCCATGATCATCCTGATCCCTGTCATCCAGCTGCTGCTGTTCGGCTATGCCATCAACACCGACCCGAAGCACCTGCCAACGGCGCTGCTGGTGCGCGACCACAGCGTCTTTTCGCGCAGCATCGTTTCGGCGCTCGAAGAATCGGACTATTTCAAAATCATCGGCAGCGTGCGCAGCAGGGCGCAGGGCGAATTGTTGCTGCGACAGGACGCGGTGCAGTTCGTGGTGACGATCCCCGAGCATTTCGGCCGCGACCTCGTGCGCGGCCACAGGCCGGAGCTGCTCATCGAGGCGGACGCGACCGACCCCGTCGCCATCGGCAGCGCGCTGGAGGCCGTGCAGGGCGCGGCGGCGGGGGCGCTCGGCCACGACCTGACGGGCCCGCTCGCGCATTTGCGTGCGACGCCTTCGCCCGTCGACGTGCGCGTGCACCGGCTTTACAACCCCGAGGGCTTCACGCGCTACAACATCGTGCCGGGACTGATCGCCGTCATCCTGACCATGACGGGCGTTATGATGACGGCGCTCGCCATGACCAGGGAACGCGAACGCGGCACGATGGAAACCCTGCTCGCCATGCCCGTCCACCCGCTTGAAGTGATGGCGGGAAAAATCCTGCCCTATGTGCTGATCGGCTACATACAATCCTTTTTCATCATCTTTGTGGCGGAACTCTTGTTCAACGTGCCGGTGTTGGGCAGCTTGTGGCTGCTCTCCGCCTCTTTGGTCGCTTTTATCGCCTGCAACCTTGCGCTCGGCTTTACCCTCTCCGCCAGTGCCGAAAACCAGACGCAGGCGATCCAGATGTCGATCATGGTCATCCTGCCCGCGATCCTGCTGTCGGGCTTCCTGTTTCCGTTCCGCGGCATGCCGGAGTGGGCGCAAATCGTCGGCAGCGCCCTGCCCACCACCTATTTTATCCGCATTGCCCGCGGCATCCTTCTCAAAGGCAACGGCCTCGTCGAAATCTGGCCGAACCTCTGGCCGCTGTTCGTTTTCATGGTCGTAATCACGCTTGTGTCCATGAAGCGCTACCGCCGGACACTGGACTAGCTCTTTATAGGTATAAAGGAACCCTCTTTTTTATTGCATAAAAACCCGCTTTTTTAAGGCGAATATTAACAAATAGTTTTCTATACTTGCGCCATGAAGAAAACCGACTCCCCAGCCGCCTGCATCGACCGCAAAGACATCGACGCGCTTTTCGCCGCGCTGAAGGCAGAAGGCTATGCGCTCGTCGGGCCGACGGTGCAAAACGGCGTCATTGTGTATGACGACATCTCGACCGCGGGAGATCTCCCGATCGGCTGGCGCGACGAACAGGAGGCCGGAACCTACCGCCTGAAAAAGCGCGGCGACGCGGCGCTGTTCGGCTACAACGTCGGGCCGCAGGCGTGGAAGAAGTTTCTCTTTCCGCCGCGCGAGAAGCTGTGGACGGCGGACAAGACCCGACATGCCATCGCCTTTCATCCGGAAACGCCGGATGCGCCCGGATATGCCTTTATCGGCGTGCGCGCCTGCGACATTCACGCCATCCGCGTGCAGGACAAGGTCTTTATGAGCAAAAACCACGCCAACCCGCGCTACAAAGCGCGGCGGGAAAAGGCCTTTATCCTCGCCGTCAATTGCGGCCAGGCGGCCAAAACCTGTTTTTGCATGTCGATGAACACAGGACCGAAGGCCGAAGACGGCTTCGACCTCGCGCTGACGGAAATCATCGGCGACAGCCATTATTTCGTCGTCGAAACCGGCACGGAACAGGGCAAAGCCCTCCTCGATAAAATCCCTCACCGCGCCGCGAACGAAGACGACCTGAAATCCGCCGCCGCCTGCACGGACAACGCCAAAAACGAAATGGGCCGCAAACTCGACACAACCGGTCTCAAAGACATCCTCTCGCGCAATTACGAGAACCCGCGCTGGGAGATCGTGGCGGAGCGCTGCCTCACCTGCGCCAACTGCACTATGGTCTGCCCGACCTGCTTTTGTTCGACCGTCGAGGACACAACCGACCTTGCGGGCAACCATGCCGAACGCTGGCAGACCTGGGACAGCTGCTTCACCATGGATTTCACCCACCTGCACGGCGGCGGCAGCGTGCGCCACTCGGAAAAAGCGCGCTACCGCCAGTGGATGACGCATAAATTAAGCACATGGTTCGACCAGTTCGATACCTCCGGCTGCGTCGGCTGCGGGCGCTGCATCGCGTGGTGCCCCGTCGGCATCGACATCACCGAGGAAGCGGCAGCCCTCCGCACGAGCGATGGAGAAAAAAATGACTGAACCCGCTCTAAACGATCCGATGCTGCCGATGCCGTTCGTCGTCGTCGAGAACATCAAAAACAATCCGGACTGCACGCTACTCGCCGTCCGCCCCGTCGACAGCAGCCATCTTTGTCTTTACAAGCCGGGACAGTTTTTCATGCTCTACGCTTTCGGCTACGGCGAGGTGCCGATCTCGATCAACAGCGACCCGTCGCTGAAGCACAGTCTCACCTTCACCATCCGCGACGTCGGCGGCGTGACGGCGGCCTTGTGCGCGCTCGAACCCGGAGACCCCTTGGGCGTGCGCGGCCCCTTCGGCAACGGCTGGCCGATGGAAGACCTTGCCGGACGCGACGTGATCGTCATGGCGGGGGGCTTGGGTTGCGTGCCGCTCCGCCCCGTTGTTTACCATCTGCTGCAGAACAGAAAAGACTATGGCCGCGTCTCCCTGCTCTATGGATCGCGCAAGCCCGAGGCCTTTTTATTTAACAAGGAACTGCAAATCTGGAAGCGGCATATAGACGTCCGCCTCATCGTCGACGACCCCGCGCCCAACTGGGACGGCCCCTTCGGCCATACGACCGATCTGGTGAAAAATCTGGAGATTGACAAGGACAATACCTCCGTCATGATTTGCGGACCGGAGATCATGATCAATCTCTCGGCGGACAAGATGCTCGAACTCGGCATCCCGCCGCAGCACGTCCACATCTCCATGGAGCGCAACATGAAATGCGCCATCGGCCAGTGCGGGCGCTGCCAGTTCGGGCCGGACTTCATCTGCAAGGACGGCCCCGTCTTCGCGTACGACAAGGTGGTCGAGCGCCTGCTCGACATCAAGGAGGTGTAGCATGACAAAGCCAAAACTCGCCGTGTGGAAATTCGCCTCCTGCGACGGCTGCCAGCTCAGTCTGCTCGACTGCGAGGACGAATTGCTCAGCTTGGCGGGCGAAATCGACATCGCCAATTTCCGCGAGGCCTCGCGCGCCGTGGTCGAGGGGCCTTATGATCTCTCTTTGGTGGAGGGCTCGATCACCACGCCGCACGACCGCGAGCGCATCGTCGAGGTGCGCGCGCAATCGAAATATCTCGTCACCATCGGCGCCTGCGCCACGGCGGGCGGTATTCAGGCCTTGCGCAATTTCAAGGACGTGAAGGACTTTATAAGCATTGTCTACGCGCATCCGGAATATATCGACACGCTGGAGACCTCCACGCCGATCGCCGCGCATGTGCATGTCGATTACGAGCTGCACGGCTGCCCGATCAACAAAAAGCAGCTGCTCGAAGTCATCAATTCCTTTCTGCACAAGCGCAAACCGGACATCCCGTCCTACAGCGTCTGCATCGAATGCAAGCGGCGCGGCACGCCCTGCGTCACCGTCAGCCACGGCATAGCCTGCCTCGGGCCCGTGACGCATGCCGGCTGCGGCGCGATCTGCCCCGCCTACAACCGCGGCTGCTACGGCTGCTACGGGCCGAAGGAAACGCCCAACACCGAAAGCCTCGCCCGATGGCTGCGCGGCAACGAGATGATCAGCGAAGAAGATATGCTGCGCCTGTTCCGCACCTTCAACGCCGACGCGCCGGCGTTCAAGAAAGAAAGCGAACGTCATGAGTGAAAAAACCCGCACCATCAAGGTCGACTACCTCGCCCGCGTCGAGGGCGAAGGCGCGATGCACCTTAAAATCGATAATGGCAAGCTCACCGACGTGAAACTCAAAATCTTCGAGCCGCCGCGTTTTTTTGAAGGCCTGCTGCGCGACCGCGCCTACACCGAAGCGCCGGACATCACCGCGCGCATCTGCGGCATCTGCCCCGTCGCCTACCAGATGAGCGCCGTGCACGCGATGGAAAACGCGCTCGGGCTGAAGGTGGAAGGCCAGCTGCGCGCCCTGCGCCGCCTGCTTTATTGCGGCGAATGGATTTCCAGCCACACGCTGCACATCTACATGCTCCACGCACCGGACTTTCTCGGCTACCCGAGCGCCGTGCATATGGCGAAAGACCACGGCGCGGCGGTCGAGCGCGGTCTGCAACTCAAAAAAGTCGGCGGCGAGATCATGACCCTGCTTGGCGGGCGCGAAATCCACCCCATCAACGTCCGCGTCGGAGGGTTTTACCGCGTGCCAACCAAGAAAGAACTGCAAACGCTCGTCTCTCCGCTCAAAAAGGCCCGCGACGCGGCGATGGAAACGGTGCGCTGGGTTTCCGGCTTCGACTTTCCCGACTTCACGCAGGATTATATTTTTGTCGCCCTGCAGCATCCGCAAGAATATCCGTTCAACGAAGGGCGGCTTGTGTCCAGCCACGGGCTGGATATCGCGGCGGCGCAATACGAGGATTATTTCGAAGAGCAGCATGTGGAACATTCGACCGCGCTGCACTGCGTTTTGAAAGACGGGAAAAAGGCCTATCACGTCGGGCCGATGGCGCGTTATGCGCTGAACTTCGACCGTCTGCCGCAGCATATTCAGGATACGGCGAAGGGCGTTGGTCTCGGCAAGGTCTGCCGCAACCCCTTCAAGAGCATCGCCGTGAGATCGATTGAGGTGCTTTACGCCTGCGAGGAGGCCTTACGCATCATTGAAGATTACGAGGTGCCAGAGGCGCCGTTTGTCGAGGCCGCTGTAAAGGCGGGGACCGGCTATGCCGCCACCGAAGCGCCGCGCGGGCTGCTCTATCACCGCTATAAAATCAGCGACAAAGGCGAGATCGAAGACGCCAACATCGTCCCGCCGACCTCGCAGAACCAGAAGATGATCGAAGACGACCTCTGGCAGTTCGTGCCGCAATATATCGATCTGCCGGACGACAAGCTGCAGTGGCACGCGGAGCAGGCGATCCGCAATTACGACCCCTGTATCTCCTGCTCGGCGCATTTTTTGAAACTTACGGTGGACCGCACATGAAAACAGCTTTTATCATCGGCATCGGCAACCGGCACCGCGGCGACGACGCGGCGGGATTGCGGGTTATGGACCTTCTGAAAGCGGATTTTGCAACACTGGAACATGACGGCGAACCGGCCTCTCTTATCGACGCAATGCAGGGGCACGACCGCGTAATCCTCGTCGACGCCGTATCGTCCGGCGCGGCTGCCGGGGAAATTTTTCGGCTCGACCTGCAAAAAGAAGGCCTGCCGGGGGCTTTCACGCAAACCTCCACCCATTCCTTCGGCATCGTCGAGGCCGTCGAGCTGGCGCGCGCGCTCGGCAAACTGCCGCCCGCCCTCGTTTTTTACGGCATAGAAGGGAAAAACCTTGCGGTCGGCGACGGGATATCTCCGGAGGTGCAAAACGCCACCGAAACCGTCGCCGCATCCATTCGCGCGGAAACACAGGAGAAAAAACATGCATGAACATTCATTGATGGCCGATTTGATGAAGAAGATCGCCGATCTCGCGGGTCCTTCAAAGGTTATTTCGGTCAAGGTCACTCTCGGCGCGCTCTCGCACATGACGCCCGAGCATTTCACCGAGCATTTCGAGGAATCGTCGCAAGGCACCAGTGCCGCGGACGCGAAGCTCGACATCACGATGTCCGACGACATCCATCACCCCAACGCGCAGGATGTGTTGCTTGAAAGTATCGAAGTCGCCGCATAGCGCAACGGAGCGCCGCCGCTTTATCGTCAACGGCGCCGTGCAGGGCGTCGGCTTTCGCCCGTTCGTCTATAAACTGGCGCACGACTGCAACCTTGCCGGCTGGGTCAACAACACGCCGCAGGGCGTGGTGATCGAGGCGGAAGGCTCGGGCGAGCAACTGGCGCTTTTCCGCCCCCGCCTCGAAGCCGAAAAACCGCCCAACGCCGTCATCGACCGCGTGCAGGAGCTGGCCATCGACGCGCTGGGCGAAACGAAATTTGAAATCGTCGCCAGCGCGGCGGGCGACGCCGTTTCCGCCTCCATCCTGCCAGACCTTGCGCTCTGCGCCGACTGCCTTGCCGAGATGAACGACCCGCAAGACCGCCGCTTTCGTTATCCCTTCATCAACTGCACGCATTGCGGTCCGCGCTATACGATCATCGAGAAACTGCCCTATGACCGGCCCGCGACGACGATGAAAGACTTCATTATGTGCGATGACTGCCGCGCCGAATACGAAGACCCGCGCGACCGCCGCTTTCACGCCCAGCCCGTCGCCTGCCCCGCCTGCGGGCCACAAATCGAATTGTGGGACGCAGCCGGAAATATTCTCTCAGGAAAAGAAGACGCCTTGCAAAACGCTGCAGATGCCATCCGCGCCGGAAAAATTATCGCGCTCAAGGGGCTTGGCGGATTTCACCTGATCGCCGATGCGCGCAACGACGAAGCAGTCCAGCTGTTACGCGCACGCAAACACCGCCCCGCGAAGCCTTTTGCGGTGATGTATCCTTCTCTGGAAGATGCGGAAAAAGACTGCGAAATAAGCGAAAAAGAAGCGACATTGTTGACATCCGCGCAATCGCCCATTGTCCTGCTGGAACGCAGGGCGGACGGGAATATTTCCGCGCAGGTCGCGCCGCGCAGCCCCAGCCTCGGCGTGATGCTGCCCTATACGCCGCTGCATGTGCTGCTGATGCGGGAACTCGGCTTTCCCGTCATCGCCACCAGCGGCAACCGCGCGGACGAACCGATTTGCACTGACGAACACGAGGCTTTGGCGCGCCTGGGCGGTATCGCGGATTTATTCCTCGTTCACAACCGCCCCATCGCCCGCCGCGCGGACGATTCCATCGTGCGCGTGATGGCGGAGGATGAAACCGTGCTCCGCCGTGCGCGCGGCTATGCACCGATGCCGCTCATCATGAAACGGGAGGCGGAAAATCCCGTACTCGCAACGGGCGGACACCTCAAAAACGCCGCCGCGCTGATGGTGGAGGGCAAACTGATGCTCGGCCCGCATATCGGCGATCTTGAAACGGCGCTGTCTTTGGACGCGCACTATCAGGTTATTGACGATTTATGCCGTCTTTATCGCGTGACGCCCGAAATCACCGCCTGCGACAAACATCCGGATTATGCCTCGTCGCGCACGGCAGCGATGCGCGGCGGAAAGCCCGTTTCCGTACAGCACCATTACGCCCACGCACTCGCCTGCATGGTGGACAATGACCTTGAAGCGCCCTGCCTCGCCGTGACGTGGGACGGCACGGGCTATGGCGATGACGGCACCATCTGGGGCGGCGAGTTTTTGAAAATCTCGGAAACCGGATACGAACGCGCCTTTTACTTTGATCCTTTCCCGCTGCCCGGCGGCGAACAGGCCGTGCACGAGCCGCGCCGCTGCGCGCTCGGCGTACTTTATGCCCTTGGCAACACCGATGCGGATTTGCCCTTTTCCGCTCCTGAAAAAACGCTCCTGCTGCAGGCTTTGGAGAAGAAGATAAACTGCCCGCCGACATCGAGCGCCGGACGGCTGTTCGACGCCGTGGCCGCGCTTCTCGGATTGTGCGGTCAAAACACCTTCGAGGGCGAGGCCGCCATGGCGCTAGAATATGCGGCCGAGAAAGAGCCGTGTGATCAATCCTACCCTTATGTGATCAACGGCGGCGTGATCGACTGGCGGCCAATGTTGCGAGCAATCCTGAAAAATTCCGATAAGGCCGCGGCGCGGTTTCACAATACCCTTTCGGAGATTATCGTCGATATCGCGCGGCAGGTCGGCGAAGAAAAGGTGCTGTTGACCGGCGGCTGCTTCCAGAACAAACAGTTGCTGGAAAAAAGTATCAAAAAATTGAAGCGTGCGGGCTTTATGCCATTCTGGCACCACAAACTGCCGCCGAACGACGGCGGGATCGCCGCGGGGCAAATTCTCGCCGTGTTAAGGAGTAGCTGACATGTGCCTTGCCGTTCCGGGAGAAATTGTCGATATCGCGGGCGAGGATTTGGCACGCACGGGTACAATCCTGTTCGGCACGGTGAAGAAAAGCGCGAGCCTCGCCTTTATCCCCGATGCCGCCGTCGGCGATTACGTTCTGGTGCACGCCGGCATCGCCATCAGCAAGGTGAATGAAACCGAGGCGCGGCGCATCTTCGGCTATCTGGAGGAGATTGATGAAGTATCTGGATGAATACCGCGATGCCGATACCGCGCGAAAATACGCCGCTGCGATCGGCGACATCACCACAAAACCGTGGACGATCATGGAAGTCTGCGGCGGGCAGACGCATGCCATCGTACGCTTCGGCATAGAGGATTTATTGCCGGAAAAAATCAACCTCGTCCACGGCCCCGGCTGCCCCGTCTGCGTCACGCCGGTCGAGATGGTCGACAAGGCTATCGTCATCGCCGCGCTGCCGGAGGTGATTTTCTGCTCTTTCGGCGACATGCTCCGCGTGCCCGGTACAAAGAGTGACCTCCTGTCCGTCCGCGCGGCGGGCGGAGATGTGCGCATCGTTTATTCGCCGCTCGATGCCGTCGCGATGGCGCGCAAAAACCCCGAAAAGCAGGTGGTGTTCTTCGCCGTCGGCTTCGAGACCACCGCCCCCGCCAACGCCATGGCCGTGCATCTGGCGAAAACCGAAGGGGTGCAAAATTTTTCCGTTCTGGTCTCGCATGTGCTGGTGCCGCCAGCGATGGAATCCATCCTTTCATCGCCGCAAAACAAGGTGCAGGGTTTCTTGGCCGCAGGGCATGTCTGCACCGTGATGGGATATAAAGAATACGCGCCGATCGTGCAAAAATACAAAGTGCCGGTCGTCGTCACCGGCTTTGAGCCGCTGGATATTCTGCAGGGGCTCTATATGTGCATCCGCCAGCTGGAAAAAGGCCGCGCCGCGGTCGAAAACCAGTATAGCCGCGCCGTGCAAGAAAGCGGCAATATGCCCGCGCAAGAGCTGATCTCGAAAGTCTTCCGCGTCATTCCCCGTAAGTGGCGCGGCATCGGCGAAATCCCGCAAAGCGGCTGGGGACTGACGGCGGAATATGCCGCGTTCGACGCGGAAAAACGCTTTGATATCGCGCATGCCGCCCGCGAAGAGCCGACGGAATGCATCAGCGGCCTCGTCCTGCTCGGGCAAAAGAAGCCCGCCCAATGCCCCGCCTTCGGCAAGACCTGCACGCCGGAACATCCCTTGGGCGCGACGATGGTCTCGGGCGAAGGCGCCTGCGCCGCCTATTACCGTTACAGGAAAGGCGAAGCCGCGTGACGGAACAAAGAGATTTTGACATGACCTGCCCGCTGCCGCTCGCGCAGTATCCGCGCGTGCTGCTGGCGCACGGCGGCGGCGGACGGCTGATGCAGCAACTGATCGAAAAAATGTTTCATGCCGCTTTCGGCAATACCGACGCGCATGACGCCGCCGTGCTGGACATTCCGCAATCCAAATTGGCCATGACGACGGACTCATATGTGGTGCGGCCCTTGTTCTTCTCCGGCGGCGACATCGGCACACTCGCCGTCAACGGCACGGTCAACGATCTCGCCATGGCGGGGGCGAAACCGCTTTATTTAAGCGCCTCCTTTATCCTTGAAGAAGGGCTGGAGATGGAAACGCTGTGGCGCGTGACGCAAGCCATGCGCGCGGCGGCGGGCGCGGCGGGCGTCAAAATCGTCACCGGCGACACCAAAGTCGTCGAACGCGGGCACGGCGACGGGCTGTTCATCAACACCGCCGGCATCGGCGTGATCGAACACGGTTTTTCCATCGCGCCCGATCAGGTGAAGGCGGGCGACGCGGTGCTGCTCAACGGCGATATCGGGCGGCACGGCATGGCCGTGATGGCGCGCCGCGAAAATCTGAACTTTGAAAGCGACATCAAGAGCGACACCATGCAGCTCTCGGAAACGGTGCAGGAGCTGCTCGCGGCGGGCGTGCGCGTGCGCTGCCTGCGCGACGCGACGCGCGGCGGTCTTGCGGCGGTGCTGAACGAGATTGCAAGCGCGGCAAAATTGCAGATCGATATTGACGATGCGACCATTCCCGTCGATCCGGCGGTGAAAAGCGCCTGCGAGATTCTAGGCCTCGACCCCTTGCATGTCGCCAACGAGGGCCGGTTCGTCGCCTTTGTCTCGGCTGAGGACGCGCCACTCGCCCTCGAAATCATGAACCGCCACACCCCGCAGAAAAACGCCGCCCGCATCGGCACGGTTACGCAAGGCAGCAAAGGCCGCGTCACGCTCGCAACCGCAATCGGCGGGCGACGCATCCTCGACATGCCTTCCGGCGAGCTTTTGCCGCGGATTTGCTGAAAGCAGGTCTTCCGGTAAATAAGTGCTTGATGCGCGTCAAAACCGCAACAGGACAAAAACAGGCACCTTTATAAAAGGGGCGTGCTTTTCTCCGAAGATATGATAGATTTACGGACATCAAAAACAGGTTCGTCATGAGCAAATCCGGTCGCGCATTTATCGCTATGATCTTGCTGGCGCTCGCCGCTTTCGGCGGATGGAAAGCCTATAACGCTTTCACGTCCAACGAGAAGGCCGCCGCCGAAAAGGCCGCCGCGCGCTTTTACACCATCGCCAACGGCGACATCAAAGAAGAAGTGACGGCGCAAGGTAAGCTGGAAGCCAAGGAATACGTCGACGTCGGCACGCAGGTGTCGGGGCAGATCCAGAAAATCCACGTCGATTTCGGCGACGAGGTGACCAAGGGCGAGCTGCTCGTCGAGATCGACCCGCGCATCTACCAGACCAAGGTCGCAGCGGACGAAGCGCACATCAAAACGCTGCAGGCGCAGCTGGCGCAAGCCGGCGCCAGTCTCGTCCTCGCGCAGCAGCAATACGACCGCAACGCGCAACTGGTCAAATCGAGCGCCGTCAGCCGCGACCTCTATCAGCAAAGCAAGGCCGCGCTGAACGTCGCCAGGGCCAACATCGCCGCCTTCAAGGCGCAGATCGCCGAAACGCAAGCGACCCTCGACGGCGACCAGACCAACCTCGCCTACACCAAGATCCGCGCGCCGATGTCCGGCACGGTCGTCGACATTCCGATGCGCCAAGGGCAGACGGTCAACGCCAGCCAGACGGCGCCGACCATCCTGCGCATCGCCAACCTCGACGTCATGACCGTCCGCGCGCAGGTGGCGGAGGCCGACGTCATGAGCATTAAGAAAGGCATGCCCGCCACCTTCATGACGATGGGGCAGATGGACCGCACATGGCCGGGCAAGGTGCGGCAGATCCTGCCGACGCCGGAGATCGTCAACGACGTCGTCCTCTACGACGTTCTCATCGACTCGCCGAACAAGGGCCGCCTGCTCATGACCGGCATGGACACGCAGGTCTTCTTCACCATCGGCAAGGCCGAAAACGTGCCGCTGGTTCCGGTTGCCGTACTCACGCACCGCCAGCCGGATGCGGACAACGCCAAAGGCGACGCCTACCTTGTCAGCGTTCTCGGCGACGACGGCAGGCCGCAAAAACGCGTCATCCACGTCGGCCTGATGAACCGGACGGACGCGGAGGTGACCGAAGGGCTTGTCGCCGGAGACAAAATCATCCTGTCCGGCGCGGCGGCGGGAGAGACTGAAAAAGCAGGCGGTCATTTCCGCTTCGGGCCGCGGTTGTAATGACGGCGGAAGGGCCGCTTCTGAGCCTCTCCGGCATCGGCCGGACTTTCCCGAGCGGCGAGCAGCAGATCAAGGTGCTCGACGACGTTTCCCTCGATATTTATCCCGGGGAATTCGTGGCGGTGATGGGGCAGTCCGGCTCCGGCAAATCGACGCTGATGAACATCATGGGCTGCCTCGACCGCGCCAGCGCGGGGCGCTATGCCGTGCGCGGGCGGGACGTCTCTACCCTCGACAGCGACGAGCTGGCCGAACTGCGCTGCAAGACCTTCGGCTTCATCTTCCAGCGCTACAACCTGCTCCCCACCGTCACCGCGCTCGACAACGCCGAAATTCCCGCCGTTTACGCGGGCGCGGCGCGGTCGGAGCGCATCGCGCGGGCGCGTGGTTTGCTTGAAAAACTGGGGCTGGGCGACCGCATGCACCACAAGCCGCCGCAACTCTCCGGCGGGCAGCAGCAGCGCGTCGCCATCGCCCGCGCGCTGATGAACGACCCGCCCGTCATCCTCGCCGACGAGCCGACCGGCGCGCTCGACAGCAAAAGCGGCGATGAAGTCATGGCGCTGCTCAAGCAGCTCAACGCCGAGGGGCGCACCATCATCCTCATCACCCACGACAAAAGCATCGCCCTGAACGCGGGGCGCATTATCCACATCTCGGACGGGAAAATCATCCGCGAGGAAAAACCGGAAGCGGCGGGCGCGCTGCCGGAGATCAAGCCCGTCACCCATGGCACGATCGGTTTTCTGTCCAGCGTCAGCGAGGCCGTCGGCATGGCCTTGCGCGCGCTGCGCGTCAATCTCTTTCGCACCGCGCTCACCCTGCTCGGCATCGTCATCGGCGTCGCCTCGGTCGTGGCGATGCTGGCCATCGGCGCGGGCAGCAAGCAAAAGGTGCTCGACCAGATCCACGCCATGGGCACCAACCTGCTCTATGTGCAGCCCGGCGCGGGGAACGTGCACGGCGCCGACGCGACGGCGACGCTGACGCCGGACGACGCCAAAGCCGTCGCCGCGGTCACCGGCGTCGCTTACGTTCTGCCGATGCGCAGCGGGCGCGAAACCGTGCGCTACGGCAATCTCGACGACGCGACGCTGATTCAGGGCGTCGGCCCCGCTCTGCCCGTCGTGCGCGACTGGCCGGTGGCCGAGGGCACGTTTTTCAACGAGAACGACATGCGGCGGCGCACCGCCGTCGCCGTGCTGGGACAGACGGTCAAGGGCATTCTCTTTCCCGGCGGCGAAGACCCCGTCGGGCGCTTCATTCTCATCAAGAACGTGCCGTTCGAGGTGATCGGCGTCATGACGTCCAAGGGCGCCTCGGCCTTCGGCGGCGATCAGGACGACACCGTCTTCGTGCCCGTGCTGACGGGACTGATCCGCCTGTTCGGCCAGAACTACCTCAACAACATGATCATCAAGGTCGACGATCTTAACAACATCGACGCGACGCAAAACGCCGTCACCCGGCTTCTTTTGTCGCGCCACCGCATCGAGGATTTTCACATCCGCAACATGCAGTCCTTCATCAACATGGCGACCGAGGCGCAAAACACGCTCACCATCATGCTCGGCACGATCGCGGCGATTTCGCTTGTCGTCGGCGGAATCGGGGTCATGAACATCATGCTGGTCAGCGTGACGGAGCGCACGCGGGAGATCGGCATCCGCATGGCGGCGGGCGCGCGCATGCGCGACATCCTTCTGCAGTTCAACATCGAGGCCGTCGTCGTCTGCGCGGTCGGCGGCGTGCTGGGCGTGCTGCTCGGCGTCGCGGCGGGATGGACGGCAGAGATGCTGGGCCTCCGCGCCATCTTTTCCGTCGGGCCGGCCGTTCTGGCTTTCGCCAGCGCTTTTGCCACGGGCGTCGTTTTCGGCTATCTTCCCGCCCGCAAGGCGGCGCGGCTCGACCCCGTGCGCGCGCTGTCAACGGAGTAACGCCATGAAAAAAGCCCTTTCCCTTTTGAGCGTCTTGATCCTCGCGGGGTGTTCCTTCATCCCCCTTTATCATCGTCCGGCGGTACAAACACCAGCATGGCGCGGCGCGCAAGAAGCGCAAGCGGCGGACCTTGCGCACTGGTGGCGGCGTTTCAACAGCCCCGAACTCGAAGGGCTGGAAAAGAAGGCGCTGGCGCAGAACCTCGACATCGCCGCCGCCGCGGCCCGCATCCGTCAGGCGCGCGCGGACGAAGCGATCGCCGCCGCCGCCCTGTTTCCGCAAGCCGGCCTCTCGGGAAATATTTCCGCAACTCCGAGCAAGACCGCCGGACAGGACACCAAGCATCTTTCCGCCGCGAACGGCAGCATGAGCGTGAGTTACGAGCTTGACCTGTTCGGCGCCAACCGCGCCGCCGAAGCCTCCGCCAAGGCGAGCGTGCAAAGCAGCGTCTTTGCCAGAAGAACAATCGCGCTGGCCACGGCGGCCAGCGTCGCCGACGCCTATGCCAACGTGCTGACCTTGCGCGGACGTCTTTCCGTCGCCGAGAGCACGCGCAACAGCCTGCAAAAAACGCTCCGCCTGATCGAGCTGCGCTTCAAGGCGGGCGCCTCCTCGGCCCTCGAAGTCGAGCAGCAAAAGACGGAAGTCGCCAACGCCAACGCCGCGATCGCCACGCTGCAGGACAGCTATGCCGTCGCGCTCGACGGGCTCGCCGTGCTGGTCGGCGAGCCGCCGCAGACCTTTCAGGTCAAAGCCGACAGCCTGAGCAGCCTGCATATCCCTGAAATCGCGCCGAGGCAGCCCTCGACGTTGCTGGAGCGCCGCCCCGACGTCCGCCAGGCCGAAGAAGACCTGATCGCCGCCAACGCCGACATCGGCGTCGCGCGCGCCGCCTTTTTCCCCAGCGTCAATATCGGGCTCGCGCCGGGCATCGCCGTTTCGCCGCTCTTCAGTCCCGCGACCGCGTCACTGGCGCTGACATCCGCGCTCTCGACGCCCTTGTTCAAGGGCGGCAGCCTCGAAGCGGGCCTCGCCAAGAGCCGCGCGCGGGAAAAGGAACTCGCCGCCGATTACCTCAAAACCGTCCTGACCGCCTTTCAGGAGACGGAAGACGCGCTCGCCGGCATCAAAAGCGCGCGGAAAACCGAAAAATCATACGCAAGCGCGGTGCGCTCCGCGAGCAAAGCCTATAATCTCGCCCAAAAGCAGTTCAAGGCGGGCGCGATCGACTATCCGACGCTGCTCATCGCGCAGCGCAGCCTCTATGCGGCGAAGGACAACCTGCTCACCGCCGAACTCGGCCGCTTCACTGCCACCGTCGGCCTCTACAAAGCGCTCGGCGGGTCATGGAAATAAAGGCCGTTCTACATTGTCTTCGTGATTTTAATGCCAAGCTCGGTCGTCTTGTTATCCGGCTCCATCAGGCCCATTCCCGGATCCCCCGGAATGGGCAGCACATCTGAGTCTTTGATGTGCCAATAGTCAAACCAAGGCCCTGCCGACCATCCGTGCATCTGAAACATGATACTGCCTCTAAACCCGAAGCCATGTCTCTGGTGATTGACGACATTCCCCCATGCCGGATTAACATCAGAGAGGTACGACTCCTGCGTTCCCGCCGTTAAAAGATCGTATTCTGTGTTCAGCGCCAGACGCGCCTCGTCGGTGAGTCCGAGACGCGATGTAAGTCCGAGCGGAATATACTGGTAGACGCTTTGCCGGCGATATCCGGAGGCGCCAAGACTGGTCAGTCCGCGGGCATCGTTATAGAGGTAGCGCACCGCGTAACCCGTATAAGGAGAAAAATCAACGTCGCCGTAGGGAAAATCTTTCCCGATCAGCCCGCGGATCTCCCAGATATTGTTTGTCATCCCTGAGGCAGTGCCGCTCGCGCTGCTGTAATGGGCCGGCCCAAAAGCAAACCTACCCGCCAGCCGAAGATAGGTGTTGTAAAATGACGGCAGTGGCTTCGTGGTATAAGCCGCCACAAGCCCCACCGGATAGCTGACGAGGTTTACAAAAGGATCGGCGCTGCCCGTCTGCTCCCTGTATTTGTATCTGGATATCTGGAGACCAAGCGTGAGGCCCGGTGTTGTGGTAAGACCTTTTTGCGAAGATTCCGTAAAGAAAGAAGACAGCGTTGTCTTGGCCGTCGCCCACCCTGTCGTTTTCTCTGCGGAATTCCCTTGCGGTGGCGGCGGGGGTGCGGCAACCGCTGTTTCAGGCTGCTGTACCGCAGCTTTCGGCTGTACCGCTGTTTCAGGCTGCGCCACAGACTGTTGTACGGGGACTGGCGGATCCGCGACAATCTGCGGACTTGGCGGGGGTGCGGCCTCGACGGGCGCCGCGCTTGCCAGCGCAACCGGCTGTGCTGCAGGCGGCTGTTCTACGGACGGTTGCTCTACGGACGGTTGCTCTGCAAGAGGTGAAAGGCTAACGGCCGCAGGACCGGCGGCGGATATAAGGGCATCCCTGTCCGCCATGACGGCAGACAACTGGCTCACCGTGCCTTGCTGCTCAATAACTCCAAGCTGTCCGTTGTGAAGCACAAAAAGCGCCGATGTCGCCGGGTTGTTCGCGTTATCGACGCAGGCCGTATCGGCCTTGAGGACCGTCATGTTTTCCGTCTGGCGGGGCTGCCCCACCTTTTCGGCAAACTGCCCCTGGCAGGAGAAAGACGCCTGCTCAAGATACGACCGCGCCGCGTTTGTCAGGCTTTCGCCGGGGGATATCTCCAGTTCGCGCGCTGATCCGTCAATGTTGTTTTTCGACCAGTAAAGAGTATCGCCATTGTCGCCGGTCTGAAGTTGCTGCGGATATGCCACGCGAGATGCTATCAGCAAATTTCTCAAGTCATTCACAATCGGCGGCGGAGCAAAGGGTACCGTGCCGGAAGCCGCCTTTGCCCCGGTGGCGAAACACATCACCTGCGTAAAAACACACAAGAAAGATCCTATAATACGAGGCTTGAAATAAGGCATCCCTGTCATCCTGCTGAAATTCATAGTCAAAACCGAACATCTATTGAAATGCGCCAGACAAAGATAATGCCTGTGTTATCAACTTATATCTTTTTCGCGCGGGAACAAAGCCCCGATTATCATGGCCCTCCGGCGCTCTTATCGAAATTGCCACACATCCTGTTAAAATAGAAGCCCAATTGTCCCCGCAAACAGACTGCGGTTACTATCAGTGACGAGGCAACAATTTAATAGCTATACTATTTCAAAATATATGGCTTCGGGAGCGCCGCATGTCTGTTGCAGCTTTGATAAAAAGATTCCGTTTTGAAGAACTGGCGCAGGTGGTGCGGCACGACTTTTAAAGATTTCCCCTGTCGACCGTTTTCGTTTTCTTGCTTTTTATCCTCACCGTCCTGCACACGCACGCCGTCAAAATACTTTCCGACGAACAGACGGGCAGGCTGACGCTCTTTCTGATGCAGGGGATCGTTTTTTCCGCGGCGGCGCAGATATTCTCTGAAAGCAAGGGACTGGCGCGCGGCAAAAATGCCGCTCTCTTGCTCGGCGGCTGCGGCCTGATCGCCCTCGGGGCGTGGGGGCCGGAATATACCTACCCCACATCGCTCTATGTCACGGCGGCGCTGGCCTTGTCGCTGACATTCGCGCCCTATATCGGCCGCGCCGCCACGGAGGATTCGGTCTGGTACTACAACTATCTCAACGTTTTGACGGTCGTGATGGGCGCCATTTCCGCGCTCGTCTTTTCGCTCGGACTGTGCGCGGCGCTGGCGAGCATCAAATATCTTTTCGAGCTGCACGGCATATCCGACAATATTTACACGGATTTCTGGACGGCTGGGTGGTTTTTTCTCCTGCCGATTTTCGTGCTGGCGCAGTGGGCGGACAAATTCGACTTTGAAAAGCGGGAATGCTCCTATCACAAGGGCATCTATTTCATCGCCAACTATCTCACCGTGCCGCTGGCCTTCACCTACATGTTCATCCTCTACGCCTATCTCGGCAAGATCGGTCTGCACTGGGAACTGCCGCGCGGCAACCTCGCCTATATGGTTTCGGGCTTCGGCACGCTCGGCATTCTGACCTGCCTTGGCGTCTACCCCATCCGCGAAACGGGCACGCAGCCCTTGCGGGAATTTTACAAATATTTCTTTTATATCCTGATCGTGCCCGTTTTTCTGCTCGCCCTCGGCATCTACACGCGCGTGCACCAGTACGGACTGACCGAGGAGCGTTACGCGCTGGTCATCGCCTGGCTGTGGTTCGCGGGGCTGACGGCGCTTTATACGCTGCGGCACTCCCGCGCGCATATCAGACATATTCCGATGCTGCTCGCCCTTTTGCTGCTGCTGGCCTCGGGCGGGCCGTGGGGCGCCTATTCGCTGTCCGTTTCCAGTCAGGTCGGGCGTCTCGGCGGCATGCTCGCAAAGGCGGGCGTAATCGGCAAGAACGGGCAGGTGCAAAAGGCGCCGGTGCAGGTCTCCTTCGCGACCAGAAAAAGCGTCAGCTCCGTCATGGACTATCTCTACAACCACCACGCTCTGGGAAAAATCGACGCATGGACGGCGCCCTTTCACCTCAAGCTGAAAAAGAACGGCGCGCACGACGGCTTTTGCGCCTTCGACCTCGTATGCGATTACGGCTCCTATGGCAGCGACAACGTGAAAATGATCATGAAGGCGTGGGGCATACCCTATACCTACGGCTTTGGCCCGCCTGCACCGAACACCGACTTCAACGCCTATCTCCCCGCGCCTTCGGAGGGGAATCTGATAAAGGCCGCGCCTTACGAATATGTCGTGTATATGCAGCCCCTGTATTGCGCCTGCGGCGAAAACACGCTGCGGAAACTCGTCTACAAGGAAGACGGCCAAACTGCGCAAACAGTCACGCTTGAATTGACCAAGGGCGATTTTACGCTGCGGATGGCGGACGGCAAAAAGGCCGTCTTCGACCTGCAGCCGCTGGCGAAGGAACTTTATCAGCGGAACATTACCGCCGTTCCGGACGACATGGCTCAGATGATGGTTTTGCGCGCGCAGACGGACGGCATCAAGGCCATGCTGCGCATACAGGGTCTGAACGGCATGGTCGATAAGGACCATGTCACGATAACGCAGCTGCGCGCCGTGATCCTGTTCACGCCGCTGCGATAGGTTGAAGGCCGGTTAATAAAAATGCCCCTTACGGGGCATTTTTATTATGGCGTAGAGGGCGCGGGCACAGGACTGTTCATGCGATACCACCGGACCGCGAAGTAACACAGGAAAGCGGCCAGTAAAAACGAAGAGGCCCGATAAATAAACATCTCATGAAACGGATCCGTGATAAACACGATGTTTCCGAGAAACACGAAGACGGCGTAAACCGGCAAATCGGCGCCGGCCGATGAGCCGGACCGCGACAACATGAAGGGCGCCAGCAGAGCCAGAGCCACGTAATAATAGTTTGCCATCGGCAATAGAATAAACGCGCTAAAGAGCCCGAAAAGCAGCAGCGCGGGCACCAGCGGGAGTTTGCGGCATGTCGCATAGACCAGCCAGAACAGCCCCGTTGCGGGGAGAACCCAGATGACGGAATCGGGGGCCGTATGCAACAGTGGCTGCAATCCCAAATTATTGACTATGAAGCCTGCCATTATCCGCGTCGAATTGCGCACGAATGCAATATATTGATGGATCGGGTTCGCCACACCGATCATGGACAGGAGTCCGAACACGAGCCCCCCGCCCAGAGCACCGGCAAGCAATTGTCTGATTTCGGCGGAAAGGGCCTGCCGCCGCAAGAGCTGTCTTGCCGCGACAAGCGCCGGCCAAAAAAGAAAAACGCCCGGAAAAGCGCACAGCGCCGTAGAAGCGGCCAACGCCACGCCCGCCGAGCGGTAAAAATGCCGCTCGGCCAGGCAAACCGCCGCCGTCAGCGCCGTGAACCACCAAAAACGGCCGAAGGAACATGGGATTCCGACGTGGTTCATAACCCACATCACGCCCACGCCCCACGTCAGCAACACCAAAGCGGCCGCCTGCGAGCCGAATGCCCACACGAGAAAAGCGGTGCAGACAAGGAACAAAACGCCGTCGATCATGGCAAGCGCCCCGAGGTTTGCCGGCGTCGCTTTCGTCCAGGCGACAAACGGCCGGTTGAGAATCTCCCAGAACGGCGTGGCATTATATCCGAAGTCCGTCAGATACCTGACCCCCGGCCGCCCCACCGCCGCCCGCAGAAAGGTTGCCGCGTCAGCCTTGAAACTCTGCCACTGTTTTGAAGTGAAATGCGCCCTGCATTCGGCTCTATGCCGCAGCAAACTGCCGACCGTCACCATCTTGTTTGTTTGCAGATCGCGGGCCTGCTGGCCCGCATCCAGATATCCAAGGTCTTTTCCCACCGCCGCAAAGCATACGTACAAGCGGGTATAGGACAACTCGGACGCGTATTTCGTGCCGAGGAAATAATGAAACATGTCGTTGTAGTTAATCGCGGTGAAACGCGTCGCCGGCGGCGCCCTGTTCGTGCCGGTATAACCCCAGTTCTGGAAGGCAAGAAAATTCGTCAACGCAAGACAGCCCACCATGACGACACAGGCGTATATAATACGTTCGGGCTTTTTTGCATCGCCCGGCCATGCCGCCACAATGGCGCTGGCAATGATGGCGATGACAACCGCCAAAAGCGATGCCGCAGGCGATGTGCCGGCGTAGCGGGCCGCCACCAGCCCGGCGAAAAAAACGGCCGCTCCGGCAAACATGCCCGCCAGCCGCAGGGGATTTTTTTCCATCTGGAGCGCGAGAAACGCCGAAAACCCCAGAGCGCCGACGATCAGGCGGTTATTTGCCATGGCGGCGCGAAAGACGAAGGCATCTTCAATAGGTGTCATGGCAATGTGCATTACATCCTCCTTGCGCGTAAGGGTATATAAACTCTCCGCCTTCCCTACCTGTTTCCAAGCCGGAATCTGCCCGGAACGACAATTCCGCAGGCATTTTCGCGTAACATTTTAAACGATATCGGATGTCTCTGAAAGAGATGGCGGCGAAGACGGAAGGATTATTTGCCGCGCGAGCAAGTCGCAATTTTCAGGACGGAGCCGGTACCTTTTCAAGGCTTGCTTGCACGCGAAAATTGCCGAACCTATCGTTTCTCGCCCGCTCCTCCTGCGCCATATAAAAAGCCCCGCAAAGGGGGCTTTTATAATGGGACGGAGGGATTAGCTTTAGCGCCATAAGCGCTTTATATTACAAGGAAATCGCCATTACAAACTAAAAACATACCCCCATTTATACCCCCATATGCCGTTATCATAGGGCTAGGATAGCGCCAAAATGCCGCTATATGCCGCTATATGCCGCTAAAACAGCTAAAGTGGCTAAAGTTTAGCGGCTTTAGCCGCTTTAGATGGCGGCATCAGCCAGATTTTATTTTATGATCTGCCATACATCACGGCGGCGCTCGCCGGAAACGATGTGCGGTCCGTCCATTTTTACAAGCCAGCCATGTTCCTCAAGAATGGTGACGGTTTTGAGGGCCGTCCGGCTATCGCGGATGGCATTTAGGCCACGCTGGTATATGTCCGGCAAGGAAACGAGCGGGGCGGTCCGTCTTTGCAGCCAGTCCAGCAGCTTTTGAGCTAGGCGCAAGTCTTGGCTTATTTTCGACATGCCGTTTAAGCGTAGCGCCTCGGCAAGGTAATGTTCTGCCAAAACAACCCCCGCTTCCATGCTCATGGCATCAATTTCCCCGATAGACGGGTTTTCAAAGAAATTCAAAACCGCCGCCAAGCGCGTGGCGTGTTCGGGCATTTTGTTGGCAAGCCCACGCACGGGTTCCAGCTCCCCTCCGGATTTTATTTTCGCTTCAATATCGTTTACAAAGCCAATCCAGCGTTTTTTTGCTTCGGGCGAAAGGGGCAATGGCCTTGGCATCAATTCGTTTCTCTTGTCCGGCGCTAAAGACATGGGCATTTCTAGAATGGAAAGGATTTTTGCCCCATATTCCTTGATATGCCAGTCGCTTTCCGGCGCGGCTTCACGCCAGAAGCGCGTCCCCGCCGTGCTATCAGGCGCGGTGATAAGAAAACGTGAAATCAGGCCCTGCTCAACAAGCAGAGCATCGTTCAGCATGATTGCGGCTATATCGGGCTGGGTCATGAGGTGGATTGTGCAGCGCTTTCCGGCAAGCATCTGAATACCATCCCCTGCCCTGACACGCCTCAATGCCTCGCCGTCCCACAATGAAGAAAGTCCCGTTGTCGTGCGCAGCTTGTTTTCGTCTGACATGCCATGACCGCCTATGAATTGCCCGCCCTCCGCTGAAAAAATTCCCACGCTGGGCGCACTCTCCGTTAAAAGACGGCATAACCCCTCAAAGGTCGGCTCTGGGCATGTCATCATCGGGTCAAGTGGCGGCGCGGGCGGGCGGCCCATGTCATCGAGCGCCTTCTTAAGTTCGGCCCGATCATTTTTTAAATTCTTTTCATTGTCTTTCCGTTTAGCATCCCATGCCGATTTTTCATTTGCATAGGCCAGCATTTTGTCATCATAGGCGCGGCGTTGTTTTGCTTCGTGTTTGCGGATGGGCCATAGTGCCTCCGTGTCACAGGCGGATTTTCTCTCCCCGCTCGCGGCAATGCTCACAAAATTATTGCTGACGGGCTTGACCTGCCCCGTCGGCAGCTCAATGTCACAATGCGCCTGCGCCGCCAGCGTCGTAACGGCGAGAACAGACTGCCCGCATAATGCCAATGGCGCTTGTATCTTGTCCTGAATGGCACGGGCGGCCTTTTCAAGGACGTTGCCTAACGCCTCTGCCGGAAACGGATGCGCGGGGGCAATCTCCCGCATAAGCAGCCGTGGCTTTTCCGCGCAATTCTGAAGCGCCTCAAGTTTTTGAATATTTTCCATGATGTCACCTATAGGGTTAAGAGTTATTTTCCATGCGTTTTTTTGCCCGCGCCTCGGCGCTTCTTTTCCCCAGTTCGGACATGGCCTGCCGTATGATCTCCTGCTTTGTAGCCCCGTTAGAGCTTTCAATAGCCGTTTCCAACGGTTCATTAACGGTACTTTCAACCGTTTGATTTAAGTTATCCAACGGTTCCGGTCTACCGTTCTCAACGGTTAATAGCGGCGGTTCTTGTCTAGACTGTTTTTTAGACTGCTTAACCATTTTATAAGTTACGAAACCCGCTACACCGAGCATTAGAGCCGTTACCGGATTAATAAATCCTATTAATGGAAACCATAACGGTGTGCTTTTAGCTGTATCATTTATATTCATGATTTCCCTCCCTGCGGGCCAGCTCTAGACCTGCTATGCTGTTAACGGTGCGCATGACTTCGGCCTGCTCTAAAGGCGGCTTGCACCGCGCCTCATTCCATGCCTGACAAAGCTCTAGAGCAAGGACGGGGTTAACCCCATCCCTTAACAATTTCCCTGCCAAACGCGCCAAGGCATCGTTCCTGTTGCCCTTAACAACTTCCTTAACAAAAGAGCGCCCTTCAATGTTAGAAGGCTTCCCATGTGTTTCCGGCTGCCGCAAAAGACTGATTAACCATGCAGGCGCGTCTAAAAGCTGGTCATGGCTATCCACTGAAAATTCATAGCGCCGTCCCGTTTCATGGATTGATGGCGGGGCAACGACATACCCGCCGTTACCGCGAATGTCCAGACAAGCCCCTAGCCTTCCGGCGCTATTAAGGATTTTTCCCTGCGGGGGATATTTAAAATACAAGTGCCTGCCCCCGCCGCCCGTGATGACCTCAACGGTCTGCGGCAAAGCACCGTGTGCCGCTTCCAGCTTTCTCAAAGAGCTTTCGCCGTCCATACCGTCAATGTCCAAAACCCAGAACGAATTTCTAACGCCAGTGACAAGACCGATATTTGCATCGGGCCATTTCCGCCACCATGTCGTTATCTGGGCAGGGTCAACCGTGGCATCATTAAGGCCATGCGCCGTTAAGGGGGTCTTTCCGGCGGGCCGCAGCGGAAAAATAGCCCTGCCCCTGCGGGCATATCTCATTGCTGCATCGTGCATATCAAGCGCCCCCATTGGATTGATTTTCCATTTGTTTGCGCCACTCTGCCGCCGCTTCCGTGGAAATCAGGCGGCGTTTGCCGACATGGATTGTTTTCGGGGCAAGGCCTTGTTTCTTCAGGGCGTAAAACAGGTTGCGGCTTATACTGTGCTGTTTGCAAAATTCAGCGATTGATAGAGCTTGAGTCATAGTTTTTCCTTCCGTGTGTTCTGAAGCACGGGATGTGCATCAGGGATGCGCTTGTGCATCCATGAGTATCTTCACAAGAAAAAAAACCTATTAATTGCCCTATAAATCGGGAAAACTACCCTATAAATCGGTTTTTTGCGGGTTTTTGCGGAAAAACGGTCTAATCGCCTTCCTAATCGGCTCTTCGTCCATATTTTTGTATTGGCCCGCACGGTCGGGATATTTGGACGCAAGATAATTTTTTATTGGCTCATAAAAATGAGCCATAGGCTTTTCAAAATCTATAAGCCCTTGGCCTTTAAGATAGTCAAAGGCTTCCATGATAGCCTCTTTGTTTGATCGTCTGCCGACTGTCCCCACTACAGGCCGTAATTTTTGATGTTCAATGACCTTCGTCGTATCTCTATACACAAGGCGCACAGATTCAAAATGTAGCCCGTGCCCTTTAACTATTGACTTATCCCAGTCCACTTTCCCCGTCCAAATATCGACAGGGACAATATGCGGCGGGTCCGCTGGGCCACGAGGCAGGGAAAAACCCGTAGCGATAATTTTTTCAGCAAGAATATTCCTAACTATCGCATCTTCCATCTTTTTGATGTGGCGTGAAACTTTCTGCATTGCGTCAACTTGCGGATTAAATATCTGCAAAGCCTCCGCAAGCCTGCTCGCAAAACTATCCTCTACCCCGCTTTTGATTTTAGACGGTAAAGCCTCCATACGTTGAGCCATACTGTCGGATGCGGCCTGCCTTTCACGGCATAGAAAATCATATTCTTCTTTCCATTTTGGCGGCGCAAAATGAAAAATAGCCTGATACAGGCTCACCCCGCGCTTCCATAATATCGTCGCTTCTGAAAGTTCTGCCACGCTCATGTCACTTTATCTTGTTCTCGATCTGCTGATTAACGTCTTTGCCGCCTGAAAACTTCTCCGCCATGAGGAAAAGCGCCTTGCCGCCACTCTTTTCTTCCCAGCGTTGCCCCAGATTTAACTTTTCCTTGCTGTCATCCGAGCTGATACGATCGCCGCCTTTGTATTCGACAACAAGAATGCGTCCATCTTCCAGTTCCGCAACAAAATCAGGATAAAATTTATCCGTTGACGTAGGCAGCCAGAACGAAAGCGGGCTTTGGCTGATATTCCGCACCCAGTATTTGACGGCCTTTTGCTGGTCAAGCGCTTTGGCGCAATCAAATTCCTCGCCTTTGTTATCGAGTTCCCCGATTTGCGCATAGAAGTGCTTTTGGAAGGTATAAGGATAACCCGCATAGTACCACCGCGCCGGATAATCGCGTCCGTCAAAAGCAAAGTCGGCTTCAAAGCTTGTTTCTACGGTGGAATTTTTACCGAAAAGCGCTTCCTGATAGCCTGCCTTATACGCCTTCTTGCAATAGTCCTTGAGCCTCTCGGCTAGGATTTTCTCCAGCACGTAGCGGTGATAAACCAGCGTCGGCATGGGGATATTGCGTTTTTCCACCAGATAGGCGACATTGCGGCGCAAAAATTCCAGCAGGGTTTCGTATTTGACGCTGGGATTTTTCAGCCTCTGGTTAAGCCAGCGGCTCAATGCCAGTTCCGTCCATCCGGTATCGACAAGTTGCAGGCGCAATTCATCTGTTTCGCCTATCAGTTCCTCTTGTAGCTTTCCGGCATTAATATCTATCCGGAATTTTTTGCCCTGCTCGGAAATTCTAAAAACATCCTCGCCAAGTTCCGCCGGATATGACTTGCCGTCCAGCAAGTCCCAGCCATGCGCGTCAAGGAACAGGTCTTTTTCGGCCAGCACAAGCTCGTCGTCCTGCCATAGGCAGAGTTGCGGCACTTTGAAAACAGCGCCTTTTTGCGCCGGAGAAAGATATTTTTCCCATTGCGTTTTAAAAACCGTCAATTCCGTAGCGACATTTTCCTTGTCCGCCTTCGGCACGGCTTTCTTTATTTTATCAATGGTGTCCACGCCCAGCGGCTTGGAAATGGTCAGCTTGCAGCCGTTATCCGTTTTCACGACATTAACGGCGGATTTTTCCTCCGGCGTGAGCGCGGAAACGTCAAAATCCTGCACTTCCAGCACAAGCGGCGGGGGTTCTTCAAATAGCGGGCCCGCGCCGCCCTGCAAGGGCAGTTCCGGCCTTTTCTCGATAAAGGCATCCGCTTCCTGCTTTTCAAAGCCCATGTCCACGAGGCGGTCATGCAGCAGGGTCACGGCATGGGGCCAGCTTGTGGAAGATACATGCGCGTAGGCGCGGTTAAGTTCTTCATTATCGCGGCGCGTAGCGTATGGCATCCGCAGCACGCGGCCCAAAATTTGCTCAACGTCCTTTGACGATTTCACATTGGCAACGGAACAGAAAACATAAGCGAATGAACAATCCCAGCCCTCTTTCAAGGCTTCGATGGTAATGACAAAATCAATCGGGCATGACGGGTCAAACAGGTTGATGCCGTCCAGTTCTTTTTGATCGCCTGTGACAACGGCAATACGCTTCCGGTCTATTTTTTCCTGCTCGACAAGATGATCGAGCAAAATATCCTTGGTCACGTCCTGATTTT
Organism: Pseudomonadota bacterium; assembly: GCA_021849295.1. Taxonomy (GTDB): domain Bacteria; phylum Pseudomonadota; class Alphaproteobacteria; order Micavibrionales; family UBA2020; genus PALSA-926. The sequence goes on along the minus strand of JAJZTA010000005.1, from coordinate 108,643 downwards.
TCTTTTCCGCCTGAAACAGCACGATGGGCCGGATATATTGGCCGTCGTCATTGGCGATTTTTGCCAGCCGTGCGCGGTTGATAATGGCGTCCTTGACGGCTTCCTGCCATGTTTTATGCTCGCTCAAGATGATCGGCAGTTTAATCATTTCTTGCGCCTTGAGTTCGGAAGCGGAAACATTGTGCAGGATATTGCTGTCCTTGGCGGGGGTCGCCGTGTATTCGATGATGCAGGCCGCATTGACGCGCCGCATGACTTCATAGCTTAGATCACTGGAAGCATTATGCGCTTCATCCACAATCACAAGCGGACGGTGCAGATAAAGCAGGTTGCGGAATGAAAACTTGATTTTGTTTGCATCGTCATCCCTTGGTTCAAGCCCTGCCAAGCCCGAAACGCTTGTGAAATGCGGTTCAAGATTTTCATTATGCGCATAAACCTTGCGTCCGTCCGTGCTTTCGACGCGCAACGTCTGGATAGTGCCAAGGACGATGCAGGCTTTGGATTTCAGGTCATGCGGACGGATTTGCTCAAAGTCCGCAATGTCGAAAACCATGAATTTCCCGTCAAAGGCCTTGGATAAAGCCTGATTGTTAGGATGATCGGGATTTTTCAGCGTTTCTAGCGTTTGCGTGCGAATGGTATTGGTCGGCACAAGCCAGAGGACAAGCGGATATTCCGTTTCAAGGTAGGCGTCCGCCGCGATTTTGACGGTGTGCGCGGAAAGAAGCGTTTTGCCGCCGCCAGTCGGTAGGCGTAAGCAAACAAAAGGCGTTTGCTCCATTTCCTGCATAGGCTTGTAATGCACATCATCCGGCACGCCTGCCTTGGGCATAGCTTCGTATGCTGCTTTTGCGCCTTTGAAGCGTGCGGCCTCAAGGTACTGTTGCAAGGCATCCAGTGCCGTTTGCTGATAATTTTTAAGCTGTAATGTCATTATTTTTGTATGGCGTTAACGGCTTTCTTATAGGATTCTTCTTTGGGAAAATGAGGGTCATTGCTCAGGTCGTGCTTTCTTTGCGCGGAGTATGCAGCTCGCACTTGATTTTCTTGGCCGCCGCGTGTACCGCGTGGGCAAAGTTCTTCAAGTTCTTTATTGACCTGCTCATCCATCGATTTCTTATCCATGTCATCTTTCCTTTCGAGTCGTTTTATATAAGCGTGACTCAAGGGGGGTGGGTGTTGTCAAGGCATGTTTCATCTACCGTGCCTTCACGTCATAAGGGGTTTGTTTGAATATGATTTTTTCTTTTTTCAGGCGCTCGGCTCCAAGGCGGCAGGTTTCGCCGTAAATGACTTTTGGCCCGTTATGTTTTGGCAGGTCTTTCAGTACTTTGCCTGTCAGAACGTTGCCGCCGTTCACGGTTTTGTCGCCCAGAATGCCGTTGTATAAAAGGTAATAAGCCGTGCCGTTGTGGACGCCCAGCAGCGGGGATTTTTTCTTTTGCATCAGTGCAGTTTTTGTCTCGCAAAACCAGATATGCGCGGCGAGGTGCGCAAAACGGATTTTCGGATTGATATTGCCGTCCGTGTCGAATACTTCCGCACCAAGACGGTAAAAGCGGAAGCCGCCGCCGCCCTTCCAGCCGACAGCTTCGGAAATGCCGCCTTGCTCGCCCTCAATGACTTTTTTCAGGCGCGGCGCGCAATGCGTTTCCGCATGATCGCCCATTTCAATCCCGATATATTGCCGCCCCATCTTGTGCGCGACTGCGGCGGTTGTGCCGGAGCCAAGGAAAGAGTCAAGAACAATATCACCATCGTTCGATGCTATATGGATTATTCTTTGCAATAGGCGTTCTGGTTTTGGCGTCGTGAAAGGAGATTTAGGGTCTAATTTTAGTACTTCCCTTTTAGCCTCTTGGTTATGCCCTACATCCTGATAGAGCCAAACGGATTGATGCGATGAATTATCATCTACATCCGTCAAGAAGCGCTTATAACGGGGTGTATTGTTTTTTCCATCCTTTCCCCACCATATAAGATTTTCTTCAATGTGTCGTTTATGGGTTTCTTCGTTATATCTCCATACAGCGGTTTTTAGCGGCCATATTTCTTCGCCTGTATTCGGCTGCACAATGGCGTAATATAAATTTGGCCGCTCTTTTGCATTTTTGTTACATTTATAATTATCGGACTGCCATGCCCCCCTCGGATCATTATCGGGATTTTTATACACCTTATTTGATTCTTCGTTTCTCGGCAGCCGATTGGGTATCCATGAAGATTTATTTCTGCCATAAACTAAAATATGGTCATGATCTTCACTAAGAGTCTTGGCGTCATTGGAGGGTGCGTATTTTTTTTGCCAAACGCTGTTTGAAATAAAATTCTTCCGCCCAAAAATCTCATCCATGATGACTTTCAGGTAATGCGCCTCATTGTCATCAATCGTTACCCATATGCTCCCATCCTCCGCCAGCAGCTCGCGCAAAAGCTCAAGGCGGGGATACATCATGGAGAGCCATTTTGAATGCTCAAGGTTGTCGTCGTAATGCTCGAAGGCGCTGCGGGTGTTATAGGGCGGGTCGATAAAAATACATTTCACCTTGCCCGCATAATACGGAAGCAGGGCTTTCAGGGCTTCAAGGTTGTCGCCCTGTATGAGCATGTTCTGGCTGTCGGCGTCGCCGTGCGACAATTCCGGCACGGCTTCCAGCAGGCGATACGGCACGCCGTCCGCCACCTTTACGTCTTTGTCCCTGTCCAGCCAGTCGAGAATCGGCATGATTTCCGCTTTTTAGATTTTGAAGGGTTATTTTTACCGGATTCATGCCTGAAATGCGAGTCATCGCATTGTTTTTTATGATAAATTACGCGTGGAAGTTAAGCCCTGCTAAAGTTCGCTACAATAACCTTGCCCTGCGAGGCCACGGCATCAAGATAATCGGCCCAGTCCTGCATCATCTTTTTGCGCTCACCGAGGAATTTTGCGCGGTCATAGGCGGCGTCAACGCTGTTGCGCTGCGCGTGGGCAAGTTGGCGGTCAACGACTTCATGCCTGTAATGCAGTTGTTCCTTGATCGTGGACATGGCAAGAGCGCGGAAGCCGTGGCCCGTCATACGGCCCTTGTAGCCCATGCGCTCAAGCGCCTTGAGGATTGTATTGTTGCTCATGGATTTGATAGGGCGCACCTGATTGGGGAATACCCATTGCCATTTTCCGGTCAGTTCCTTTTGGGCTTCCAGCACTTCCAGCGCCTGCCGCGAAAGCGGCACGATATGAGGCTTTCTCATTTTCATGCGCTCGGCTGGGATATTCCACTGCTTCGCCTCAAAATCAAATTCTTCCCAGCTTGCATTAATCAGTTCGCTTGTACGGACGAATGTCAGCATCATCAGCTTTATGGCGTGGCGCGTGTACTGGTACAGGCGGGCATCGTTCCGTTCAAGCGCCTGTATAAATTCCGGCAGGTCTTTGGCTTCCAGCGCCGCATAATGTTCTTTTTTCGGCGGCTTCAACGCGCCTTTCAGGTCGGCGGCGGGGTTCCTGTCCATCCGGCCCGTGACGATGGCATAACGGAATACCTGACTGCATGTCTGCAAAAGGCGGCGGGTAATTTCCAACGCCCCTCGCTTTTCAACCTGTTTCATGACGGCCAAAAGCTGGGGGGCTGTTATGGTGCTGATTGAAACCGCGCCCAGCGCGGGGAATACATCAGCTTCCATGCGGTGCAATATGTCGGCGGCATAGTTCTTTGACCATTTCTCCGTATTCAGAGCGTGCCATTCACAGGCAACGGCTTCAAAGGTCGTTTCGGCGCTGATAGCGGCAAGCTGCTTTTGTTTCTGCTTTTCAAGGGATGGGTCTATGCCTGCGGCCAGTAATTTACGGGCGGCGTCCCGCTTTTCACGGGCTTCGGCCAGCGTTGTTTCGGGATATACCCCCAGCGCCAGCGTCTTTTCCTTGCCCATGAAGCGGTATTTTAGCCGCCAATAACGCGCTCCATTGGGCATGACATGGAGATATAGCCCTTGAGAATCGGCCTTCTTATAAGCTTTCTCAACAGGCTTGGCGTTCTTGCAGGCGGAGTCTGTTAAAGACATTGGGGGTATAATTCCTTATTTATGTATTATATGAGGAATTTATACCCCACATTATACCCCCATTTTTTTGGGCTGTAGAAAGGCACGGGAAAACTCCTAAGCACAGATTAGGACATTTAATGCTTATTTTACAAGGTATTTTTAAACGTATGGGACTTCTGGGGACTTCCAGAAACAGAAACATGGCGGAGACGGAGGGATTCGAACCCTCGATACGGGTTTACCCCGTATAACGGTTTAGCAAACCGTCGCCTTCAGCCACTCGGCCACGTCTCCAGCACTTAGGTTTGAAGTTTTTTATAGCAGATTTGAAACCATTGTCGAGATTTTAAGACAATTATACCCTGCCCCGCCGTTGCCAGTTTTCCGGAAAGAACACTTTGCAAGCAAAACCGCTCAGGATGCGTCCGTCAGGCGTTTCCACCAGCCCTTGCGCTGCGGCTGGTCCGTGGAGGTTTCGGGCTGCGGCGCATTGGCTGGATCGGGCAGGACACGGCGTTCTTCCGGCGCATGGTCACGGACGGATTCCGTCACTTGTCCGGAGGCAGAGTCGCCGCCCTCCTGCTGGGACGCTTCCGTGCCGCCATTATTGTTTTGCCTGCCGTGCGAACCTTCCCTGCCGCGCCTGCGGCCACGGTTGCGGCCGCCGCGGCGGCCGCGACGGCGGCGGCTTTCGCCATCGCCCCCGTCCCTGCTGCCGCCTTCCCTGTCGCCGCGTCCGCGGTGGGAACGCCTGCCGTTGCCGCCGTTTTCATCATCGGACGAAGAGTCTTCCGGCGCAGTGTCCTCCGTTATGCCATCCGTCTCCTCGAGTGGCGGAAGATCGGACATGTCCACGCTTGAAATAGGCGCGACCTGCCCGCGCGAACGTTCTGCGGGCACATAGCCCACCGCGCGCAGGATGTCGATTTTGTAGTCGGGCTTGATCAGCTCGTCGTCGGCCTCGAGCCGGACGCGCAGATTGTAGCGCTTCTCGATGTTGTGGAGATGCTCGCGCTTGTTGTTGAAGATATAGAGCGCGACTTCTGTCGGCACGCTCACCTTGAGCTCGGAGGCGCGGCCGCGCAGGCCCTCTTCCTCGATCGCGCGCAGCACGATCACGCCGGTCGTCTCGATGGTGCGGACAAGGCCGGTGCCGGCGCAGTGCTTGCACGTTTCGAAATTCGTCTCGACGAGGCTCGGATGCAGCCTCTGGCGCGAAAGTTCCAGCAGGCCGAAGGCCGAGATGCGGCCGATCTGGATGCGGGCGCGGTCGCTCTGCATGCATTCGCGCATCTTGCGCTCGAGCGCGCGGTTATTGCGGTTTTCCTCCATGTCGATGAAGTCGATGACCACAAGCCCGCCCTGGTCGCGCAAACGGAGCTGCCGCGCGATTTCCTCGGCAGCCTCGAGGTTGGTTTTGAGCGCGGTTTCCTCGATATGGCGGCCTTTGGTGGCGCGCCCCGAGTTGACGTCGATCGAGACCAGCGCCTCCGTCGGGTTGATGACGATATAGCCGCCGGATTTCAGATGCACCGTCGGGTTGTGGATGGCGTCGATCTGGCTTTCCACCTGATAGCGGAAGAACAAGGGCATCGTTTCGTCGTTGTAAAGATGGACGCGGTCGATGTGCGACGGCATCAGCAGTTCCATGAACTCGCGCGCGCCCTTGTAGGCTTCTTCGCCCGCGACATAGACTTCATCGATATCGCGCTTGTAAAGGTCGCGGATCGAGCGTTTGATGAGGTTGCCCTCTTCGTAGATCAGCGCGGGCGCGGAGGATTTCAGCGTGCATTCGCGGATCTGGTCCCACAGGCGCAGCAGGTAGTCGAGGTCGCGCTTGATTTCGGCAGTCGAGCGGGCGACGCCCGCCGTACGCAGGATCACCGACATGCCTTCCGGCACATTGAGCTCGTGCAGGATTTTCTTGAGGCGCTGGCGGTCCTTGGCGTTGGACACTTTGCGCGACACGCCGCCGCCGCGCGGGCTGTTGGGCATCAGAACGCAATAGCGTCCGGGTAGGGAAATGTAGGTCGTCACCGCCGCGCCCTTGTTGCCGCGCTCTTCCTTGCTGATCTGGATCAGCATGATCTGGTTGCGCTTGATCACTTCCTGAATTTTGTATTTGCGCTTGATGCTGGAGCGGTAGACGGGCGGCTCGACGACGTCGCCGCCGACGATGTCGACGTCTTCGTCCTTGTGTTCCGCATGCTCGTCGTCATGATCGTGATCATGTTCTTCGGCGGTGTACGCTTCCGCTTCATGATCTTCTTCGGCATCGTCTTCGTCGTGTTCGTCGGCCGCTTCTTCCGCGACTTCGACCTCGGTTACATCAACGATGGCATCGTCGACCATGACGTCCGTCTCTACGGCCGCCGCGACGATATGGCCGCCGTTTTCGGTTTCCTCTTCGTCTTCGCTTTCATCTTCAGCTTCGACCTCGGCCCCGGCGCCGGTTTCGATGACTTCGCTGTCGACGATTTCGGATTCTATGCCGGTTTCATCCTCGACGAACTCGAAAGGTTCGTCGTCGAGGCTCTCGCCGGAGGCGGCAAGTTCCGCCTCGTCCTCGGCGTCCTCGCGCGCGGCCTGTTCGGCGGCCAGCGCCCGCTCCTCGGCGATCAGCGCCTCGCGGTCGGCGATGGGTATGCGGTAATAGTCGGGATGAATTTCAGGAAACGGCAGGAAGCCGTGGCGGTTGCCGCCGAAGTCCACAAAGCAGGCCTGCAAAGAGGGCTCGACCCGCGACACCTTGACCAGATAAATGTTGCTTTTGAGTTGCTTGCGGACGACCGTCTCGAAATCGTATTCCTCAAGCTTGTTGCCGGAGACGACGGCCACCCGCGTCTCTTCAGGGTGGGTTGCGTCAATCAGCATACGCTTCGTCATTTTATATCCTTCACCGATGCTGCCTGCCTCCCTTGAGCGACAATCGGGGAAAATGCGGCGCATCTTTGTTCTTCTCAAGGCTGGCGGTGTTTAAAAACCGGCTGTCCGTCCACTCGTTACAGTCATCGGGCGCGTTACAAAAAAGAAATCTAACGCAGCTATCGTAGCCAATTCGTCATCACCGGGCCTGTTTCACTGCCGTAGCGGCAGGAGGTATAGAAAACAGGCCAACCTCAAAATTCGTTGACCGGAGCGCCTTGATTATACATAATCAGTTCTTTTTTTAATTAAGACGCTCTTTGTCGCGCCCTCACTATAACTGCGCCTTCAGATTCTCTCAATCTAAATTTACGCATATATGAATAAACTATCCCCAAATATGCGTAACCCTTGAAGATGTAAGGGTTTTGTATCTATACTGAAAAGGCAGCTCAAGAAATAGGGACAGGGTGCGTGCGTAAGAGCTATCTATTTTTTATAACAATAATATCCCTGCTCGTCCTGCCCGTCACGCTTTATGCCGCCACGTCCTCGCGTTTGGAGATCAGCAGCATCCGCTTCGGCTTCACCGGCAACGACACCCGCATCGTCCTCGACATCAACCATAAAACGAAATACCGCGCCTTTTTGCTCGACCGCCCTTACCGGCTGGTGCTCGACCTGCCGCCGGTGCGCTGGCGGACGTACCGCTCGCGCTTCGTCGAGCCGAACGACGCCATCGCCTCCTACCGCAGCGGCACGCTCGACGACGGCCTGACGCGCATCATCTTCGACCTCAAGCATCCCGCCGTTATCAGGGACCTTTATAACCTGCCCGCCCACGCCGGCATGAAAAACCGTCTGGTCATCGACATCGACCGCGCCACGACCGCGACCTTTGCGGCCGAGAAGAACACCGTCACCGGCACCCGCGACCTCGCGCCGCCCGCAAACACAACCCCTGCCGCGGACAACAACGGCGACAGCTACGCCTCCAGTCAGGACAACAGCATCCGCGCCGCCAATCCGGGAACGGAACAAAACCCCGCGCCGGGCGTCTTCAAACGGCACAGAAAATACATCATCGTCCTTGATCCGGGCCACGGCGGGCGCGATCCCGGCGCGGAAGCCAACGGCGTCGAGGAGAAATACATTACGCTCGACATCGCCAAAGAGCTGAAACAGCAGCTGGAGGCCACGGGGCGCTACAAGGTCTATCTGACGCGCAACCGCGATGTTTACATCACGCTGCAAAAACGCGTCGAGATCTCGCGCGACCTGCACGCCGATCTCTTCATCTCCATCCACGCCAACAAGTACGACCACAAATACGTCCGTGGCGCGCTGATCTTCAGCTTCTCCGAAAAAGCCTCGGACAAAGAAACCCAGCTGCTCGCCGACAGCGAAAACAACGCCGGCTACATCGCGGGCGTGGACATGAGCGCGCAAAGCCCCGACGTCGCCAATATCCTCATCGACCTCGCCATGCGTGAAAAAATGAACGAATCGAACATGTTCGCCAATATGCTGATCCGCTCGTTCGAGAACCACGACATCCGCCTGCTGATGCCGACCCCCCACCGCTCGGCCAATTTCGTGGTTTTGCGCGCGCCGGACGTGCCGTCCGTGCTGATCGAAACCGGCTTTATCTCCAATCCCCACGAGGCCGCACTGCTTGCCTCTTCCGCCTTTCAGGACCGTATGGCGTCCGCCATCGCCAGCGGCGTAAACGCCTACTTCCGAAAAATGACGGCCCTGCAGTCCCATTAGAAGTATTGTAAAAAGCGGCTTTAGCTGTTATTCTTCAACTGACTGGACTATGGACTCGCGCCTTGTCCTGTAGTAAAAGTTTTAGAGCTACAACTATCGTCAACGGTCCCCGTCCGGGGGCTTTTATCAAAGGGGAATAAAATGAAACGTTTGAATTTGGCACTTTCCGTGCTCGCCATCCTGGGTCTTTCCGCTTGCGCCTATGGCACGAACAGCGGCCAGCCGACCTGCAACGGCCGCACAGCGGGCCCCTGCGCCACGTCGGCGCCGGTGGTGACCCACCATGTCGCGCATCACCGCACCGACAGGGCCATGAGAAAGGCCTTGCGCAAATAATTTCCTTCGGGAAACAAAAAGACCGCGTCCGCGAGAACTGTCTCCGGCGCGGTTTTTTTTGTATGTTTTTTTATAGCGCAAACCGTCGTCGCGCGTGTTTGCACGCGCTCGGGCTTTGCTTTACTGGTTGAAGTCGTAACGCGCCACGACCGACGGCACGACCATATCGCGGTGCGCGACCGCCTTCGCCTTGTGCGGCGGCATGACCGCGCCTTTGAGGTTCGCGATCATGACGGGATAGCCGAGGCGCTCCGCCACCACCTGCTTCGCCACCGTCCAGTCGATCTTGTCCGCGTCGTGCCCCGCGGCGGCGATGATGACTTTTTTCAGGCCGGGCGTGAGCGGCTTGATCTTGTGCGTGCCGGTGATCTCGATGTCGACGTTCTGCGTCTTCGAGGGGTCGGCCTCGAGATAGAGCTTAGGCCCGACCCATCCGACGAGAATCGGCTGGTTGACGACCGTCACGTTGGTGCCGACCGGAACCATGTTGTAAAGCCTGAGAATGTCACGCGCATACATGCGCATGCAGCCGGAACTGACGCTGCGTCCGACCGCCCACGGCAAATTCGTGCCGTGAATGCGGTATTCCGGCCAGCCGAGGTAAAGCGCGCGCGAACCCAACGGGTTATTGGGCCCGGGCGGCACTGCGGCGGGCAAAAACGGTTCCTCCTCGCGCATGCGCGGCGTCGGGAACCAGTAGGGCCCGATTTTCTTGCTGATGATGGTGGTGTGTCCGGTCGGCGTGGAGAGTCCGTCGCGGCCGATGCCGATGGGATAGGTCACGGGCGGCTTGCCCCGCGTCTTGAAATAGAACAGGCGCATCTGCGCGAGGTTGACGATGATGCCCTTCTGGTAGGGCGTGCGCGGGATCAGCTTGAACGATGGAATGACGATTTGCGAGCCCGGCACCGGCGTCCACGGGTCGACTCCCGGATTGGCGGCGCGCATTTCGACATAGCCGATGTTGAAGTAGCGCGCCGCATCAAGCAGCGTGTCCTGCGCGCCGAGCGTGTAGTGTTTCAGCGTACCGACGGACGTGATGGCGTGCGGCGGATACGGCGGCAGGGGAAGCGTCTCGTCGACATCGACGATCGGCGGCGGGTTGGCGTCGGGATTGTAAAAAGGACTGTTTTTCGAGACGGCCGCCGTGGCGCTTTTTACGTTTGCATCTGCGGCTTTGGCAGGCGCCGTTTTGGCGGCGACTGTTTTTACAACGGCCTTTGGGACCACAGTCTTTTTGACCGCTGCGGTTTTTGTCTCCGTCGTTTTAATCGGCGCGGGCTTTTTAGCGGCTGTTTTCGCGGCGGGCGCTTTGACAGCCTTTGTTTTTGCAAGAACTTGCTTATTGGAAGACTGTTTCACAGGCTGCGCCTTGTCCCAGATGATTTTTGCCGCAGCCATTTTGGCTTTTGCAGGCTTGGCGGGCGCTTTTTTCGCGGCGGCGGCTTTCACGGGCTTTTTCGCAGGCGCGGTTTTGTCCCAAATGATCTTGCCCGCCGTTTTTGCCTTGGCCGTTTTCACGGGCGTGTTTTTCTCCGCCACTTTCGCTTTCGCCGCGGCATGCTTCGTCCGCACAAGATTTTTCGGTCGCGGCCGCGGGAGCAGCGTGACGGCGGGCCGCGCTTTCGGTTCATGGATGAAAAAGACCTGCGCATGCGCCATGACCGTCACTAAAGACAGGGCAACGATCACGGCGTAAAGCGGAATTTTGCGCATGAGCGTTTAGTCTCCGAGGCAGATCCCCAGCGAACGCGCGGTTTTGACCAGCGCGCCGTCGAGATCGACTTCCTGCTGGCTGGCGATGGCCTCCTGGATTGGCACGTCGATGACTTTGCGGTTCGACCAGCCGACCATGCGGTCGAATTTGCCCGCCGCGACCAGCTCCACCGCATGCACGCCGAAGGCGGCGGCGATCAGGCGGTCTTCGGGGATGGGCGCGCAGCCGCGCTGCACGTGGCCCAGCACCGTAACGCGCGTTTCGAAGCCGGTCTTCTCGGCGATCTGGTGGCCGATATAGTGGCCGATGCCGCCGTAGCGCTTTTCGCCGCCGACGTGCTCGACCTGCAAGGCCTTGCCGTCGACGGTCTTGACCGCTTCGGAGACGACGACCAGCGCGAAGTTGCGCCCTTCGTTGTCGCGCACGTCCTTGATTTTTTCCACCACCTTGTCGATATCGTAAGGGATTTCGGGGATGAGGATGACGTCCGCCGCGCCGGCGATGCCCGCCGAAATGGCGATCGCGCCCGCGTCGCGGCCCATCACTTCCAGCACCATCACGCGGTCGTGCGAGGCGGCAGTCGGCTGCAACCTGTCGAGCGCCTCGGTCGCGACATAGGCCGCGGTGACGAAGCCGACGGAATTCTCCGTCTTGCCCACGTCGTTATCAATCGTTTTGGGAATGCAGACCAGCTTGATGCCGCCGCGCTCGGCCAGCGTCTTCAGAATCGCCATGCTGCCGTCGCCGCCGATGCCGATCAGCGCCTCGATGCCGGTCTCCTTGAAGCCGTCGATGATCTCCTGCGTGCGGTCCTTGAACGTGCCGTCCGGCATGGGGAACTTGAAGGGGTTGCCCTTGTTGGTCGTGCCGAGAATCGTGCCGCCGAGCCGCATGACCGAAGCGTCGAACATCTGGCGCGTCAGCACTTTATAACGGCGCGGATTCTCGAGCAGGCCCGCCGTGCCGTCCTCAATCCCGATGACTTCCCAGCCGCGCTTGGTCGCCGCGAAGACGACGGAGCGGATGATGGCGTTCAGGCCGGCGCAGTCGCCGCCGCTGGTGAGGATGCCGATGCGTTTTTTGGGGGCTGCTGTATCAGGTTTCTGGCTCACGTTATAATCCCTTTTCGGTCGTTATTAAGTCTTTGGAAGGTGTGCACACCAGGAAAATAAAGTGCGCCCGACGGGGAAAGAATGCAACAAATAAAGCTTAAAATTAAACGCTTTTTCTGTTATCCTGCAACCCGCAGGAATGAGGGCGAATTTTCACAATGATGGCGGAAGAACAGGAAGAGCTGCAAAAGGCGCTTGAGGAACTCAAGACCGAGCACCGCGATCTTGATGTCGTCATCGAGCAGTTGTCGGAATCGACGCCCGTCGATTTCCTGCGCCTCAACCGTTTGAAGAAGCGCAAGCTCTTCCTGAAGGATTCCATCTCGAAAATGGAAAGCATGCTCCTGCCGGACATCATCGCCTGAAGCCTCCCTTTTTGAATTTGACAGAAAACGGAACGCGCTAGAGCAGCTCCCTGACCAGCGGCACGGTAACGGGGCGCTTTTCGCTTAAGGCGCGGCGGTCGATGTCGTCGACGATGCGGCTCATGGCAGCGAATGACCGCTCGATGCGCGGCAGGATGAAGTCGATCACCCCCTGCGGCACGAAGATCTGCCGGTCGGAGAAAAGCTTGGCCAACACAATCGCCATCAGCGCGTCGTCGGGCGAGCCGATCGCCACGGCCGGCGCGGCCATGAGACGCGATTTCAAGTCCGGCAGCACGAACGGCCATTGCGCCACCGGCTTGTCCGACGCCAGCAGCATATGGACGCCATGCCCCTGCATGAAGTTATAGAGGTGAAAGAGATATTCTTCCTTTTCGCGGTCGCCGATGAAACGCAGGGCATCGTCGATCACGACGGACACGGGGCCGCCGCGCCAATCCTGCATGGCCTCGACGCTCTCCATCGCCGCCGCGGCGGATTTTTTCTGCCAGACCTTGCAAAGATGGGTCTTGCCGCTGGCGGGCGGGCCGTAGATCACCAGCGCGCATCCGGGCCAGTCGGGATATTTGTCGAGCCAGGCGACGGCGGCGCGGTTGCAGTCGGAAACCCAGAAATCCTCGCGCTCGTGCGCGCTGCGATGTTCCAGCGCGAAGGGAATCTGCTCCGGCGGACGTTGTCCCGATGCGTTCATTGGGCTGTTGCGGCCGCGGGAGTGGACGGCGCGGCGGGCGTGGCGCTGCTGGCCAGCCTGATTTGATAGACCGTTTTCGGCGCGGCACCGCCCGGCGTATAAACGCTGACCGCGTCCAGCGGCGGGTTGAGCTCAAGCCCCTGCCCCGCCAGCGCCGTCTTCAGGGAAGAGAGCGTGCCGGTGAAAGAAATACTGAACTCCACGTTGTGCGTCGTAATGCTGGAGATCGTGACCTCAAGCGACGGCGAGACGGACGACAGGCGTTTTTGCGCCTTCATCCATTCCGAGAAATTGCTGAATTGCATCATCGCATCGACGGACATGGCCGCCGCGAGGGTGGGCGTCGGCATGAACGTGGGCGCGGGCGGCGCGGATGGGTTGATGACGGCCAGAGGCACGGGCGTCGCCAAAGGCGTTTGCGGCACGGCCGCAGGCGTCTGCTGCATGGCGACGGCGGGCGCGGTGGCGCCGTAAGGCTGCGGATTTTCGAGCGCGTTGATGACGACCGGAACCGCTTTTTTGAAAGCCTCCGCCGTGTTGAACGTACCCAGCACCGTCTGAATGCGGGTGAAGATGCCGTCCCTGTACATGTAGATGTCGATGCCGCTGGCGGAAGGCGACATGTGGGCCAGAACGACGGCGACGGAGGTCGCGTTGTAGTTGGCGCGCAGCTCCTCGATCGTGCGGTAATCGTTGCGCCACACCGCGTTGGGGTCGCCGGAAGAAACGTCGGTCAAATCACCGAGCGGCACGGTGATCGTCAGGTGCGCCACGGGGTTGGTCGTGCCTTTGTTCTGCCACGCGTCGCGCCACGGGTTGGGATCGTCCCACAGCATCTTGCTGCCGTCGGCGCGCTCGAGATAGGGCAACACCAGAATATTGCGGTTTTTGAGCGGCGCCGCTTGCGCAGACGCCACGCCGGTCAGCGCGGAGGTATCCGTCACCGGCGCAGAGGTCGGTGCGGCGGACGTGACAACAGGCGTTGTCGCCGTGGCGGGCGTTTGCGGCGTGGCGGAGGTCACCGCCATCGGCGGCGGCGCGACGGCGCCGGGCGTTGCATAAACGACACCGAGGTTGGGTGGAACCATTATGTAATCATTAAGTTGCGCCGTAAAGCGCACCGTGAAGTCGGCCACATAGCGGTTGGAGGACATCTGCTCGTTGCTAATCTGGAAATCCCGCACCAGCGCCTCGATCGTCTCGTCGTCCGGCATCTTGTAGGTTTTGAAATCGGCGGGCGACATCGACTTTTGCGCGAGAATCGCAAAGGCCGTCCGCTGCGCCTCGACAATGGCTTCCGCGCGCGCAATAACGGCGTTTTTTGCCGTTTTATCGACGTGGATGCCGGTGACCGTCGGGACCGTCGCGGGCGGCGCGGCCTGCTGATCCTGCATTTGCGCCCGCGCCGCGGACGGAAAACCTGCCGTCAGAAACGCCATAAGCACCAGACAGGATGCAAGGAGACGATGATTTAACATAGGTAATGGCCTCGCCAGAATAAAATATGACAGGTTATGACTCTAGCCTTGCCCCATTTAAAAATCCAGTGTTTCCCCTTACAAAAAAGGGGAATTAGTTGAGTTTCCGCCCGACAGCGTTCAAAATGGTCTTGTTAGGACGGGGGGAGATTCTTTTCAGGGCGTGAAGGCAAAAATCACGAAATATCTGCGGACCGGAATATCCATTCAGGCGGCGTCGGGTCTTGTCGCCGCGCTGCTGCTGTGCGCCCTGCCCGCGCCCGCGCACGCCCAATCGTCCGTGGTCCAGGCGGTGCTGACGGCGCAGACGTCTTCCGTGGATCTCGGATCGGAGATGCGCGTCGTCGACGATCCGCAAAACGACCTCACCTTCCGTCAGGTGCTGGGCACCTACCAGTCGGGCGGCGGCACGCCGGCCGCGACGAACGACAATCAGGTCACGCCCGACGGCACCGCGTCCGCCTACTGGTTCGTCTTCACGGTTGACAACCAGAATCCCGTCAAGCAGCGCTGGATCCTCAATCTTGGCCGGCGCCCGCAAGGCACGACCGGCCTCGCCGACCGCATCGCGCTCTTCTCCTCGGACGATCCCGACCATCCGCTGCTGATCGACGGCCGCGAAATCAAAAACAAGGTGCAGGCGAGCGGACAGGCGAAAAATGCCGTGCCGCTGTCGACCGGCCTCGGCGTCAAAACCTTCGCACTCTACATCCAGCCGACGGCGGGCGTGCCCTTGCGCTTCAGCCCGCGGCTCGAGGACGACGGCAGCTATCACGACGCGCTGCAAAGCTACAGGCCCGTCACCACCTTCCTCTACATCGGCACGGCCTGCCTCGCTGGCATCATGCTGCTCTTTTTGATGTGGTATAAAAACATCGTGCCCGGCCTGCTGATCGCCTACATGGGCGCGGAGCTGCTGCTTTACATGACCGGCGACCAGATTCTGCCGCAGGGCAACGACACCGCCGCCGTCTATATCGCCCTGATCGCAGCCTTCGCCTATGCCGACGCGCTTTTGCTCACGCAGCAGGTCTTCTTCTCCGGACGCGCCAAGTCCGGCCTGTCCGCGCTGGTCACCCTCGGGCTCATCACGGGCGTCATCGGCCTCGCCGTCGCGGGACTCAACGTCGGCAGCCTCGCCTGGCTCAGCCATATGGTGCTGCTGCGCGCCCTGCCGATCGGGCTTCCGGTCCTGCTCGCCGTCACCGGCATGGCGATGGCGGCCGCGACGAAGGAAAAAACCTCCTCGTTCCTCTTCACGGTCGCGTGGCTTGTCGCCGCGGGCGGCGCGGTAGCCAACGATCTCGGCATCGGCTATGTCCGCCTCATTCTCGTCGCGCACATGACGCTGCTGGCCGGCGCCTCCGTCACGCTGATGATCGCCCGCGCCGCCGACGCGCGCAGAACGAAAAAACTCGCCGATCAAAAGCGCAAGGAAGAGATCGAGCGCCACAAGACGACGGAAATGGCGCACGAGGCGCGCCTGCTCAGCATCATGCAGCGCGAGAAGGATCTGATGGCCGACCTGCGCAACCGCGAGGCCGAGCGCCTGAAGGCGCTGCAAAAGGCCAAGGAGGCGGCGGACGGCGCCAACAAGGCGAAATCCGAATTCCTCGCCGTCATCAGCCACGAGATCCGCACGCCGCTGACCGGCATCATGGGCATGACGCGCCTCTTGCTCGACACGCCGCTCCAGCCCAAGCAGAAGGAATGGGCCGAAACCGTGCAGTACGCGGGCGACGCGCTGCTCGGCCTCATCAACAATCTGCTCGACTTCTCCAAGGCCGAAGAAGGCAAGATGCAGCTCGAAACCATCGACTTTGACCTCGCCCGCCTTATCGACAGCATGGTGATGCTGATGAGCGGCCGCGCCGAGGAGCGCAAGATCTACCTCAAGGCGGACGTCGACCCCGCGGTGGCTCTGCAGCTCAACGGCGACCCGACGCGCCTGCGGCAAATTCTTCTCAACCTGATCGGCAACTCCATCAAGTTCACCGAACGCGGCGGCGTGACCGTCGTCGTCAAGTCGCGCGGCGAAAAGGACGGCAGGCATCAAATCTACTTCGGCGTCGCCGACACCGGCATCGGCATTTCGCCCGAACAGCAAAGGAAGCTCTTCCAGCCCTACCAGCAGGCCGACGCCAGCACCGCGCGCAAGTTCGGCGGCACCGGTCTCGGCCTCTCCATCTCGAAAAAGCTCGTCACCGCCATGGGCGGCGACATCCGGATCGACAGCGCGCCCGGCAAGGGCACGACCTTCTTCTTCGTCCTGCCGTTCCTGCCCGCCACCGGACAAACGGAAACGGCGGCGGGCGCTGGCGCTGCGGGCGGCCGCGCCGCGGGCGCGCCGTCGGGCGTCGCGCCGCTCAACGTCCTGATGATCGACGACAACAGCATCAACCAGCAGGTCGTCGCCGGCCTGCTCGGCAAGGAAGGCCACAACGTCTACTGCGCCAGCAGCGCCAAGGACGGCATCGAAATCCTGAAAACCAAACCCGTCGACGTCGTGCTGATGGACATGGAGATGCCGGAGATCGACGGCCCCGGCGCCACGCGCATCATCCGCGGCCTGCCCGACAAAGCCAAGGCGGACGTGCCCGTCATCGCCATGACGGCCAACGTCTCGCGCGAAGACATATCGCGCTGCCTCGACGCCGGTATGAACGACTATTGCGCCAAGCCGATCAACCCCGACAAGCTCAACACCATCCTCTCGCAAATCGCCAAGCGCGCGCGCACCGCAGGCAAGGTGCCGCAAGCCGCCGCACCGGCACAACCGGCCGCGCCCGCACAGCCAGTCGCCCCGCCTCCGCAAGCCGCGCCGCCACAGCCGCCGCAACCCGTTGCGCCGCCGCCAGTCGCGCCTGTGCAGCCTGTCCCCGCACAGCCAGTCGCGCCCGTACAACAGCCGGCCGCGCCCGCGCAGCCTGTCGCGCCGCCGCAACCCGTGCCGCAACAACCGCCTCAGCCTGCCGCGCCCGTGCAGCAACCGGCAGCACCCGCGCAACCCGTCGCGCCCCCGCTACAGCCTGCTCCCGCACAACCGGCCGCTCCCGTGCAACAACCCGCAGCGCCGGCACAACCTGTCGCGCCTGCTCCGCAAGCGGCGCCTCAGCAACCGCCACAGCCCGCCGCGCCCGCGCAGCCCGTTGCACCGCCGCCCCAACCTGCCGCGCCCGCACAGCCCTCTGCCGCCGCCAATGCAGCGCTGCACGTCCTGATGTTCAACAGCGACATGGGCGGCCAGCAGGCTTTCAGCAGCATGCTCGGACAAGGCGGCCACTCCGTAATCGCGGCGGGCAACACCGACGCCTGCCTCGCCATGCTGCAGGAGCAGCCAGTCGACGTCGTGCTGCTCGACATGCAAACGCCGGGCATCGACGGCGTCGCCGTGGTGCGCCAGATTCGCGCCCTGCCCGACAAGTCGCAGGCGGATACGCCCGTCATCGCACTCACCGACAGTGTTTCGCGCGAGGATATCATGACCTACCTCGAGGCCGGCATGACCGACTATTGCGCCAAACCTGTCAGCTCCGACAAGATCAATGCCATCCTCTCGCGCATCACCAAGCGCGGCGGCCCCGCCGCCAAAGTCACCACCTCCATTCCGGTGACCGCGCCCAAGCCGAGGATTCCGATACCGGACATCAACACGTCCGACACCATCGAGCGCGCCGAGATCCACGCGCCGGGCGAAGCCGCGCCTGCGCCAGAAGCCGCAGCGCCCGTCGCGCAGGCGGCGCGCGTCGAAGCGGACATGAGCGCGATCGACACCGACGCGCTGGGCGTTCTCAAATCCAGCCTCGGCAAGGAGCAAATGGCGTCGCTGATGAAAGACTTCTACGACAAGGCGGACGAGATCCTCGACGCGGCGGACAAAGCCGCCGCTGCGAAAAGCGTCAAGACGATGACCTCTCTCGGACACGACCTCGCCGGCATGGCCTCGAACTTCGGCTTCACCAAGCTCGGCGCCCTCGGGCGGGAGATCCAGAACCTCGGCCGCGGCGACGCTTCCGCCGACGCCATCGCGCCGAAGATCGCGCAGCTGCGCAACGTTTACGCCGCCAGCCGTGCCGCCGCGGACCAGTTCCTCGCGGAGTAATCACATTCAAACGGCATGAAAAAAGCCGCGATGGCGGGAGGCCACCGCGGCTTTCAATTCATCAGCGAAATCAACCGACGATTTCGTCTTCGGCGAAGAAGAAGGCGATTTCGGTTTGCGCGTTTTCAAGGCTGTCGGAACCGTGCACCGAGTTCGCTTCGACGGATTCCGCGAATTCCTTGCGGATTGTGCCTGCGTCGGCGTTGGCGGGGTTGGTCGCGCCCATGATCTTGCGGTTGGCGGCGACGGCGTCTTCGCCCTCGAGCACCTGCACCACGACGGGGCCGGAAATCATGAACTTGACGAGATCGTTATAGAACGGACGCTCCTTGTGGACGGCGTAGAACTGTTCCGCCTGTTCCTTCGTCATGCGGATGCGCTTTTGTGCGACGATACGCAGGCCGTTCTCCTCGAACTTGGCGTTGATCTTGCCGGTCAGGTTGCGGCGGGTGGCGTCGGGCTTGATGATCGAAAAAGTGCGTTGCATAACCATGGGTCGGTCTCTCCTCGGTAAGTTTTTTTTGGGAGACCTTGTATACGTTCTTGCGCGCCAAAAGGCAAGAGCGGCAAACAAGCCTATATTTTGAAGCGGCGGGGCTGAGGTTTCGCCTTCGGGGGCGGCGCGGGCAGCATTTTCGCGCCTTCGGGCGCCATCTCCGGATAGCCGTAACGGCTGTCGGCGCGGCCTTCTTCGTAGGTCTTGGAGATATCGACGACCAGCGAAGGCTGGAGCTTTTCCTCCTGCGTCAGGCCGACGATCCTGACGGCGACGTCCGCCTTGCGCGCGGCCAGGTGAATTCTTTTGTAGCCGTCCATTTCCGTCACGTCGGTGGCAGAGAAATTCGTGTATTTCGAGCTGATTCTGATCGGCAGGACGGTGACCGGATTGAAGTTTCCGGTGATCAGCAGACCCGCTATCATATCCGCCCTGTCTTCGGGGTGGCCGAGGAAACCCGCCACTTCGTTGAACATCGCCGTGCATTTTTTCTGCACGGTAGGCTCTATCTGGAAGACCAGCTCGCCCAGAGCCCCATTCAGCAGGTCTTTTTGCAGCACCTGCATATGGGGGTTTTCGAGCGCCTCCGCCATAAAAGCCCTGATCACTGCGCTTGGCTGCTGGTTCTTTTCTCCCATGGCTTTAACCCTTTTTTCCTGTCATTGAGCGGCTACGGGAATCGTCCCGCCTCAATCGTGTTTCTAACGTTATATTCAACTTTATGGATAATGTCAATATATTCTGTAAATAAGATTTCCCATTAATATTTTGTCTTTATGCCGTTTTTAGCTTATAAATCAATATAGTAATCTGAAATTCGGGAAATGCCGTGGCGCCGTCCCTGCGTAAAATCAATATCAGCCAGTTCCGCTGCTACGAAGCCGCGCGAATCGACCTGACCGAAAGCCCGCAAAGCAGCATCGTCGTGCTGACCGGCCCCAACGGCGCGGGCAAAACCAACATCCTCGAAGCCGTCAGCCTGCTGGTGCCCGGCAAGGGCTTGCGCGGCGCCGACATCCTCGACATGAAAAACCGCGCCGCGGGGCCGCAAGACCTCTGGGCCGTCTCCGCCGAAATCGAAACCGTGGACGGCGGGATCGCGCGCATCGGCACCGGCCTTGATCGGGAGACGACCCGCCCCGACGGCTCCGCCGTTAGAAAACGTATCGTGCGCATCGACGGCGAAAACGCCAAAAGCCAAGCTGCGCTCGCCGCGCTCTTCTCCGTCATCTGGCTGACCCCGCAGATGGACAGACTGTTCCTCGAAGGCGCAAGCGCACGGCGCAAGTTCCTCGACCGTCTCGTCGCCGCCTATACGCCGGAACACGGCACCAGCCTCAACCGCTACGAAAAAGCCATGCGCGAGCGGCTGAAGATTCTGCAGGACGGCCGCGCCGATCCGGCGTGGCTCGACGCGCTGGAGCGGCAGATGTCCTCCCACGCCGTCGCCATCGCCGCCGCGCGGCGCGCGCTCGCCGAACGCCTGCAAAGCCACGCCGCCAGCTTGAGCGAAAAAGCGCCGCTGTTTCCGCAGCCGCTGCTGGGCCTCGACGGCTGGACGGAAAACGAGATCGGCACGCGCCCCGCCGTCGACATCGAGGACGACCTCAAAAGCAAACTCGCCGCCGCGCGCGAACAGGACCGCGCCGCGGGCCGCACAATGGAAGGCATCCACCGCGGCGATCTTGCCGTTTTTTACAAGGCGAAGGACATGCCCGCCGCGCAATCCTCCACCGGCGAACAAAAAGCCTTGCTGGTTTCGATCGTTCTCGCTCACGCGCTACTGATGCGCGCCGAGAAAGGCTTCGTGCCGGTCATCCTGCTCGACGAAGTGGCGGCGCACCTCGACGCCAAACGGCGCGAGCAGCTCTTCGCCGTTTTGCGCGCGCTGCGGGGACAGGTCTGGCTGACCGGCACGGACGAGGCGGTCTTCGCCAGCCTGCAGGACGGGGCGCAATTTTTCCGCATCGATCAGGGGCGCGTTTTCGCCCACGCCCCCCTGCGCGAAGTCGCCCCATGACTCCCTTTGCCGCCTTCATGCACGGCGGCGGCTGGGCGACGATCACGCTGGCTTCGGCCGTGTTTTCGGCGGCGGTCTATCTGCTCAATCAATATATGAAGCAGCCGGGGCACATGCTCGTCTTCTGGTCGCGCATCGCGACCGTGCTGGCGCTCGCGCCGTTCGCGCGACATATCGCGATGCCGACAAACCCGCTCTTCTACGCCGCCGTCGTCGCCACCGCCTTTTCCGGCGGGCTCGCCGACATCCGCACCTTCAACGTCGCGGCGCGCTTCGGCGGCGGCATCATCGCGCGGGTGCAGCCGCTGACCGTCTTCCTGACCTTCCTGCTCTGGTTCGCCTTTGAGCCGTCTTTATTCCGCCAGTACGCGCAAACCCCCGTCAACACGGGCTTCGTGCTGCTGGCGATGGGCGGCTGCGGCTATTTTGCCTCCCGCCTCAGGAAATGCGCGGTCAGCCGCCGCGCGCTGCTGGACATGGCGCCCGCGCTGCTCGGCTACACGGTCTCGACGGTGCTCAACAAATTCGCGATGACGCACGCCGCGCTGGCCGGCGCGGTTTTCGCCTATATGTACGTGCAGTCCGCGGTGGTGGTCGTGCTGGCGGGCGGCTATATCCTGCTGCGGCAAAAACAAAAAGATCCAGCGCCCTTGTGGACGCGCAAAATGGCGCTGACAGCGCCGCTGCTCGCGCTGGGCTGGATTTGCAGCATGGTTTTAAAAAACAGCGCCATGGCTTTCGTGCCCAATCCCGCCTATCTCGCGGCGCTGCTTTGCGTGACGCCGGTGCTCATTGCGCTGTTCTACAAGCTGGCCGGCCACAGGGAGGAAGCGGACGTTCTTTCCGGCATGGGGGTCGTCGCCTGCGCGGCGCTGCTGGCGCTGGTCACCGTTTAGGCAAAAAAAGGCCGCCGGCTTTAAAAGCTGCGGCGGCCCTTCTTATCCCGCGAGGGGAACCGTTCGATTACTGACCGTACGGGCCCTTCTTGAGGTTTTTGTAGTCGCCCATTTCGCGTTTCGGCTTCTGTTCCTCGGTCGGCTTGGCCTTGTTGTCGTTGGCCTGTTGCGTGTCGGCCGCGGGCTTGAAGGCGTCGCTCAGGCGATCCTTGAACGAGTTGGTCGAGAACTTCTCGGCATCGACCGCTGCGTCCACCGTGGAAACGACGCGATGCAGACCTTCGGCAACTTCGACGCTGCCGTATTTTTTGGCGAGGCGTATTCTTTCTTTCTGGTTGCCCCACAGGCCGCCGATACCGGCGCCAGCCGCTGCGCCGACGCCAACGTGCGTCGCCACCCAGACAGCCGCCGCAGGCAGCGTCATCCACGGCACGAAGATCGCGCCCGCGGAAACCGCCGTCAGCGTCACGGCACCGGAGGCAAGACCGCCGATACCAATGCCGCCGAGAAAGGATTTCTTATCCGTGATCTTCGGCGCGCCGTCGTTGTAGAGCTTGTGCATTTCGTCTTGGAGGATGGTGAGCTTCTTCATGCGCTCGGTCGCGTCACCTTCCTTTTTAATCTCCAGCAGCTTGACATTGACCATCACGGCAATGTCTTGAACGTCTGCAAGGCTAAGACGGTTTTCAGGAACAGCCTTTTTGTTAAAAGGATTCTTCATCTAATATTTCCTCTCTCATTTGGTAAATGTTAGGTTTGTGAACCGGCACAGTAACATTCATTCAATTTATGTCAACGTACCATTAAGAAAAAATTTACCTGCTTTCCAAAAAAGAATGGATATAACAAACATAGGTAAAATGGTTATGAGAAAGGCATTCAAAAGCGCTGCCGCGGTTATGTAGAAAAATACCGCAGCGCAAAAAAACATAAGCCGAAAAAACCTCTTTCTAATCTCACGACTTTTAGTTGTCCGGCGCGCTTAAACTGTTCGTTTGCAGGCGGGTTCTCTGCTATATTTTTAGACAGAATCGAATGAACATGAAACAGGATAAAGACATGACAGATGCCGCCAAAATCAAGGCCGACAAACAGGCCGCCGTGGAAGATTATGGCGCCGATTCCATCAAGGTGCTCAAGGGCCTTGATGCGGTGCGCAAACGCCCCGGCATGTACATCGGCGACACCGACGACGGCTCGGGCCTGCATCACATGGTGTACGAAGTCGTCGACAACGCGATCGACGAGGCGCTCGCCGGTTACTGCGACGGCGTGGACGTCATCCTCAACGCCGACGGTTCGGTGACGGTGCGCGACAACGGCCGCGGCATCCCCGTCGAGATCCACAAGGAAGAAGGCGTCTCCGCCGCCGAGGTCATCATGACCCAGCTCCACGCCGGCGGCAAGTTCGACCAGAACTCCTACAAGGTCTCCGGCGGCCTGCACGGCGTCGGCGTTTCCGTCGTCAACGCGCTCTCCAAGACGCTCGATCTCCGCATCTGGCGCGACGGCAAGGAGTGGTTCATGCGCTTCCGCCACGGCGACGCGGAAGCGCCGCTGAAAGCCGTCGGCACCTGCGCGCCCGACAAAACCGGCACGGAAGTCACCTTCACCCCGTCGGAAGAAACCTTCACCATGACGGAGTTCAACTTCGCGACCCTTGAACACCGCCTGCGCGAGCTCGCCTTCCTCAATTCCGGCGTCAAGCTCATCCTCACCGACAAGCGCAAGAAGGAGCCGAAAAGCGTCGAGCTGCTCTACGAAGGCGGACTTGTCGCCTTCGTCAATTACCTCGACCGCGCCAAGGTCGTGCTGCACAAGCCGCCGGTCTACATCGGCGGCGAGCAGGGCGGCATCGCCATCGAGGCCGCGCTGGAATGGACCGACGCCTACCACGAGGACACGCTCTGCTTCACCAACAACATCCCACAGCGCGACGGCGGCACGCACCTCGCCGGCTTCCGCGCCGCGCTGACCCGCACCGTCAACAGTTACGCGGAAAGCTCCGGCCTGCTTAAAAAAGAGAAGGTCGCGCTCTCGGGCGAAGACATGCGCGAAGGCCTCACCTGCGTTTTGTCGGTCAAAGTGCCCGACCCGAAATTCTCCAGCCAGACCAAGGACAAGCTCGTCTCCTCCGAAGTGCGCCCCGTGGTCGAAAGCATCATGGCCGAAAAGCTCGGCGCCTGGTTCGAGGAAAATCCCGCCGACGCCAAGAAAGTCGTCGGCAAAGTCATCGAGGCTGCGGCGGCAAGGGAAGCCGCGCGCAAAGCGCGGGACCTCACCCGCCGCAAGGGGCTGCTCGACGTCACCTCGCTGCCCGGCAAGCTCGCCGACTGCACCGAGAAGGACCCCGCGCTCTCCGAAATCTTCATCGTCGAAGGAGACTCCGCGGGCGGCTCGGCCAAGCAAGGCCGCAACCGCGCCAATCAGGCCATTCTCCCCCTGCGCGGCAAGATCCTCAACGTCGAGCGCGCGCGCTTCGATAAAATGCTCGGCTCCGAGCAGGTCGGCACGCTGATCACCGCGCTCGGCACCAGCATCGGCGCGGAAGAATTCAACATCGACAAGCTGCGCTACCACAAAATCATCATCATGACCGACGCCGACGTCGACGGCTCGCACATCCGCACCCTGCTCCTCACCTTCTTCTACCGCCAGATGCCGGAGATCATCCGCCGCGGCTATCTCTACATCGCCCAGCCGCCGCTCTACAAGGTCAAGCGCGGCAAGTCGGAGCGTTACATCAAGGACGATCCGGAACTGGAAAGCTATCTCATCGACAGCGCGACCGAAGACATGCGTTTTAAATTGTTCAACGGCGAAGTGACCTCGGGCAAGGACTTCCGCGGCATTCTCGGCCTCGCCAAGAAAATCAAGCAAAGCATGGCGCCGATGATCGAGCGCCTCGGCAACCAGCATATTGTCGAACAGACCGCGGCCGCCGACGGCTTCAACCTTGAAAAGCGCACCGCCGAAACGGCGGAGCAAATCGCCAAACGTCTCGACGCCATCTCGCAATCCTACGAGAAGGGCTGGAAGGGCGGCGTCGAAAATAACGGGTTCGTCTTCGCCCGCACCATCCGCGGCGTGGAAACGCGCCTCGAACTGCCCGCCGAATTTATCAACGGCGGCGAAGGCCAGAAGATCGCCAAGGCCCACGAAGTCTTTAAAGAGTTCTTCGCCGGCGGCGTTGCCGCCTCAACGAAAAACATCGTCGGCACGCTGATGCTCGGCGACGGCAAGGAGCTGCAGATCAACGGGCCTTACGACTTGTTCAAGAAAACCATCGAGTCCGCGAAGAAAGGCCTTTCCATCCAGCGCTACAAAGGTCTCGGCGAAATGAACGCCGACCAGCTGTGGGAAACGACGCTCGATCCGGAAACCCGCTCGCTTTTGCAGGTGAAGGTCGAGAACAACGACATCGCCTCCGACATCTTCTCCACGCTGATGGGCGACGTGGTCGAACCGCGGCGCGAATTCATTCAGGAGCACGCGCTCGAAGTCGCCAACCTCGACGTTTAATATTTATTTTGCATGCAGGGCATGCGTGGAGCTTTCGCATGTGGTCTAAAATCGGCTGGCTGCTGTTTTCGTTCGACGGGCGCCTGAGCCGGCTGGGTTATCTTGTCGGCTCCTTTCTCAGTGAAAGCGCGATTGCAGCGTTGTTTGCCGCGCTGTTGCCGTATGTGCAGGATTCCCACTCGGCATTGGTGGTCTGGCTTGTCAGCACGGAAAGCTTCTTTCTGGTGTGGACCAACATCGCCCTGATGGTCAAGCGGCTGCATGACTGCGGTTTCAGCGGCCTTTGGTCCCTGCTCTGCTCGCCGCTCTGCCTGCTTTTGCTTCTTTTTCTCTATCATTACGACTCGCCGCTGCTGCTGGGCGCGACCGGTCTGGTATCGTTCTTCGCCATCGTTTTTCTAACGACCTTCAGGGATGACCACCCCAACGTGTACGGCACGCCCACTAACGGCATATTCCCGCGCGCCTACATCGGCAACACGCCGATCAAACAGCTCTCGGACAGGCTTGAAGTTCTCGACCGGCTGCATGCCGAGGGCAAACTGACGCAACAGCAGCATACGGACGCTTGCCAAAAGCTGCTGAACGAGAATGCAAACCTGCTGAAGTAACCGCGCCTCCTGAAACCCCTTACGGCTTCGGACCTCCCCTGTGATGATCGCGCCCCTTGGGCGGCGGCGGGGGCGGCGGTTGCTGCCCGTCCGTTTCTTCGGGAGTCTCGTCGTCGCCTTCCGGTTTTTCGGCCAGTTTCTCCACCGCATCCGCAAATGCCTCGGACAGGCCGGGCAACGCGCGCACCTGCTCGAAAAACGGCGACTGCACGATGTCTTCCGCCCGCTCGTTGACCAGCGTCTCTTTCATCTGCGCCGCCTGCTTCGTCAAGCCGTCCATTTTTTCCAAATGGCCTTTCGCCTCGGCCTGAAGCATCTTTGACATGCGGTTGCTGCCCAGAATGGTCGCCATCATGCTGCCGATCTGAACGGGAAAGGCGGCGATGACAATGCCGATCCCCACGTGCGGCGCGCCGAGCGCCGCAACAATCGCTCCCGCGAAGATCATGCCGATGCCCGACTGCGCGGAGTCGAGCAAAGCTCTGTTATCGGGAGAAACATTTATTGCGGAATGCACGGCGGCGAGATGCTCCTCCATGTCTTTTTCGATATCCGCCAGCTTCAAAACCTTTTGCGCCGGATCGTCGAGCCTGGCGACGGCGGCGATGGCGCTTGCGAACTCTTCTTCCTTTTGCGCGCGCGCTTCGATACGCGCTTGTTTCTTGCCGGCCGCTTTTTTCTTTCTGTTGAACATGGCCTATTTCTTCTTCGGCTCCAGAAGGCCCTTGAACTTTTTATAGTCCCTGGCCGGCTTTGCGCCCTGCTGCTGTTTTTCCAGCCGCTCGGCTTTCTTTTGCGCCGCGGCGAGGTCTTCCTTGAGTTTCTCCACCTGCTTGGCCGCCGCGCCCGCGAAGATCTTGGACAGGCCCGGCAGCTCCAGCACCTGCTCGTAAAACGGCGACTGGGTAATCTGCTCCGCCCGCTCCTTGACCAGCGTCTCTTTAGACGCGGCGACGGTCTTGGCCAGCCGGTCGATTTTTTTCAAATGGATCTCCGCCTCGGCCTGACGCTCTCTGGTGATGCGCTTGTTCCTGATTTTGTCTCCGAGGGTGCCGCCGGCCGCGACGGCGTCGCCGGTCAGGCCCACGCCGATGGCCAGAGGCCCCATGATGTGGATCAAAGGCAAGCAAGCCAGAACCAGAGCGCCGCCGACCGCGACGCCGCTCAGCGTCACGACAACGCTGGTGTTATAAACGGCCTTGGCGCGGGCATCGGTCGCATGTTGCGCCATGCCCTGCTCGATTTCCGTCAGCTTCAAAAGTTTTTCCGCCGGATCGGCGAGCGTTTCCGCTCTGGCGATCTCGTCGGAGAATCTTTTCTCGTCATCCGCATAGGCTGCGAGGCGGCGCTGCTTCTCGGCCGCGGCTTTCTCTTTACCAAACATGTTTTAGCTCCTTTATTTCGGCAAGATTTTTCTCAATTTTGCGTAGTCGTTCAATTTGGGCGCCGGCTGTTGCGCCTGCGCCAGTTGCGCGGCTTTTTGCGCCGCGGCGAGTTCTTCTTCCAGTTGCGTCATGCGCCCCGCCGTCGCAGCTGCAAATTCTTTGGAGAGGCCCGACACTTCCAGCACCTGGGCGAAAAGCAGCGAGCGGCAGATCTCGTCCGCGTGCGCGGCGACTTCCGCCTTTTTTATCTCCGTCGACTGCTTGCCGAGGTCTCCGAGTTTTTTGATATGGCCTTTGATGTCCTCGACGAGCTCCTCGGTGCTGGTCGCAACGATCTGGCCCTTGGCATTGACGAGGACGGCAACCATGTCGTTTTTGATGTAGCGCCCGATGTCGCTTTCGATGTCGGTCAGCCTGACGATCTTTTCCGCCGGATCGGTCATGCCGGCAGCCGCGGCAAGATCCGCCGCGAATTTGCTTTCGTGCGGCGTGAGCTTTTCGAGACGGGCGCGCCTTTCGGCGGCTTTGCGTTTTTTATAAAACATGTCCGGTTCTCCGGATAAAACAGGTGATTGTGAGAAAATACTAGGGGATAATGGATATATGTCAAATGATATTTTGCGAAATCACAATACCGCATAGCGCGCAACGCAAGGGCGCTCTTGCTAAAATATCTTTTAATATCAGATAAATACTACATCCTATGAGGCGGATTCTGCGGCACGACCGTCCAGCCCGTCAGCTTCTCCGGCAGAGAGGCGGCGATGGCGTCGGTCGTCTCGATCACGTAGATTCCGCCGCCTTCCATGTCCTGCGCCGCAACGCCGCTCTTCACCGTCAGGTCCTTGTGGGTTTTGAGCGTGACGGCCGCCTCGTGGAAGGTGGGTCCAAGCCCGCCGCGCGGGCGAATAAGCGTATATTCCGTCATAACAATGGCCTTTTCTGCCGAACTCAACAGAAGCCTATCCTAGCACGGATATGTGAATATTTTATGAATATGCCAAAAAATCAGGCCGTTAACGGCCGTTTCAGGCCGCGCGACCGGCCTTTTTCGCCGCCACGCCCAGCTCGCCGGAAACGAAGTGCTTGCGGCAGAGCGAGGTATACATGTCGTTGCCGCCGATGGCGACCTGCGCGCCGGCGCGCACGACTTCGCCGTCCGCGATGCGCGCGGTCTGTGTCGCCTTGCGCCCGCACCAGCAGATGGCCTTGATCTCCTCGATGTTGTCGGCGAGACGCAGCAAGGCTTCCGAGCCGGTGAACAGCTTGCCGAGAAAATCCGTCTTGAGGCCGTAGGCCAGCACCGGCACGTTCAGCTCGTCGACGACGCGGGCGCACTGGAACACCTGCTCCTCGCTCAAAAACTGCGCCTCGTCGATCAGCAGCGCGGCGACCGGCTGCTTTTTCGCCTGTTCGCGGATGAAATCGAAAATGTCCGTGCTTTTGGAAAAAGTATGCGCCGGCAGATCAATGCCGATGCGCGCGGTGATCTTGCCCTCGCCGTAGCGGTCGTCCAGCTGCGCCGTCATGGCGACCGGATGCATGCCGCGCTCGATGTAATTATAGTGCGCCTGCAAAAGCTGCGTCGACTTTCCGGAGTTCATGGCGGCGTATTTGAAGTAGAGCGATGTCATCGAGGAGGGGTCTCCTTTTCTGGGGTCAGGGTTTTTTGGCTTCGTACGGGGGGCGTCCGGTCTGGAAGAGATGGAAATAGGGCGACGCGTTGTGTTGCTCGCTGACCATGATGCCGGTCTTCGGGCAGGACTGCGTGTAGGCGATCGTGCCGCCGCCGACCGCCCCCGCGCCCGGAACGGGCAGCGGAATGCGCCGGACAATTTTCGGCAGACCGGTCTGCGGATCCGCCTCCAGCTTGCCGTTGGCGAAATCGTCGAAGCGGAACAGCAGCGTGCCCGCGCCGCGCTGCGCTTTCGTCCCCAGCGCGGCGGCAAGATAGACGTCGCCGTCCTGCTGCAGCAGCGTGGCGCCGAAGATGCGCGTATAATGCGGCTCTCCCTTCGCGTCGAAGGCCGCGAGCTCTTTTTTATCGAGCAGCGTGCCCACGTAAAGCCAGCTATTGCCGTTATCGCGCGAGACGATCTCGATGACGCGGTCCGGTTCAAGATCACCCGCCTTGTAGGCCGACAGCGTCATCGCCAGAACGCCGCCCTGGTAAATCGCGCTCGGGCGCGAATACATCACGATGTCCTGCAGATCCGGCGAAAGGCGGTCGAGGTCGAGCAGAACCATCTGGTCGTAGGGCGAAGGAGGATAATCCTTTTTCGCCGCGAAAAGCCACGCTTCCGTCGACCACTGCAGCTCGGGGCTGGGGGCGTATTTATACGATATCACGGCGTAATGCTGGAGGACGGACAGCCGGTTCGCGGGATTGTCGGACCAGAAGTACCTGAAGACGAACAGCTTCCATTCCCTGCCCTTGTCGTCGGGATCATACACCAGCGACGGCGTCTCGATGCGCCATTCGCCGCGCGCGACGACCGTCTGTCCGTCCGGCGCGAGAAGCTGGTCCTGCCTGCCGCGGATGCTGGCGCCGGACATGTCTATCCATGCCCCGCAGTCACTCCTGCCCGCGACCGTCTGCGCCAGACGCGTCTCCATCGTGATATCGCCGGCTTTTTCTTCCACCTGCGCCGTATATGCCATCCATCTCGCCGGACTGCCCGGCACGGCGGCCAGCGACGGATCGAGCACCCCGGCGGTGGGATCCGAGTGCAATATCTTCACCACATCGATCGACGGCGCGTCCGCTTTCTTCTTCCAGTGTATGGCGACGGACGCGATATGCACGATCGTCATCAGGATGAAGGCGCTGCCCACGACCGTCAGGATCTGGTACTGCCAGGGCAGCCTGCGGAAAATGGAACCGAAACTTTGACCGTGAATCTTCACGAAAGAAAACCGCCTTCAAAAAAAAATGGCGCCCGCGCTTCAGGTGCCGGCTGGCAGATCCATGGCGAGAATGGCCATGTTGAAATCGTAGGACACTTCGCCGTCGTCCTCGTCCTTATAGATGACGCCGATGAATTCGCCGCCCAGGGTCACCTCGACGGAATCTTTCGCCTCCTTGCGTTGCACCAGCGCGATTTTCGGGTTGGCGAACTTGTCCTGCATGTATTTCTGCAGGCGGTCGGTCTCCGGCTTGCTAAAAGTGCTGCTCATCTTGAAATCTCCCTGAAATCTTCTTTCGCTCATTTAAGCATACCCGCCGCCCGCTGCCTACGGCGGAAAGCAGCATTTTAACCAAGTTTTCATAAATTTTATGTAAGCTTGAAGTATGGGCAAGTCATATCCCGAAAGCAATAATGTTTCAATGGTTTAGGCCGTAAATAATGAGTTTTCTCGTATCCGTTACCGTTCTCTCGGGCATCGCCGCCACCTGCATCGCCGCTATGCGCCGCCAGCAATCGCAAAAGCCGGCCCGCGCCGTGAAAAGAATTCCACAAGACAAAAACCGCAAAAGGAGACTCTGATGGCCTATGCCGATTCTTCCTCCGCACCGGCGGAGGTTTCTACCGATACACGGGAACTTGCAATCGAACTGACAGAGGAGAGGATAGACCCCTTTCGCGTTAAATGGCTGATCGAAGACTGCGGCGCGGACGTGACGCGCGCGCTTCTGCTGGCGCACCTCGAGGAGCGCGACCTGACGCGCAGTCCGGCCTTGCGCCCGCTGGGGCTGCACAGATACTTACACACTAAGCACTGACGTAAAAACAGAGTATGAAGGTGGCCGCCGCTCAGATATGCCAGTGGCGGCTGCCTTTTTTCTTGCCGTCGGTTTTCTTTTCGGGCGGCTTTTCGGGCGGCTGCGGCGGCTTGACCGGCGGGTCGGGCTGCCTGGTGTCCTCGGGCAGCTCGCCTTCGATCTTCAGGATGTCGCGCGAAAGCTCCATCAGGATCCGCTGGGCCGAAGGATTGGTGCGGGCGTAGCGCTTGACGTCGTCCATCGCCGCGTCGAATTCCAGCTTCGCGCCCTCGAAGGTCAGCCGGTCGCCCCTGTCGGCGAGATCCTGCATGGCGTTGAAGGCGTTGCTGAGGCGCACGAACTTCGGCTTGGCGGGGCCGGTGCTTTTTTCCGCCGCCTTGCGGAAGACCGCGGCCAGACGTACCAGCTTGTCATCGGGTTCGGGCGTGGCGTCGAACGGTGGGCACATGGCAAAATCCTCCTGCAAAAGACCGCAGGGCAAGGGTAGAGAGAGAACCGCCTGAGGTCAATCTTTCCCTTGTGGATAAGCGGCGCCAAAGGCGCGAAAAAGAATCACCCGCCACACAAAAGCGTGATGCGATGCAACAAATCCGCTTTTCTTTAGCTTATGGCAAGAATGTATCCACAAATCGAGAATCTCATATGCGCTCGAAAATGAAGCGGGACGCGGCTTTCCACGCTTTCCAAAACCCGCGCCGCAATATTTTTACCTAAAGGCTCAAAATTAAGTAACTATTCATCATCTTGTGGCATATAATGAAAGCATACACAACATATAGAAGTCATTACTACTTCCCCCGCTCTCAAAGCCCAGAGGAGATACAAAATGACCCCGCATATTATGACAGGCTCCCGCGCCTACAACTTCAACGTCGGCCCCTACGACGACGGAACAGCGGATCTCGGACTTACCCACAGCTTGATGCACGACCTCGCACGCGAAGGAGACCTTCTCAGTGCAGAGGTGATCTTCGAGGCCGGCGCGCCGATCGACAGCCCCAACGACGAAGGCCGCCGCCCGTTACACGAGGCGGCTTTTTTTGGCCATATCGACATGGTGGCCTTCCTGCTCGACAACGGCGCCTATGTCGACGCGGAAGTGCAGCCCTTCGGCCACACCCCCTTGATGCTCGCCGTGCAGCAAAGCAAGTATGACATCGTCGCATATCTTTTGAAGCGCGGCGCAAGCCTCGGCACCGCCGACCGCCTCTCCGGCTTTGGCCTGCTGCACATCGCCGCCGCGAAAGGCGACGTGAAGATGGCCGGCCTGCTGATCAAGGCGGGCGTCAACGTCTTCGCCGAAGACAAACGCGGCATGACCGCCCGCGACGCGGCAGCCCGCGCCAAGCACATCGGACTTGAAAAGACTTTGCTCAAGGTGATGGAGCATCACGCGAAGTATATCTGCGCCTGAAGACTACTGCTTGCATAGCGCCACCCACGCGGCATTGTTCCCGTCGATCTGCCGCTTGGTTTTCTCCGTATCCCTGCGCGACATATAAACCGGCCGGTAAATCTGGCAAAAATCAGCGCGTGAATTCGTCGCGCACCCGTTCATCGGCAGCAGCGTCATGCTCCACAGCAGCGCGCGCCTGATCCGCTTTTTCAATGTCATCGAGAATTTCTCCTTTTGCGTCGTTCTCCTCAGCAATGCGGCCGAGGAACTCCATATGGACGAGGAAGGCGACTGCCAGACCCGCGATCAAAGCGCATAAAATCATGCGTCCTCCTTCTGCGGCAGCGCCAGCGCCACCGCTTCGGCATAAACCGACGCATCATACCAGTCCGGCACGCGTCCCGCGGGCGGGCGGCCGTTTTCGTGGCAGACGATCGCCATGGCGATCGTGATCAGCGCCTTTGGCGCGCAAAGATCGACGGGGTCGTCCACCTTCACGCCCATGCGCCGCGCCACGTCTTGCATGTAGGCGCCGGTGTCGTTTTCGACCGGCGGCGCGTAGCGGTTGATGAGGCTCCTCACCGTATCGAGGCCGTATTTCAGATGATAGGTGAGCAGCGTCTTCATCAGCGCGCGCAGGCCGAAGACCGGCGAGATGAAGGTGATGAAGTCGGGGTCGGTCTGCTCCGCCGCCTGCCCCTGCCATCGGGTTTTGGACAGACGGAGATTGCCGGGATTGTTGTTGCGGATGCCGCGCGGATCGAAAAGTTGCGTCATTTAAGAATGTCCTCCCAAAAATTTGCCGATCGCCGCGAAGGCGATGGCGATAAAGGCGCCGATGCCGATGGCGCGCTGGCGGGTGCGCACGTAATCGGCAACGTGCGGCTGCATTTCGCCGATCGCCGCCTCGTGCCGCTGCACGCCCGCGACCAGATCGGGAATCTTGTCGGTGTTTTTCTGGATCTGGGAGAGAACGCCCTGTATCTGCCCCAGCTCCTGACGGATGCTGTCGCTCATGCTTTACTGATACCTGTAGCCGAGGCTGCCCGCGTCGAACGTGTCCGTGCCGTTGACGAACGTCAGCGTGAACTGCGAGAGCGCGTTGCCCGCGCCGAGGGACACCGTGCCGTCCACGCGCTCCCAGCCGCCGCCGCTTTGCGTCACGCCGTCCACCGACCACGTGTTGTTGGCGGCATCGATCAGCCGCAGCCTTAAAGTGCCGTAGACGGCGTATCCCGCCGCCGCGTTTTGCCAGTTGAAGCTGGAGCTGAACGTCACGCCCCCGCCCGCGCCTTCGTTCAGGGCGTAGCCGCTGTATCCCGTCGCCACAAGGCCGCCGCTGTCGCCCAATTGCAGCGCGTAGTTCGACGTGCCCGAACCGGAGAGGCCGACGAACGTCACATCGACCGCCGTGATGTTCGCAGGCAGGCCGCTGAAATGCGCCGCCGTACCGCTCAAGACCGCGGGCGCGACGATGGTCGGGCCGCCGCCGTTCGCGACCCAGCCGCCGTTTGCGCCGAGCACCTTCCCCGCCGCCGCGTCGCCCGCCGCGGGCGCGGGCACGAGGCCGGATGCGCCGCCGGAGCCGCCGTCGCCGGTAAAGGCGGGCAGCGACGGATTGAGCACGATGAAGTCGGTGCCGTCATAAACCAGCGTGTAAACGCCGGTGGCGAGCAGCGCGTTCGCCGCCGGACTGTTTCCGTCGAGCAGCTTGATGTTCACGGCGCCGAGACTGTTGACGTTGACCGTCGCCGCGCCCGTGTTGGCGTTGGCGGGCTTGAGCGTCACGATCTGCCCCGCGGCATAGGCCGTCGCGGCGGGCGCGGGCGCGATCGCATAGGCGTTCGCCACGCCGGTGTCGGTCGCGAAATTGAGCATGCGCGGCGCAGCCGTGCCGTTGTAAGGCTGAAAGGTCGCGGTGGTGGCGTTGATCTCGCCGAGCGTGATCCAGCCCGTGCCGTTGTAGACATTGAGCGTCCACGGCGTCGCGCTGTCATTGAGCCAGATGATGCCCGCTTCGGCGTAAGTCGGCGCTGTCGAGCCTTTGTGGTGGTTCAGGATCGCCTGTTTTCCGGCGTTGTCCGCGTTGCGGTAGGCAAGACCGGACTGGTCCGCCCCGATCTGCGAGGTGGCTTGTGTCATAGTGTTCTCCTTGTCAGTTGTTTAGCTTTGTTGCCCGTAGCCCTTGGCGAGCCAGTCGAAGGTGCGCGCCACGCCCGCGCCCGCCGCGTTGAAAAACCGCACCGTGAAGCCGAAGGCCGTGGAACCTGTGATGGCGTAATAGTCGCCGGTGCCTAAGTCCTGCGCCGTAATCGCGACGGCGGGCGTGGCGCGGAACGGGTTGGTATAAGTCACGGCGATCCCCGCCGCCGGCGCGGCGATGCCGTTCCCGCTCTCGTCGCGGTCGGGCATGTCGAGATCGACGCCCAGGCGCGTGATGGCGGGCGTGACGCCCGCGAGATCGCTGGTCAGCTCCGCCTGAAACTGGTATGCCCTTGCAGAATAGTCGCCGATCACGAACGGCATCCACGCGCTCCATACGGGCGTGAGCGACGGATCGTCGTTGGTGGTGCGCAGGCACAACGCGACGTTCCACAGCGACGGATCGACCGTCTGGTCGAAGCTCTCCTGATTGTCGACATCCGCCCAGATATCGATCGTCGTCGTGGTATCGATGCCGTAAACCGCCATGTCCATGGTGAGGCGCGACGTGTAAACCGCGCCGAGATCGACGCTATTGGCGAAACCGTAGGTTCCCGCCGTGGCCAGCCCCGCGTTGCCGACGTCCGCATCCGCCACGAGATCGAAATCCGGCCAGACATCGACCGTATCCGCGCCGGTGAGCCGCAGCACGCCCGCTGCCGCGACCGTATCGCTGTTCGTGCCCGCGAACCCTGAATCTTCCGTCACCGTCAATATATATGTCGTGCCCGAAAGCCCCGCGATGGTGGAAACCACGAGGTCGGCGTTCGCGCTTTTCAGGCCCGCCGCGCTCACCGCCTTGACGAGATAGGTGCCGACGGCGGCGGGCACGGCAACGCCCGTCGCGCCCGCGGGAATTTGCGCGATCATGTCCGTCGCGCCCGCCCAGGTCACGCCCGCCGTCTGCGGCGCGAAGCGGATGGTATAGCCCGCAAGGTCGATGTCCGCCACCGCATTCCACGTCAGGTGCGCCGTGGTGCCGAGCACGTTCATGGCGAACCCCGTCACGTCCGAGGGCGTGTCGGTCGCGACCTGATAGCCCGCAATCGTCAGCATGTCCGACATCAGGTTGCTGACGGACATATAATATATTTTTATATCGTAAATGCCGCCCGCGGCGAGGTTGCCGAGGGAAACGCTGTTCGCGGTTTTACTGAGGATCGTGGCGGGCGCAAAATCCGTCTCGCCCGCCGCGCGCACCAGCGCTTTGATATCCAGCGCGCCGTTATAGGACGGCGTTTGCAGCGTCACCACGACGCGGTCGGTAAAGGTGCCGTCGGCGTTTTTGATCATCGTCGGCGTGCCGGACTGGATCTGGCTCAACACCGGCGCGGGCGGCGGCAGCATCTCCGGCGGCACGGTGATCTGGCTTGTAAATGGCGGGATCGCGCCGCTGTCCGCCGTGAAAACCGCGGGCGCGTAATCGACGCAGGTAATGAGCGCGTTGAGATCGTTTTGCGGCGTGATCGATTTCACCACCAGCTCCACGCTCTCCTGCCCGCTTTCCCCGAACAGCGCGAGATCGCCCGCCGCGGGGCCCATGCTTGCATCGACCGGTGTTGTGAACGTCACAGCCGCGCCCGTGCCCGCGACCGTCACCAGCGATTGCACCAGCGAGGTGCCGTCGGCAAGGCGAAAGCGCGCGGCATAAGCCGTTCCCGCCTGCATGGTCACCTCGGCGTCGAGCGTGACGCCGGCGATGGTCGTTCCGGAGGTCGCGACGGATTTCACCCGCGCGCTCATCAGGCCGAACAGCGGCACGTCGTGGGTGAAGCGGATCAGATCGCCGCGCGTGGCTACGATATGCTCGATGTCGGCGTAGAAACTGTAGGTCTCGGGGCGGAGGCGCGCCGTCGCGATATGATAGCGGCCGTCCTTCCACGCCTGATCCTTGTCGGTCACGCCCGGCAGTTCCAGAACTTCATAGACCGTTGTGTTGGCGGCGTCATAGCCGTCGTCGTAGACAATGCGCTCGTCCTGCAGCCAGCCGTTGTCGCGGTTGATGAAGCGCACGCGCAGGGCCTGCGGCAGATCCGAAAACGTCTTGTTGCCGCTGAAGGTGTAGCTGTTGCGCGGGGTGAAATGCTGCACCGGAACGGTTTGCGCCGCATCCTCGACCACGCCCCAGCAGCCGTCGATCAGCATCGGGCTGGCGCGGCCCGCGGCGGCGATATCCTGCAAAACGTCGGCGACGGAAATGTCGTAGTCGATCACGGCGTTGAATTCCCGCGCGGCGGCGGCGCAATCGTCGTGCCACGTTTGCAGGCACGACAAATCCAGCCGCGTGTCGTCGAGCGGACGGGCGTTGGCGCTGCCCTGCAAGACATGGCGAAAGAGCGCCGCAGGATTGGATGTCGCGTGCCATGTGGTCTGGTCGGCGGCGTTGTCCCAGCCTGAGCCGTTCCAGTCGGGCACGATGCTCTCGACCACGCCGTTCAGCTTGTCGATCACGCCGTTGAGCTGGTCGGTCGCCTTGATGCGCAGCGCCGTCATGGCAAGGCCGGCCATGGTCACCGGCTGCGTCGAACGGATAGTGCGCAAAGCCGTCCACACCACGCTGTCGTAGACGAGATCGCTCGCGCTGTCGGGCGTGACGCGCAGCAGGCGCACGTCGTATTGCCCCGCGGCGGGCACGGCGAACTGCATTCCCTTGAGCAGCGCGGCGCTTTGCTGCGCGGTGACGGCGATGGAACCCGCGCTTGTCCATACGCCGCTGCCCGCAGGCGCGTAATCGACGGAGACTTCCACTGTCGCGGATGTTTTGACGTTGTTGCCATTGAACTGGAACAGCCCTTGCGGAAAGGTGATATCGACGGAAATCGCCGTCGCGTCCGTATCCGTGGTGCGGGTGATATATCCCGCCGCGTTGGTCAGCGCCACCTGCAGATTGTTCTGCACGATGCTGTTGGTATAAAGCGTCAGCGGCGCATCCGTATCAAACCCCTGCCGCGTTTCGATTTCGACATCGCTGAAATCCGCGATCGGAGTCTCGCCGATCTTGATGTCGGAGATCTTTAGCGGGCCGTAGCCCCAGACGAACAGCATGCGCAGATACTGGTCTCCGCCGAGGCTCTCGGTATAGGGCGACGCGCCGAGCAGCGGCACATAGCGGTGCTTGCCCAGCACCTTCGGCACGCGGGAAAACGGCGCTGATTTGTTTTGCGCCCCTTGAATGAACAGGGTCGGGCTTTGCTTTTGCGTCAGCTGGAAGCGCGGTTTGGCGGGCGGCGCAAGCGCATTGAGCAGCAACCTGCCCGCCATGCCCAGCCCCGCGCGCACGATGCCGCCGAGGCCGAAGCCGAGTAAGCCCGAACCCGCGAACATCCCGCCGATTTCCGCCGTGCCCGCCATGATGGCCAGCGACATGACGGTGCGCAGAGGGTTCTTGCCGCCGCCTCCGCCCATCGGCACCATGCGGATGGCGAGCTGCGTGCCCGCCTTCGGCCTGACCCGCGCCCAGTTGTCATGCGGCACGTAAGAACCGTCGATATAGACATGGGCGTGTTCCGCGAGGCCTGCGTCCGGCTGCAGTTCCGCCACGATCGCGGCGACGCTTTGCCCCGCAGCGACGGCGTGATGCGCGTGCGCCGCCCTGAACGGATGCGGCGCGATAAATACGTCTACCTTTTCATTCTTCACTGTCATCATAAACACTCTTGTATCTGTAGAAGCCCGCGACCCTTTCGGCCCAGTGCGGGCCGTTGTAACGCTCGATCACGCTGTCTATGCCGCGCTCGATGTGCAGCATCTGGCGGTCGCCGAGCACCATCCCGACGTGCATCGGCCGCCCGCGCACGCGCAGGACGATCACGTCGCCGCATTGTTCGCTCCCCGCCGCCACGATCTTCCACTTCTGCGCCTCGCGCTCGACCAGCGCCGCGATCTTCTCCACCTGCGTGGTGCGTTCGTATTCCTGAACATGCGACGGCAGGGCGATGCCGAACTGCTCCGCCATGACCAGCCGCACCAGCCCCCAGCAATCAAGCCCGGCGCGGTCGCGGCCGTGTCCCTTGAACGGCAGCCCGATGTATCGCCCCGCCCAGATGGGGACGGGCATTTCGGTCATTTCCTGAGGTTGATGGCCAAGAAAAAACCCGCTGCGTCACCGCAGCGGGCTTTTTCCTCTGGAGAAAAAGAAAACTTACATTTTGAACCCGGCCGGGCGCACCTTCAGCGCCTGTCCGCCCGTTCCCGCGGCAGCTTTATAGTGCTGCAGGTATTCCGTGCGGCGCGGGTTGGAGCCGGCATGCGCAGATACCTGCAGGAAAGCCTGCTGCGTACGTGCGTCCATCCCGCGACGCGTATCGGCGACGATTAGATCGAGGGAAGCCCCAAACAGGGCGCTCGAATCTTTCGCGGATGCGGAGTCGGAAAACGTGCCGGTGAGTTTACTCATAAGAGTGATTCCTTCTTACTTGAGTTGCATTACCCTAAAAATAACAGTAATTTCTAAATAATCAACTAATATTATTCCTAAATATCAAAAAAGTTATCTTTTTTGATATTTTATATTAAAATTCCATATTGCGAGAACGTCTATGGCACAAACGGGACACATGCCCGCCGCATGCGTCCCGTGCGCTGCGGGCATGAAAAAACCCGCCGCGTTCTAAACGGGCGGGTTTTTTCGTACAGGAGAAAACAAAAAAACCTGCGTTATTTCGATGACTGTCCGCCACCGCCGCCGGCACCCGCGCCGGCGCCTGCGCCGCCGGAACGCCGCCCGACTTTGACGCCCGTGGCGTGCGCACGATGATCGTGCGCGTGTTCGTGATTGCCGCCTGCCGC
Source organism: Pseudomonadota bacterium (assembly GCA_021849295.1). Taxonomy (GTDB): domain Bacteria; phylum Pseudomonadota; class Alphaproteobacteria; order Micavibrionales; family UBA2020; genus PALSA-926. The sequence goes on along the minus strand of JAJZTA010000005.1, from coordinate 69,117 downwards.
GGCCTTGTAGTGCAGAAGGTAATTGCTGCGTCGATCGCTTTCACCGGCATGTGCTGCGACGATGGCATACGCGTGCTGCGCATCCTGCGTCATCCCTTTGCGCGTATCGGCACAGAAGAGCGCGAGCGAGGCGCTCAGGAACTCGGCCGAGACAGCCACAGAGGATGCAGTTACAGAGAATTTTCCAGTGAGTGTGCTCATGGCCTGTACCTCCTTGCCGTGTTTATATTCTGTTAACTCTAACCGAGGAATCGAGTTTGATCAAATAATATTATTTTAAAATGATGGAAAATAGCGACTTTTTTTTAGATTCCTTGAAATATTAGAACAAACCGGGGAATAAACCGGGCGAAAACGTCGCCGCAGGGTAAGGTTCGGCGGTGAAATCCTCCACGGTCAGGTCTCCTTCGATTCGGAAAGCATCATAAACGACATTGGTTAATTTAAAATCCACGAACTGCGATTCGACCGTATCCGGCGTGGCGGCGCGGACGATCTTGATCAGGATGTCCGGCGCGGATGTCACGCTCCGCACCGCCTCGACGATCTGCCGGTCGACGTTGTCGATCACCAGACGCGCGCGGTATGATTTGGCGTCGAGATCGTCGGGCAGCGCAAGGTCGAACGGAAACGGCACGAAGACCGTGCCCCCGCTCACCGTCTGCACCGCATCGGACGTGACGCAGATCGGCTGGGCGAGATCCGGATGGCTCAAGGTCAGCAGCACCAGAAACGCATCGCCCGTTTCACCCGCATAGAGAGACTGCAGCGCGAGGCTGGAAAGGGAGCGGCTCACGGGAGCACCTCCAGCGTCAGGACGGCTTTATAGTAGGCGCCGTTGACCGCCGCGTATTCCGGCGGCGCGGTGAAGCGGCAGGAGAGCAAGGCGCCGGTGCGCGGATGGGTGTAATCGAAGGCGAGCGCGCCGCCGGAGAGCGTCGTCGCATAAAAGCCGTCCAGCACCGCCGTCTGCGCGGCGCTGAGGAAATAGGTCACTTGCAGTTCGCCGACGCCCGCGGTGGTGCGCTGGCGCACTTTGGCGGGGCCGGTGTCCATGTCGGTGCGGATGACGGTGTCGGCGCCGAGCTCCTGAAAATTCTCCGCCAGCGGCGAGGCCGGCAATGTCGGGGGCCATGCGGTCATTGTCTACCTTCCTGTCAGACTGGGGGTGATGCCGAAAACGCTGCCGAGCACGCCGGTGGTCAGCGGGCCCTTGAGCAGCATATTGGCGACCATGCGGTCGAGGCTGCCGTTGATGCCGCTCATGGCCGACGATCCGCCGACGCGCGTCAGATGCGCGCGCGTGCGCCGCGATCCGCTCGCGGCCTTGAGGCCGTTCGACGACGCATAGCCCTTCATCATGCCGCTCAAAGCGGCGGTCGAGGCGGAGCCCAGCGCGCCGCCGTCGAGCAGATTGCGCAACTGGCGGCGGTGCGCCGCGCCCGCGGGTTTTTTCAGTTTCATTTAAGCTATTCTCCTTCCGTGCCGTTCTGCGCCTCGATCGGCCGCAGCACCGCGAGCAAAAAGCGGATCAATATGTCCGCGCAAGGGCGCTGCAGCAAAAATTCAACCGTCACGTCGCACCCCGCGTGCCTGTAAAGCGCCCCTACAACCGCGACCATCTCGGTCAGCGGCAGGGATTTGTCCAGCAGGTCTTCGGCGAGCGCGTAAAGGCTGCCGTGCTCCGCCTCGATCGCCCCGATCAGCGCGAAATCGGGTTTCAGCGGACAGGCCTTGCCGTCGGGCGCGTGCAGCACGATCATTTTACACTCCCGGCGTAAAGACGCCCGCGCCCGAGCGCGCCAGCGTGACGGTGAAATCCTCCAGCGCGTTGTAGGCGCCGCTGCGTTTGTAGGCCGTGACGGCGAAGCTGGCGGCATACACCGCGCCGTTGGGAAAGCACAATTGATAATCGTTGAGCGTGCGCCCCAGCGCCGCCGTGTGCAGCGCCGCCTCCGCCGCGCTGTCCTTGAACAGGCCTTGAAGCGTGATCTCCAGCGTCTGCACGCCGCCGTCGGCCACGAGCGCGGCGATGCCGCCGTCGGCGAGCGACGTCACCGCCGCCGCCGGATTGGCGACGCTCATCTCCACCGTGCGCGCCGCGCCGATGGTCGAAAATGTCTCTGGGCTGCCGCCGTCGCCGATCTTCAGCACGAGGTCGCGGCCGTTCTGGCTTGTCATTGTTTTTCTCCTAAATTAAGGTTCCGTGATGATGCGGAATTTCTGGCTGCCGTGGCGGACAAGCGCGTTTTGTTCGTAGCGCCTGAGGCCGTCGGCCTCCACCGCCGTCGCGCTGCTGACGCACTGGCACTGCACCAGCACCTGATTGGGCACGGCGAAAGCGGCGTTATGCAGCGCGTCATAAATCGCCGACATGATTTTGCGCGTTTCCTCCATGCCGCCCGCGCGGCTGTAGGTCTCGATGGCCAGCGTGACTTCGTTTCCGGAAAAACCCTGCGTGTCGCTGGGCTGCGCTTCAGCCGCGCCCAGTAGAACATAGGGAAACGCCGTGCCCGCCGGCGCGTGGTCGAGCACGCCCGCCGCGCCGTTCGCCAGCAGCGACGTCAGTGCGGGCGTGGTTGTCAGAAGCGCGTAAACGCCGGTTTGCACGTCCCAAAGGCTGTCAGCAGACATTTTTGTTTATCCTTCCCTTAAAAAGACCTAAAATCGGAGGCATGTCGAAACGCCTTTTCATCGCCCTCGCCCTTCTGCTACTGTCCGCTTCCCCCGCGCGCGCGGATTTCGCCGCCGGCATCAAGGCCTACAACATGCGCGACTGGCGGGGCGCGATCGTCAATCTGCGCCCGCTCGCCAATGCCGGCGACGCCCGCGCCATGATCCTCCTCGCCAACATGTACCACGACGGCTACGGCGTGCTGCAAAACCGCACCGAGGCGATGAAGCTCTACAAGCGCGCCGCCCTCGAGGCGAACAATACGCAGGCGATGAACGCCGTCGCCGCGATGTACGTCAGCGGCGAAGGCACGGCTCCCAACCTCCTCGCTGCGGCAGGCTGGTTCCGCCGCAGCGCGCTGCTCGGCGACCAGACCGGCGCGCTTTTTTACGGCATCATCCTCTTTCAGGGCAACAACGCCCCGAACAACTTTTTCCCTCCGGACTTCGCCAAGGCCTACAAGTGGTACAAAATCTGCGCGGGAGAAAAGCAGAACCCCGGATACACCAAAATCTGCGCCCACGTGGCGGACGCCCTCGCGCACAAATATCTCAAGAAAAAGCAGATCGAAGAGATCGACAAGGCGGCCGCCGCATGGAAACCGCTCCAGCCCAAAGACCTCGGCCCCCCGCCGCCGGACCAGCCGCCGGAAAAAGCGCCGCCGGAGAAGCTGATGCCGCCGCCGCCGCGCATTACCATCAACCCGCCGGTCTTGCCGAAGCCGAAATCGCCAAAAAAAAATGCGCCCCGTCCTGCGGAACTGATGCCGTAACCAGATAGATCACGCCGTTTTCGTCGACTAGCCGCATGCCCGCCGTCACGTCCGTGCGGTAGCGCAGCACGATGTCATGCGTCACCTCCGTTTCGACGCCGCCGAACTTCATCATCGCGCCCGCGCTCGCAGGCACGATCGAGGCGTAGACCGTCGGCGCCGTGGCGATGGCCTGCCACGTTTCGGTGAAGCCGCCCGCGCCGTCCGGCGTCAGCACCGCTTCCTCGATCGTGACGCGGTATTTCATCTTCCCGATCATGCGAGGCTCATCGTTCTGTAAGGCTTGAAGATCGCCGCCGCGCCCGAGGCCAGCAGCGCCTGATCAGGACTATCTCCTCTATGCTCGTAGAGATGCGCGATGATCTGCATCATGCCCTGTCTCAGGAGTTGCGGCACGTCGGTCTCCGCAAGGCCGTAGCCCGCGGTGTACTGGATCTCGATGCCGTTGGCGATGCGCCACGGCAGCGGCGGCACCGCGCCCAGCGTCAGGACCAGCCGGCCCGGCACGCCCGCCGTATCGACGAAATAGTTGCTCGGGTCGAAAATCGTCGCGGTATTGTCGGCGGCATAGACGTTGACTTGGGCGACGGACACCAGCGGCGGATAAGGCAGATCGATCCCGCGCGGCGCGATGACCAACGGCGTGGGGATGCGGCGCTCGCCGTCGCGGCGGTCGAAGGCGTGATAATGCTGCTCGGCCGGCCAGCGGTCGAGGAACAGGCTGTAATTGCGCTCGATCAGCGCGCGGCCGGTCTCCGCCTCGCAGAACATCCGCGCCGCGGTGATCAGACCGGTGATGAAATTGTCGTCGTTCGTCTGGTCGACGCGCAAAAACGTCTTCACCTCGGCGAGCGTCAGCGGCTCGACCGCGGGCGGCGACGTCTCGACAAGGCGGTATAAGGGGTTCGGCAGCATGTGCGTCCTCCTGAAAAAAGCGGGGTGAAGATCGCTCTTCACCCCTTGAGGCTGGGGAGAAAAGTCTAGATATTCACCGCCGGCAGCGTGTGCAGGTTGGCCTGCAGCGACAAAAGCGCGACCGGCCCGCCGTTGGTGAGGCCCACCGGCGTCGCGGTCACCTTGACGAAGCGCAGCCCGCCGACGTAATCGATGACGTAGCGCTTTTCCGCCGCCGCCGCCGCGTCGACGGAGGCGAAGACGCCGTTCGTCAGGCCGCTGAAGTTGAGCACGTCGGCATCCGTGCAGGCGGCGAAGGGCAGCGGATTGCCAGTGCCGTCGTCGTCGGCGTGGCTGATCGAAAGATCAACCCGCACCGTGCTCGAAAGCGTGTCGGCGATGTTGCCGACCAGCACGACGAAGGACTGGATGTCCGCGCCCTGAGTGTCGATGTTCGGCGTCGAGAGCGCCGTGGTGGTGATCACCTGCGGCATCACCGACTGCGTCACCGCGATGTTGTTGACAAAATCATGCATTGCTCGATGTTTCCTTTCTGTTGTCTTTTATTAGGCCGCGAAGGTCATCAGCTTGATGGCCTCGAAGTTGATGACGTCGCCGCCGACGCGCTTCGTCGTATAGAATTTGACGTAGGGCTTGGCGGTGAAGGCGTCGCGCAGGATGCGGATGCCGATGCGGTCGACGATCTGGTAGCCCTGGCTGAAATCACCGAACGCGATCGAGAGGCTGTTCGCCGCCATCGCCGGCATGTCCGCCGCCTCGACGACGTTGAAGCCGAGCAAATGCCCGCCCTGACGCATCTGGAAGTCCGGCTGCCAGAGATAACGGCCCATGCTGTCCTTCAATTTGCGCACTTCCCCCAAGGTTTCGCGCGCCATCAGGAAGACGGCCTTGTCGCGGTACGGCGCCTTCAGCGCGTAGACGAGGCTGATCAGCGCGTCGCCCGGCGCCGTGGAGGAAAACGCGCCCGCCGCGCCGGAGTGGATCTGCTCGATCACGTTGAAGCTGGCGGAGCCCGGCACGCCCGCGGGGTAGGTCAGGATGCCGCGCGGCTGGCGGATGCCGTTGCCCGCGACGAAGGCCGTGTTCTCCATGCGCGAGAGACGGTCGGCGATCTTCTTGGTGAGATAGCCTTCGACGTCGAACATCGCGTCGTCGAGCAGCTTTTGCGTCGCGCTCGGCTCGGCGTATTGTTCGTGCACGAGGATTCTCCACTCTCCGATCTGCGGCGTCGCCGTGTCGCTGCGCGTGTCCGTCTCGCCGACCCATCCCGAATCCGGCTGGCCCAGGTCATTGATGCCTTCGAGCGCGTCGGAGCCGATGGTCACCACGTTCGCCACCTGGCGGATCGGCGAGGTTTCATAGACCAGCTCGACGATGCGCCCGCCCATGTCCGGCGGCACGGCGAAACCTCCGTCCGGATCGGAACCGACGGAAAGCGCCTTGATCTCGTCGAGGTTGGAGCCGGCGTTGTTCTTGCGCAGGTATTTGCTCAAGGCCGCCTTGTAGTGGCGGTAGGTCTTGAGATCGAGATCGCCGGAATAGCTGTACTTGCGCTCGACGGCGAAGAGTTGCGCCTCCCTTTCCTCGTCGGATTTTTGCTCGGCGGCGCGGGCGCTGCGGCGCATCGCCGTCTCGAGCGTGTCGAAACGCTCGTTCAGGCGGTTGACCTTGATTTCCGTCAGCGGATCGGCGTTGCCCTTGGCCTCGATCTCGCGCAGGCGCTGGTCGTTCGCCTCCTTGAACAGTTCGAAGGAGCGGTAAAGCTCTGTCAGTTGGGAGTCTTGCGTCATTCTCTTTTTCCTTTTCGGTTTGGGTGGTTTTCAGTTCTGCGTGGGTTTGAGGCCGGTCAGCGTGGCGAGGCCGAGCGCCGCCTGCTCGGAGAGCGCGATGCCCTTGGTCTTCGCCGTCTCCAGCGCCGCGCGCGCGCCCGCGACCGCGGCCGCCTCGGCGGCGGTGAGCGTGAAGCTGCCGGACGCGGTGACGGAGGCCGCCGCCGCGGCGATGCCGGCTTCGGCGATGTCTTTCAGGTCCTGCTCGGCGACGGGCTTGAGCTGCTCCTCCAGCGGCGAGAGCAGGTCGTGAAGCGTCGCGCATTCGGATTCGAGCGCGTCGCGCAGTTTGATCCAGAGTGATGTCATGGTTCTTTTTTCCTTTCGGGTTTGGGTTTAGTGGTCGATAGTGTCGAGAGCCGCATCGCGCAGGAGGCGCGCGAAACGGAAAATCTCCGTTTCGCGCCGGATATCCGCCGCCGCGCCGCGCATGGCTTGCGCAAGCATCGCGATGCCCGACGCGGCCTTCACGCCCGTCACCCGCGCCTCGGTGTTGGCGGGAAAGGTGACGAGTGAAACCTCGACGAGGTCGACCTTCGTCAGCACGCGCACGCCCGATTTCTTTTCGATGTGCGATTCCTCGGCGCGGTACCCGATGGAAAGGCCGGTGACGACGTTTTCCTTCAAAAGTTTATAGGCTTCCTGCGCGCGGGGGACGTCGAGCGTGAAAAGATCACCCTTGACGAAGAGACCGTGATTGTCCTCGCGCATCCCGCGCCACGCGCCGATCGGCGCCGCCGCCTCGTGCTGCCAGAGCAGCGGCGGAAAACTTTTCTTTTTGCGCCATGCGGCGAGGCTCGCCTTGAACGCGCCGGGCGCGATCTTGTCGTTCACCTGGTCGACCACGCCGAAGACCGAGGCGTAGCCCTCAAACACGCCGGTTTCGGCGAGAAACTTGAGCTCGAAATCCGCGTTAAAATTATCATGCGTCATAAGCGCCCTCATATATATTGTTGGTGATGTCCTTAACCCCCGGGGAAAAATGCACCGGCTGATCGTTGCCGCTCGAGGCGATCACCGTGTCGCGGCAGAGCGTGCCCGCGTCGCTCAGGTGTCCCGTGCCCGCCTCCCATTCATTGAGATCGCGGTGCTGGACGAGATACAGAAAGACGTCCACCCCGCCGCCCGCCCCGAAGGCGGAATAAAAACTGCGGCTGCCCGCCTGGCGGTCGAGACGCAGCGGCCCCAAGCCCTCCGTCTCCGACGTTTCATAGACGCGCATCTCTTCCCAAACCTCTTTCGTCCCCGCCTTACTCGCCATGCAGCACCATGTCCAGGAACACCTGCGCGGCGGCAAGGTAATGCGCAACCCCCTCGCGCAGCAGCGCGTCGCCCAGCGCGACGTAGTCGACCGTTTTGCCCGCGGCCTGCAGCATCATCTGCGCCAGCACGACGAGATCGGAGACCCGCCAGGCGTCGCCCGCGAAGCGCGCGCGCAGATCCGCGATGCCGCCCAGCTCGTGTTCGATCTCGCGCACCAATGAAAATGTGGGCTGCACCGCATAAACCCGGTTCTCCAGCTTTAGCGGGATGGAATGTTTTTTAACCGTCAAGGCTGTCCCCCCCTTCAATCGGCGCGTAGCCGAGCGCGGCGCGCTTTTCGTTGAGCGTGAGGAAGCTCGCCGCGCTGAGCCTGTCCCACACCTGCTGGCGGCGCAAATTCAGCGCCTCGACCTTGTCCGCGTCGTATTCGACCTCGAGATCATCGCCGAACTGCGGCGTGAGCCAGTTGTTGAGCGCGTCCTTGACATGGTCGATCAGCGGCAGCACCGCGTCGTCGAAAAGCGCGAGCCGCGCCTGTTCGAAGTTGGCGAAGGTCTGCGAGCCCGCGATGCCGATGAGCTGCGAGGGCACGTGAAACGCCAGCGCGATCTCCCGCGCGGATACGTCCTTGCCCGCCAGCCAGTCCATGTCTTTGGGCGAGAGCGACATCTCCTTCCAGTCGAGCCCGCCTTCCAGCACCAGAGGCCGTCCGGCGTTGTCGTGGCCGGTAAAAAACCGCTCCAGTTCGCCCTTGAGGATTTGCCGCTGCTCGGCGGTGAGCGTGTCGGGCGCGTCGGGCGTGCTCGGCGAATAGACCAGCGCGCCGGAAGGCCGCCCGCCGGTTTGCAAGAGTGACGCGTTCCAGCGCGCCGCGTCGTTGTGCTGGTCGATGCTCACCGCGGCGGCTTCGATCGGGCTCATGCCGTACCAGTCGTCGAGCGGGTGAAAGTGCCGGATGTGCAGGACATGCGCGCGGCCGGTCAGAGGATCGACGGGGAAATCGACCCATTTGCCGTCCACCGTATAACGGTACGCCTCCGGCACGCCCTGCACACCGGGAATGACGCGCATCCGGTCGGGACGCAGCGTCCAGAGTTCGCGGGGGCTGCCGCCTGCCGGCCCGACGGCCTCGAGGTAGCCGTTGCCCGCGATCAGCGAGAACGCGTAAAGCGCCTCGAACAATTCCGCCCCGCCCTGCGTCGGGTTGGGGCGGGTGAGCAAATCGAGCAGCGGATGATCGTGCAGCCGCACGCGATTTACGCCCTTGCCTTTGTACAGCGCGAAAGGCACCGCCGCCGCCGTCTGGCTGATGAGCCGGATGCAGCGGTAGGCGATGACGTTTTTCTGGTAGCCCTCGAACGCCAGCTTATCGTACTGCCTTGGGGTAAACTTCGGCTGGTGCGCGGAAAATTGCACCAGCAGCGGCGCGGCGGGGTTGTCTTTCGCCGAATACCCCATCAGTTGTCTCTTGAATATACTTTTCCAGTTCATGGTCGTCTCCATTCTCATTACCGCCACGCCGGACTCGTTCCGGCGTCCACATGGATGCCGCAATAAATGCGGCATGGCGTGCGTGTTTATCTACCTCCACACCGCCGGCCCTTCGCTCCGGCGGCCCAGCATCAATTCCGTCAGCGCCCAGACGCGCGCGTCAACGCGGTCTGGGCTGTCCTTGCCGTTTGCCACGAAGCGGCACATCTGGTCCTCCAGCGCGCCCAGCACGCCAGCATGGTGGATGCGGCTTTGCGTATCCAGCGCGGCGATCGGCTCGGCGCGGGTGATTTTTCCCCTGCTCGCGTGCACCGCCTTGTAAGGCACGTTGGCATCGTAGGTGCGCAAGGTGTGCTCGACCATGTCGCCGCCCTGATTGACCTCGGCGACAATGCGGTCGGCTTTGTATTTTTCAAAAACATTCAAAGCGCGCGACGCCCACTCGGCGGGCGTGTATTTGCCGCTCGCATCCTCCAGCACATAACCATGACCGTCGACGCCCAGACCGGCGACGATGATGCCCGTCTCGTCGCTGTCCCGCTTCGCCGTCGTCGCGGGATCGATGGCCACGACGATGCGCTTCATCTCCGGCAGTTCGTCCGCGTCGACGCGGTTGATCTGCAAGGTCTCGCGCGTCCAGAGCGCGTTCGGCCGGTCAGCGTGGAAGGCCTCGTCGACCGTCGCCGGATATTCGCGCCGGAACGTCCAGATGTTGCCCGTCTCGTAAATCTTCGCCCGCCGCCAGCACATCTGCGCGTCGTCAAGCTTGTGCGCGCGCTTGTAATCCTCCTCTTCCGCCGTGAGCGCGAAGCCTTGCGGCGGTTGCCTTCTGTATTCCGTCTGCAGGAACCACGGCACGAAGATCAATTGGTAGTCCGAGCGTCCGTGCCTTGCATCGTCGCAGAGTTTGTAGAACAACCCCTGCGCGCCCGCCGAGGTGCTCTCGAGAATGATTTCCGTTCCGTCCAGATCCGCGACGGCCTGCAGCACGCCCGCCATGTGCGCTTGCGCGTTCGCCCAGTAGGCGACCTCCGAGCCGTGGAAATATTGCAGCGTGTCCGACCGCCCCACCCCGTGGGATTTGGCGGTGCCGACGTGATAGCCGGAGTCGAGGCGGTCGAACAGCATCTCTTTGGCGTTGGCGCGTCCCTCGTGCGCCTTCACCGGATAAGGGCAGTTGTCATGGAAACGTTTCATGATCGCGAACAGGTTCTTCGTCGCGGCGTCGAGGTGCGCGAGGATGAAGGCGCGCACGCCCGCGAGGTGCGTCACCTTCCAGTAAAACCGCGCCTCGACGTAGGTCGAGACGCCCTGCTGCCGCCCCTTGACGATCAGCGCGCGCACGCGGCCCGCCGTTTTGAGCTGCTCCTCCAGCCGGTCGTGAACGAACTTTTGCGCGGCGTTGAGCTCCAGCGCGCGGATCGCGCCCTGCTTGGTGCGGATGGCAAGGCAGGTCTCCGCGTAATGCAAAAAATCCGCCTTCAGTTTCCGGCGGATTTCCTTTTCGCTGCCGTTCACTCCAGCTCCTTTAATGCCTCCTCGTGCGTTTTTATCCTGTCGTCCCGCGCGGCTTCGGCCGCCGCGATTGCGCCCGGCATGTCCGGCAGGGTCTTCTTCAACAGCGCGATGGCCGCGGAGACCTGCGTCGCCGTCATTTTCTTTTCGCCGAGGGCGTGCTGCTGCAGCGCAAGTATCAACGCGCCCGCGTCGATGTTCTTGCGCGGATCTGCTTTGTCTTCGTGGCTCATGGCGGATAAAAAAAAACGCGGGCTCTGGCGAGACCGCGCGGTTTTATTTTTTTATTTCTCAAGTTCAGCCCGGCGACACTTCGCGAGCCTGATTAGACTTGTACAGAAATGATCCTCGCCGGTCAACAACAATTTTCGCGCGCGCCGGCCGCGAAAGAAAATCGCCGAGAAATTTCAAAAACATATGCCGCGAAAATTTTTTGCAAAAGGCCCGCGCGCCGTTTCATGGCGTTTCAGCGTGTTTCGGCGGCTTTTTTAGCGGTTGAGGCCGGCGTAATCCTTGGCGTGCGCGGACGGCGGCGTCTTGAGCGAAAACGACGGATGCGTCGCCAGATACGCCTGTTCGGGGTCCTGCGGCATATAGGGCGACACGGGCGCCTGCGGTTGCGTCTGCTGCGGCGGCGGTGGCAGCGCCTTTGGCGCGACGCTGATGTAGCCGCCGTCGTTGTTGTTGCTGGTGGTGGTGGTGTTGGTGGTGGTGATGATATGCTCCGACGCGCCCATGGAGTTTTTCTGCATCTTGATCTCTCTTTGCATGAGCGTGTCCTTGTCCTGCTTGTCCGCGGCGGCTTTTTCTTGCGCGGCTTTCTGCTGTTTCTCCGCCGCCTGCTTCAATTTCAGGCGCCGCACGCATTCCATGTAAGGGTGCCTGAAAGTCGACACGATCTCCTGCGTTTCCGCGTAGCCGAGCGCGGCAAAGCATTTGTCGGCCGACATCACGACGACGGTGTGCCCGCCGGCGTCCGCGCCGCCAGAGGCGGAAGACCCGCCGCCCGCGACGTCGTAATAGCCCGCTGCGGCGACGGGCAGCCGCAAGAGCAGCGCGAAGGCGAAAACGATTCCGCCGGCGGCCAGCGCGGCACTCTTTTTATGACGTATGTTGGACATAACTTTTGCTTCCCGTTTTTGTTTATGAAATGTAAATGTCATATCTTATTGCCATATCGCCGATCCTGTCTGATCCCCGACAACAAACGCGTCAACCCCTCCAAAAAAATCGGCGATAAATCCAGTTTTATTTCGGATGACGTATTATCACAACAAAAAATAATTGCTAGTATTCTGCCTTCACAATATTACGACATTTGGGAATCACGAAGGAGATTATATGCCACGCGACACTTCCGCCGCCCGTCAGCGCGCAACGGAACGCCTGATAATCGCCGTTCGGGAAAATGACCCGGCCACCATCAACCAGCTGCTCGCCAAGGGCGCGGACGCCAACGCCAAGGACGATCTCGGCAATCCGGTTCTGCACATCGCGGCGCGCAACGGCTACGCAAAGATCGTGAAGGCCCTGATCAAGCGCAAGGCGGATATCAACGCGAAGGACGACATCGGTCGCACGCCGCTCCTTTCGGCAGCAGACAGCGGACAGCGGGACGTGGCTGAATTGCTGATCGACGCGGGCGCGGACGTCAACGCGAAGGACGACGACGGCGCGACCCCGCTGATCGAGGCGGCGCGCGGCGGCTATGCCGAAATCGTGGAACTGCTGCTCGACAAGGGCGCGGACGCGAACGCCCGCGACAACGACGGCGCGACCCCGCTGATGGAATCGGTCGGCGACACGGACGCCAAGATCGCGCAAATGCTGCTCGCCAAGGGCGCGGACGTCAATGCGCGCGACAGCAACAACAAAACGGCCCTGATAGAAGCCGCCGGTCGCGGCAACACGGACATCGCGCGGGAACTGGTCGCGCGCGGCGCGGACGTCAACGCGAAAGACAACGACGGCGTGACCGCGCTGCTCGAAGCGGCGCGGAACGACGACGCGGGCATAACGCAAATCCTGCTGGGCAACAAGGCCGACGCCAACGCGAGAGACAACGAGGGCAACACCGCGCTGATGACGGCCGTGCGCAGGGGTAATATGACGCTGATAGGGAAACTCCTCAAAGGCGGCGCCGACGTCAACGCGCAGGACAACGAGGGCAACACCGCGCTGATGGAGGCGGTGACCTACCAGTCCTACGATTACGACACCAACAGCAGCACGGACGGCTCCGGCATCGTACGGCTGCTGCTCGCCAACGGCGCGGACGCGGACATCAAAAACAATCAGGGCCAGACGGCCATGACGATCGCCGCGGAGGAAAACAAGGGGCAGATCGCCCAGATGATCAGGACGGAGAGCGACAACCGCAAGCGCCTCGCCGCGGAATACGCCAAGGCCGCCGAAGACCGGCGCCGGGCCGAGATCGGCGGCGCGCAGCAGGACCTGCGCGAGGCCGCGCGAAAAAAACCCAAGTTCAAACTGAAACCGCCCAAACCCTGACCCCCGAAGGAGAGCAACGCATGCCGTTCGATAACGATTTCAACCGCAAATCCGCACCGGCATCACGTCTGGCCCGCGCCGTCGAAGACAACGATCTTCAGACCGTCACCGAACTCTTAAGCAAAGGCGCCGACGCCAACGGCAAGGACGACTACGGCATCGCGCTTCTGCATGTGGCGGCGCGGTGCGGATATGAGGACATCGCGAAGCTGCTCATCAAGAAGGGCGCCGACGTCACCGTGAAAGACGGCAACGGCGACACCGCGCTGATGGCGGCGTCGCGCGGCGGGCAGCCGAAGATCGTCGCGCTGCTGCTGGCCAACAAGGCGGACCCGAACGCGACGGACGAGCAGGGCAACACCGCGCTGATCGAGGCCGCGCGCGCCGGATGGGACAGCTGCGCCATGATCCTGCTCGCCAACGGCGCCGATCCGGACGTGAAAAACACCAGCGGCACCACGCCGCTGATGTCCGCGGCGCGCAACGGCAACCTCAAGATCACGCAGGCGCTGCTCGCCCGCAGCGTCGACGTCAACCGGAAGGACAACTACGGCAGCACGGCGCTGATGGAAGCCGCTGACAGCAACAACGTCGACATCGTGCGCGAACTCATTACCAAGGGCGCCGACATCAACGTGAAGGACAATCAGGGCAAGACCGTCCTGATGTCGGCCGCGCGCAGCGGCAACACCGACGCCATGAAGACGCTGATCGACCTCGGCGCCGACGTCAACGCCAAGGACAACGAGGGCACCACGGCCCTGATGTCCGCCGCCAGCGCCGACCGTCCGGAGGTCGCGCAGCTCCTGCTCGAGCGCAACGCCGCCATCAACGCGCAGGACAACCGCGGCAACACCGCCCTGATGGCGGCCGCGCTTTACCAGACATACGACTACAGAGTGGGCGGCATGACCGGCGGCTCGCGGGTCGCGCAACTGTTGCTCGACAAGGGCGCCGACACCTATATCAAGAACGGGCAAGGCCAGACGGTCGTGCGCGTCGCCGCCGACGCGGGACACGACAACATCGTGCAGATGGTCAGGGCCGAGCGCGTCAAGCGCCAGCGCCTCGCCGAAGAGCACGCCAAGGCGGTCGAGGACCAACGGCACCAAAACGTGGTCGGCAAGCAGCAGGAGCTGAAAGACGCCGCCCGCCTCAAAAAGCCCAAATTCAAACTGAAACCGCCCAAACCTTAACGGGCGGGCGGCGTTTTCCCGACATCGCGACGCCGGCAGGCTTGCCCCTGCCGGCGTTCCTTTTAGGCGCGCCGATACATAATGTACCCCCTGCCGGAGCGCGACATATTGTTTCGCTGCTTGTCCTGAAAAAGTTATTTCCCACATTATTTTACATTGACATAATATATTGACCATAATAGATTGCTATATAAATAACGATTCGAGATACAGATCCCGAGAATCATTCAAAAAACCATTTTTATGAAGGGAATCAGCGCCATGTCCCTTGGCCATATCTTCAACCGTACCCCGAAACCAGACCCCCAGGAACGCGCCCGCGTTTTAGCGGCCGTCAAGAAGGACTGGCAAGCCCTCGTCAACGTCTCCCCTGCCTTCAAAGACGACCGCGAGATCGTCATGGCTGCCGTGGAGCAGGACGGCCGCGCGCTCGCCTATGCGTCCAAAACGCTGCGCGAAAACTTCGACATCGTCCTCGCCGCCGTCAAAAAAGACGGACGGACGCTGCATTATGCCTCGAAAAATCTGCGCAACAACCCCGTCGTCGCCCTCGCCGCCGTCACCCAGAACTGGCAGGCGCTCCAAAGCCTGAAGGGCGATATAAAAGACAACCCCGAGATCGCCGCGGCCGCCATCGCGCAATCCGCCACTGCGCTTTACTATGCCGGCGAGAAAACGCGCGACAACCGCGAGATCATCCTCGCCGCCATGGAGAAAGACCCGCGGGCGTTCCGCTACGCCTCCGATGCGCTGCGCGACGACCCCGAACTCGCCCTGATCGCCGTCAGGAACGACTGGCAGATGCTCTCCTATACCGGCGAGAAAACGCGCAACACCCTCGACGTCGTCAAGGCGGCCGTGGAACAGAACGCCAGCGCACTCTCCCATGCGTCCGACAGGCTGCGCGACAATAGCGGCCTTGTCCTGACCGCCGTTAAAAAGTCCGGCAGCGCGCTCGCCTATGCGTCCGACAGACTGCGCAACGACCTTGAAATCGTCAGAGCGGCCGTCGGGCAGGACGGCACGGCGCTGCATTATGCGGGACAGACCGCGTGCGCCGACCGCGATATCGTCTTCACCGCCGTCAAAGAAAGCTGGCAGTTGCTGCGCTATGCCTCCGACGCGCTGCGCGACGACGCCGAACTCGCCATGATCGCCGTCAAGCAGAACGGCAGCGCGCTCGCCTATGCCGGCAAGAACGTACGCAACAACCGCGACATCGTCCTGACCGCGCTCGCGCAAAACGGCAGCGCGATCGCCTATGCCTCCGACACGCTGAAAAAGGACCCCGAACTCGCCATGATCTCCGTCAAGAAAGACTGGCAGACGCTTGATGATTTGCCGCGGGAAATCAGAGACAACCGCGACATCATCTCGACCGCCCTCCAACAAAACGGCGCGACGCTCTACTATGCGTCGGAACGGCTGAAGGACGACTTCGGCCTCGTCATGCAGGCGGTCACGAAAGACGGGAAGGCGCTGCAGCATGCCTCGGAGCGGCTGAGAGGCAACTCCGACATCGTCACCGCCGCGCTCGCGCAGAACGGCGAGGCGATCGCCTATCTGTCCGACGACATGAAAAACGACCGCAAGATCATGTGGAAGGCCGTCGAGAGCAACTGGAAGGCGCTGCGTCACGCCTCCGAAGAATTGTGCAAGGATCCGGAACTCGTCCTGCTGGCGGTCAAACAAAACTGGCAGGCCCTCGACTACGCGCCGGATATGCGCGGCAACCGCGAGATCCTCATGGCCGCGGTGGCGCAGAACGGCATGGCGCTGCGCTATGCCTCCGCAGAGCTGCAAAACGACCGCGACATCGTGCGCGCCGCCGTCGAAAAGGCCGGCCGCGCCCTCACCTACGCGTCGCCGGAGCTGCGAAAAGACAAGGAACTCGCCCTGATCGCCGTCAAAAAAGACTGGCAGGCGCTCACCGACATAAACCCGGACCTCAAAAACGACAAGGACATCATGCTCGTCGCCATAGAACAGGACTGGCAGGCCTTAAGCTACGCCTCGAAAGAGCTGTGCAACGACCGCGACGTCGTGCTCGCCGCCGTGAAGCGGAGCGGGCAGGCTCTGGAATACGCCTCCGAAAATCTGCAGGGCGACCCCGAGATCATCCGCACCGCCATCGGCAAAAACGTCTCCATGATCAAGCGGGCGTCGGGAAAAGCCAGAGAAAGCCGCGACGTCATGATGCCCGCCGTCGCGCAAAACGGCATGGCGCTGAAATACGCCTCCAAAGAGCTGCAAAAAGACCGCGGCCTCGTCGAGACCGCCATCAGGCAAAACTGGCGCGCGGTGAAATACGCGGCGGAGAAGCTGCAAAAGGACAAAGACATCGCCAAGCTCGTCGCACAGGAGAAGGAACGCCAGTCGACGCCGAAAAAGCAATGCCTCAACTTCATGTGGATCAACCTCGACATCCCGCCGAAGCCCGATCCGGAAGACGGCTCCATCCGCATGCCGCTGCCGGAAGAATACATCGAAAACGTCCGCGAGGCGGGCCGCCGCCACGCCAAGGCCGACGTCGACCTGTGGGTCGACTCGCGCCGCCTGACGGCAAAGCAGTTCGCCTGGCTCGAGGCCGTCCTCGACGACGAAGAGCTCCCGAACGTGCATCTCAAGGACCTCTGCTCCATCCCCGAATACATCAACGAGGAGCTCTACAACCGCACCGAAACAAAAAAGGACTGGCGCAGCGGCTATTCGGGCGTCGTCTGGCTGCAGGTGGACGCCGCGAAGATCCTCATCCCGCTGCAGGGCGACTACGACCAGAGCTTCTTCGCCGACCTCGACCACGCCCACCTCGACATCGAGGGCGAGAAGGTGCAGAAGATGCTCGGCGACTACGGCCTGCTGATCGGCGGCTCGGGCGAGAACTCCACCTGCATGGAAAACCAGCTCTGGGGCTTCGACCGCAGCCGCAGGAACTTCTTCAAGGATTATTACGACGAGGGCCTGCGCATCTCCTATCAGGGACAGATCGCCTACAACGCCCTGCACAGCATGGTGAACAGGGAAATCTGCAGCTTCGAGGACATCCGCAGCGAGCAAATCTGCTTCCCGATCGGCAGCATCGGCCTCGCGCACGCGGTGCAGCCCGGCCACGAAAACGAAGGCGGCGGCGGCTACAACAGCGGCTACAAGGGGCGCACCAGCGTTTCAGAACAGGAACTGACCAAAATCTTCAACGAGAGAAAACGCAGAAAAGCCCTGCCGCCCTCCGAAAAAACGCCCGCCGCGGCCGCCGTCGCCGCTACGGCGTCGGTGCAAAAGACGCAACGCCCCGGTCTTTGAGGAAAATTCGCCCTTGGGAACGCAATTGTTAATATAACGTTAATAACTGCTAGCTATAATCCAAGGTAGGAAGTCACCTCTTGCGGAAAGGAAACCGGACGATGCGCCTCAGGGATAGTTTCAGGAACAAGTCGTCTTTCCCCTACGCCATCTATAACCGGGCCTTGAAAAGCGTCAAGAAAGACGGGCTGACCCTCAAAGACATTCCCGCCGAGCTGCGCGCCAGCCGGAGCATCGTCTTCGCCGCCGTGCGGCAAAACCCGCAGGCCCTGCAATATGCCTCGAAAGAGCTGCAAGCCGATCAGGCCATCCGAGTCGCCATGGCGGCCAAACCGGCGGACGGCCCCAAAAACACCCTGCAATAAGCCTTTCGAGACGCCGAAAAACCCGCCGAAATGCCAAAAACCTGTTGAAACGCGCATGCGTTTCGGGTGACATGAAGGCCTGATGACAACAGAACAGCCTCTACCGCCGGAAGACTTCGCCGCCGCGCTCGCCGCTCTTGACGCCGGCACGGCGCAAAAAATCGCCATCGCCGTCTCCGGCGGAGGCGACAGCATGGCGCTCGCACTGCTGCTGCGGGACTGGGCGAACCCCCGCGGCGTGGAACTCCACGCCTTCACCGTCGACCACCGCCTGCGCCCCGAAGCGGCCGCCGAAGCGCGGCATGTGCACGACGTTCTCTCGGCGCGCGGCATCGCCCACGAGATTCTGGCATGGGACGGCGAAAAGCCCGCAACGCATATTCAGGAACGCGCCCGCGCGGCGCGCTACGCTCTGCTCTGCCAAGCCTGCCGCCGCCACGGCATCGCAACACTCGCCGTCGCGCAGAACCTCGAAGACCAGATCGAAACCTTCTGGATGCGCCTCGCCCACGGCAGCGGGCTTGACGGCCTCTCGGGCATCGAAGACGCGCGGGACGCGGACGGCATCAAAATCATCCGGCCGTTATTGGGTTTTTCGCGCGCAAGCCTGCGCGCCACCTGCGCAAAATACGGCGTAAAATGGATCGAAGACCCCTCCAACAAATGCGACAAATACCTGCGCGTGAAGCTGCGCGCCTTCGAGGAATTGCTCGCCGCCGAAGGCCTGACGCCGGAGCGCCTCGCGCGCACGCTTGGCAAACTCGGCGATGCGAAAGACGCGCTGCAATATTACGCCGCCCAGGCTTATGAAACCTGCGTGACGGCGGATGAAGACGGCGCGGCGCTCGACGTCGAAAAATGGAAACGCTATCCCCGCGACATCCAGCGGCGGGTGCTCGGGCTGGCGCTCGGCGCCGTCGCCCCGCAACCCTACCCCGCAGGCTTCGACAAAACCGAGCGCGCGCGACTCAATCTGCTGGAAGACGGCTTTAAAGGCCAGACTCTCGCCGGCTGCAGGATCGGGCGCAACAAAAACGGCATCGTCGGCATCAGTCCGGAAAACCGTTCCGAAAACCGGACGGAAATAATGCCGCGCCGCGAAACCGCATAACGCCTTTATCGCGCTGGATATTTTCCGGACAGCATGATAGGGAAAACGGCATGTCAGGTGACTATAATAGATTATTGGTATAAAACACCTTATAATTAAGAGATAAGGGGTACATATGGACAAAAACAACAACGACGACGATAAAAACGGCAACAATAACAACATGTTCGGCAAGAACCTGTTGCTCTGGCTGGTCATCGCCATGCTGCTGGCCTTCGTGTTCAACATGTTCGGGCAGGACCGCAGCAACGACATGGCCGGACAGTCCGTCATCGCCTACAGCGATTTCACCGCCGCGGTCGACAAGCACGACGTCTCGGACGTCGTCATCACCGACAACAAGCTGCGCGGCACCTACACGGACGGCCACAGCTTCATGACCTATATCCCGAACGGCACGGACGTCGTCAGCCGCATCCAGGGCAAGGGCGTGCGCATCTCGGCGAAGCCGGAGCGCGGCGCGTCGCCGCTGTGGGGCGTGCTCGGCGCGTGGCTGCCGGTGATCGTGCTGATCGGCGCGTGGGTTTTCTTCATGCGACAGATGCAGGGCGGCAACAACAAGGCGATGGGCTTCGGACGGTCTAAAGCGAAACTCCTGGGCGAAAAACTGAGCCGCGTCACCTTCGCCGACGTCGCCGGCGTCGACGAAGCCAAAGAGGAATTGCAGGAAGTCGTCGAATTCCTGCGCGACCCGCACAAGTTCCAGCGCCTCGGCGGCAAGATCCCCAAGGGCGTGCTGCTGCTCGGACCCCCGGGCACGGGCAAGACCTTGCTCGCGCGCTCCGTCGCGGGCGAGGCGGAAGTGCCGTTCTTCACCATCTCCGGCTCCGACTTCGTCGAGATGTTCGTCGGCGTCGGCGCGAGCCGCGTGCGCGACATGTTCGAGCAGGGCAAGAAGAACGCGCCCTGCATCATCTTCATCGACGAAATCGACGCGGTTGGCCGTCACCGCGGCGCCGGCCTCGGCGGCGGCAACGACGAGCGCGAACAGACCTTGAACCAGTTGCTGGTCGAAATGGACGGCTTCGAGGCGACCGAGGGCGTGATCCTCATCGCCGCAACCAACCGCCCCGACGTGCTCGACCCCGCGCTGCTGCGTCCCGGCCGCTTCGACCGCCAGGTGGTCGTGCCCAACCCCGACGTCAACGGGCGCGAGAAAATCCTCAAGGTCCACATGCGCAAGGTGCCGCTGGCGCACGACGTCGTCGCCCGCACCATCGCGCGCGGCACGCCCGGCTTTTCCGGCGCGGACCTCGCCAACCTCGTCAACGAGGCGGCGCTGCTCGCGGCGCGGCGCGGCAAGCGCGTCGTCGGCATGCGGGAGCTGGAAGACGCGAAAGACAAGGTCATGATGGGGGCGGAACGCCGCTCGATGGCGATGACCGAAGACGAAAAGAAAAACACCGCCTATCACGAGGCCGGCCACGCCATCGTTGCGCTGCACGAGCCCGCCTCCGACCCGATCCACAAGGCGACCATCATCCCCCGCGGCCGCGCGCTCGGCATGGTCATGCGCCTGCCGGAGGGCGACCGCATCTCGATGAGCAAGGAGAAACTCCACGCCGACCTCGCCGTCGCCATGGGCGGCCGCATCGCCGAGGAGCTGACCTTCGGCATCGAGAAGGTGACCACCGGCGCCTCGAGCGACATCAAGATGGCGACCGAAATGGCGCGCCGCATGGTGATGGAATGGGGCATGAGCGACCAGCTGGGGCCGGTCAACTACGGCAACAACAACGACGAGCCGTTCCTCGGCTACCAGCTCGGCCACCAGAAGGGCATGTCGGAGGCGACCGCCAACAAGATCGACGCGGAAGTGCGGCGGCTGGTCGAGGACGCCTACAAACGCGCCCGCAAGACCCTGACCGACCACCACGACGAGCTGGAAACGCTCGCCAAGGCGCTGCTCGAGCATGAGACGCTCGACGGCGACGAGATTCCCATCATCCTCAAGGGCGGCAAGATCCGTCAGGACACCGGCGACGACGACGCGGCCAGAAAATCCCGCTCCGGCTCCGTGCCGACGGCGGGCGGCGTCGATCTCGGCTCGCCCGAGCCGAAGGGCGCCTGATTTTTATTTCGCCGAAGGGCGCCTGACGCGTGCGCGCCGGACAGCGGCTTAGTAGTGCCAGAAGTCTCTCATAAAGCGGCCCAGCATCGTCACGCCGGACGCTCCGGCGACAACGGCGGAACCGGCGAGCACGCCCGCGGCCACCGGCAGCGCCACCGGCGCGACCGTCAGGCCGACGCCCACGCCCACGACCGAAGCCGCACCCGTCACGCAAGCCGCAGCAAAAGCCTTGGTCAAAAATCCGTCGCTTATCTTTTTCATCGTCTTTCTCCTTCAGGGGGTATGTTTGATGATTTCTATAATACTTCGCGCGAAGCTATCCGATTCGGACAGCGAACACAACTCTGTTAAATGCTAATTTAATGTTATGGGATATAAAGATGAGGATTTTGTCAATAGGAAACAATATGCTCGCGAAATCGCCCTTGCCCCGCGCCAACTCCTGTCAAGATTTGTAATATGAGTTGATTTCTCCCGCAGGGTGCGGGATTGCTACTCTTTACCATCGCAGCGCCCGCAGATCGCGGAATTTAAAAAGGACGTCATATGACCCGCAAGTTTTTCGGCACGGACGGCATCCGCGGCAAGGCCAACACCGCCCCCATCACGGCGGAAATGGCGCTGCAGGTCGCGATGGCGACCGCGCTGATGCTCCGGCGCGGCGATGTGAAGGCCGCAGGCGGCGGGCACCGCCACAAGGTGGTGATCGGCAAGGACACGCGCCTCTCGGGCTACATGCTCGAGCCCGCCCTCACTTCGGGCTTCGTCTCGATGGGGCTGGACGTCGTGCTGGTCGGCCCGATGCCGACGCCAGCCATCGCCATGCTCACCCGCAGCTTGCGCGCCGACCTCGGCGTGATGATCTCCGCCTCGCACAACAAATACGAAGACAACGGCATCAAACTGTTCGGCGCGGACGGCTACAAGCTCTCCGACGACGTCGAGCTCGAAATCGAAAAGCTGATCGAGGCGAACGATTTCGCCAACAAGCTGGTGCCCGCGTCCGACCTCGGCCGCGCCGCGCGCCTCGACGACGAAAAGGGCCGCTACATCGAATTCGTGAAAAACACCTTTCCCAAGGGCCTGCGCCTCGAAGGGCTCAAGATCGTCGTCGACTGCGCCCACGGCGCCGCCTACAAGGTCGCGCCGCGCATCCTCTACGAACTCGGCGCGGAGGTCGTGCCCATCGGCGTCGCGCCGGACGGCACCAACATCAACCGCGACTGCGGCGCGACCGCGCCCGCGCGCATGCGTCAGGCGGTGATCGAAAACGGAGCCGACATCGGCCTCGCGCTCGACGGCGACGCCGACCGCATCATCATCGCCGACGAAAAGGGCGAGATCGTCGACGGCGACCAGATCATGGCGCTCATCGCGCAGTCGTGGCAGAAGTCCGGACAGATCAAGGGCGGCGGCGTGGTCGCGACCGTGATGTCCAATCTCGGCTTCGAGCGGTTTCTCGAACGGCAAGGCCTCGAAATGAAGCGCATGCCGGTGGGCGACCGCTACGTCGTCGACCACATGCGCGCCAACGGCTACAACCTCGGCGGCGAGCAGTCCGGCCACATCATCCTCGGTGACTACGCCACCACCGGCGACGGCCTCATCGCCGCGCTGCAGGTGCTGGCGGTGGTCTGCCAGTCGGAAGGCAAAAAAGTCAGCGACCTCTGCCGCGTCTTCGCCCCCGTGCCGCAATTGCTGGTCAGCGTGAGGACGCAGGCGCCGCTCGCGGTCGACAGCGGACCGATGCAGGACGCCATCCGCAGCGCGGAGCAAAAGATCGGCGCGGAAGGCCGCATTCTGGTGCGCAAGTCCGGCACCGAGCCCGTCATCCGCATCATGGCCGAGGGCGACGACGAAACACGCGTCAAAGAGGTTGTGCGGGAGCTGCGCGAATTTGTAGAATTGCAGGACGGCACGGCGCGCGAAAAACCGCAAGGGGCGGCGCGCGCCTGAAATCCGGGCGAAAGGCTTTAAAAACAATGGCGGGAAAAGTCCTCAGCATCGGCAAATCCGATTCCAGCGGCGCGGGCGGCCTGCAGGCCGACATCAAGACCGTGTCCGCGCTCGGCGGCTACGCCATGACCGCCGCCGCGGCCGTCGGCGCGCAAAACACCAAGGGCGTCGCGCACATCGAAGCCATGGAGCCGTGGTTCGTCGAACAGCAGATGCGCGTCGCGCTCGAAGACCCCAGCCTCGGCATGGAGGAGGGCGACGGCGCGATCAAGACCGGCACGCTGGTCAACGCGGGCATCATCGAGGCCGTCGCCGGCGTCCTCGACCAATACCGCGACGCGGACATTCCCGTCGTCGTCGACCCCGCGATCCTCGTGCGCAGCGCCAGCGCGTCGATGCGCGAGCAGATCATGGACGAGGAGACGATCGCGCAGCTCAAGCGCCGCCTGTTCGTCCGCGCCACCGTGCTGACGCCCTCGTTGCGCGAGGCGGAGCTGCTCACCGGCATGAAGATCCGCGACCGGAGCGACATGAGCCGCGCCGCCGACATGATGCGCACGCTCGGCGCGGAGGCCGTGCTGCTGAAAGCGGGCACGGTCGCGCTTGCCGGCGGCGAAAAGACCCTCTACCTGCTGGCCAGCGACAGCGGCGAAAAAACCTACGAGATGCCCGCGCTCGACGCGACGCGCACGCTCGGGCTCGGCTCGACGCTCGCCTCCGCCGTCGCCATCAGCCTCGCGCAGGGCATGGAGCTGCCCTTCGCCGCCCAGCGCGGCATCTCCTTCCTGCACGGCGCGGCGGCGCATATCCAGGGCGGCGAAAAAGGCGCAAAACCGCTCGATCACTGCTTTGCGCTCGAAAACGCCGCCCTTTCCAAAGCGGCGAAAGCCTGACATGATAGAGCCCATGAAAATTCACTTTTATCCCGCCGACACGGAGAAGGCCACCGCGGGACGCGACCCGCTGGTCGCGGAATTCGGCGACGTGCCTTTGGAAGAGGCCGACGTCATCGTCGCCTGCGGCGGCGACGGGCTGATGCTGCGCGCGCTGCACGACAGCATCCGCCACAGAAAGCCCGTCTTCGGCATGAACCGCGGCTCGGTCGGCTTTCTGCTCAACGAATACCGCGCGGACGGCCTCGCGGCGCGCCTCGCCAAGGCCCATACCGTGCGCATCAACCCGCTGCACATGCGCGCCAGGACGACGAACGGCGAAACCCACGCCGCGCTCGCCATCAACGAGGTTTCGCTCCTGCGCGAAACCCACCAGACGGCGAAGCTCCGCATCACCGTCGACGGCGTGGTGCGGCTCGAGGAGCTCAGCGGCGACGGCATCATCGTCGCCACGCCCGCGGGCTCGACCGCCTACAACCTCGCCGCCCACGGGCCGATCATCCCGCTCGGCGCGGGCATCATGGCCCTGACGCCGCTCAGCCCGTTCCGTCCCCGCCGCTGGCGCGGCGCGCTTTTGCCCCTCTCCTCGCGCATCCGGCTCGACGTGCTCGACGCGGACAAGCGTCCGGTCGCCGCCGTCGCCGACTTCACCGAGGTCCGCGACGTCGAGAGCGTCGAGATCTGGCGCGACAAGGCCATCGAGATCTCCCTGCTCTTCGACCCCGAGATGAATCTCGCCGAACGGATCATCAAAGAACAATTCATGCCCTGAAAAGCGCATTTTGGCCCTTTGGAGGGCTTGCAATTTGCATTTTTCCCTTTTATTTTCAGTCGGATATTGCCTTTAGATTTGACATATAGTTAAAACCGGTATAGGATGACCGGTATTTAATGGGAATAGAGTAGATGGACCCGAAGCAACAGGCATCACCGGAAGGGAACGACTCCGCGCAGGACAAGCCGGGGAAGGCGCTGCCTGACTGGCTGTCCAAGTGGCACAAGATGCACGACAAGCTGCAGGGCACCGCGCCGGAAAATCCGGACGAAACCGCCGCCGAGGCCAAGAAAAAGACTGAAGGCGTCAGAGCCGCCAAGGCCGCCATGAAAGCCGAAGCCAAGGCCCGCATCATCGCCAAGGAGGCCGCGCTGCGCGGCAAGGATTCCCGTCTGGAACTGATGGAAACGGTGCGCGACCTCTTCACCCAGAAGGCCGCCGACGCGCGCGGCGAAAAACCGCAAACGACGCCGAACGAAAAGATCGTGAAGACGCTGATCGACAAGGGCGCGGACGTCAACGCCACGGACGCCGTGCAAAAGCGGCAGGAAATACCGGAGAAAAACCCTCTGACCGACGGCGGCCCCGCCGCCCCCAAAGAGCCGCCCAAGCTCTCCGCACCTGAAAGGGCGTGGGATCAAAACCTCCCGTCGATACCGCAATTGCCGCAGGACCGGACGGCTTTCCCGTCGTTGCTGCCGCTGCTGCCGCCGGAGCGGCCGGAACCGGCGCTGTGGCTCCTGCCCGAACCGCAGCCGGAACAAGAGATACCGATGATACTACCGCCGCCGAAAGACCGCGCGACATCGCTGGGGTTGACGCCGCCGCCACCCCCGCAGCCAAAAGACCGAGCGAGGTTTCCAGGGAACCCAAGGCCTCTGACGCCAAAACCGGGGCCGAAGCCTTAATCCTTCACCATCTTGAGAAAGCTTTCGCGCGCATCGGCGTCTTTTTTGTAAACGCCGCCGAAGCGGGTCGTGACCGTGACAGCGTGGTCCTCGTCGACGCCGCGCAGCTTCATGCAGAAATGCTCCGCCTCGATCATCACCGCGACGCCCTTGGGCTTGAGGTGTTTTTCGAGAGCGCCCGCGATCTCGGCGGTGAGGCGCTCCTGCGTCTGCATGCGGTTGGCGTAGACGCCGACCAGACGCGAGAGCTTGGAAAGACCGACGACGCGCCCGTCCGGCACGTAGGCGATGTGCGCGTGGCCGACGAAGGGCGCAAGGTGGTGCTCGCAGCGCGATTCCACCGAGATGTTCTTGACCAGCACCGGCCCGTCGTAATCGCCGACCTCGCTGAAGGTCTTGGCGAGAATCTCGCCCGCGTCGAGGCCGTAGCCCTTGAAATATTCGTCGAAGGCCTTGACGACGCGCTTGGGCGTTTCGCGCACGCCCTCGCGCTCCGGATCCTCGCCGATATATTCGATCAGCGTCTTCACGGCCCTCTCGGCCTCTGCGCGGGAGGGCTTGCTTGTCGAAACGACGTCGAGCTTCTTTTTCATGGGCGGGAAACCTTTTTGACCCTAAAACAGCACCATTTTCCCCCACAATAGGGGGCGAGTCAACAAGCGCGCGCTACACGCTCAGCGGGTCGTTTACCACTTTCGGCAGGGTTTTCTTGGCGGGTTTCGGATGGGAAAGTATCTTGTTTTCCAAAGGCGTCGTCCAGACGTTGTCGCGGTTCATGGCGTCGAAAAAGACGTAAGGCCTGGACCAGGTGTCGTTCGCGCCGCCGGGGCGGGTGTAAAGGCTGGCGTCCAGCACGGGGCCGCTGTCGTTCATCACCAGAAAGTCCTGCGCCTTGCCGGCCGGCGCCACGTTCACGATCAGGACGGCATGGTCCGTGTTGTCGTGCATGCCCGAGGAATTGACGAAGGCGATGGCCAGACGGTCTTCCGGCACGCCGAGGTGGCGCATGACGGCATATTGCAAAATGACGTACGCCTTGCAGTCGCCCTTGCCCGCCAGAACGGTCTGGATGGGCGGCGCCCAGTAATAAGCCGGATCCGGAAATTTTTTGGACTTGAATCCCAGATAATAGGAGATGTTCTTCCGGACGGCGCCGTTGACGTCTTTCGCCATTTGCGGCAGCGGCTCGTGCGCGTAGACGTTGAAGGCGTCTAGAAACGTGCGGTAGGCCTGCACCTTCGCGGGGTCGCGCATCTCGGCTTTCTGATGGTCGATCATATCGTCCCAGTTGGTGTAATCCTGATAGTAGGGATTGGCCACCGCGCCGAAAGCGTGGATGCTGTACCACGCGTAGGATTTCTCCCGCGACTTGATCAGCGTCAGCGCGTCCTGGTTCCACGCAAGGCCCTGCGGCGCGGACTGGGTCGCCACGGGAACTTCCATGTCGTGAGGGGTCAGGTGCGCGAAAGCGTTCGGCGTGCTGTAACCGCTGCAGACGATCGCCGCCGCGAAGGCCGCGCAGAGCGTTCCCTTCAGGCGGAGCAGGCCTTTTTTCTTCGTCTTCGTACGGTTTTCGTCTGTCTTCATTCTTTTTTCATCCATAAAACCCGCGCCGTTCACCGCCGCTAGTGCGGCAATTTTTCACCGCCGCTAGTGCGGCAGCGCGGGCGACGCGAAATAATTCGCCGTCCGCTTCGTCTTCCAGAAGCCCTGCCTGGTTACGCGCCTGAAACAGGACGTATTTATCGCTCGCCCATTCGAACGGGCGCTCGAAAAACCAGTTCTTCTCGTATCGCGCGGCCGGATAAACGTTCCCGCTGTCGTTCATCACGACGAAGCTTTGCGGCTTGCCCGCGGGCGCGACGTTCACCAGCAAAACGGCGTGGTCCGCATAGTTTCCCTTGTAGCTTCTGCCGGCATCGACGTCGGCGACAAACAGGCGGCGCGCCGGCACGCCGAGGGAGCGCATGAGAAAATACTGGAGAACCGCCTGGTCCTTGCAGTCGCCGGCGTATTGCCTCACCGCCTGCACATAGCTGTTGTAGGGCGCGTTGTATTGCGGATCCTGACTCCAAGCCGCCTGGTTTTGCAGCACGGTATTCCAGTCCGACGCAAAGGGATCGTCGTTGTCATTGGCGGCGCGCAGCGCCTTGGCGTTGAAGACCGCGAGCGCGGAAGGCTCCTTGCCGCGCACGGTCAGGGTCTGCGGATCGGGGGGCTGCAGCCTTGAAACGTCGGGCGCGACATCCCCGCCGCTGCACCCGCCGAGCAGGACTGCCGCCGCAAAGGCGGCGCAGAGGCCGCCCTTGAGGCGATGCTTTTTCGGCTGTCCTTGTGCGGACGAATGAGCGTTGTTTTTGTTCATCATTTTGACGGCTGCCGGTTTTATTTTTTCGTAATGACGAAGGCATTATTGGCTGAATATTTGATTATGTCAACTAAAAATCTCTTTTTAATCCTCGTTTTCAGGTGACATTTCCCATTTTATCCAGTAGTTTCATAAGCTTCCCGAGTTCCGGCGCAGAATGACCGAGGTCAAAAAATCATGGAAAAACAGCTCTTCAAGCCTTTAAAAGCCGGGGCGCTCAGCCTCGACAACCGCATCGTAATGGCGCCGCTGACCCGCGGCCGCGCCGATGTGGACGGCGTGCCGACCCGGCTGATGGCCGAATATTACACCCAGCGCGCCACTGCGGGGTTGATCGTCGCCGAGGCGACCGCCGTCTCGAAGCGCGGCTACGGCTGGGTGCAGGCGCCGGGCATCTTCACCGCCGCGCAGGTCAAAGGCTGGCAGATCGTAACCGATGCCGTGCACAAGGCGGGCGGCAAGATCGTCCTGCAGCTCTGGCACATGGGCCGCGCCTCGCATCCCGATTTTCTGAACGGGCAACTGCCGGTCGCGCCCTCGGCGATCGCCGCCGAAGGCCACACCACCACGCCGCAGGGGATCAAGGATTACGTCGTGCCGCACGCGCTCGACCTTGACGAGATCAAGATGACCATCGCCGACTACCGCCGCGGCGCGACGCTGGCGAAGGATGCGGGCTTCGACGGCGTCGAGATCCACAGCGCCAACGGCTATCTGCTCGACGAGTTTTTGCGCGACGGCGCCAACAAGCGCGACGACATATACGGCGGCAGCGCCGAAAACCGCGTGCGCCTGCTGCAGCAGGTGACGGAAGCCGTGACCGGCATCTGGGGCGGCGACCGCGTCGGCGTGCGCCTGTCGCCCCGCAACCCCTACAAGGGCATGACGGACAGCGACCCGGTCAACACCTTCGGCGTCGCCGCCGAAAAGCTCAATCCCTACGGCCTCGCCTATCTGCACAGCATGGAGCCGCTGCCCGGCCACCGCCTCGCGGCGGAAGGCGAGCGCGTCTCGCCCGTGATGCGCAAAATCTTCAAAGAAACCTTCATCGTCAACGGCGGCTATACGCAGGACCTCGCGGAAAAGGCGCTGGAGAACGACGAGGCTGACGCGGTCGCCTTCGGCGTGCCGTTCATCGCCAACCCCGACCTCGTGCAGCGGTTCAAAACCGGAGCGCCGCTCAATCCCGCCGACGAAAGCACGTTCTACACCCATGACGCGCACGGCTATACGGATTATCCTTTGATGGCCAAGGCGTCCTGAAAATAATTTATAGAATATATAGATGATGCTATCCCGCCTCTCGTTTTTAAAAGGCACGGCAGCACAAATGGCATCTCTGACCGACCGCATATTACGCGACGCGTTTTACCGCGCCACCTCCCAGCATTACGGCTCCGTCGAGGCCATGACGGAGGCGGGTTTCTACGGCGACACCGTCAGCGGCGACGCCCTGAGGAAAATCTCCGCCCCCGCGCCCGAAACCACCCCGCTCGCCAAGGCCGAACACGGCCTGAAAACCGCCCGCCGCCCGCTGGTGCTGTTCACCACCGGCGGTTTTGCGCCGGTGCATGCAGGGCATCTCGAAATCATGGAGGCGGCGAAGCGCACGATGACTGCGGCGGGCTATGACGTCATCTGCGGCTATCTCACCCCCGCGCACGATTCACGCGCACGATTCATATGTGACGGCCAAGGGCGACGGCGCGGAGAAATACCCCGCCCCCGTCCGCATGGCTATCCTCGAAAAAGCCCTGAAAGTCAGCGACTGGCTGGAGACCGACCCGTGGATGGCGAACGCGCCGGGGGACGTCAACTTCACCGACGTTTTCAGCCGGCTGGAAAATTATCTGCGCACCCATCTCCCGTCCGATCCGCCTATCGAGGTGGCTTACGTCTTCGGCGCGGACAACGCGCGCTTCGCCCGCGCGTTTCTGGCCAAAGGCATGGGGGTGTGCGTCAGCCGCCCGGGGTTCGGGGACAAAGTGAAAGATATTAAAAACGATGCCGCGCTGATGCGCTCAGGCCGGATTTTCTTCGCCGGCGCGAACGCGGACATCTCTTCGCGCAAAATCCGCAAAAACGCGCAGAAGCGCAAAAGGCCCTCTCCCAAAGGGTTTAAAGGCTCTTAACTAAACGCGTGTTCAGCTTCGCCTTCAGCATGGCGCTGGTCACAGCGCCGTCGCCCATGCGGCGGGTGCGGGCATAGCCGTGCGGAATTAGCTTGGGCGAGGACGTCCAGTACCAGCTGGCGGGATAGCCCTTGGTCTTGAGGTCGGGCACCTTGGCCCTGTTGTTGAAAATCTGCCGCAGTTCGCCGACCGAGGGCAGCCGCGCGCCTTTTTGGTCCGCGGCGGCCTTGGCGTCCTGCCATTTCATCACGCCTTCGTCGGCGGGCGCGACATAGAGCGGCTTGCCGGTATCGACGGACGTGCCGATGTACGTCCAGCCGTCCGCGTCCTTGTCGCCGATCTCTTTGGGGGTCTTGGGTGTTCCGGTCATGTGCTGAAATCCTTTTAAATAAAAATGCGCGTTTGAAGCCGCCATTATTCCGTTTTCAGAGTATGCGTCAAGGATTATGGCTTGCCTTGGCCGACCGAGAATTATCGGCTGCTGCGTAAAAAAGACATTTTCTATCTTTGATGCGGCTCATCGCAAAAAGTGTTTGAATGTGCGGGCAAAGCCATGTAACCGTGTGTCATTCCTTCAGGAAGAATCGGGGTCTGCGGATTATGTGCGGCATTATAGGCATTATCGGTCTGGAACATTTCCAGACTCGAATGCCGCCCGCTTCCCAGTCCATAAAACCGTCGCCTATAAACCCGCCTGCCAGCACCCCCGCGCTAGAATGCTACCGCGGGCTTCTTGTTTTGCAGCACCGCGGGCAGGACGCGGCGGGCATCGTCTCCTACGACAACGCGACCCACATGTTCGCCGCCGAGAAGGACCACGGCCTCGTCACGCAGATCTTCGACCAGGAGCGCATCGAAAAGCTCTCCGGCTACATGGCGATCGGCCACACGCGCTACGCCACCATCGGCACGGACGGCGCCAGCGACATCCAGCCGATGATGACCGGCATCCCCTTCGGCCTCGCCATGGCGCACAACGGCAATATCCTCAATTACTTCTCGCTGGCGCAGAAGCTCAACACAGAGTTCCGCCGCCAGCTGCTGACCCACAACGACCTTGAAGTGCTGATCCACTATTTCGCCTATTACCTCACCGAGAAATCCGGCGGCATTCCCGACCAGTCGACCTTCACCTTCGACAACATCAAATCCGCCGTGGGACAGATCTGCGACACCATGGTCGGCGGCTATGCCGTCGTCGCGCTGATCGCCAACGAGGGGCTGGTCGCCTTCCGCGATCCCAAGGGCATCCGTCCGCTGGTCCTCGGCGTGCGCGCGGATGAAAACAGCAAAACCTACTGCTTCGCCTCCGAGACCATCGCCCTCACCTATCTCGGCTATGAATATCTCCGCGACGTCAAGCCCGGCGAGGCGGTGTTCGTCTCCAAGGACGGAACCCTGCAAAGCGCCGTCGTCCGCGCGGAGAAAAAAACCGCCCCCTGCATGTTCGAGTGGGTCTATTTCTCCGGCGCGGAAGGGGCGCAGGGCGGCAAGTCCGTCTATGCCGCGCGCCTCAACCTCGGCATCCGGCTCGGCATGCACGCGCGCGAAGCCATCATGCGCGGCGAGATCGCGCCCGACGTCGTCATGCCCGTGCCCGACACCAGCCGCCCCGCGGCGATTTCGGTCGCCGACGCGCTGAAACTCCCCTACCGCGAGGGGCTGATCAAAAACCGCTACGTGCAGCGCAGCTTCATCCTCGGCACGCAGGAAAAGCGCGAGAAGGCGGTGGAACTGAAGCTCAGCCCGATCCGCAGCGAGATCGAAGGCAAGAACATCTTCCTCGTCGACGACAGCATCGTGCGCGGCACCACCGCGAAAAAAATCGTCGCCATGCTGAAACGCTACGGCGCGAAGAGCATCACCATCGGCATCACCTGCCCGCCGCACCGCCATGCCTGCTATTACGGCATCGACTTTCCCAACGCCGGCCAGCTGCTCGCCAACGGCAAGAGCGCGGACGAGATCGCGGCATGGCTCGGCGTGGACAAGGTGCTCTACCTCGACAACGAAGACTTGCGGCAGGCCATCGGCGCGGGCGACATGTGCATGGCCTGCCTTGACGGAAAATATCCCACGGAAATCGAAGAAAGCGCCGCTTTTTCGGCGCAACGCCACATCGCAGGAGGAAAGAAATGAAAGTTTTCGTCGTTTTCGGCAGCGCGTCCGATGATAACGTCTCGCAGCCGCTGGTCGAGAGCCTGAAGCCGGTCTGCGACAGCGTGGAATTTCAGGTCATCTCCGCGCACCGCAACATCGACCGGCTGCACGACAAAATCACCAACTGGCAGGGCGACGCGATCGTCGCCGGCGCGGGCCTCGCCGCCGCGCTGCCGGGCGTCGTCGCGGCGCTCACGCCCCTGCCGGTCTTCGGCGTTCCGGTGGCCTCGCAGTTCGGCGGGCTCGACAGCCTCGCCTCCATCGCGCAAATGCCGCCGGGCGTTCCCGTCCTCGCCTGCGGGCCGGACAAGACGGACGCGATCGCCCTGTTCCTCGACCAGTGGAAAGCGGCGCAAGCAACCGCCATCGTGCATTTCGTCGTGCCCGAAGGCATCGACGCCGCCGGGATCATCGAGAAAGCCCGCCCCGCCGCGAAAGACAAAGGCCTGACCGTCACATCGTCAAACGCGCCGGACGCCGCGGCGTTCAACGTCTATCTCGTCGCGGGCGCGGAAGACATCCGCAGCCAAGCCTTCGGCCTGCATGTGCCGTTTTTCAAGACGGAAGACGCGGCAGACCCGAAAAACTATCTCGCGGTGCTCGACTGGACGAAACGCGGCGGCCTCTGGGTCGGCGCCAACAACACGCGCAACGCCGTCCACGCGGCGGCGCGCCTGCAACACCACAAAGCGGAGGGAAAGCGCAATGCTGCCTGATATCATCTACAAAGGCTCGGTCAAGGACGTGCGCGGCAAGGAAGGCGTTTCGCCCTACATCTTCGAATATTCCGACCGCTATTCCATCTACGACTGGGGCCAGATGCCCGACCTTCTGGAGCACAAGGGAGAATGCCTCGCGTTCCTCGCCTGGTTCTTCTTCGACTATCTCGAAAAGAAGGGCGCGCGCCACCACCTGCTCGGCAAGCCGGA
This sequence comes from Pseudomonadota bacterium, assembly GCA_021849295.1. Lineage (GTDB taxonomy): Bacteria > Pseudomonadota > Alphaproteobacteria > Micavibrionales > UBA2020 > PALSA-926. Next base: position 35,983 of record JAJZTA010000005.1, on the reverse strand, counting down.
AGGCCGCTGCCTCTCCGTGCAGCCGGTCGACGTGTTCAAGCCCGAAAGCGGCAACAAGGACGGCAAGCTGGTGTGGGATTATGCGGCCTATCAGAAACGCCCGGCGAACGCGCTCGTGCCGCTGGAAGTGATCTTCCGCTTCGGCGTGCCGGAGGGCAGCTCGCTTTTGAAGCGCACCGCCAGCGCCGCCTATTGCAAGGAGATCGGCCTCGATGCCGCGCCGCAAACCGGCGACATGTTCGCGCATCCCGTGATCGAATGCTCCACCAAGCTCGAAAACAAGGACCGCTACATCAGCCGCGCCGAGGCCGCCGCAATCGCGGGCCTCAACGAAACGGAGCTGCAAAACCTCTTCAAGCTGGCGGCAGAATCCGCCGCGCTTTTGAAAGAGTGCTTCGACGGCATCGGCGTCACCCTGTGGGACGGCAAGTTCGAATTCGCCTTCACCGCGGAGGAAAACGGCGCGCGCGGCTTCATGCTGGTCGATTCCATCGGCCCCGACGAGCTGCGGCTGACGCTGGACGGCACGCATCTTTCCAAGGAGATGCTCCGTGCCCATTACAAGGGCACGGCGTGGCTCGATGCGCTCGAAAAGGCCAAAATCATCGCCGACGTGCGCGGCGAGAAGGACTGGAAGAAAATCTGCCGCGAAGAGTTCGGCCAGACGCCCGCGCATCTGCCCGCAGACGCCAAGGAAAAGGCGGAGATGATCTACATGAGCCTGTGCGAGGCTCTCGCGCAGAAATATCTCGGCACTTCCGTCTATAAAGACGCGTGGACGCTCGATGATTTAAGCGCGGCGCTGAGAGACCTGCGGCAAAAGGCGGCGGCATGAGCGAGCGGCTAACAGTGCTGCTCTTGGGTTCCGGCGGGCGCGAGCACGCGCTGGCCTGGAAGATGGCGCAGTCCCCGCTGGTCGAAAAAATCCATGTCCTGCCCGGCAACCCCGGCATGGCGACGCAGGACGGGCGCATCGTGTGCGTCTCCGGCAATATCGACAGGATCGCGCAGGAACTGGAGCCCGATCTTGTCGTCATCGGGCCGGAAAAGCCGATGGCCGAGGGCGTCGTCGACAGGCTCGAAGCCTCGGGCTTTACCGTCCTCGGCGCGAGCCAGGCGGCGGCGCAACTGGAATCTTCCAAAATCTTCTCCAAGGAATTCATGCAGGCGGAAGGCATCCCGACCGCGCATGCCGTCATCTGCAACAGCTACGACGCCGCCGTCGCCGCGCTCAAAACATGGGACGTGGAAGATAAAGGCGTGGTCATCAAGGCCGACGGACTCGCCGCCGGCAAGGGCGTGGTGGTGACCAAAGACCGTGCGGAAGCCGGACAGACCCTGCACGCTTTCATGGTCGACGCGGGCCACCCCGTCAAGGCGGAGCGCGTGCTGCTCGAGGAGACGCTGCACGGGCGTGAGGTTTCCGCCTTCGCGCTCTGCGACGGCGAGCGCCATCTCCCCTTCGGCTATATCTGCGACCACAAGCGCGTGTTCGACGGCAACAAAGGCCCCAACACCGGCGGCATGGGCGCCTTTTCATCCAAAGACTGGCCCTCGCCCGCCGCCCGCGCCTTTATCGACGAGAAGATTTTCGCCGCCACCCTGCGCGGCATGCAAAAACGCGGCGCGCCGTTCAAGGGCATCCTGTTCGCGGGATTGATGGTTGATGGCGACGACGTCAACGTGATCGAGTTCAACGTCCGCCTCGGCGATCCGGAAACGCAGGCGCTGCTGCCGCTGATCGAAAGCGACATCGTGCCGTTGTTCCTCGCCGCCGCGAAGGGCGATCTCTCGAATTGCGCCGCGCCAAAAATCGCTGATGAAACCTCCGTGCATATCGTCATGACCTCGGCGGGCTATCCCGCCAAGGACATGAAACTCGGCGAAACGATCACCATTTCTCCCGTCACCAACGACAACACGCAGGTCTTCTTCGCGGGCGTCGCGGCCAGAGACGGCGCTTTCGTCAACAGCGGCGGGCGCGTGCTCGGCGTGACGGCGAAGGGCAAAACGCTGGAAGCGGCGCGCCGGCAGGCTTACGCGCGGATAAAAAACATCTCTTTCAACGGCGCGCACTGGAGGCGGGATATTGGCGGACGGTAAAAAAATCACCCCGAAAAAACCCGTTATTTGCGCCGTCTTCGCCTCGGGCAACGGCTCGAACGCAGAGAACATCCTGCGCCACGCGCAAAGCCGCGGCGGCGGCATTTCCATCCCGCTGGTCATCTGCAACAAGGCGGGCGCGCCGGTCATCGTCCGCGCCGAAAAGCTCGGCGTCGCCTGCAAGGTCATCGAACGCGCCGGCACCAAGTCCGAACAGGAGGCGGCGATCCTGGCCGCGCTGAAAGAGCACGACGTCGAATGGATTTTCCTTGCCGGCTTCATGGCGATCCTCAGCCCCGATTTCGTCGCCGCCTATAAAGACCGCATCGTCAACATCCACCCGTCGCTCCTGCCGCAATTCCCCGGCAAGGACGGCTACGGCGACGCCTTCCGCGCAGAGGTGCCGGTCTCCGGCGTCACGTTGCATTACGTCGACGACGGCATCGACACCGGCCCGGTCATCGCGCAAAAAAGCTTCGCGCGCGAAGAGGGCGACACGCTGGAAACCTTCCGCGCCCGCGGGATGGAGCTGGAATACGCGCTCTACCGCGAATTTATCGACATCCTGGCGCAAAGGGCCGCAGCATGACCGGACAAAAAACGACAGCTTGCCGCATTGAAATCGAAAGCACCATTCCCGACAGGCGCCTGGAAAAACGGGCTTTGGCCGCGCGGGACGGGCTGAATGTGCCGCTCGACGCCATCGAGGAGGTGAAGGTTTACAAAACCACCGGCGGCAAAGCGGAAGATCTCGCCGCCGTCTTCGCCGATCCCGTTTTGCAGCAGGCGCACTTTAACAATAAAGAATATAAATTCATCCACGGCGCGCCAGCCTTCGTCGTCGATGTCGCCTTCCGCGCGGGCGTCACCGACAATCCGGGGCATGCCGCCGCCGAGGCGCTCGCCCTTTCCGGCATCGAAGCGCGCGTCGCCAGCGGGTCACTCTATTTCCTGTTCGGCGGCCTCGACAAAGCGGGCGCGGAAAAGGTGGCCAGAGAACTGCTCGCCAACGATCTGATCCAGAAGGCGGAGGTTTATCCCGCCCACGATTTTTACGCCCGCGACCGGTTTAAAAACATTTCCCTGCCGGAAGTCGTGCGCACGGCGGATGCCAAACCCGAAACAATTTCCCTCGACCTGACGGACGCCGAACTGGAAAGTTTAAGCCGCGAACGCTGCCTCGCGCTCTCCGTAGACGAGCTGAAGCACGTGCGATCCGCCTTTAAAACCGAGCTCACCGACGTGGAGCTCGAAATCATCGCCCAGAGCTGGAGCGAGCATTGCCGCCACAAGATATTCAGCGCGGAAATCGACTATAACGGCGAAAAAATCGACAGCCTTTACAAAACCACCGTCAAACGCGTGACGCAAGACGTGCAAAAGGCGCGGGGGCTCGACTGGCTGATTTCGGTCTTCAGCGACAACGCGGGCATCGTGCGCTTCGACGAGCATATCGACCTGTGCATCAAGGTGGAAACGCACAATTCCCCTTCCGCGCTCGATCCTTACGGCGGGGCCCTGACCGGCATCCTCGGCGTCAACCGCGACATCCTCGGCGCGGGCCTCGGCGCACGGCCGGTCGCCAATACCGACGTTTTCTGCTTCGCGCCGCCCGACATGCCCTTGCCTGCGGAAGAACAATTCATGCCGCAGGGCGTCAAAGCCCCGCGCCGCGTGCTCGAAGGCGTACACAAGGGCGTGGAGGACGGCGGCAACAAAAGCGGCATTCCCACCGTCAACGGCGCGTTTTTCTTCGACCGCGATTACGCGGGCAAGCCCTTGGTCTTCGTCGGCACGGTCGGCGCGATGCCGCACACCTTGCCGGACGGACGCAAGGCGGCGGAGAAACAGGCCCGCGCCGGCGACCGCGTCTTCATGGTCGGCGGGGCGATCGGCGCTGACGGCATCCACGGCGCGACCTTCAGCTCGATGGAGATCGACGAAAACGCGCCCGCCACCGCGGTGCAGATCGGCGACCCGCTCACACAGAAACGCATGACGGATTTTCTGCTCGAGGCGCGCGATTTGGGATTATATTCCGCCATCACCGACAACGGCGCGGGCGGGCTGTCCTCCAGCGTCGGCGAGATGGCGCAGATGACCAATGGCGCGCAAATTGACCTTGCCCTCTGCCCCGTCAAATATCCGGGCCTGAAACCCTGGGAACTGATGGTCAGCGAAAGCCAGGAGCGCATGACCGTCGCCGTGCCGCCGGAACACGCGAAGGCGTTTTTGGAGCGCGCCACGCGGCATGGCGTGGTTGCGACCGACATCGGCGCTTTCACCGACAGCGGCAATCTTGACGTGCTTTATAATAAAGAAAGCGTCGCCAGCCTGCCGCTCGGCTTTCTGCACGACAGCCTGCCGCAGATGAAGCTCAAAGCCCGATGGAACGGTGCAAAACCGCGCGTGAACTGGAGCGCGCAAACGCAATTGCAGGACCGCACGCGCAAGGCCGAAAGCCTCGATACCGCGCTGCTGCAGCTTTTGCAGTCGCCCAACATCACCTCGAAGGAAAAATGGGTGCGCGCCTACGACCACGAGGTGCAGGCGGCGACCCACGTGAAGCCCTTCGCGGACGGCGGGGCGATCTGGCTCAAACCGCACGGCGGCGCGGAAGACAACGGTATTTCTATTGCCTGCGGCCTTGCGCCGCGTCTCAGCCTGCATGATCCTTATCTGATGGCGCAATGCGCAGTGGATGAAGCGGTGCGCAACATTGTCGCGGCGGGCGGCGATCCTGACATGTGCTGCCTGCTCGACAATTTCTGCTGGCCCGACCCCGTGCAATCGGCGAAAAACCCCGACGGCGCATACCGCCTTGGCCAGCTGGTGCGCGCCTGTCAGGGGCTCTATGACGTTTGCCTTGCCTACGGCATGCCGCTGGTGAGCGGCAAGGACAGCATGAAGAACGACTTCAAGGGCAAGGACAGAGGCGGACGCGACATCGCCTTCGGCGTTCTGCCGACGCTGCTGGTCACCGCCATGGCGCGGGTGAAAATGGGCACGGTGCCCGCAAACGCTTTCCGCGCCGCAGGCGATGTGATTTATCTGCTCGGCGGCGCAGGTCAAGGGCTTGGCGGATCGGAATACGCGCATATATATAATGTCGCGGCGGACGCCCCCTCCATCGACATGGAGCAAAACATCGCGCTGTACCGCAAGATGCACGAAGCCCTGCCGCTCTTTTCATCACTGCATGATGTTTCCGAAGGCGGGATGCTGGTCGCGCTCGCCGAAAGCATGATCGGCGGAAATTGCGGCGCGAAGCTCTCCGGCACATTCGATGCAGAGACCGCTTTCAACGAAGCGCCGGGGCGGTTTGTCGTCTCCGTGCCAGCGGCGAAGCGCGAGGCGTTCGAGAAGATTTTCGGCGCGAAGGCGGTCGGCACGGTGACGGACGATGCCGCGCTTTCGTTCAATGGTGTCCCTCTGCCGCTGGAGACGCTCGTCTCCGCATGGAAGAAAGGATTCTGACATGACGCAGCCTTCATTCCTCATCCTCTGCGGCGACGGCATCAACTGCGAGCGCGAAACGGCGGCGGCGTTGCGCCGCGCGGGCGCGCACGCGGAGATCCTGCATATCAACGATCTCGCCGCCGCGCCGGAAAAACTCGCGCGGTTCGACGGCATGGCCATCCCCGGCGGATTTTCCTTCGGCGACGAGCTGGGCAGCGGGCAGATTCTCGCGCTCAAAATCCGCCACAAACTCGGAAAAAACTTTTTCGATTTCGTCGCCGCGCAGAAGCCGATCATCGGCATTTGCAACGGTTTCCAGGTTCTGGTGAAGCTCGGCCTTCTGCCCTATCCCGCAACGCAACAACGCGTCATGGCGCTCGCCCCGAACCTGCAGGGCGGCTTTATCGACCGCTGGGTGACGCTGGAGCCCGGCGCGAACAGCGTTTGCAAATGGACGCAAGGCGTGGACGCGTTTGACCTGCCCATCCGCCACGGCGAAGGACGCGTGGTGTTCGGCGACGATGCTGTTTACGACGAACTCAAAGACAACGGGCAGATCGCGCTCACGTATAGTGAAGACGTCAACGGATCGCATCAACGGATCGCCGGATTGTGCGACCCCTCCGGCCTGATCTTCGGCCTGATGCCGCATCCGGAAGCTTTTGTTTATCAGGCGACAAATTTGACGCCGCAGCGCGACTTTATGGCCGCGGGCGCGGGCGCGCAAATCTTCAGAAACATCGTCACCCATCTCACCGAAACGAACAAGGAGAAAGTCTATGCCGGCAGACAGCATTAGGATCAAACGCGCCCTCATCAGCGTCAGCGACAAGAGCGGTCTGGCCGCGCTTGGCAAGAAGCTCGTTGCTGCGGGCGTCGAGATCATCTCCTCCGGCGGCACGGCGAAGGCGCTGGCCGAACACGGCATCCCCGTCATCCCGATCGAGCAGGTGACGGGCTCGCCGGAATGCTTCGGCGGGCGGGTCAAGACCTTGAGCTATCAGGTGGCGGGCGCGCTCTTGTTCCGCCGCGACAATGCGGAAGACGCGCAACAGGCTGAAGAATTGAATATCAAGCCGATCGACCTTCTGGTCTGCAATCTCTATCCGTTCGAAGCCGTCGCCAAGAAGAATCCCGCGTGGGAAGAGCTGATAGAGAACATCGACATCGGCGGGCCGACGCTGATCCGCAGCGCGGCGAAAAACCATGCCGCCGTCGCCGTCGTCACCGATCCCGCGCAATACGGCATGATCGATGTTGAAACGACCCTTGCGACGCGCGAGCAGCTGGCTCTCGCCGCCTTCCGCCACACGGCGCGCTACGACGGCCTCATCGCCGCGAAGTTCGAGGAAAAGTTCAATACCGAAGAGCGCACCATCGTCCTCTCCCCGCAGGGCGCGAAGCTGCTGCGCTACGGCGAGAACCCGCACCAGAAGTCGTGGGTCTATACCGATCCGTTCCATCCCGGCATCGCCTCGACCGAGCCGCTGCAGGGCAAGGCGCTCTCCTACAACAACCTGCTCGACGCCGACGCGGCGTGGCGCGCCTGCGGCGACGCGGCGTCTTGCGCCACCGAAACCTTCCCCGCCGCCGTCTCGGTCATCAAGCACCTGACGCCCTGCGGCATCGCGCTCGCCAAAACGCCGCTGAAGGCTTTGGAGCTGGGCTGGGCGGGCGATCCGGTCAGCGCCTTCGGCAGCATTCTCTGCTTCAACACCGAAGTGGGAGAGGAGATCGCGGCATGGCTCAAAGACAAGTTCGTCGAAGTCATCCTCGCGCCGTCGTTCAGCGCCGCCGCGCTGGAAGCCTTCGCCAAAAAGAAGAACCTCCGCCTGCTTAACTTGCCGTCCTTCACCGGCGCGTACGACGCGCCGATGGTCAAATCCATCTCCGGCGGCTTCGTCGTGCAGCAGGAGGACACCGGCGCGGACGCGGCCTTCGACGCCGTGACCAGCGCCAAGTTCCCCGCCAACGACAGCCTCGCGCGCTTCGGCGTCATGGCCTGCAAGCACCTCAAGAGCAATGCCATCGGCCTTTTCGCCGCGCACGACGACGGCTACAGCATGATCGGCGCGGGCATGGGCAACCCCAACCGCCTCGTCAGCATCAAGCAGGCGGTGGAAAAAGCGCACGAGAACGGCTACAGCGACCTTTCCGCCGCGGTGCTGGTCTCCGACGCGTTCTTCCCCTTCCCCGACAATATCGACATCGCGAAAGCCTCCGGCATCCGCGCCATCGTCCAGCCGGGCGGCAGCGTCAAGGATCAGGACGTGATCGATGCCGCCAACGACGCGGGCATCGCCATGGTCTTCACCGGCCGCCGCCACTTCAGACATTGAGGAACATATGACACAAGCGCAGAAAATATCCTACAAGGACGCAGGGGTGGATCTCGAGGTCGCCGACGCGCTCGTCGACAAGATCAAGGCGCGGGTGCAATCGACCTACGGCGAGAATGTGATCTCCGGCGTCGGCGGGTTCGCCGCGCTTTACAAATCCGGCGGCGGCAAGATCCTCGCCGCGGGGACGGACGGCGTCGGCACCAAGGTCAAGATCGCGCAAAGTTTGAACAAGCACGACACCATCGGCATCGACCTCGTCGCCATGTGCGTCAACGACATCATCTGCACCGGCGCGACGCCGCTGTTTTTCCTCGATTACCTCGCCATGGCGAAGATCGACCTTGCCGTGCTCGACCCGATCATCGCCGGCATCACGGCGGCCTGCAAGGAGTGCGGCATGGCGCTGATAGGCGGCGAAACCGCGGAGATGCCCGATGTTTACGCTCAGGGCGAATACGACCTTGCCGGTTTCGCGGTCGGCGAAATGGACGAAGCCGACATCATCGACGGATCAAAGATCAAAGAAGGCGACGCGTTGCTCGCCCTTTCCTCCTCCGGCCTCCATTCCAACGGCTTCTCGCTGGTGAGAAAACTCATCCGCGCCGACGAAAAAGACCTGCTGGCGACAGCGCTCGCCCCGACGCGGCTTTACTGGCGGGACATCAGGGATATCCGCAAAAACGCCCGCGGCATGGCGCATATCACCGGCGGCGGGCTCGGCAACATTCCGCGCATGAACGGCGGGTTCGATTACGTGATCGACCATCTCCCCGCGCCGCAGCCGGTCTTCACAGCGCTGGCGGAGCGCTCCGGCCTCGACGCCAAAGAGCTTTATGAAACCTTCAATATGGGCGTCGGCTTCGTCATCGCCACGGACAAGCCCGACGAAGTCATTAAAAAGACCGGCGCTGTGAAAATCGGCCATGTCACGGCGGGCGGCGGGCAGGTGCGCGTCGCTACGGAAAAGACAAGCTTCACGCTGCAAGGGTAAAGCGCCGCGCGGTTCCATAACCTGAATATTGAAAAACTTAATTATTTTATAACCGGCGCCCTGTAGGCTGGGTGCGCGGGATTTTATTTCGTTTTATTTATTCAAGGGGCGAAAATTTATGCTGGTGATGTGGATTGCTCTCGCGTTGATCGTTGTTCTTTTTATCGCGATCATCGTCATTTACAACGGGCTGGTGCAGGCCAGAAACATGGCGCAGGAAGGCTGGAGCGGCATCGACGTCCAGCTCGAGCGCCGCGCCGACCTGATCCCCAATCTCGTCGCGGCGGTCAAAGGCTATGCCGCGCACGAAAAGAATCTGTTTGAGGATGTCGCCGCCTTGCGCGCGGAAGCCACGCAGGCCGAAGGCCCTGATGCGCGCGGACAGGCGGAAGGCAAGCTTTCCGCGGCGCTCGGCAAAATGATGCTGGTCGCCGAAAATTATCCCGACCTCAAGGCCAGCCAGAATTTCCAGCAGTTGCAAAAGGACCTGACCGACACGGAAGACCAGATTCAGCTCGCCCGCCGCTATTACAACGGCACCGTGCGCGACCTGAACATCAAGGTCCAGTCGTTCCCCAACAACCTGCTGGCGGGGGCGTTCGGGTTTCGGCAGATGCAGTTCTTCCAGCTTGACAACGCCGCGGACCGCAACGTGCCGGAAGTATCCGTGCCATGACGAAACGTTTTTGGGCGGTTCTCGCCCTTGTGCTGTTTTTCCCCGCCCACGCCTTCGCGCAGACGGAGCGGATCACCGATTTCAAAAGCACCGTCGTCGTGCGCAAGGATTCGCGCCTCGACGTCACCGAGCGGATCTCCGTCATCGCCACGGGCAACCGCATCCGGCACGGCATCTACCGCGATTTTCCGACCTCTTACAACGTCAACGGCGTCGTGACCACCGTCGGGTTCCGCGTCCTCGGCGTCCTGCGCGACGGCAGGGCCATCCCCTATTCCGTCGAGTCTCTCTCCAACGGCGACCGGATCTACATGGGCAGCAAGGACGTGCCGATCGCGCCCGGCCACTACACCTTCACGCTGCGCTACGAGGTCGACGGCGAGCTGGGCTTTTTCAAGGACCATGACGAGCTTTTCTGGAACGTCACGGGCAACGGCTGGGGCTTCCCGATCGACAAGGCGGAAGCCGACGTCACGCTGCCGAAAGACGCGAAAATCCTCGCCACCAAAGCCTATACGGGCTATCAGGGCGCATACGGGCAGGACTTCACCAGCGGGGAAAACAGCAATATCGCCCTGTTCGAGACGACAAAGCCCCTCGCGCCGCGTCAGGGGCTGAGCGTCGTCGTCGACTGGCCGAAAGGTGCCGTGCACGAGCCCACGCCCGCGCAAAAACTCATGTTCTTCATCGAGGACAATTTCGGCTTCGTGATCCCCGCCGCGGCGGGCGTTCTGCTGCTGATATATTACCTCATCGTCTGGGGGTTGGTGAAGGCGCGCGAGCCGAAGGAAAGCTCCTTCCCCCGCTTCGAGCCGCCGGCGGGCTTCTCCGCCTCGGCCGTCTCCTATCTCGAGGACAAGGGCGCGGGCAAGGAGCAGATGACGGCGCTGATCATCGACCTTGCCGTCAAGGGCTACCTGAAGATTACCGTGAAAAAGCATATGCTCGGCCACGACGTTTATACGCTGCAGCTCACCGGCGCCCAGCCCCAACTGACCGAGGCCGAAACCGCCGTCAGCACTCTCCTCTTCGAGGGACGGCAGTCCCTCAAGCTTGAAAACAGCCAGTATCAGGTTTTTCAGGCCGCCTCGAACGCGCTGCTGGACCGGCTCAAGCCGGTCGAGGACGGCAATTACATCGAAAACAAGCCGTATATTTACGCCGGATGGGTCTTCACCATCGTCACCTGCGCGCCCCCCTACTTCTTCTCCACCGACGCGACCCGCGGGGCGGCCCTGCTGCCGATCGCCGCGACCTGCTTCCTCAACTGGCTCTTCACCCAGCCGCTCAAAACCTACACGCAAAAGGGCCGCGACCTGCGCGCGAACATCGACGGATTCAAGATGTTCCTCTCCGTCACCGACAGAAACCACTTCGCGCATCTGTCGCCGCCGGACGTCACGCCGGAGATCTTCGAAAAATACCTGCCTTACGCCGTCGCGCTGAAGGTGGAAAGCAAATGGGCCGACAAATTCGGCAAGCAGCTCGAAGCGGCGGGGCAATCCATCTCCGCCTACCAGCCGGTCTGGTATCCCGGCAACTTCAGCAACATGGGCCAGTTCTCGTCGGGACTGAGCGGCGGTTTGTCGCAGGCCATTTCCTCGGCCTCCTCGCCGCCGGGCGGCGCGGGCGGCGGCGCGGGTGGCGGCGGCGGAGGTGGTGGTGGCGGCGGTTTCTGACCGCCTCTCTTTATCCTATTGCCGGTGCGGAGACTGCGGGCGGTGCGCGTCGCACCCGTTTGCGGCGGGTGGCGGCGGAATCTTCCCGCGCTTCTTGCTTGCCGTCTTGAAGTCGGCCTTCCTCTCTTGCGCCAGTTTTTCCCTGTAGGCCTGCTGGCTGACGGGGCCGATGGCCTTTTCGATGAAGGCGAGGACCTCGGCGTCCTCCTGGATGATTTGCGCCGTCGATTTGCCCGCGCCGTGGCCGGCGTTCTTCTCGACGCTGAGCAGGACGATGTTGTCCTTGTGCGACAGGGACTGCAACGCGGCGGCCAGCTTGTAGGAATGCCACGGCCTGACGCGGTCGTCGTGGTCGCCGGTGATGATCAGGTGCGGCGGGTATTTCGCGCCCCGCTTCACGTTGTGCACCGGAGAGTAGAGCGCCGCGGCGTTGAAGTCCTCTTTGATCTTGTCCGGCCGGCCGTAATCCGACGACCAGGCGCCGTTGAGGTTCAGCATGTCGGTCACCGGCACGTGGGTCACGACCGCGCCGAAGAGCCTGGGGTGCTGCAGCATCGTCGCCGACGTCAATAGCCCGCCGTTGCTGCCGCCCTCGATCACCAGCCTTTTCGTCCGCGTGTATTTGTCCTTGACCAGTTTTTGCGCGCAGGCGGCGAAGTCGTCGAAGACGTTCTGCTTGTTGAGCAGCCGCCCCTGATCGTACCATTCCTGCCCGAACTCGCCGCCGCCGCGCAAATTGGCCTGCGCGTAGATGCCGCCGGCATTGACGAAGTTCCAGATCGATTCATCAAAGCGCGGGCCGCACGGGATGTTGAAGCCTCCGTAGCCCGTCAGCTTCACCGCGGCGGTGCCGTCGAGCGCGGTATCGGGACGGCGGATCACCGTCATCGGCACTTGCGTGCCGTCTTTCGACGTCGCATAAAGACGCTCGACGATGCAGTCGTCGAGGTTGACCTTGCCCGGCCCCTTTTTGTCGAAAGCCAGTTCGTTGGTGGCGGGATCGTAGATATAATAGTCGCCCATGTTCTTGAAGCCGCAGATTTTCAGGGCAAGCTTGCCGTCCGGCCTGCTGCCCTGCCCGAAAACGGCGAGGCTTTGCACCGGCAAGGGCAAGTCGTGCAGGTGCGTGCCGTCGGCGGTGAAGACTTTCACCGCGTCGGCCGCGTCGTGCGTGTAGGTGGCGATCAGTTTGCCGTCGCGGGAGAGGACGTTCTTCAAAACGTCCGTCGCGCTCTCCGGGATGACCGTCCGCCATTTTTCCGGCGACGGATCGTCGGGGCGGAAAGAAACCAGCTTGCCGCGCGGCGCGTTCTTGTTGGTGATGGCGAGCACGCCGCCGTCTGCCAGCTCCGCGACCGGATGCAGGGCGCAGACCTCCGGCGCGACGATTTCCGTGAAGGCGTCGCCGCTGCCGAAGGGACGGCAGGACAACCCTGTGTTCCTGTCCGTGCCCAGCCCCATATACATCCATTCGTATTTGCCGGCGGCGAGCCGCTGCGGGCGCGCGTACGCCATGGGACGGGCGGCGAAAACGTTATGGTCGTCGTCGGCGGACTGCCCGACGGTGTGGTGCCGCACGACGCCGAACCGGTTGTCGCTGTAGAGAAAGCCGTCGTGGCCGTCTTTGTCCCACAACACGCCGGACACCATGCCCTGCAGGGCGACCGTCATGGTGCTGGCGGTCAGGGTTTCAGGCATGTCCTGTCCGGTTTCGACGTTGAACACGTGCAGCGTCGTGACATCGCTGCCCGCTTCGGAGAGGAAATAGGCGACGCGCTTGCCGTCCGGACTGACCACCCAGTCCGCCACGGAAACGATCCCTTCCGCGTTCAGCTTGTTGGGGTCGACGATCGTCTTCCACGGGCCGTTTTCGCTCTGCGCCATCTCGATATGCATCTGCGCTTCGTTGGGCGCCTGGAACAGGCGGAAATACGTGCCGTCATAGCAGCGCGGCAGCGTGTGGAAATCGTATTCCATGGCCTCCGCCAGTCTGGCCTTCGTCGCGGCCTCTTCAGCGGCGGCGCTGGCGAGGTAATCCTTGAACCTTTGATTTTGCCGATCCACCCAGGCGGCGGTTTCCGGCACATTGAGCCTTTCCAGCGGCGCGAAGGGCGATTTGACGAAGACATCGTGCATCACCTTGCCCTTGGGCGCGTACGGCGGGTTGAGCGCGCGCGCGAGCCGCTCCTTGGAGATGCCGAGATCTTTGACATTGATATTTTTCAGGTCGACGGGCGTGCCTTCCGGCAGGATGACGAAAGACTTGGACAGGGCGGCGCGAAGAGAAGACTTGTCTGCTTTTTCCATGAACGTCCCTTAAGAGGCGGCTAGCATTTAGAATACCTATTATTATGAATAATGTCAACGGATTACATATCGCTCACCCCGGGCTTTTATTAAGTCATTGTTATTATGTGGAATAGATTCTCGGGCGCATATTTTTCACACTTTGTTCAGCTTTTGCCGATAGATTTATAATGTTTTATTTTACGCTATATTTTTCAAGGAAGCGGACCGCATAAGCGCCACAGAATCGGGCAACAAGACCGGCAGGCGGGAGACCTCGAAATCATCTGATGAAAAGGACATGAGCCATGGGTAAACCGATGCCGAAAACCGACGCCAACCTGCTGCAATGCATCTCGCCCGTCGACGGACGCGTTTACGTGGAGCGCGCGCTCGATACGCCCGCCGACATCGACGCCGCGCTCGACAAAGCCAGACAGGCGCAGAAGCCGTGGCAGGCGACCCCGCTCGAAGAGCGGCAGAAATATATGCTGAAGTTCCTCGACCATATGGTCAAAAACGCCCGCGCCATCGGCGAGGAGATCACCTGGCAGATGGGCCGCCCCGTGTCGCAGGCTGCGGGGGAAATTTTGCGCGGCTTTCAGGAGCGCGTGAAATACGCCGTCGATCTCGCGCCAAAAGCATTGGCCGACGTCGTGCCCGACGACGCGCGCGAAGGCTTCAAGCGCTACATCCGCCGCGCGCCGCTCGGCACCGTCGCGGTGATCGCGCCGTGGAACTACCCTTACCTCACCTCGGTCAACGCCATCGTGCCCGCGCTGCTGGCGGGCAACACGGTGGTGCTCAAGCATTCGCACCAGACGCCGCTGGTGGCCGACCGCTACGCCGAAGCCTTCAAGGCGGCGGGGCTGCCCGCGGGCGTCTTCCAGTTTCTCGATCTCAGCCACGCGGACACGGAAAAACTGATGGCCGACCCGCGCGTCTCTCACGTCAACTTCACCGGCTCGGTCAAGGGCGGCCACGCCGTGCAGAAAGCGATCAGCGGCAAGTTCATCGTCGCGGGGCTGGAGCTCGGCGGCAAGGACCCTGCCTACGTGCGCGCCGACGCCGATCTCGCCGCAGCGGTGGAAAGCCTTGTCGACGGCGCGTTTTTCAACTCCGGACAGTGCTGCTGCGGCATCGAGCGCATCTATGTCGACGAAAAGCTCTACAAGCCGTTCGTCGACGGCTTCGCCGACCTCGCGGGCCAATACAACCTCGACAATCCGACCGACCCCGCCGCCACGCTCGGCCCCATGGTGCGCACCGCGGCGGCGGACTTCGTGCGCGGGCAAACCGCCGACGCGGTCAAGAAAGGCGCCAGGGCGCTGATCGACGAAAGCAGCTTCGCCGCCAGCAAGACGGGCACGCCCTATCTCGCGCCGCAGGTGCTGGTCAACGTCGACCATTCGATGGACGTGATGATGGAGGAAAGCTTCGGCCCCGTCGTCGGCATCATGAAGGTGAAATCCGACGCGGAGGCGCTGCAACTGATGAACGACAGCCCCTACGGCCTTACCGCCAGCCTCTGGACGCAAGACCTCGACGCGGCGGAAAAGATCGGCGCGGAGATCGAAACCGGCACCGTGTTCATGAACCGCTGCGACTATCTCGACCCCGGCCTCGCCTGGACGGGCGTGAAGGACACGGGGCGCGGCGCCAGCCTCTCGGTCGTCGGCTTCGAGAACCTGACGCGGCCGAAGAGCTTTCATTTGAAAAAGCAGACGTCATAACCACCGCGTATTTTTCTTATTCATAAATTCCCCGCGACAGGTAAAACGCTTTGGCGTTAGGCCAATTTTGCCTCACTTGATGTAGGTCAAGTGGAGGGGGCGGCGGGGTGCAATAATGGATAATAGACCGCTTTTATGCTGTTTCCAACATGACGGAGAGCCCCTTGGAGCCGACGGTAACGGAAGATCCGGAATATTTTCACCAAGTCGTCAACTGCCAGTACGCCTGCCCCGCGCATACGCCGGTGCCGGCCTATATCCGGCTGATCGCCGCCGGACGGCATACGGAAGCCTACATGATCAACTGGGAAGCGAACGTCTTTCCGGGCGTTCTCGGCCGCACCTGCGACCGCCCGTGCGAGCCCGCCTGCCGCAGAAACCGCATCGAGAAGGACGAGGAGCCGGTGGCAATCTGCCGCCTGAAGCGCGTCTGCGCCGACCTCAGGGGCGACGTCTCCGCGCTGATGCCCGACATCCCGAAGAAGAAAAACGGCAAACGCGTCGCGCTGATCGGCGGCGGCCCCGCCTCGCTCACGGTGGCGCGCGATCTGATGCCGCTCGGCTACACTTGCGTTCTGTTCGACAACCAGAAGCGCGGCGGCGGCATGATGCGCAGCCAGATCCCCTCCTTCCGCCTGCCCGAAAAGGTGCTGGACGAGGAAGTGGGCTATATAACCGATATGGGCGTCGATACGCACTTCAATCAGGACGTCACCAGCATGAAATACATGCTGGCGCGCGATTTCGACGCGGTTTTCGTCGGCACCGGCGCGCCGCGCGGGCGCGATCTCGACATTGCGGGCCGCAAGGAGGCGGACGCGAAAATTCACATCGGCATCGAGTGGCTGGCCAACGTCGCCTTCGGCCACGTCACCTCCATCGGCAAGCGCGTGATCGTGCTCGGCGGCGGCAACACCGCCATGGACTGCTGCCGCACCGCGCGGCGGCTGGGCGGGGAAGACGTGCGCGTCGTCGTGCGCAGCCCGTTCAAGGACATGAAGGCCTCGCCGTGGGAGCGAGAGGACGCCGAGGCCGAGGACATTCCGATGTTCGAGAACCACGTGCCCAGGAAATTCGAAATGAAAGACGGCAAGGTCGCCGTCACCTTCGAGAAGGTGCGCGCCGAATACGACGACAAGGGCAAGCGCACGCTGGTTCCGGCCGGCGAGGCGCCGGTGGTCATGGAATGCGACGACGTGCTGATGGCGATCGGGCAGGACAACGCCTTTCCGTGGATCGAGCGCGACATCGGCATCAACTTCGGCAAGTGGGACCTGCCGGTGCTGGACAAACAGACCTTCCAGTCGACGCTGCCCCGCGTGTTCTTCGGCGGCGACGCGGCTTTCGGCCCCGCCAACATCATCACCGCCGTGGCGCACGGGCATCAGGCCGCTATTTCCATCGATCTCTTTTGTCAGGGCAAGAATCTCGCGGAGCGGCCGCACCCCGCCGTCACGCTGGTCAGCCAGAAGATGAACGTGCACGAATGGAGCTATAGCAACGATGTTTCCGGCGCGGACCGTTTCGCCGTGCCGCACGCCGACAGGAAAAAGACGCTCAAAGACATGAAAATGGAGGTGGAGCTCGGGTTTGACGTCAAAGCCGCCTGCGCCGAGGCGGCGCGCTGCCTCAACTGCGACGTGCAGACGGTGTTCGAGAGCGGCCGCTGCATCGAGTGCGACGCCTGCGCCGACGTCTGCCCGATGTCCGCCATCACCTTCACCGAAAACGCGGCGGAGGACGATTTGCGCGCGCATCTCAACGCCGTCTCGAACAACCGCGAGCAGGCGCTCTACGTGTCCGCCGCGCTGCCCACCGGTCGCGTGCTGGTCAAGGACGAAGACGTCTGCCTGCACTGCGGCCTCTGCGCCGAGCGCTGCCCGACCGAGGCCTGGGACATGAAAAAATTCCTCTACGCCGCGCCGAAAACCGCCTGTTTCACCAAAACGGAGAAGACCGAAGATGAAGCCGCTTGAATCCGTCAACGAATTCGTCGTCCGTTTCGCCAACGTCAACGGAACCGGCTCGGCGAGCGCCAACCTGTTGTTCGCCAAATCCGTCTTCCGCATGGGCATTCCGATTTGCGCCAAGAACATCTTTCCCTCCAACATTCAGGGCCTGCCGACGTGGTACGAGGTGCGCGTCAGCGAAAAGGGCTATATCGGCGCGCGCGGCGACGGGGTCGACCTCATGGTCTCGGTCAACGCGCAGAGCCTGGCCGAGGACGTCGCCTGCGTCGTGCCGGGCGGCTATTTCGTTTACGACGACATCAAGCCCCTGCCCGCCGAGCTGGCGCGCGACGACATCACCGTTCTCGGCCTGCCGCTGACGGAGATCTGCAACCGCGAATACAAGGAGCCGCGCCTGCGCCAGCTTTTCAAAAACGTCATTTACGTCGGCGCGCTCGCCGCGCTGGTCGATATCGACTTCGAGGTGCTGAAGAAACTCGTCGCCGACCAGTTCGAGGAAAAGAAGAAGCTCATCGCGCCCAACGTGCACGCTCTTGAATTGGGTTATAATTACGCCCGCAAACATTTCCCCTGCCCGCTCGGCCTGCGCCTCAAGGCCTGCGACAAGACCGGCGACAGCATTTTGCTCGACGGCAACACCGCGCTCGGCCTCGGCGCGGTTTACGGCGGCGCGACGGTGGTCGGCTGGTATCCGATCACGCCGTCGACCTCGGTCATCGACACCTTCCGCAACTATGCCGCCGCAACGCGGCAGGACCCCGAAACCGGCAAAAACAACTTCGCCGTGGTGCAGGCGGAGGACGAACTCGCCGCCATCGGCATCGTCATCGGCGCGGCGTGGAACGGCGCGCGCTCCTTCACCGCGACCAGCGGGCCAGGCGTTTCGCTGATGAGCGAGTTCCTCGGCCTCGCCTATTTCGCCGAGATCCCCGCGGTGCTCTACAACGTGCAGCGCTGCGGCCCCTCGACCGGCATGCCGACGCGCACACAGCAGGGCGACGTTCTGCTCTGCGCCTACGCCTCGCACGGCGACACCAAGCACGTTCTCTTGTTCCCTTCGACGCCGAAGGAGGCCTTCGACTTCGCCGCCGACGCCTTCGACCTCGCCGACCGCCTGCAGACGCCGGTGATGGTCTTAAGCGACCTCGACCTCGGCATGAACGACAACATGTCGCCGCCGCTCGTCTGGAACGACAACCGCAAATACGACCGCGGCAAGGTGCTGACGGCGGAAGACCTGGAGAACATGAAGGAAAAGTTCGGCCGCTATCTCGACGTCGACGGCGACGGCATCGGCTGGCGCACCTATCCCGGCACGCACCCGACCAAGGGCGCCTATTTCACCCGCGGCACCTCGCACGACGCGTACGCCGCCTACACCGAAAACAGCGACATCTATCTCGAGTCCATGCGCCGGCTGGAGAAGAAATGGCAGACCGCGCGCACCCTCGTGCCCGCGCCGGAGACCGAGCGCAAGGGCAAGGGCCGCAAGCGCGGCGCGCTCTATTACGGCACCACCATGCACGCCGCGCGCGAGGCGCTCGACCGGCTCGCCGAAGAAGGCACGGAGCTCGACGCCATGCGCATTCGCGCCTTTCCGTTTTCAAAGGAAGTGGAGGATTTCATCGCCGCGCACGACGAGATTTTCGTCATCGAGCAGAACCGTGACGCGCAGATGCGCAGCCTGCTGATCAACGAGTTCGACGTCAATCCGGACAGGCTGGTCAGGATCCTCTACTACGGTGGCAAGCCGATCACCGCGCACGACATCCATGAAAAGATCGTCCGTCACCTGAAAGACGGCGCGCGCAGCCAGAACGTGGCCTGAAGGGAGAAAACCATGAGCTACATCATTCCGCGTTTCCGCCACCCCTGCACGGCGCCCAACGGCATCGGCTACACGCGCAAGGACTACGAAGGCGCGCTCTCCACGCTCTGCGCGGGCTGCGGGCACGATTCCATCAGCGCCGCCATCGTGCAGGCCTGCTACGAGATGTCGGTCGAGCCGCACCTTGTCGCCAAGCTTTCGGGCATCGGCTGTTCTTCCAAGACGCCCGCCTATTTTCTCCGCCAATCGCACGGCTTCAACTCGGTGCACGGGCGCATGCCCTCGGTCGCCACCGGCGCCAACCTCGCCAACCGCGACCTGATCTATCTCGGTGTCTCCGGCGACGGCGACACGGCCTCGATCGGCCTCGGGCAGTTCGCCCACGTCATGCGCCGCAACCTCAATATGCTCTACATCATCGAGAACAACGGCTGCTACGGCCTGACCAAGGGGCAGGATTCCGCCACCGCGGACGTCGGCTCCAAAACCAAGAGCGGGCAGGCGAACATGTTCTCCCCCGTCGATCCCGCGGGGCTGGCACTCAACATCGGCGCGACCTTCGTGGCGCGCAGCTTTTCCGGCGACAAGGCGCAGCTGGTGCCGCTGATCAAGGCGGGGCTGCACCATCCGGGCTTCGCGCTGATCGACGTGATCTCGCCCTGCGTCACCTTCAACAACATTCCGGCCTCGACCAAGTCCTACGCCTACACGCGCGAGCATATGTCGGCGGCGGACGTCGTCGATTTCGTGCCGGCGGCTGCGAAATACGGCGCGGACGGCGCCATCGACGTGAAGATGCCCGACGGCGCGACGGTGAAGCTGCGCCGCCTGCCCGACCACCACGATCCGCGCGACAGGGCGGCGGCGGCGGACGCGGTGATGACCACGCGCGAACGCGGCGAGGTGCTGACCGGCCTCATCTACATCGACACCGACCACCCGAGCCTGCACGAGATGCTGGACACGACGGAAACGCCCTTGCGCGCGCTCGGCGAAAAGGAGCTCTGCCCCGGCGCGAAGGCGCTCGAGGCGATCAACAGGAACGCCCGCTAGATTTGTTTTTCAGCCGGCTTCGTAAGAGTTGCGGCGCTCGAACTCGTCCTGCAAAACTTCATAGACGCGCAAGGCCCGCCTGCTCAGATTTTCTTCCGGCTTCAGCCCGACATGTCCGAAGTCTTCCACGCAGGCCTTGGCCTGCAGGACTTCCTGACAGGTGGCGCCGATCTCCTCTATATCTTCGTAAACGTCTTCGAACAGGTCTTCGAGAATGTTCGCGATGTCCGCATCCGTCGCGGCATGTTCAAAAGAGTGGACAACGGTCATGAAATTCCCCTCCCTTTAAAAAATAAAAAATCGCTCCAATAAAGTCCGGCGCGGTTATATCTATTATTGTAACGGTTGCGGCGGACAGCCCTGTTGATATGGGTCAATTGTCCACAGCCTTATATCAACCGGTTGAAAAAGAATGCACTTTCCATTCCGGACTCAAAACGCCCGCAATTTCCACGCGAAGGGCGCAGGCGATTTTTTGCGCGTGAGAGCGCGCCCCGCTATTGTCCGGACGCCGCGCGCTTGCGGTTGAGCCAGTAGGGAACGGCGCCGATGGCGATGCCGCCCAGCCCCACCGCGTTGGTGACCCAGTCGAACGTGGGGATGCTGTAGAGCATGATGAAGAACATGAAAATCCCGCTCGTCGCCGGCCAGATGACGCGCGTGACAGACGTCACAAATCCCGCCGACCAGCTACGGCGGTAATACCACGCGCAGGCGAGGCCGGTCAGCCCGAGGTAGAAGCAGATCTGGAAGCCGAGGGCGGTGATCGAATCCTGCAGGATCACGTTGATCGTCGGCAGGTACGAGGACACAAACAGCAGCGCAAGGCCGCTCGCCCAGATGAAGAAGATGGCGACGTGCGGCGTTTGCCAGCGCGGATGCAGACGCGCATAGCGCGGGTGCAGCACGCCGTCGCGCGCCTTGACGAACAGCGTGCGCGTGAACTGCAGGATCTGCGTCTCCACGGTGCCGATGGTCGAGAGCAGCACGGCGATGATCGCCACATAGCCCCACGTGGGGCCGAGGATCTTGCGCGCGAGGGCGAAGATGATGTTGGTGTTGTAGTGCTGGATCTCCCCGTCCGTCAGCCCCAGAAGCGTGATGGTGATGAAGATCAGGAAGAAGACCATCAAAAACGTCATCGACCAGAAGACCGCGCGCCCCGGCGTGCGGTTGCGGTCTTTGGTTTCCTCGCTCAGGTTCATCGTCACGTCCCAGCCGTAGTAGAAGAAGATCGCCACCAGCGCGCCGTTGGCGAAAAGCTTCGGCGTGAATTTGAAGGGGTTGTACCAGTTCCAGCTGAAGGGATGAACCGGATGGGCGGGAAAGACCATGAACGACGCCACGATGACCGCCAGCAGGATCAGCGCCTCGGCGAGCGTCATCGCCACCTGCACGTAGCTCGTGAGCTTGATGCCCTTCACCACGACGGCGCTCACGAAAGTGAGCCAGAGCGCGGCGATGGCCGTGACCCAGTGCACGTTGTTCATCAGGGCGGGTTTGAAGATCAGCAGCGTGGCGTTGGCCGCGGGGATCATCGCCGAGACCATGAAGACGCAGCACAGCACCAGCAGCGCCCAGCCCGCGAAGAAGCCGAGCGTCCGCCCGAACACCATGCTCACCCACGTATAGGACGTGCCGGCGCTGGCCTGCGCGCGGTTGAGGTTGATGAAGGCGAAGGCGATGCCGAACATGATCAGACCGCACACCAGTATGCTGGCCGGCGACAGGGTTCCCGCCGTGCCGACGATCGTCGATGTGGTGATCTCGATGCTGTAGGCGGGCGCCGTGCCGGCGATGCCCATGATGACTGATTCCACGATGCCGAGCGAGTCGGCTTTAAGGGTGTCGGTCATGTGTCGCTCCGGTGCGCGCGGCGGGCGGAACGGACGGCGGGCGGGGAGAGCGGCATGCGGCGGGCGTCTCTGAAAAGTTGTTGCGGCTTTTTCGCATGATACCTGAAGCCGCCGATAAAACAATCGGCAAAAAGAGAGGCCTGGGCGCGCCGAAAAAGCCGCGTCCGGAATGCCTTACAATTGAGATAAAACCGCAATGTATTTGTTTTTCTTGCAAGGCAAAAATCACGTGATCTTAAGCAATCTTCTTTAAGATAGGAATTGAAAGGTGGGAGAGAATCGGAGTGCCTTCACGGTTCGCCCCCGCCTTGAATGCAAGGAATGTAGAGAAAGGGCCTTCGTTAAACGGAGGTATAAAGAGAGGTAAAAAAAAATATGACACTGAACGTAGAAACAGTAATGGCTGTGTCTATCTTGTTATCTGTATTCGCCGGCATAGCGGCGCTGGGGAGCAGTATCGTTCTCGGGGCCGGATTCGAGCGCTTGCGGGCGGGCTTCGAGATTATCGCCAAGCAAACGAGTTTCTTCAGCGATATGCTGAACAGGCTCGAGAAGAAGGTGGAAGTCGCCGACGTCAAGTCGGCGCAGGCCGCCGAGTCAGTCCGCAAGCTGGATCTCAAGCTTGACGGTCTTACGGAGCAAACGAACGTCTTTGCCGGATCCATCCAGCAACTGGCGGAAAAAGTGGGCTGCATGGACTCCCTGCCGACCGTCGAACGGGAGCAGGAGCCCGTCAACCCCTATGCCAATATCCAGCGTTACTTTGAATCCGATTCAAGAAAAGCGCTGATTGCGGTTAGCAAGGAGCAGGAGCGCAAGCGGAAAAACGCGCTCAGGACGAAAATGCACGCCATCGCGCAGGAGCTGGATGGGCTTTCTCCCCGTAAAGAACCCGTCAACGATTCGGCGCGCTGGGCAAGGCTGGAAGCGCCGTCTTCGCTGCACTTTCACTGACAACGCCGGCACCGCCGGTTATATAGCAAGGCGCGTCGCCGCAAGCGGCGCGTCTTGCTGTTGCCGGACACCCAGCCGCGCGCGCGGCTTTTTCCGGCTTCCGGAGTTTGGCATAATCGAATGATCCCCCACCGACCATTCCGGACGGGAATTCCGGATTGGTCGTGATTTCAAAAACATGTATTCTGATAGCGGGGATTTATTGCGGGGTATATTTTCACTCATATTTTACCTGCGCAACGCTATTGTCGAAATCACGCCGCTTTGCAAAGGCCCGGGAACTCTAACGGATGAAAAGAATGCGCGACCTGAACAACTTTGAAACCAGAGTGACGTTGTTGTGGTTTTTTCTTTTTTACGCCCTTGTCCTGCTGTGCGTCCTCTTGTGCGACCATCACCTGATTTACTCGCTGGATGACGCCTTCATCCACCTTGATGTCGCCCGCAATATCCTGCATGGCACCTACGGCATCAACGCCGGCGAACCCTCGTCCCCGTCGTCGTCCATCATCTGGCCGTGGCTGCTGGCCGCCACCCAGCTCCTCGGGCTTGGGGTGACGGGGCCTCTGGTCCTGAACGCATTGGCGGCGGGGGCGACCGTTTACGTGTCCGCCCGACTGATACGCACGCTCGGACTGGCGGACAATGCAACTGGCGCGGGCATGACGCTCGGCATAGGCCTGCTCGTCATATTCGCGGCCAATGCCCTCGCCCTGCCGATGACCGGCATGGAGCATACCTGGCATGTCCTGACCGTGGCGCTGGTGATAGAGGGGCTGATCGCCGCCTCCAAGGGAACGCCGCCAAATACCACCTTCATCATAGCGCTGGTCGCCATGCCGCTTTTCCGTTTCGAGGGGATGGCTCTTTTCCTTGTCTCCGTCGCCGCCCTGTGGCTGCAGGGCTATCGCCGCGCGGCCGTCACCGCGGCCGTCGCCGGATTTTCCTGCCTTGCGGCTTACGAGGCTTTCCTGTTTCACCTCGGGCTGCCGCCGCTGCCCTCGTCGGTTCTGCTGAAGCTCGACGTTGCCAATGATCCGCATGGCAAGAAAGGCTTTCTGCAGATGATCCTCTACAATTTGAAAGCCTCATTCGGGTCATCGCCCGGACAGATATACTGGTGCTTTCTGGCCTATCTGGGCTTCATGATGTTTTTCCAGCGGCGGAATCCGCGCCTGAAATACGTTTACCTCCCCATCATCTGCTCGATTATGGCGCAAATGATCTGCGAGAGATTCCCGGGCATCATGAACCGCTATACGATTTACATCATGGAAATGGCCTTTCTGGGGATTTGCTTCAGCCTGAGCGACATGACGGGCTGGAGCATCAAAGAACGCAGGTTTCTTTTGTTCCTTCTCGGCGCGGTACCGGCTTACACGAGCGCCCTGACCACGATTTATACGCCTGCGGGCGTACATTCGATATACGGGCAGCAGTACCAGATGCACAGGTTCGTCAACGATTATTACCATGGCCCCGTCGGCGTCAACGACCTCGGCCTTGTCGGCTATAAAAACAGCCACTACGTGCTCGATCTCTGGGGGCTCGGCTCCATGGACGTCTACCGCCTGCGCAGAGCGCATGCCTACAATGCCGCGGCGATCGACGGACTGGTCAAAAAGCACGATGTCCGCCTCGTCATGATTTTCAAAGGCTGGTTTTTGCACATGACGCCGCGTGACTGGAAGACGGTCGGCAAATTGCACGACATCGACGACGCGTATAATAACACCGATGTGACATTTTATGCGCCGCCCGGCGCCGACAGAAGCCGGATCATTCACGCGCTGCGCAAATTCGAACCGACCCTGCCCGCAGGGACAACCTTCATAGAGGATGCCGCCTATTTCAAAGGCGGCTGACAAAAGCGGTTTTCGGGGCGCGGCGGGAGGAGAGAATCAGCCTTCATTTTCAGGTCTTGCCAGCGCGCCGCGGCAGGGTCAGCGCTGAAATTTTTACGATATGGATAATTCATATCGAAAAACAATATGTCGTTAATCACCTGAATACTAATAAAAAATTACAATTAGCAATTATAAATCGTAATAATTGTTTACACATTTGATTGCCCTTTGCATATAAACATCCAACACTATGATTACCAGCATATTGGAAAATGCGTAAACGGGACAAAGACCGGAACACGCGTCCGGCGCTCCCGCAGCGGCTCCGGAAATATGCGGAAACATAGCGCGACACTCGGCGCTCAGGAGAATTACAGATGTCCAAACAAATGCACACCTCTTCCCCTCACGAAAAATCCGACGCTCCCCGCCTGACAAGCACATTCAACAAAAAGGCGGCCAAGCCGCTGTTCGCCGGGAGGATCGCGCCGGAGCAGGCCGCGCGCCTGCGCCTCGCAGGCAAGCGCTTCGTCATCACCTCGGCGCAGAACAACACCGAGGTCAACCCCGGCTTCCTCAAGGCGCTCGAAACCTATTGCGAGAAAAACCACGCGCAGCTTCTCGTCGGCAAATACACCTACAACAAGGGCGCCTATCAAAAGCAGGAGGACGGCCAGCCGTGGTACGACCCGCGGATCGCGAAATACGCCCTCGACCAGTCCGCCGAGATCACCAAAAAGCTGCGCTTTTGCGCCGAGCTCGACATCAACCCCACCTCCTCCAGCCCCTTTTCCGGCCTGAACAACTATTGCGAGGGCGCGTCGGGCATCGTCTGCAGCCCGCAGTTCGCGATGAAGTCGCTGCCGGGCCTCGGCGGCGACGCCGCCCGCTTCCTCTACACCACCGGCACCTGCACCCAGCGCAACTACAAGGACAACAAGGCCGGAGAGCGGGCCGATGAAAAGCACGAATACGGCGCGCTCGCCGTCGAGGTCGACAGGGACGGGAACTTCTTCGTCCGCCAGCTCGCCGCCGACGACAGCGGCGCCTTCTACGACCTGACGGACAAATACCTGCCCAACGGCAAGGTGCTGCACGACCAGCGCGTCGAGGCGGTGACGCTCGGCGACATCCACGTGGAAAAGGGCGATGCGCTGGTCGATCGGGTTTCGTTCGGCAAGGGCGGCATCATGGACACGCTGAAGCCCAAATACCTCTTCATCCACGACGTGCTGGATTTCTCGGCGCGCAACCACCACAACATTCAGGACCCGTTCTTCTGGGCCGAGCAGCAGAAAAAGGGCGCGACCGTCGAAGGCGGCATCGACCTCGTCGGCCAGTGGCTCAAGGCACACGAGGCGGCGGACCGCAGGAACGTCGTCGTCGAGAGCAACCACGACGAGGCCTACGACCGCTGGATGGCCAACGCCGACGCGCGCTTCGACCCCGTCAACGCGCTGTTCTGGCACGAAAGCTGCGCCGAACGCCTGCGCCAGATCAAAGAGGGCAACTTCCACCCCAACATGCTGGAGTGGGCGGTGCGCCGGAAAACCGATCTCAAGCACACGCAGTTCCTCAAGGAGAACGACAGCTTCGTGATCTGCAAGACGAAGGAGCAGGGCAGCGGCATCGAGTGCGCGCTGCACGGTCACAACGGGCCGAACGGCGCGCGCGGAACGCCCAAGGAGTTCGCCGAGCTGCCGACCAAATCCAACACCGGCCACACGCACACGGCGGGCATTATCGACGGCGTCTACACCGCGGGCGTCTCCGGCAACCTCGACATGGAATACAACAAGGGGCCGAGCTCGTGGAGCCACAGCCACATCATCACCTACCCGAACGGCAAGCGCGCCATCGTCACCGTGCGCGACGGCAAATGGCACGCCGACCAGAAGGTCGATTTCCACATGGCGGCGGCCAAGGCCCACACCGCGAAAAAAGGCCCGCCAAAACCGCCCGCGCTCGCGGCGTAAAACCGATTTCTCCGGCATATGCCCGCGCCTGACCTCAAAGGCGCGGGCATGATTATTGCGGCGGCGGGTGTGGCCTGAATTTTCTCTGTTATAATAAGCGAGTTTTTTAAATCGTGTTCATGTTCCGTCGATTACGCGAAGCCGTTGCCGGTCATACCATCTGCGCGGACTGATTAGCGGAAACCAGCATGGACAAAGCGTGGCGCGTATCCTGCCGCTCCGTGAATTTCACTTCGTTGCGCAGCCGCGATATGTCCGGAACCATGAAATGCGGTTCGTCCTTCTTCATGGGCAGCGCGCCGAATTGCGGAGCATGGGGACAGTTGCAGACGGCACAAATATGCTCCACGATTTCGGCGAGAGAAAGGGGCGGCGTTTCTCCCGCGCCAATGTTGACAACCCCCTCGACGGACGAGGCGAGCAACTGCGCCAGCGCCCTGCCGCATACCGCCGTATCCAAGAAATCGCGTATCTGCGTGCCTGACGAGCAAAGGATCGGTTCGCCGGCAAGGGCCGTACGGATCAAATAAGGCACGAAGCGCATCGTTTTCTCGCCGGGGCCGAAAAGATTGAAGATGCGCGCCCACGCAGAGCTGACCGGCAGGCATTCAAGCCGTTGCAAAAGCTCCAGCTTCGCTCGGCCATACGCCGTGTGCGGATTGCAGGGATCCGTTTCCTGCCATGGCGTTACCTCATCTTTGCGTTTCCAGTCGTATTCCGCGCAGGGCCTATGCCGAGGATGCGCTGTCCGCCCTGTGCGACAAATCCCCTGAAAAGATATGTGGAGGCTTCAAGCCACGCATCGTTCTCTTCGGACATCCAGAATTTTCCGTGCTCCGTATACCAGGCACAGTGCAACAAATGCGACGGGCGCGTGCGTACAAGCAATCCGTCTATCGCAACGGCATCCAGCAGGTCGCAGATATGCCATTGCACATCCGGAATATCGCATGGGGCGCCGTGCGAGACGCAATGCACCTCGTAACCGAGGTCCCGCAACGGGCGCAGTATTTGCCTGCCCATAAATCCGGAAGCGCCTGTTATGAGCACGGTTTCAGCTGACATTGGAAAACTGCCGATTAAACGAAAAAAAGGGATTGTTGTTCTATAAGCCAAGTCTACTTGATACGATTAGTCCCTACAGAACTCTTACAATAGTAGTTTAATATAAAACATATAATAGTGGTTTAATATAATTTTTAATATAATTATTGTATCTTAACCCCATGTAATCAAAATATTTTCTGGATACCGCCTTGTTTTTCATCTACCGTCAAATTCCGCAATAACGTCCCCTTCGGGGCAAAGAGTGGTTTACATGACATCCTGTCCTCTATGCAGCCATGATCAATTTCTGCCGGTCGCCCACCGGCCAAGAGTCATGGTGAGCGCCAACAGGCTGCATGAAACCGCGGATGAGGCGCGGGCGGCGCCGGCAGGCGAGATGCGTCTTTTATTTTGCCGCAGTTGCGGCTTCGTGTTTAACGGCGCCTTCGATCTTTCTCTCGTTCCTTACGGCGACGATTACGAGAACAACCAGAGCAACTCCGGCCGTTTCATGGCGCATATGCAGGAGATGGCGGAACGCGTGCGCGCCTCTTCTTCCGGCGCGCCGTTGCAGGCGATAGAAGTCGGTTGCGGACAGGGGGATTTTCTCAAGCTCCTGCGCAAAACGCGGCCTTTGCAGGGGGACGCCGCCGTCGGCTTCGATCCCAGCTACGACGGCAAGGAAGTCCCCGGTTGCACCATCTACAAATCGTACTTCGACGCAAAAGCGCTGGACAAGCTGACATTCCTGCCGAACGCGGTTTTTTCCAGACATGTCATCGAGCATATTCCGCAGCCGCTGGAGATCCTGCGCACCGTCCGCGCCGCCCTGGAACGCGCGCCGCAGGCGCATGTGTTTTTCGAAACGCCCTGCATCAACTGGATATTCAGGAACAATGCGTTCTGGGATTTGTGCTATGAGCACTGCTCCTATTTCACGGCGGAGTCGCTTGCTTTCGCTTTTGCCCGCGCGGGCTTCGAGACGAAAGACGTATCGCATGTTTTTGGCGATCAATACCTCTGGATTGAATCCGTCCCCGCCCGCGTCGAAAACAGTCTGCCTGTGCCGGACGAGAGGATCGCGCGCCGCTTCGTCGAAAACACGGCAGCCTTCAAGACGCAATGGCATGACAAACTGACGGATCTGGCTAAACGGGGCAAGGTCGCCGTGTGGGGCGCCGCCACCAAGGGGGCGACCTTCGTGCAGGAGCTGGATCCGGAAGCAAAGCTGGTCCACTGTCTGATCGACATCAATCCGCTCAAGCAGAACAAATATGTTCCTCTCACGGCACACCCCGTCGTGGACCGGGAAACAGCCATAGCGAACGGCGTTTCGACGATCATCCTGACCAATCCGAACTATGCCGATGAAATAAAGGCAATGCTGGGGGATCATGCCGCAAGGATGGCTTTTGTCCCGCTTTAGATTTTTTTAAGCGGATCAGCGCTTGAAAAATGGCGTCCCCGATAGGATTCGAACCTACAACTTAGTGTTTAGGAAACAACAAGTACTATCTATATCTATTTGATATTAAAATAAAATATTTTATTTTTTCTTAAGGTGTGTAAGAAAGTGTGTAAATTTTGCGCGATTCGGGGGATTTGGCCTCCCCGACTGGATTCGAACCAGTGGCCTGCAGTTTAGGAAACAACAAGTACTATCTATATATATCTGATATTATTATAAAATATTTTATTTTTTCTTAAGGTGTGTAAGAAAGTGTGTAAATTTTGCATGATTCGGGGGATTTGGCCTCCCCGACTGGATTCGAACCAGTGGCCTGCAGTTTAGGAAACAACAAGTACTATCTATATCTATTTGATATTACTATAAAATATTTTATTTTTTCTTAAAGTGTGTAAGAAAGTGTGTAAATTTTGCATGATTCGGGGATTTGGCCTCCCCGACTGGATTCGAACCAGTGGCCTGCAGTTTAGGAAACTGCCGCTCTATCCTGCTGAGCTACGGGGAGAATATAGCCTATCGTGCTTTATAATACTGTTTTGGCCATAGTTTTCAAAGGAAATGCGAAGCCCTAAAGGAAGGATTTCGACATCATAGTCGGTAACGTCTCACTTCTTTATCTTTAATACGATGACACCGACCACTAATACGCCAAGTAAGGCATAGAGCAGAATTTTTAGATTGACATGTAGCGTGTGGATGCGCTGCATGTCGCTGAATGGAACGTGCCTTTCGTATGCGGTGTTGCCGCTCACGTAAGTAAGGGTGACGGGCGTGCCATTAAGCTTTCTTTCAAGCTCCCTTATCGTATTTCCCGTCCGTAGGGGAGCGCGCATTTCCAGTTTTTGTGTGCGAGAATTGTACGTAAATTTGGGCTTTCCAAAGCTGACACCGCTTTGGGTTTCAATAAACAGGTCGGCATGTTGTTTAGGAGCTGTCCTAACATGACCCTCAGCGTGGAAAAATACTTTTTTGCCAGATCTGGCCAGCCAGACTCTCTTAATTGAAAACATATTCCGCCCTGCATCTGACGGGATATTCTTAAGTGCTGCCGCAAGCAGAGGCTTATTTACGTTCGTTTTCGCTTCACCGGCGGGAATTTCAAGCGTCAGTGTTCTCTGTTGCGGCACGCAGATGCATTTGCAAACCAGAAAATGGAGATTGAGATGAAGACCAACAGCGGCACCGGACGTGCGCGGGACAACCATGATAGGAAAGACCACGTCATCGCTGTAGCCAAAGTATTGAATACCGAAAGAAACGTAACGGGTTGGCGCAGGCCAGAGAACCTTAGCTGATCTCAGATTTTGCGAGCCTTGCCAATCAAAAACAGGGGGCAGTCCCGTTTCACCAGGCGTGCGCCAATAAGTATCCCATCCGGGCGGCAGCTTCATCTCCACGCCCGCCGTAATCGTCTTGGGTCTGCCGGCACCTGTAACCGACGAAATCAGCCGTACCTGTATATGAGGGGCTGTCGGTAAGTTTTGTGCACGCACTGCGCGCGGAATTGCTAAAAAAGTAAATCCGACGAGTAGCGAAACAAGGAAATGAAAAAATAACCGTTTCATCCTCTGTCCGCCCTCGGCCCAAACAATATCGGCGTATAAATCACGAGATAGAGAGAATACGCGGCAACCCAAAATATGCCGGTTACCATGATCCAGGAAAGATAATGGTTGCTCCCCACCATAATCGCCAGACATCTGAGAATAGCGGCCCATTGCATCATTAAAAAGGCCAATACCATGGCGGCATTAGTCCTGATGAGGCGTCCGGTATGCCCGAGCGACACGCGCGCCATCATGCCCAGCGTCAAACTGCCGATGCATCCGACCGTCAGCATATGCAGCGCCAGCGAGGCGAACGTCACCAGGCCCAATGCGTGCAGGCCCAAGGAAAGCAGTCCTGCCACAAGCCAGAAATGTCCCGCATGAAGAATCCACAGCATCGGCTCTCCGCTGGTTTTGAGGCTATGCCAATGGCGCATGCGCCAAAGATGGATCAATCCCGCCGCCAGAGCACACAATGCCGTCGGCATTGACTTTAAGCCGGTCAAGAACACCGCAACAGCGAGCGCGAACAACAACAGCATCGCGGTTATGTCGGTTTTTGTCTGGTCGGTCTGGAAAAGCGTCAACCCGCGCTGACGCAAGCCCGCCACCGTAAAAGACGGGATGATCCGGCTGGAGACAATCGAAACGATCATTAATACAACCAGTACGGCAGTATAAGCCGTTATTCGTGGATCGCCTTTGACAAGGCCCAGCGCGATCAGGTGCATATTCAGATCACAAAGAAACAGCAAGGTCAGTACGCCGATAAAAGAAAGGTTATGGTGATTTTTGGCGCGGATCAGCGGAATGGCAAGACAGATCCCCAGAAGCGGAATAAAGGACAAATCGATGAACGAGAGAACGGGCTGCGGCGCATACCCCCACCAAAAAGACAAGCGCCCCGCAAGCCAGACGCCGCAGAGCAGCATCAGATAACCGCGCCGCGTCGGCGCGCCGCCCGTCCAGTTGGAGACTGCCGTCAGCAGAAAGCCTGCGATGATGGCCAGCGTAAACCCGAATATCATCTCGTGCGCATGCCACATTGTCGGATCGTTCCAGGCCACCGGTATGCGAAAAAATCCGCCGAAAACCCCGACCCACGCGACAATCATAAACACGGCATAAGCGGCGCCGAGCAGAAAAAACGGTCGGAAGCCTCGGTCCCAGAAAGGTGCGTCCAGTATATTTTTCACAAGCATATCTCCTGGGGTCAGCGCACAAACAGAATATTGTTCTCCAGATGAATATGCTTAACCAAGTCCTCTTCCAGCTGTGTGAGGCCACGATATAGCGCCCGCCAGCTGTTGCAGGCTTCCTCCGGCAGTTTGCCGTTATGCGTCAATGCACGGATAGCCAAAAGCGCGTGTCCATGATCCTCATGCTCGCTTTCCATCATGGCAATGGGGCCGCCAAGCTGCGCGCAGGGCACGCCCTTTGCCAGCATTGGAAAAAGGATATTCTCTTCTTTTTCCATGTGCGTGAGCAGCTCCGAAAACATGGCACGAAGATGCGCCTCCAGCCCCTTCGGGCAAAGCGGGCTACCAGCATGGACTTTTTCGACTTTGCCCGCCAGTTGAATGAGTTCGGGGAACTGGTCGCGATGTTCTTCGTGAAAACGGGAGATGATGTAATTAATAAGCGTCGGCGTATCCGTGCCGGCGGCGGGAAAGCCATCAGTATCTTCCGTCGTGGTGGGTAACGCGGACAGCTCCTTGATAAGAACGTTTTTATCCAGTTTCTTGTCGGCAACAGCTTGTGTGAACGGCTGATGTCCCGCACAGCAGAAATCGAGATCATGACGGCGGAAGACAGCTGTCGCCCCCGGGATATTCGCCGCGATTTCGCCCAGTGTCATTTCATCGAATTTCTTGATTGCAGTGGCCATGATTCGTCTCCTGATTAAAAGTAGTATTTTAAATACATCTTTAATCCGGTAGGGGCTTTTGTAAAGAGGATTTTTGCGAGGCTGGACAAATACTATAGAAAAGAGGTAATTTTAATACATCTTTACGACATGAGGGCAAAATGCGGCTTACGGCATACACGGATTACAGTTTGAGGGTCCTTATATATCTGGCGCTTAACAACGATCGTCCGGTCACCGTGCGCGAAATTGCGGAATCCTACGATATATCCAGATTCCACCTCATGAAAGTGGTTCAGCAATTGACCAACGAGTCGTTTATAGAGGCGCAGCGTGGCCGGACGGGAGGATTGCGGCTGGCAATGGCGCCGAAAAACATTGTCATCGGTGACGTGGTACGGCGCATGGAAGAAGAATTTAAAATTGTCGAATGTTTCAGCGATAAGCCGCAATGTATTATTTCGCCGGCCTGTCGACTTAAGGGCGTTCTGAACGAAGCCTTGCAGGCGTTCCTCGGCGTGCTGGATTCCTACACACTCAAAGATTTATGCGCCCGCCCGCGTGCCCTCGCAGTGCTTTTCCCCGATACGCTGCCTAAAATAAAAAATAAGAAAAAGCGGAAGGCGTGAAAGTTATCTTACATCACATTTACGATCCGACCCCGTGCAAAAGCTACCGCGTCCCTGTCGACCGTTTAAGGGAAACTTCCAATGAGCGATAAGCGCAAGGCGCCAGATGTCGATCTTGAATGTTTTTCTTCATCTCCCTGCATGATGCATGAGCTCGATGCAGAGACTTTAGGCTTCAAGTCGAACCCTGATGAACAAACGCCCATAGATGTCGCCTGCTGGCGAAAGGCCGAGCGGGCGCGCCTCGTCGCCGAACGCATGAAAATCAGCACCCATGACCGGACGCGCATAGCATCGGAGATCGCGGAAAAACTTGATGCGATATTAGATAAAGTGGAAGAGCGGCTGATTGGCGTCTACTGGCCGATGCATGGTGAACCGGACCTGCGTCCATGGATGGAACGCGTCAGAACAGGCGGCGCTGTATGCGCTCTGCCCGTTGTCGTTGAACGCAAAGCGCCTCTGGTATTCCGCACCTGGCATCCGGATACGCCACTCGAAAAAGGCATCGCCGGTATCCCGGCCCCCACACATGGCGATCCGGTTATACCTGACGTTCTCGTCATTCCGATGATCGGCTTTGACCGGAAATGCCATCGTCTCGGCTATGGCGGGGGCTATTATGATCGCACGTTAGCTTCGCTTGCCAATCGGCCACGCGTTATTGGCATCGGATATTCGCAAACCACTTTGCATACAATACACCCGCAGCCGCATGATATTCTTATGGACGTCGTCATCACCGAGTGTGAGACAACCTTTCGCACCATAACATGCTAGACACAGTGCCCATTCCAACCCAATCAAAGTTAAACTCTAAATTATCAAATTAGCGCATTTTATAAACCGCATGGCAAGCCACGCAATGCCGCGTAACGCGCGCCAGCGCCGCGTAAGCCTTTTTGGCATCTCCGGACTTTTCTGTTTGTGCTGCTACTGCTGCAAAGGCGCTGGCAGATTTGTGCATCGCCCGTCCCATCTTGCGCATCCCTTTCGGCATAAACTGTTCCATCATCCGCACCATATCAGCCGACGGCGCAGTGCAGGCGTGCACGGAAGCTCCACTGCTCGTGCAGCCCGCTGCTGACGGGGAGTTCAGCCCCAGCCGTGCGCGGGCGATATGCGCTGCATTGGTGTACTCACCTACTGACATAGCGGTCAGAATTTCAGATAAGGCCCGTAAGTGATCGCGCATATCAGCCAGAATATGCTTTTGCATCTTTGCCGGAAAATAAACTGCCTGACGGCTGTCAGTCTTTATGGCAGCCCTATGCCGATTTTGATCTTTCATGTCCTGTCCACTTGCGAAAGACGCAATACTGCCGGACAGAACTGTAAAGGCGACAACAAGAAAAAATATTTTTCGAATGCTCATTCTATTCTGAACCTCCCGCAAAAATCATATCTTTACTCTTCTTAACCGCAACGCATTGCTGATAACGGATACGGAACTGAACGACATGGCCACTGCGGCGATGACGGGACTGAGCAAAATCCCGAAAAGCGGATATAGCGCTCCGGCGGCGATGGGCACGCCCGCCGCATTATAAACAAAGGCGAAAAACAGGTTCTGTCTGATGTTTTTCATCACCGCGCGCGAAAGGTGACGGGCGCGGATAATGCCGGTAAGGTCGCCTTTGAGCAAGGTGATTCCGGCGCTTTCCATCGCCACGTCCGTCCCCGTGCCCATGGCAATGCCGATATCGGCAGCTGTCAGCGCGGGGGCATCGTTGGTGCCGTCGCCCGCCATGGCGACGATACGGCCCTGATCACGCAATTGCTTGACCTTCTGCGCCTTGTTCTCCGGCAAGACGCCCGCTTCGATCTCATGGATACCCAGCTTTCCGGCCACGGCCCGCGCCGTCGTTTCGTTATCGCCTGTCAGCATGACAATGTGAATGCCGAGCTTTTCCAATTCTCTCAGCGCCTGCGGCGTTGTGGCCTTGATGGGGTCGGCGATTGCCAGTAATCCACCGGGTTTGCCATCCACGGCGGCGAAAACCACGGTCGCGCCTTCCTGTCGCAGGGCGTCTGCCTGTTCCTTTAGAGCCGATGTATCGATTTTCAATTCTTCCATGAGGGCGATATTTCCGACGGCGACGGATTGCCCGTCGACCTCACCCGCGACGCCCTTGCCGGTTGACGAAGCGAAATTCTTCACCGGCTGCACGGACAGGCTTTTATCCTCTGCGGTTTTCAAGACGGCCTGCGCCAGCGGATGCTCGCTGCCCCGTTCCAACGCGGCGACCAGAGCGAGAAGTTTATCCTCGCTTATGCCTTCGGCGGTTATAATTTTGGTCACTGCCGGTTTTCCCTCGGTCAGTGTGCCGGTCT
>JAJZTA010000005.1:0-328 GCA_021849295.1 Pseudomonadota bacterium | reverse complement strand
TCAGCGTTTTTAATCAGTACGCCCTCCTGCGCGCCGCGCCCGACGCCGACCATGACCGACATCGGCGTGGCAAGGCCTAAGGCGCACGGGCAGGCGATGATCAGCACGCTGACGGCGGCGATCAGGGCGTAACTGAAGGCCGGAGACGGCCCGAAAGCCGCCCATGCGACGAAGGCTATCAGCGCGCAGAGAATGACGGCGGGCACGAACCACGACGACACCAGATCAGCCAGCTTCTGGATCGGCGCGCGGCTGCGTTGCGCCTGCGCCACCATATCGACGATCCGCGACAGCATGGTATCAGCGCCGACTTTGTCTGCGCGCATGA
>JAJZTA010000004.1 GCA_021849295.1 Pseudomonadota bacterium | reverse complement strand
GCTCTCAGCATATCGTAGCAAAACACAATCGCAAAAAAGCCCGCATTTCGCGGGCTTTTGGAGGTTATTTTTATCGTTTAAAAACAACCATTTAAGTATGGTGCGGTCGAGAAGACTCGAACTTCCATGGGTCGCCCCGCTACCACCTCAAGGTAGTGCGTCTACCAATTCCGCCACGACCGCACATCGTTTGGGTTTTTAGTCATCTGAGGTGGATATTTCAATAACAGATTGCCCACGCCAAGGCAAGCGCCTCTGTGCGGGGCTTTACAGGCTTATGTAATTTATATAGGCTGATCCCATGCAAACGATCCCCAAAACGGCTCCCGAAAGCCTAAAACCCGACTGGCAGACCACCCGAACCCCCGTGGGGTACGAGGAGGCGGTGCAGGCCATGGAAGAGCGGGTCAGGGCCATCCGCGAGGACGGGGTAAAGGGGCTGGTCTGGCTTCTGGAACATCCGCCGCTCTATACGGCAGGCACCAGCGCCAATCCTAAAGATTTGATAAATAACAATTTTCCTGTATATCAGGCAGGCCGCGGCGGCCAATACACCTATCACGGCCCCGGTCAGCGCGTCGGCTATGTTATGCTCGACCTGCATAAGCGGGGGAGCGATCTGCGCCGCTATATCTGCGATCTCGAGGAATGGATGATTCTGGCCTTAAAGGATTTCGGCGTGACGGGCGAGCGGCGCGAAGGCCGCGTCGGCATCTGGGTGAAAACGGGGCAGACCGAGGCCAAAATCGCCGCGATCGGCGTGCGGGTGCGCAAGTGGGTGAGCTATCACGGCGTCGCCATCAATCTCGACCCCGACCTGTCGCACTACAACGGCATCGTGCCCTGCGGCATCAGCGAATACGGCGTGACCTCGCTTGCCAGGCTCGGCGTCAAAGCCACGATGGCGGATCTCGACGCCGCGCTGCGCCGCAACTGGGACAGGGTTTTTAAATGAATCTTCTCGTCGAAGCTTCTTCCCCGACCGCCACGACCGGCACGCTCACCGTGGGCGGAAAAAGCTATCCCTGCACGCTCGGGCGCTCGGGCGTGATCGACGCGGACAAAAAAACCGAAGGCGACGGCAAGACGCCGCTCGGCGTTTATCCTTTGCGCGCGCTCTATTACCGCGCCGACCGCGTGGAGAAGCCGCAAACAGGGCTGGCCGCCGAAGTCCTCGCGCCCGACATGGGCTGGTGCGAGGACCCGTCGCATCCCGATTACAATAAAAAGATCGTTCTGCCGCATCCCGCCGTGCATGATCATATGACACGCGCAGACGCGCTTTATGATTATACGGTGATCGTCGGACATAATGACGATCCGCCGGTGCCGGGCAAGGGCAGCGCGATTTTCATACATCTGGCCAGGCCGGATTTTTCGCCCACGGCGGGCTGCGTTGGCCTCAAAGCGGAAGATATGCTGGAAGTGTTGAAAAACTGTAATGAATCCAGCACAATCGAGATCAGACTGGCAAACGGGGCGGTTGCCTGATTCCGCAGCGCGAACTTTGCTTGCATGGATACAGATATTGACCTCGTTCAGGAAGCCTTTACTGTTTCCTGATAATTTTGAAGGACGAAAAAGGGATGGCGAAAGAAAACGTGAAACACAAAAAAACGGCAGCGAACGACGCGACGGACGTCGGCGGCGTTTCCGGCAACCGGCTGAAGTCCTTCATCGAGCGCGTCGAGCGTCTGGAAGAGGAGAAAGCCGCGATCGCCGAGGACGTCCGCGACGTTTACGGCGAGGCCAAGGCCAGCGGCTTCGACCCGAAGATCATGCGCAAGATCATCTCCTTGCGCAAAACCAATCTCGAGAAGCGCCGCGAGGAGCAGGAACTGCTTGAACTTTACATGTCAGCGATAGGTATGGCGGAATGATGAAACTGGGAGTGGGACGGGCGGGTTTTGTAGCGCTGGCGGCGCTGCTGTTGTCTTACGGGGTCATGACGTCCGCGGCGCGCGCGCAACTCCTGCCGGACCAGCAGGACAACGGCGGCCAGTCGGGATCCAGCGGCAGCCAGGATCAGAGCTCAGTCCCCAGCATCATCGTCGGCGGCGGCGACCAGTCCGCTTCATCGGATTCCGGCAGCCAGAACAACCAGAACGTCACGTTCGACGAGGCGATGACCGAGCTGGCCAACGGCCAGATGCAGCAGGCCTATGACGATTTCAACACGGTCGCCGCGAACGGCGACCCGCGGGCGATGTTTTATATGGGCTACATGCTCGACAACGGCCTCTACGGCGGGAAAAACGCATTCAGCGCTGTCAGCTGGTACGAGCAGGCGGCGCGGCTGGATTATTTGCCGGCGATGGCCGCCATGGGATACAACTATCTCACCGGACACGGCGTCATCAAGAGCGTTAAAGAGGCCAAGAAGTGGTATACGAAGGCCGCGCGGATGGGCAGCGCCGACGCGCAGGAAGCGCTCGGCACGATGCTGCGCGACGGCATCGGCTACGAGAAAAACTACGAGCTCGCCACGCAATGGTTCCAGCAGGCGGCCTTGCAGAACAACGCGCGCGCGCAGGCCGATCTCGGGCAGATGTACCTCATGGGGCACGGCGTGCAGCCCAGTCCGCAACACGCGCTTTACTGGTACAACTACGCCGCCAAGCAGGGCGACGTCTACGCCCTGACGGCGCTGGGCTACATGTACCGCAGCGGCATCGGCGTCAAGAAAGATCCCGCCCTCGCGCTCGCCTATTATCGCGCCGCCGCGGAGAAGGGCCATATTCCGGCGGAGCTGGCGCTGGCGCACATGTACGAATACGGCGAAGGCGACAAGACCAAAGGCCCGCCCGACGCCGCGCTGTGGTATTACAAAGCCGCGAAAGCGGGCAGCGCCGTGGCGCAGATGCGCATGGGCTATATCTACGAGAACGGCTTCGGTCTGCCGCAGAACGGCGCCGAAGCTCTGAAATGGTACACCGAGGCGATGGAAAAGGGCCACTATATGCCGGCTTTGATGGCGGTGGCGCGCCTCAATCTGCAGGGCAAGATCGTTCCGCAAAATGCGGGGCGGGCCGGAGTCCTGTATCAGGAATGCGCCATGACCGGCGTTTCGCTGTGCCAGTACGAGCTGGGCATGCTTTACAAGACCGGCACGGGCGGCATGCCTCAGGATATGGTACAGGCCTACAAGTGGCTGGCGCTGTCAGCGCAAGGGTTGCAGCCCGGCTCTCAGGCGCAACGCGACGCCGTGGTGCAGCGCATCTCCGTGGCGAATCTTATGAGTTCGGACCAGTTGACGGAGGCGCGCCAGGCCGTCAACACCTGGCAGGCCGAGCCGTCGACGAGCTTCAATTGGTAACCTCCTGTAAAAACGGAGAAAACGTCTCTTTATAAATCGTTAACCTAAATATGATATTCTGGTCTTGAAGCTGAATTATTACGCTTTTAAGACTTGGGTGGGGGAGACTTTGCGCCGGGGCTCAGTGCCGACATATGGCGGAGACCGGCGGAGCAGGACAGGCTCCATCGTTCGTTGGGTGGTGCGTTTCAGGTTCCTGCTTTAGTAAAGCGCAAGCCGGCCGGGTTAAATGCCCGGCCGGCTGTCTTTATCCGCGTTCTTTCTTTTCGTGCTTGCACGGCACGGCATTTTGCTTGAAAATCAAGGCTGACAGGGTTTTGAAAGGAGCTTTTTATTATGCATGCGTTGTGGATTGTTTTGGGTATTGTCGGCGTTATCGTCGTTATCGTCATCATGCTTTACAACCGCATCGTCCTGCTCGCCCAGACGCGCAAGACCGCGCTGTCCGACATCGACGTGCAGCTGAAACAAAGACACGACCTGATCCCCAACCTCGTCAATACCGTCAAAGGCTATGCGGGCCACGAAAAAGAAGTGTTTGAAAAGGTGACCGAGGCGCGCGCGCAGGCGATGCAGGCCCGCGCCGGCGGCAACGTCGCCGCCAGCGCAAAGGCCGAAGGTCTCCTCGGCGGCGCGATGATGAACCTGATGGGCGTGGCCGAAAATTATCCGCAACTGAAGGCCGACGCCAACTTCCGCCAGCTGCAGTCCGACCTCACCGACATCGAGAACAAGATCGCCGCCGCCCGCCGCTTCTACAACAACGCGACGCAGGAATACAACACGGCCATCAAGCAGTTCCCCGCTGTGATGATCGCCGGCACGTTCGGCTTTCACGAAGAAAGCTTCTTCGAAGTCGACGAAAGCGAGAAGCAGGCCGTCAAGGAAGCGCCGCAGGTCAACTTCTGACGGGCGGGTTTTGAATGGCCTCCGCTTTCGGACTGACGACCCAGATCTATAACAACCACATCAAGTCCGGCATCCTGCTGGCGGGTTTTCCCCTGCTGCTGATCGGGATGATCGGCAGCTTTTTCGTCATCATGAACGCGCTGATGCAGCACATCGCGCCGGGCGCGCATACCAATTGGGCGGTCGCGTTCCATGCGGGCTGGCTGGGCATTTTGCAATACGGCCAGTGGGCGTTTCTCGGCGCGTTCCTGTGGTTCGTGATCGCCTACTTCTTCCACGACAAAATCATGCGCGTGGCGACGGGCGCGGTGCCGGTCACGCGCAAGGAATATCCGAAAATCTACAATCTGCTCGAGAACCTTTGCATCTCGCGCGGCCTCACGATGCCCGCATTCGAGATCGTCGACAGCCCCGCGCTCAACGCCTTCGCCACGGGGATCGACCAGAAAAGTTTCAAGATCGTGCTGACCCGCGGCCTCGTCGAGCATCTGCCCGACGACGAGCTGGAGAGCGTCATCGGCCACGAGCTGACCCACATCATGAACCGCGACGTGCGGCTGATGGTCATTTCGATCATTTTCGTCGGCATCATCAGCTTTCTCGCGCAGATGGTCTACCGCACGCTGCTGTTCGGCGGGCGGCCGAATTTATATTCCGGCCGCGATCGCGGCAATCAGGCGGGCGGCATTCTGCTGATGCTGATCGCGCTGGCGATTTTGATGGTCGGCTACGCGCTCGCCATGCTGATCCGCTTCGCCCTCTCGCGCAAACGCGAGTACTTAGCCGACGCGGGCTCGATCGAGCTCACCAAGAATCCGGAAGCGATGATGAAGGCGCTGATGCGCATCGCGGGGCACGACGAGCTGCAGCACTTCCCCCACGAGATGCAGCAGATGTGCATCGAGAACAGCCACAGCAGCATCGTCGGCATGTTCGCGACCCACCCGCCGATCGAGGCGCGCATCAAAATGATCTCCGAGATGACCAACACCCCCATCCCGACCCTCCCGCCGCCCGCCGCGCCGGTGCCGACGCAGCCGCTGCAGGCGGGGCCGTGGGGTTAAGCGTTTATTTATAATTCCGGATCATTTGTTCGTAGGCCGGCATGGATTTATGCAGCGCTGCCGCGCTCCGTGCACTGATTGTAAAAACGAGATAGAATTTACATTCCTGTCCGTACGACACTCTTTCCCAGTTCACTCCTTTTTTCGGGAAGAACGTATATGACACGAGTTTCTTTCCACCGGCTGTGGCGAGTGACGTCGTTTGTTTGATGGACATTCCGGGTCTGCGTAGGAGAAATCCTTTTTATCCTCGGTTATAAAGGCCTGCAAAGACTTTGCGTTTTTCATGCGCGGTTTATAGACGGACAGGGCCATACATGACCGTAGACGCATTGTTAAAGGTAAAGCCATCCGGCGCCAGCGCATTGAAGTTGTAGTGATAACTGGATCCGATATCCTGATGCCATCCCTTTATTTTCGGCAAAGCGGGCCACCAGTAAAAACAAATTTTTGTGTCGCAGACCCTGAAGTGCTTCTTGATTTTCGCATGCGCTTGCGCGGGCAGCAGGAGTGCCGCCAAAAACAGCGCTAAAACGAGCTGCCTGAAGGGGCTCACGCAGCCTTCGCAAACAGCTTCTTGTGGCTTGCGACGATGGTGTCGACGACGCTCGGGTCGGCGAGGGTGGAGGTGTCTCCCAAATGGTCGAAGGCGTTTTCCGCGATCTTGCGCAGGATGCGGCGCATGATCTTGCCGGAGCGCGTCTTGGGAAGCGCGGGCGTGAACAAAATCACGTCCGGCGTGGCGATCGGGCCGATGACTTCGCGGACATGATGGACGATGTCCTTGCGCAGCTCCTCGCTCGGCTCTTCGCCCTCCAGCAGCGTGACGTAGGCGTAGATGCCCTGCCCCTTGATGTCGTGCGGATAGCCGACGACCGCGCTTTCGGTGATTTTCGCGTGGTCGTTGAGCGCGTCCTCTATCTCCGCCGTGCCGAGGCGGTGGCCGGAGACGTTGATCACGTCGTCGACGCGGCCGGTGATGCGGTAGTAGCCGTCGGCGTCGCGTTTCGCGCCGTCGCCGGTGAAATATTTTCCCTTGAAGGTGGAGAAGTAGGTCTGCACGAAGCGCGCATGGTCTTTGTAAACCGTGCGCATCATCCCCGGCCAGCCGTCGGTGATGACCAGCATGCCTTCGGCTTCTCCGTCGAGGAGCTTGCCATCGCCGTCGACCAGCGCGGGCTTGACGCCGAAGAACGGCTTGCCTGCCCAGGCGGGCTTTTGCGCGGCCGCGCCCGGCATGGTGGTGATGAGAACGCCGCCGGTTTCCGTCTGCCACCAGGTGTCGACCACGGGGCAGTGCTTTTCGCCGACGACGTCGTAATACCACATCCACGCCTCTTCGTTGATCGGCTCGCCGACCGAGCCGAGGAAGCGCAGCGAGCTGCGGTCGTATTTTTTGACCCAGCTGTCGCCCGCGCGCAAGAGGGAGCGGATGGCGGTCGGCGCGGTGTAGAAGATGTTCACTTTGTGCTTTTCGACCACCTGCCAGAAACGCCCCCAGTCGGGGAAGTTCGGCACGCCTTCGAAGACGAGGGTGGTGGCGCCGTTGGCGAGCGGGCCGTAGACGATGTAGCTGTGGCCGGTCACCCAGCCCACGTCCGCCGTGCACCAGTAGATGTCGCCGTCGTGATAGTCGAACACATATTCGTGCGTCATCGCGGCGTAAACGAGGTAGCCGCCGGTGGTGTGCAGCACGCCTTTCGGCTTGCCGGTCGAGCCGGAGGTGTAAAGGATGAACAGCGGGTCTTCCGCGCTCATTTCCTCCGGTACGCAGTCGGTGGATTGCCTGCCGCAGATTTCGTGATACCAGACGTCGCGCTTGTCGTTCCACGCCACGGGGTCGCCGACGCGCTTCAGCACGATGACGGTGTGCACGTTGGGGCAGTCCTTCAAAGCTTCGTCGGTGTTGGCCTTGAGGGGGATTTTCTTTTTGCCGCGCAGGCCTTCATCCGCG
This sequence comes from Pseudomonadota bacterium, assembly GCA_021849295.1. Taxonomy (GTDB): domain Bacteria; phylum Pseudomonadota; class Alphaproteobacteria; order Micavibrionales; family UBA2020; genus PALSA-926. The sequence goes on along the minus strand of JAJZTA010000004.1, from coordinate 131,653 downwards.
GTGATGACGATGGTGGAATCGCAATCGAGAATGCGGTCGCGCAAACTGTTCGGCGAGAAGCCGCCGAACACGACGGAGTGGATCGCGCCGATGCGCGCGCAGGCCAGTATGGCGAAGACCGCTTCCGGCACCATCGGCATGTAGACGGTGACGCGGTCGCCTTTTTTCACGCCGCGCTCCTTCAGCGCGTTGGCGAGGCGGCAGACTTCGTCTTTCAGTTCGGCGTAAGTGATGGCGGAGCTGTCGTCGGCCTCGTCGCCCTCGCGGATCAGCGCGACCTGTTTGGCGCGTTTCGGGAGATGGCGGTCGACGCAGTTGTAGCAGGCGTTCAATTTTCCATCGTAAAACCAGCGGATGCGCGCGTTGTCGGCGAAGTCGACGTCCTTGACCTGCGTGTAGGGTTTTGTCCAGTCGAGGCGCTTGCCTTGCTCGCCCCAGAACTTGTCGGGGTTCCCGATCGACTCCTCGTACATCGCGGCATATTTTTCCGGCGTGATTTTCGCGCGCTTGGCGGTCGCGTCGGGAACGGGGAAGATCTGGACGGGGTGCGTTGTGGAATCGGTCATGGCGACTCTCCTTCAATAAATTTAGGGCTTAAATAATGTGCCGAAAGGATAGCAATTTTGCGGCGCACAAAACAATAAGCAAAAAAAAGAGCCTGATTCCAAAGGAAAAAGGCTCTTTCTGCGTTTTGCGGCGTGATCCGATGGGTCAGATTTTGAAGCTCTTTCCCTGCTTCGGCGGACGGGGTTTGAGGCTGTCCTCATAGCCTTAGGCCCAGGCGCGGGCGAGCTTGTAGGACGCGTTCCAATCCGCGTCTGGCAGTCCGGAGAGGGTATTCGCGGTTTACCGTAGGGTCTGATGCGCCGCCGCGCCCTTGCATTCCACGATGTAAGCGATGAGGCGCGAGGCGACCTGCATGCCCTTGAGCGCATTCTCTTCCTCTCTTCTTTCGGCGGCATCGGCGAACCGGCCGCTCAGCCTGCGGAAGTCCTCCTCCATATAGTCGATGAGGCCGGGTTCTTCCGCGAAGCCGCGCACGCTTTCGACGAATATATTTTCAATGAGATCGATGACCTCCTTGCGCCGCGCGGGGTCGAGGGATTCTATGGCTTCCCTCATCTCCGCGAAGGAGGGCTGGCCCTTGCCGAGGTGATCGACGATCTCCTGCGCTGTCTTGCCGTTGAAATCCTGTGACATGTTCTGGTTTTCCTTTGCTTTTGTTTTTTGCTTTACTGCTTCGGCCCTTGCGGCTTTTTGAAGGGGTTGGGCTTGATCGCGGCGGGCGGCTGCTGCGCGATGCCGGTATCGTAGCCCTTCGTCCAGGCCTGCATGATTTTGTTCACGTCGTTGTAGTCGGCATCAGACAGTTCCGAGAGGGCGTTCAGCGTTTCCTTTATGACGGGGTGCGCCGCGTCGCCTTTTACGTCCGCAACATATTTGATGTAAAGGGAGACGGTTTGCATCGCGCTGACGACTTCCGCTTCTTCCTGCTTTCTCGCTGCCTTGTCGGCCGCGTCTTCGAAGATGGAGACCAGGCCGCCGAACGTGTCGTTGAGCATCTTGTATCCCTCGTACTCTTGCGCGGTGTCGCGCAGGGCGCCGACCATTTCCTGTTCCAGCAGGTCCACGACTTCTTTGCGCAGCTTCGGGTCGAGCGCGTCGACGATGTCGCTGACCTCTTGCAAATCGGCGGGTTCGTGCGTGCTGAGATAATCGAAGATTTCCTCTACGCTCTTGCCTTTAAAACTCTGTGCCATGTTCAAATTCCTTTCGTCGGGGTGAGGAACGCAAAATAATCCGTGATTATAGAAATATAAATATGGAATTTATCTCATTTATTTACATAAGATACCTCCATTTAGAAGTTGAGGATAAATACGGACAAACGCGGATCAAAGCGGACGGATGCGGGCAAATGCAGGCCGCATATGGACAAATACGGGCGGATGCGGGCAAATGCGGACAGGTAAATCCGGCGTTACGGAATTAAATCAGGCGGCCTTCGGTGGGCGCGGGGTGGTTTTTTCGGCGGGCAGGGTCGTCCAGATGCGCGCGGCGATGTTCTTGAAGGCCTCTTCGATGGCGGCGTTTTTCAGGGTCGCGCCCGCGTCGGAGGCGATGCGCACGTCGGCGTTCAGCGGAATTTCTCCGAGGAACGGCACGCCCATTTTTTCCGCCGCTTGCTGAGCGCCGCCGTGGCTGAAGATGTCTTCGCGGTGGCCGCAGTTGGAGCAGACGTGATAGCTCATGTTCTCGATGATGCCGAGCACCGGGACGTTCACTTTCTTGAACATCAGCAGACCCTTCGTCGCTTCGCTTAAAGCCACGTCCTGCGGCGTCGAGACGATCACCGCGCCGGAGAGCGGCACGTTCTGCACGAGGCTCAGCTGCGCGTCGCCGGTGCCGGGCGGAAGATCGATGATCAATATATCGAGTTCGCCCCAGTCGACGTCGCGCAAAAGCTGCTGTATCGCCGCATGAACCATCGGTCCGCGCCAGATCACCGGCGCGGTCTCTTCGACGAAAAAGCCCATGGACATGAGCTTTAAGCCATGTGCCATAGGCGGAACGATCATGTCTTCGGCATTGGTTTGCGGCTTTTCGCGGTAGCCCATCATGCGCGGTTGCGACGCGCCGTAAATGTCGGCGTCGAGCAATCCCGTCGCCTTGCCCATGGCTTTGAAAGCGTGCGCGAGGTTCGCCGCGACGGTCGATTTGCCGACGCCGCCCTTGCCGGACGCGACGGCGACGATGTGTTTCACCTGCGGCGCGACGGGGCGCTGCGGCGCTTTTTGCGGCGCCTGCTTCATCTGCATTTTCGGCGGCGCTTTTCTCTCCGCGGTGAGGACGGCGGTGACGGATTTGACGCCGTCGATTTTCTTGACAGCGTCCTCCGCCGTCTTTCGGACGGGTTCCATCTTTTTCGCCTGCGCGGGGTCGATCTCGATGGCGAAAACCACCTTGCCCCCGTCAATCGCAATGCCGGAAACCATTTCCGGCGTCAGGCCGTTAACGGATTTCAGGCTGTCAAGCACGGTTTCTGCAGTCAGGGCACGCATATTTGGACGCAACTTCTTTCTTTATATGTGGGGCTGTACTAAGATGCTTTATAACGGTTTTGGAATGTCATAACAAGGGTATAATCCATGGCGTGGGACGACGAAGACGATAAGGGCGGCAAAGGTCCGTGGGGCTCGCGCACGCCGGACAAAGAGAAGCCGCAAGGCCCGTGGGAGCCGCCGCAGCCGCAGGCCAGCATGTCCGATCTGGATGATCTGTTGCGTCAGGCGCACGGCAAGTTCGGCGGCCTTTTCGGCAACCAGCCGCCGTCGCAGGAAGGCAAAAAAGGTGTGGGTATTCTGCTTTTGCTGGCGTTGGGCTTTTGGCTGGGCACCGGATTTTACAGAGTTCAACCCGGCGATAACGCCGTGCTGCTGACCTTCGGCAAGCTGACGAGCACACGCGCGCAGCCGGGCCTCGGCTATCATATCCCGTGGCCGGTACAGACGGTGCAGACGGTGGACGTCGCGTTCGACCGCCGCGTCGAAATCGGTGGCGGTTCGTCTGCGGATCAGGGCAGCGGAAGAAATGCGGTGAATTCCTCGCGCATGCTGACCGGCGACGAGAACATCGTGGATGTCGACTTCGTCGTGATGTGGCGCGTCGGCAGTGCGGAGCGGTATCTTTTTCGCATCCGCGATCCTGACAAAACTGTGCGCAAGGTGGCCGAGAGCGCGATGCGCGAAGTCATCGGACAGTCGGACATTCAGGACGTTCTGACCAACGGCCGCGCCGACATCGAGGTGAAAACCAAGATACTGATGCAGAAGATGCTCGACCAGTACCAGTCCGGCGTCGTCATCAACAGCGTGCAATTGCTGAGCGTCAACCCGCCGCCCGAAGTGATCGACGCTTTCGACGACGTGCAGCGCGCCCGCGCGGACATGGCGCGCGCGAAGAACGAGGGCGAAACCTACAGCAACAACATTCTGCCGGTGGCGCAAGGCCAGGCGCAGAAGATCATACAGGACGCCGAGGCCTACAAGGCGGCGACGATCGCCAAGGCCAAAGGCGACGCGTCGCGCTTCACGGCGGTCTATGACGCTTACCGCACGGCGCCGTCCGTCACGGAGAAGCGCATTTACATCCAGACGATGGAAGACGTCATGAAAAGCGGACGCAAGGTGCTGATGAGCAATTCCAAGGGTGCCGCCATCATGCCCTACATGCCGTTCGGGGCGCTGCCGCAGACGACGCCGGCGGCCGGTCCTCCGGACACGTCTTCGGGTCAGGGCGCGGCCATGTCGTCCGGCGGCGGATCGCAGTAACAGGTTTCGGGAGTTTTTGACATGCCAAAGAAACAGCTTTTTTTCCTGATCGTCGCGCTGGTCGCTGTGATTGTGGTGACGCAGGCCGTTTTTATCGTGCCGCAAACCGAGCAGGCGCTGGTGTTGCAGTTCGGTGATCCCGTCGCGCATTACAAGACGCCCGGCCTGAAATTCAAGATCCCCTTCATGCAGGACGTGATGTTTTTCGACAAGCGCGTGCTGGACGTCTATACGCCCGCTGAGGAAGTCATCCTCTCCGACCAGAAGCGCCTCGTCATCGATACGTTCGCGCGTTACAAGATCGACCACATGCTGCAATTCTACAAATCTCTTGAGACGGAAGATCAGGCCAATGCACGGCTTGACAACATCATCAATTCCAACCTGCGCAACGTGCTGGGCGACGTGCCGCTGGGCGACGTTTTGTCTGCCAAGCGCGACGCTCTGATGCAGCAACTGCAACAGAAAGTCAGCGCGACGGTGAAAAATTACGGCATCGAGATCGTCGACATCCGCATCGTTCAGGCCAATCTGCCGGCGCAGACCAGCGAGGCGATCTACGCGCGCATGCGCACCGAGCGCCAGCGGCAGGCGGCGCAGTTCCGCGCCGAAGGCAAGGAGCAGAAGCAGGAGATCACTGCCACGGCGGACAAGCAGCGCACTATCATACTGGCCGACGCCGAACAGCAGGCGCAGGTGCTGCGCGGCCAGGGCGATGCCGAGGCGACCAAGATCTACGCCGCGGCCTACAACCGCGATCCGTCTTTCTACGCGTTCTACCGCACGATGCAGGCCTACCGCCGCAGCCTGACGGGCAACAACACGACGCTGTTCCTGTCGCCGTCGAGCGCTTTCCTGCGCTATTTCAAGGACGAGTCCGGAAAGAAATAAAGAATGATCCGGCAGTACGAGTTGATAGACCGCATCAAGGCCTATAATCCGGATATGGACGAGGACATCGTCAACCGCGCTTATGTCTATGCCATGAAGATGCACGGCGCGCAAAAGCGCGCGTCGGGCGACCTCTACTTCTCGCACCCGCTCGAAGTCGCGGGCATCATGACCGACATGAAGATGGACACGGCTGCGGTCTGCACCGCGCTGCTGCACGACACGGTCGAGGACACGCTCGCCACGCTCGACGAGATCCGCAGCCTGTTCGGCGAGGAAGTGGCGCGGCTGGTCGACGGCGTGACCAAGCTTTCCAAAATAGAGTTCCAGAGCGCGCAGGAAAAGCAGGCCGAGAACTTCCGCAAGCTGATCCTCGCCATGAGCGAGGATATACGGGTTTTGCTGGTCAAGCTCGCCGATCGCCTGCACAACATGCGCACGCTGAAATACATCCAGAAGGCAGAGAAGCGCAAGCGCATCGCCATGGAGACGATCGAGATTTACGCGCCGCTGGCCGAGCGCATCGGCATCCACCGCATCAAGGAGGAGCTGGAAGACCTGTCGTTCGGCGAGCTGAACCCCGAGGCGCGCGAAAGCATCCAGACGCGCCTGAATTATTTGCGCGCCGAAGGCGGCGAGGCGGTCGTCGGGCGCATCATCGAGGAATTGAAGAAAAAAATCTCTGCCGCCGGCATCACCGCGGACATTCACGGGCGGGAAAAAACGCGCTATTCGATCTGGAAGAAGATGCAGCGCAAAAACATCTCGTTCGAGCAGCTCTCCGACATCATGGCCTTCCGCATCGTCGTGAAGGATATTGCGGAGTGCTATCACGTGCTCGGCGTCATTCACGGGCTTTACCCGACGGTGCCGGGGCGCTTCAAGGATTATATCTCGCTGCCCAAGCCCAACGGCTACCGCTCTCTCCACACCACGGTCATCGGGCCGGAGAGCCACCGCATCGAGGTGCAGATCCGCACGCCGGAGATGCACGAGGAGGCGGAACTCGGCGTCGCCGCGCACTGGTCCTACAAGCAGGCCAACGGCGCGGGGCAGAGCGGCAAGACCGACGGGCGGCAATACCGCTGGCTGCGCGAACTCATGGACATCGTCGAGCATACCGGCAAGCCGGAGGAGTTCCTCGAAAACACCAAGCTGGAGCTGTTTCAGGATCAGGTCTTCTGCTTCACGCCCAACGGCGACCTGATCGCCCTGCCGCGCGGCGCGACGCCGATCGACTTCGCATACGCCGTCCACTCGACGCTCGGCGACCAGACGGTGGGCGCGAAGGTCAACGGGCGGATTATCCCGCTCAACACGCAACTGGTCAACGGCGATCAGGTCGACATCACCACCTCGAAAAGCCAGACGCCGTCGCCCAACTGGGAGCGTTTCGTCGTCACCGGCAAGGCCAAGGCGCGCATCCGCCGCTTCGTGCGCCAGCAGCAGCAGAAGGAATATTTCAACCTCGGCAAGGCCATGCTGCAAAAGGTGCTGAAGCAGGAAGGCTACGACTATAACGAAAAGAACTTCAGCAACGACTTCTGCCGCCAGTTCAAGGCCAACAACGCCGAGGAGCTGATGGTCGGCATCGGCTCCGGCCATATCAGCAGCCGCGAGGTCTTCTACCGCCTGCACCCCGAGCACCGCCCCGCCGCGCCGACGACGACGCTGCAAAACATCGTGACGCAGGCCGAGAAGAAGACGCACCAGAAGAGCAAGGCCACGCCCATGCCGATCAAGGGGCTGATCCCCGGCATGGCGCTGCATTTCGCGCGCTGCTGCCACCCGCTGCCGGGCGACCGCATCGTCGGCATCGTCATGACGGGCAAGGGCGTGACCATCCATACCATCGACTGCGAAACGCTGGAAAGCTTCGCCGACACGCCGGAGCGCTGGCTCGACATCGCGTGGGAGGAGGGCGAGGACAGTCCGGAAAGCCACATCGGGCGGCTGATCGTCACCATCGCCAACACGCCGGGCAGCCTCGGCACGCTCTCGACCGTCATCGGCAAGAACGGCGGCAATATCACCAATCTCAAGATTACCAACCGTTCGCTCGACTTCTGGGACATGATGATCGACGTTTACGTCCGCGATTCAAAGCACCTGAGCGATATTATTGCAGCCATGCGGGCCACGCCCGAGATTACAGCTGTCAATAGAGCGAGGAGCCGGTAAGTGGCCCGCATTAAAATTAAAATTTCAGCAGCGAAGCTGCGGCGCGCCACGCCGGAAATCACCGCCGTCAATCGCGCGCGGAGCCGATGACATGATTTTAAAATCACGCAAGAAACGCACATGGTGGCATCATCTGAGACAGGCCATGTGGCCGTCGATGAGCTTCAGGCGCGTCGTGCTCTATTATAAGCACCGCATTTCCCGCCTGCCGGGCACGCCCTATTACATCGCCTCGGGCTTCGCGACGGGGATGGCGATTTCCTTCACGCCGTTCGTCGGGTTTCACCTCATGCTGGGCGGGCTGATCACCTGGCTGCTCGGCGGCTCGCTGGTCGCCATGGCGCTGGCGGCGATCCTGTCGGGCAACCCCTGGACCTATCCCTTCATCTGGATCGCCTGCTACAAGATCGGGCAGGCCATTCTCGGGCACCACGATGCGCGGTCGGCGACCGGCACGCTGTTGCACAAGCAATTCACCTTTTCCTATCTGCTGCACAAGCCGATGGAGCTGCTCGTGCCGATGCTGGTCGGCAGCGTGCCGCTAGTGATCATCGTCTGGACCGGCACTTATTACGTCGTGTCGCGCATCGTGAAAAGCGGCAAGGAAAAGCGCAAGGAGCGCATCGGGCGCCGCGGACATAAAAAAGCAGACGGCTGAATTATCCATAAGATTGAAAACAGATGTTGAGGGCAGCGTAGCCCTGGGGCTATGGTCAGGTATGATTCTCGGTATCGGTACGGATATGACGCGCATCGGGCGCATTGATGAGACGCTGCAAAAGCACGGCGAGCGGTTCGTGCAGCGGTGTTTTGGCGCGCAAGAGATTGAAAAGGTTGAAAAATCAGCCGCTGCCGCGCCGCACCTGCGTGCCGCCGGATATGCCAAACGCTGGGCGGCCAAGGAAGCCTGCGCCAAAGCCTTGGGGTTTGGCATTCGTGATGATATATATTTAAAGGACATTATCGTGGTCAATAGTCCGGACGGCCAACCGCAGCTGGTCCTCTCCGGCGGGGCGAAAGACCGTTTGACCGCCATAACGCCGCAGGGTATGACCGCACGCATAGATGTGAGCTTGACGGACGAGGCTTCGGGAGAAAAGCCCGCAGGAGGCATGGCGCTCGCGTTCGTCGTTATTTCCGCGGAGGCGGCAGGATAAACATGGACATGGATAGCGAAGAGAAAAGGGAAGATATGGAACAGGCCGTTGCGGAAGAGCAAAACAAAAAAGTCGCCGGCAAGGATGAAGAGGAAGGCGACGATATTTACGAACTCTTCAAGGCGATCCTTGTCGCGGCGGTGATCGCGCTTCTGGTCAGGTCGTTCCTGTTCGAGCCGTTCAACATTCCGTCAGGGTCGCTTCTGCCGACGCTGCAAATCGGCGACTATCTGTTCGTCGAGAAATATGCCTACGGCTACAGCAAATATTCCTTTCCGTTCGGCATCATCGATTTTGAAGGCCGTGTCTGGGGCTCCCAACCCAAGCGCGGCGACATCGTCGTGTTCCGCCAGCCAAAAGAGGTCGGCATTGACTACATCAAGCGCGTGATCGGCCTGCCGGGCGACACGGTGCAGATGAAGGATGGCAGGCTCTATATCAACGGCAAGATGGTGGAGCGCCGCTTTGTCGATGACGAATACAAGACCGACGATGGCAGCTCGCAGATCTACAAGCGCTACGTCGAAACCCTGCCGAATGGCGTGCAGCACTATATTTACGAGATATCCGACCATTCGTACTACGACAACACGGCGCTCTACAAAGTGCCGAAAGGCGAATACTTCATGATGGGCGACAACCGCGATCGTTCGCAGGACAGCCGTGACATGAACGACGTCGGCTTCGTTCCGGCGGAAAACCTGATCGGCAAGGCGGAATTCGTCTTTTTTTCGACCAAGGGCATCGGCCACCAGTGCGACCGCACGGGCTCTTTCGCTTTGATGCGTTCGTTCGGCTGCAAGCTGATCGCCTGGCCCGGGGCCGTCCGCTACAGCCGCCTCTTCAAAAACGTGAACAAGATGTGACATGACAGGAGCGCTGTGCGGAAAAATAGGATACGATTTTTCCAACGTGGCCCTGCTGGAAACGGCGCTGACCCATGCCAGCGCGCAGAAAAAAAACGCGCGCAAGGCGGCGGGCAGCGCCAAAGACAACAACGAACGCCTCGAGTTTCTGGGCGACCGCGTGCTGGGGCTTGCCGTCGCCGACCTGCTGATTTCCGCGTTCCCCGTGGAGGCGGAAGGCAGCCTCGCCAAGCGGCACACCAGTCTTGTGCAGCAGCAGGCGCTGGTCAGGGTCGCGCGCGAGATCGGGCTTGCGGAACATCTCAGGCTTTCCACCAGCGAGATGAAATCGGGCGGCCAGAAGAAGGACAAGATTCTCGCCGATGCCGTGGAGGCGCTGATCGGCGCGATCTTCCTCGATGGCGGGTTCGAGGCGGCGCAGGCGTTTGTGGCGCGGTTCTGGGGCACGGCGCTCGAAGAGCAGACGCGGCCGCCGGAAGACGCCAAATCGCAGCTGCAAGAATGGGCGCAGGCGCGCGCCCTGCCGCTGCCCGAGTATAAAACGCTCGGCAAGTCCGGTTCGGCGCATGCGCCGCAGTTCGAAATAGAAGTGGGGGTCAAGGGCCACGGCAAGACCAGCGCCGTCGCCGCCAGCAAGCGCGCCGCCGAGAAAGAGGCCGCCTTGAAAATGCTCCGCAAGGTCGGCGCGGTGGACGCATGAGCGCCGAAAACAGCCATTGCGGCTTTGTCAGCATCATCGGAGCGCCGAACGCAGGTAAGTCGACGCTGATCAACCGCCTTGTCGGCGCGAAAGTCTCGATCGTCAGTCCCAAGGTGCAAACGACGCGCACGCGCGTGATGGGGATCGTCAACAGCGGCGACACGCAGATCATCTTCGTCGATACGCCCGGCATCTTCACGCCGCGCAAAAGGCTCGACCGCGCCATGGTCTCCGCGGCCTGGGCGGGCGCGGACGACGCGGAAGTCATCTTGCTGATCGTCGACATCGGGCGCGGCAAGATCAATTCCGAAAGCCGCGCCATCGTCGAAAAACTGCAAAAGCAAAAACGGAAGGTCGTTCTGGCGCTGAACAAGATCGACCTCGTCGAAAAGGAAAAGCTGCTCGCCCTCGCGGCGGAGATGCAGGAGACCGGCGTTTTTACCGATATTTACATGATTTCCGCCGCCACCGGCGACGGCGTGGAGGCGCTGCTCAAGGATGTCGCCGCCCGCATGCCGCAAGGCCCTTGGATGTTCGGCGAGGACCAGATCTCCGACATGCCGCTCCGCCTGCTCGCCGCGGAAATCACGCGCGAGAAAATTTTTCTGCAATTGAAAGAGGAATTGCCTTACGCTTCCACCGTCGAGACGGAAACGTGGGAGGAGTTCGACAACGGCAGCGTGAAGATCAGTCAGGTCATCTACGTGATGCGCGACACGCAAAAGGCGATCATCCTCGGCAAGGGCGGGTCGCGGATCAGGAAGATCGGCGAAGCCGCGCGCAGGGAACTGGAAGAGATTCTCGAGCGCCGCGTGCATTTGAACCTGTTCGTCAAGGTGCGCGAGAACTGGACGGACGATCCGGAGCGTTACAGCGCCTGGGGACTGGACTTTCGCGCCTGAGGGAGGTCTGGTGTGACGAAGACGGTATACAGCAAAGCATATAACGGCCACGACATCCCGTGCGTCCTGCAGGATGCGGGGCAAGGAAAGGTCGTGATTTTCTGCCATGATCTTTGCGGCGCCAGCACGGGCGATAACCGTTTTTTCGTCCGCGCGGCGCAGGCATTGGCGGCGAAAGGCATATCTTCCCTGCGCTTCGACCAGTTCGGCAGCGGCAATTCCGACGGTGATTTTCTGCAGTCTGGTTTCTATGACTGGGTCAAGACGATCTGCGCGATCGCCGAGGATTACAAAGCCCACGGCCACGCGGTCGCGCTGATGGGGCAGGGCGTGGGCGCGGCGGCGGCGATCGCCGCGGCGGCGGAAAAGCCGTTCATCTCTTCCGTTTTTGGCTGTGCGCCGCGGCTGCAGCTTGAAGATTTCCCCTCGCCTCCGGAAAGCCCCGTCGTCGAGAAAGGACAGCAGCTGCAGGCGCGGTTCTGGCAGGAGGCCTATACCGCGCGCGTGGCCGACAAGCTCGCGGCGTTGAAAACGCCCGTCTACGTCATGCAGTGCATGGCGGATGAATACGCGGATGAGAGAAGCCGCAAGACGATCGCGGAAAAAGCCGCGCAACACACCGTTGAAAGCTGGGAAGGCTACGCGCAAAGCGGCTGGACGCCGGAACAGGCGCAGCAGGTCATCGGGAAAAGCGCGGCGTTTCTGGCGCAGCACTTTCCGGCGCGGGTGCAGGCGCCTCAGGCAGCCGTGCAGCAGTCTCAGCCGCAAAGACCGGCTCAGCCCCAGCATAGACCTGTAATGCAGCAGGCGCGTCCGCAGGCAGAGCCGCGATTAGCTTCGGGCGCGGCGGTCAGCGACGATGTGCAAAGAAAGCTCCAGCAGATCATCGAAGAGGAAAGAGGCAAGCAAAAGCCGAAAAAGCCCCCGTTCGACTATAAAAAGCATATGAACCTGACGATTATGACGGGCGGGCTGTGGCTCCCGGTATGGATCGCCATGTCGATCCATCACGACTACAGGTGGCGCAAGGAGCAGCGGGATAAAGAGCAGTGACAGGAGGACCTGAGTCGGAACTGACACGGGATATTCTTTAAATTATAAATAATATCATATAGTTATATATCATTTCCCCGCGGGAGTATTTTTATTGACTATACATAAATATGGATATACAATCCATCGCATTAGAATTATTCACTATTTACGAAGGCGGAATCCATGGATGGGGTCGGCAAGCCAACGCACATCACGATAGAACCGGATGCCGATGTCGTTATCCGCAAGGGAACGGCAACCGTCGAACTGCGCGCCGATGGCAGCATCTACGTCAACGGCAGCAAGGTCGCAGAGATCGAAAGCAACGTGAAAGACAAGCCGGTTTCGCCCGCCGTGGTCGCGCCCGAGCCGGAAACGGCCAGACAGACGGAAGTCGTGCCGCAGCCTGAGCCGGCAAAAGTCGAGGTAGATCCCGCGGTTCGCCGCAAAGAACTGATCAAACAAGCCATGCAGGCCGGAAAATCCGGCGCCGAGCTGATGCAGTATGTCGAAGAAATGCTGCAGCAGGAAACGATGCAGCGCGATTCCGGCATCAAGCCGACGGGGGATACGACCCCGACCGTCACGCCGCCTGTCATGCCGCGTCCGGTTGCGGAACAGCCAGTGCAGGAAGAGACGCAAGTGCCGCCGCAGCCCGCCACTGGCCCGCAGATCGGCCAGACGGTCGGAGACAAAGGCGTTTTTATCGGCACATGGGAGCCGCGCGACAAGAAAGGCAAGAGCCTCGGAAAAGTTTTCAACGTCTATGCCGCGCCGGAAGACCTGAAAGACGACGACGATGAAAAACTGATGCTCACCTTCAATGACGCTGCGAAGCGCGTCGCGTCCTTGAAAGATTTCCACGGTCATGACGGCGGCGACTACGCCAGCGACGATGCGCTGCTGAAAGCGCTGAGAAAAGATACCTACAACGGCGAATGGTTCATTCCGCCGCTGGAGATCATGGCGACGAAGGACCCCGCGGGCGAATTCAACAAGCTCGGCATCCTCACTGTGGCCCGCAACACCGGCGACCTTGCCGACACGTTTGAAAAAGTCGCCGGCGTCCCGACCTCGCAGATGTACTGGACCTCCACCGAAACCGCTTCGGACCCCGATTACGTGCAATATGTGGACGTGTCGGACGACAGGGGCGCGCGCAAGCTCGTCAACTACATGGGGCGGGATCTCAATAAGCTGGCCACGCGCCTTGTCAGACTGGAGCTGCGCTCCTGAGACTTTTGCCGCGCGCCTGAAATTTTCCGCTTTCCCCCTCAAACAGACCGCTTTATTTATAGCGATTCGATGCTATATTCAGTCTTGGAATTGAATATATCATTATGTAATTGCAGAAGGGTGTGTCAATGAGCTGGACGGATGAGCGGATCGCTCTGCTTAAAAAGATGTGGAAGGAAGGCAAAAGCGCCGCCGATATCGCCAAGACCCTCGGCAAGGGCGTCACGCGCAACGCTGTGATCGGCAAGGCGCACCGCATGGGGCTTTCCAACCGCCCGTCGCCGATCAAGAAGACCGGCCCCGCCGTCAAAACCGTCGCCAAAAAAGATCCGCCCAAAAAGAAGGAACCGCCGAAAGCTGCGCCGCAAAAAGCCAAGAGCGCCTCCAAAAAGACGGCCGCGCCCGTCGTCGTTTCCGGCGTGAAGAGCAATCCGCTGCGCCCCGAACTGGCCGAGCCGCACAAGATGGAGAAAGAGGAGATCCCGCCGGGCGGCGGCGTCGCGCTGATCGATCTGACCGAGCGCATGTGCCGCTGGCCGATCGGCGACCCGCGCGAGGACGACTTCACGTTCTGCGGCCGCGGCATTCGCCCCGGCACGCCCTATTGCCCCGATCACGCGGGCATGGCCTACCAGTCTTCCAGCCGCATGCGCGCCGCCGCCGCCGCGGAAGAAAAAGAAGCCAAGGAAGTGCAGGTCGAAGACGATGATGTCGTCGAGGACGATGACGATGAAGTCGTGGAAGTGAGCTGATTTAAACGGCTTTTTTCTTCGCGAAAATCCGGTTCGTTTCCGCAAACGCCTCTGGCGTGCCGACATGGTGCCATTCGCCGTCGTGCAGCACGGCGGCGAGCCGTCCGGTTTTTTCCGCTTTGTGGAACAGCTGTAAAAAGCCCAGTTTTCCGTCCGGCGTGTCGTCGAACAGGCGCGGATGCACGATGCGCGGGCCTGCGAAAATCGTGTTGGCTTTTTGCATGTCCTTGGCGAAGACGGGCCTGTCCGAGCCTGCGGCGAGATAATAGTCGCCGTGCCCCGCGTAAGCCGGAATGTCCGCCGCTTCATGCAGGAGGATCAGCACGTCCATCGTCGCGTCGTCCCATGCGTCCGCCATATTTTTCAGCGTCGGCGCGCGGCCGTTGGTCCAGAGAACGTCGGCATTGAGAACGTAAAACGGTTCATTGTCGAAAAACGCCAGATTCTTTTTCACGCCGCCGGCGGTGTCGAGCAGTTCGGTCTCGTGGCTGATGGTGATGCGCGGATGCTTGCGGTTTTTCAAATGCGCGGCGATCATCTCCCCGAGATAATGCGTGTTGACCACAACCTCTTCCACGCCCGCTTCGGCAAGCGCGTCCAGCGCGCGGTCGAGCATTGTCTTGCCGTCCACCACCAGCAGCGGCTTGGGGCAGTTGTCCGTCAGCGGACGCATCCGCTGGCCCATTCCGGCGGCAAGGACAAAGGCTTTTTTCGGGTACGTGGACATCTCCAATTGAATCCTCTCTTTATCTTTCTATCACAATAATCTCTTTATCGCAGACGGTCTTCCCAAGTCCCATGCGGCCAAAGCGTTATTTCCCGCGCCGTTTCTTTTGATTTATGAAAAGATATTTCAATATCCAGCCGGTCTCTGGGCAAAAGCATCCCGAGCCTCTCCGGCCACTCGACGAGACAAACGCCGTCTTTGCGCGCATCATCCCATCCCAATTCCAGAATATCAACTTCTTTTTCCTCCAGCCGGTAAAGATCGAAGTGGTAAACGGAAAAGGGTGCAAAATCATACACCTGTACCAGCGTGAAGGTCGGGCTGGGCACCTCTTCGCTGCGGCCCGCCAGCGTGCGGATCAGCGCGCGCGCGAAGGCGGTTTTACCCGCGCCGAGGTTGCCTTTCAGCGTCAGTACGTCGCCTTTTTTGAGCAGCGGCGCAAGGCGCGCGGCAAGCCCCGCCAGCGCGGCTTCATTCTCAATTATAAGTGTTTCCGTGCCCATGTTTCTGATACTCTGCCTTCATTCACGTTAAATAGGAATTGGGATGACGTCAAAGCACTATTCGACGGATGTGGTAATCGTCGGCGCGGGGCCCACGGGGCTGTTCGCGGTGTTCGAGTGCGGCATGCTCAAGATGAAATGCCATGTGATCGACAGCCTCGCCCATATCGGCGGGCAGTTGACGGCGCTTTATCCCGAAAAGCCGATCTACGACATTCCGGGCTATCCGATGATCCTCGCGGGCGATCTGGTGACGCATCTTGAAGATCAGGCCAAGCCGTTCGACCCCGTTTATCACCTCAAGCAGCAGGTCTCGGACCTCAAATCGCTGGATGACGGCCGTTTCGAGGTGACGACGGCGGGCGGCATCGTCATTTCCTGCGCGGCGGTGATCATCGCGGCGGGGGCGGGCGCGTTCGGCCCCAACAAGCCGCCGCTGGAAGGGCTGGAGGCTTACGAGGAAAAATCCGTTTTCTACATGGTGCGGCGGTGCGGCGATTTTGCCGACAAGACCGTGATGATCGCGGGCGGCGGCGACAGCGCGGTCGACTGGGCGATTTCCTTGTCCGATGTGGCGAAGAAAATCTATTTCGTCCACCGCCGCGACAAGTTCCGCGCCGCGCCGGAGAGCGTGGACAAATTGCACAAGATCGCGGAGAGCGGAAAGGTCGAAATGGTCATTCCCTATCAGTTGCACGGCCTGAGGGGGGAGGGCGGCACGTTATCGGCGGTGGAACTGGCCGATCTCGACGGCAACAAAAAAATTCTGGAGGTGGACGCGCTCCTGCCGCTGTTCGGCATCGTGCCGCAACTGGGCGCGCTTGGCGACTGGGGCATTACCATCGAGCAGCACCATATCCCCGTCGATCCCGCGACCCAGCAGACCAATGTCGCAGGCGTTTTCGCCATCGGCGACGTCTCGACCTATCCCAACAAACTGAAACTCATCCTTACCGGATTTTCGGAAGGTGCGATGGCGGCGCATGCCATCCATCCGCGCGTCTTTCCCGATGAGGAGCTGCATTTCGTTTATTCGACAACCCAAGGAGTGCCTTAAATGTTCATACAAACAGAGCAAACCCCCAATCCCGCCAGCCTGAAGTTTCTCCCCGGCTGTGAAGTCGTCTCCTCGGGCGTTGCGGAATTCAGGGATGCGGCCCAGGCGGAGCAAGGGTCGCCGCTCGCCGTGCGCCTGTTCAAAATCCCCGGCGTCGAAGGCGTTTTCCTCGGCGGCGATTTCGTCACCGTCACCCGCGCGGGCGATTTCGACTGGTCGCTGCTGAAGCCGCAAATCCTCGCAGCGCTGATGGAGCATTTTTCCACGGGCCAGCCGGTCCTGACCGAAGAGCATGACGCGCCCGCGCCGTCCTCCGTCTCCGAAGATGACGACGAAATCGTAAAGCAGATCAAGGAACTGCTCGATACACGCGTCCGCCCCGTCGTGGCGGCGGATGGCGGTGATATCGTGTTCCATTCGTTCGAAAGCGGCATTGTTTACCTCACTATGCGCGGCGCCTGCGCCGGCTGTCCGAGCTCGACCGCGACGCTCAAGCACGGCGTAGAGAACCTGCTGAAGCACTTTATCCCCGAAGTCGTCGAAGTGCGGGCGGTGGACTGAGGTGTCGTCCGGCGTCTTCACAATCCCCGCCGGATATTCCTTCGCCGACGCGCTGGCGCAAGGCATTTTGGAGCGCGCGCAAGACAATCCTCTGTCTTTAACAGATTACACGGTATTGCTCCCCAGCCGTCGCGCCTGCCGGACGTTGCGCGAGGCGTTTTTGCGCCTTTCGGGCGGTGAGGCGATCCTGCTGCCCGCGCTGCACCCGATCGGTGATATCGATGCCGAGGAAATGGCGCTGTTTCAGGCGGCGGAAGACGATGTAAGCGGCAGTCTCGACATTCCGCCCGCCATATCGCGGCTGGAGCGGCAGCTAATCTTGGCGCGCACCATCCAGACCGCGGGTGATCGGGCCAACCTGCCGCAATCGTTCGATCAGGCCGTGGCGCTTGCGCAGGAGCTCGGGAATTTTCTCGACGAAGTGCAAACCGAGCGCCTCAGCTTCGACGGACTCGCCAACCTCGTGCCGGGCGATTTTTCCGCTCACTGGCAAAAGACGCTGACCTTCCTCAAAGTCCTGACCGAAAACTGGCCGGACGTTTTAAAGTCGCGCGGCGTGATCGATTATGCGGCGCGGCGCAACCTTCTGCTGGAAGCGCAGATCAAGGCGTGGCAGAAAAATCCGCCGCAAAATCCCGTCATCGCCGTCGGCGATCCGCTCACCATTACTGTGCCCGCGGCGGCCGAACTGCTGGCGCTGGCGGCGAAACTGCCGCAAGGCGCGTTGATCTTGCCGGGGCTGGATAAAAACATCGACGATGCAAGCTGGGATGTTCTCGGCGACGACCATCCACAGATGAATTTGAAAAAACTCCTTGCGCTGGTGGGTATCGGGCGCGAAGAGGTGCAAACGTGGCCGCTGGGAAAAAAGATGCCGGTCAATACGGACCGCGTGCGTTTGCTTTCCGAGGCGCTGCGCCCCGCAGAGACGACCGAAAACTGGCGAAAACTGGCGATGGAGGACATCACCCCGCAAGCGCTAGAAGGCTTCACGCGCATGGATTGCGACACGGCGCAGGAAGAAGCGGATGCGATTTCCTTCATCATGCGCGAGGCGCTGGAAACGCCGGCCAAAACCTGCGCGCTCATCACGCCCGACCGCCGCCTCGCGCGGCGCGTTTCTCTCAGTCTGAAACGCTGGGGGATCGAGGTGGACGATTCCGGCGGACAGCCGCTGACCGAGCTTTCCGTCGGCTCGTGGCTGATGCTGACGGCGGAAATGGCGGAAGAAGAACTCGCCCCCGTCACGCTGCTGGCGTTTTTAAAACATCCTTACATGGCGGCGGGTTTTCCGCCCAAGGAAATGCGCGCGATGGTGCGGGCGCTCGACCAGCGGGTCCTGCGCGGGCCGCGCCCGTCGCGTGGGTTTGCGGGCCTGCGCGAAGCGATCAATCCGAAGCGCGAAGAATTATTGCTTTGGGTCGGCAGGCTTGAAGCAGCGATGGCGGAATTCACCGGCATGATGGCGGCGGGTGAAGAAGTGCCGTTCGCCGACATGCTCTCCTGCCATATCCGCATGGCCGAGGCCTTGGCGACCACGGTGGACGAAAACGGTGCTCTGCGCCTGTGGCGCGGAGACGCGGGAGAGGCGGCGGCGACGTTCCTGAGCGATCTTTTAAAAACCGCTGGCGACATTCCGCCGCTGCAGCCGGAGCATTACGTTTCGCTGCTCGGCACGCTTTTGAAGGCGCAAACCGTGCGCTCGCGCTATGGCACGCATCCGCGCTTGAGCATTCTCGGCCAGATCGAGGCGCGGCTTTATTGCGCTGACATGGTCATTTTGGGCGGGTTGAATGAAGGCACGTGGCCGGACCTGCCCGCGCACGACCCGTGGATGTCGCGGCCGATGCGTAAAAAATTCGGCCTTACGTCGCCGGAAAACGGTATCGGCCTTGCCGCGCACGACTTTGTGCAAGCCGCCGCCGCGCCGGAAGTGATCATCACCCGCGCCAAAAAGCTGGACGGCACGCCGACCGTGCCCGCGCGCTGGCTGTTGCGGCTGGAAACTGTTTTGAAGGCCGTCGGGCTCGCATGGCCGGAAACGGGCGCGCTGAAATACCGCCGGTGGGTGAGGGACATCGATGCGCCCGCCGGCTTCGCGCCCGCGCCGCGCCCCGCGCCGACGCCGCCCGTCGAAGCGCGTCCGCGCCAGCTCTCCTTTACGCGCATCGAAAGCTGGATGCGCGACCCGTATCAGATTTACGCGCGGTATATTCTGAACTTAAAAGCCCTCGACCCCGTGGATGCCGACCCCGCGGGCGCGGAGCGCGGCACGTTTATCCACGCGGCTTTGGAAAAATTCATCGCGGCCTTTCCGGACGCCTTGCCGGAAGATGCGGAAAAACAACTTGAAGGCTTTGGCCGCGCCGCGCTGTCCGAGTTGCGCATCCCGCAGGAAGTCGAGGCCTTCTGGTGGCCGCGGTTTGAAAAGATCGCCGCCGAATTCGTCCGGCAGGAGCGGCAGTGGCGTGAGGAAGCCAAGCCCTATCTCACCGAAGCGGAGGGCAGCTGGTCTTTCGATGTGGAAGGAAAACCGTTTACCCTGACCGGCAAGGCCGACCGCATCGATAAATGCCGCGACGGCACTTAC
The DNA here is from genome assembly GCA_021849295.1 of Pseudomonadota bacterium. Classification (GTDB taxonomy): domain Bacteria; phylum Pseudomonadota; class Alphaproteobacteria; order Micavibrionales; family UBA2020; genus PALSA-926. The sequence goes on along the minus strand of JAJZTA010000004.1, from coordinate 112,164 downwards.
GCCATTATCGATTACAAATCCGGTTTCGTGCCGCAGAACAGTGCGGTCAAGGCCGGACTTTCCTCGCAACTGCCGCTGGAGGCTTTGATGCTGCGGCGCGGCGGGTTCGAAAAAGTCAAGGACGGAAACGTCAGCGCGCTGATCTACTGGAAGGTGACGGGCAGCGGACGCGTACCCGTGGAAAAGAAAGAAGTCAAGCCCAAGGGATATAGCATCGAAGACATGATCACGGATGCCGAAGAGGGCTTGCGCAACCTTGTCGCGCGCTTCGATGATCCGGCGACGCCGTATTTGAGCCTGCCGCGCGCGGACGCGAAACCGCAGTATTCCGATTACGACCATCTCGCGCGCGTGAAGGAATGGGGCGTGTCCGGCGACGATGACGGCGGGGAGGATGTGACGGAATGAGCGCGCAGACTTCAAAAAAAGAAGGCATCGGCAGAAAAGAAGACGCCGGTCTCCGGCAGGCGGAGGCGTCCGATCCCGAGCGCAGCGTCTGGGTCGGCGCGTCGGCGGGCACGGGGAAAACGAAAGTTCTGATCGACCGCGTTTTGCGTTTGATGCTGCCGAGGAATAGCGGCGAGCCAGCGACGCTCCCCGGAAAAATCCTCTGCCTGACCTTTACCAAGACAGCCGCAGCGGAAATGTCGAACCGGATTTACGAGAGCCTGAGCAAATGGTCGGTGATGTCGGATGCCGATTTGCAGGCCGCTTTGGAGAGACTGATCGGCACGCCGCCGACTGACGCTGTGGCTGAAGAGGCGCGGCGTTTGTTCGCGCGCGTGCTCGATACGCCGGGGGGCTTGAAGATCATGACGATCCATTCCTTCTGCCAGTCGGTGTTGAAGCGTTTTCCGATCGAGGCGGGTCTGCCGCCGCACTTCGAGTTGATGGACGAGCAGGACGCCGTTGAGTATCTCACGCGCTGTTTGCACAGCATCTCCGACGATGCGCGCGACGATCCGGCCGCGCCACTGGCGCTGGCGTTTAACGAGCTGGCGCTGCATCTCGATGCCGCGGCGATGTCCGGCCTGATGCAGCAGATCATGTCGAAGCGCAGCCTGCTCACTGAAATCCTCAAATATCACGGCGACGCCGAAGGCCGCGCGGAAAAAACCATTGCGGCGCTTTATAGCCATTTGCGTCTGGATGAAAAAACGACGGAAGAGGATGTGATCAATCATGCCTGCGATGTGCCGCACGAGGAGGAGCTGAAAAAGGCCTTACGGGCGTTATTGAACGGCAGCAAGACGGATCAGGAAAAGGCCGCCTGCATGCAGCCGTGGCTGGAGCAGCCGGAAAACCGCCCCGCTCTGTTTAGCCAATATTGCCGCGCGTACTTCACGCAGGCGGGCGAAGTCGCCAAAAAGATGGCGACCAATGCGACGGTCGGGGCTTATCCGGACATTCTCTCCGTGATGGAGCGCGAGGCCGGAAGGCTGGACGGTTACCTGAAGCAACTTCGCGCCGTGCGGCTGGCCAAAATAAATGCCGCGCTGTTAAGGGTGGCCTCGGCGATGGTCGGGCGCTACACGCGGCACAAAAGCATGCGCGACCGTCTCGATTTCGACGATCTGATCATCAAGGCATGCGAGCTGCTCGCCACCGAGAAGATGGTGCCGTGGGTGTTGTATAAGCTCGACGAGGGCATAGATCATATCCTCGTCGACGAGGCGCAGGACACCAGCCGCAACCAGTGGCGCGTGGTGCAGGCTTTAAGTGACGAGTTTTTCGCCGGGCGCGGCGCGCACGAGGATGTTTTGCGCACTTTGTTCGTCGTCGGCGACCAAAAGCAGTCGATCTTCAGTTTTCAGGGCGCCGATCCATATGAATTCGCGCGGATGAAGGGCTTTTTCGGCGAGCGCGTGCAGGAAGTGCAGCAGGGGTGGGAGGTGTTCCTCGAATATTCCTTCCGCTCGACGCGCGCGGTGCTGGAGGTGGTGGATGGCGTTTTCAAGGATCCTGCTGCGCGTCAGGGCGTGGCCGAGCGCGACGTGCTGCATATGCCATGGCGCAAAGGACAGGCGGGGAGGGTCGAATTGTGGCCGCTGATCAAGACCGAAAAGAAAGAAGACGCGGAGCCGTGGCGCATGCCGGTGGATATCGACGCGGGCGACAATGCCGCGGCGCGGCTGGCGGAGAAAATCGCATCCACGATCAAAGGCTGGATTGACACGGGGGAAATGCTGAACGCGCGGTCGCGCCCGATCCGCCCCGGGGATGTTCTCGTTCTGGTGCAGTCGCGCGGGCCTTTTGTGCAATGGCTGATGCGCGCGCTCAAAAGCCATGACGTGCCTGTGGCGGGCGTCGACCGCATGACGCTGACGCAGGAAATCGCGGTGATGGACTTGTTGGCGCTGGCGCACTTCGCGTTGCTGCCGAGCGACGATCTGACGCTTGCGACGGTGTTGAAATCGCCGCTGGTCGGTCTTTCCGAAGAAGACCTGTTTGAGCTGAGCTATGCGCGGGCGGGATCGCTGTGGGACTCGGTGCGGAAGAAAAATCCGGCGGTGGCGGCATGGCTGCAAGGCCAGGTTGGCAAGGCGGGCACGGCGACGCCGTACGCGTTTTTCGCCGAAGCGCTGGCGACGCCCTGTTTCGCCGACAAGATCAGCGGACGTCGCGCATTCTACGGACGTTTGGGGTATGACATTCAGGACGCGCTCGACGAGTTTCTCAACAGTTGTCTGCACTACGAGCAAAGCCACACGCCGTCCCTGCAGAAATTCGCCGACTGGTTCGAACGCGGCGAGACGGAGATCAAGCGCGAGCAGGACCCGGGCAAAGCCAATCAGGTGCGCATCATGACGGTGCATGCGTCCAAGGGCCTGCAGGCGCCGATCGTCTTTTTGCCGGATACGGTGAAGAAGATGCACGACCATTATAAAGGCCGTATTCATCTTTTGTGGCCGGAGGACGAAAAGGGCGTGCCGTTGTGGTCGCCGCGGGCGGAGTTCGCCGCGCCCGCCTATAACGAGCGTCAGGCGGTTTCGCGCGCGCGGCAGGAGGAGGAATACCGCCGTCTGCTCTACGTCGCGCTGACCCGTGCGGAAGACAGGCTTTATGTTTGCGGCTATCACGGCGTGCGCGGGCCGAAACAGGATTGCTGGTATAATCTCGTCGCGCAATCCTTTCCGGAGGCTGCCATAGAGGTGCCGTTCGATGGCGAGGAACAGGCCCGCAGGATTGAATACGAACAAGAGGCCGCACCCGTTATCATGCTTGCGGAGAAAAACGCGGATGCGCAAAGCGCAGTGCGCGCGCCGTTGCCGGACTGGGTCGGCGGCGCCCTGCCGGAAGAGCCACAGCCGGTGCAGCCGCTCGCGCCCTCAAGGCCGGATGACGACGAGCCGGCGGTCAAAGGCCCGCTGGCGGCGGACGACGGCGGGCGGTTCGGGCGCGGGATCGTCGTTCACCGCGTCCTTGAAATCCTCCCGCAACTGCCCAAGGAGAAATGGGAGAAAACAATCAGGCAATATCTGGTGCGGCCGGCGCTGGCGATGCCGTTGGCGGCGCAGGAGTCTCTGGCGGCGGAGATTCTCGCCGTGCTGCGTCATCCTGAATTCGCACCGATCTTTGCTGCGGGTTCGCGCGCCGAAGTGCCGGTGGTCGGTCTGGCGGGCAGCAAAATTCTTTCGGGGCAGATGGACCGCATGCGCGTCACCGATGAAGAAGTACTCATTATTGATTACAAGACCAACCGCCCCCCGCCGCAGAAAGCAGAGGACGTGCCGGCGATCTATTTGAAACAAATGGCGGCGTACCGCTCGGTTATTCAGAATATATATCCGCAGCATACGATCAAATGCGCGCTGTTGTGGACGGACGGGCCTTTGCTGATGCCGCTTCCCGCGAATCTGCTTGACCCCTACGCGCTATAGTTTAGGCTGGCGGTGTTATTATAACTAAGGAGGATCAGAATATGGAATTGGCACAGAAAGTTACCGACAGCGATTTTGAAAAGGAAGTGCTGCAGTCGCAGCGTCCCGTGCTGGTGGACTTTTGGGCGGAGTGGTGCGGCCCCTGCCGTCAGCTGGGCCCGAGCGTCGAGGCGCTGGCCGCCGAAAAGGGCGCGGATATCAAGGTCGTCAAAGTCAATGTCGATGAAAATCCCGAATTCCCGAGCCGTTTCGGCGTGCGCTCCATTCCTGCGCTGATGATCTTCAAGAACGGCGAGCTGGTGGCGCAGACGGTCGGCGCGTTGCCGAAGTCCGAGCTGTTCAAGTGGGTCGAAGGTTCTATTTGAGCGCTTCTCCTAACGACAAAAAAAGCCTCCGGACGTTCCGGAGGCTTTTTTGCGTGTGCAATCTCTCGGGGAGTTATTTCTTCGGACCCTTGAACTTGCCCTTGATGTTCTTGGCGCCTTCCTTCACGGATTTGGCGACTTTCGGGGCTTGTTCGTGAACGGCATCGGCAACGCCTTTGGCGACGGCGGGGCCATGTTTTTGAACGCCTTCAATAATGGCGGGCGTGGCCGCGGCGGCGAGGCCGATGGCGACGTCTTCAACGAGTTTCTTGAAAATGTTGCTCAGCATGACTGTTTGTCCTTTTCTTTCTTTGGAGTAGTGGAAGAATTATCTAACCGCAATGGAGGTTACTCTACAATGGTTTTTGTCGGTAGAAAAGATAAATCCATAATGTTTCCAAAATTATTTATCGTCGCATAGCTTATGAAAATCATCACATACACCCAGCGAAAATTTTCCGGTCGCTTTTGCTAAAATTTCACTACAAAACCGTCTTTTTTTTGATATGAATACAGTGTGGTTTTTCCACTGAATAAGCTGTATCATAGTAATATATGGGGATTTTGGGCGGTGCTTGAATTCCGAGGCTGTCCTTGAAAATCTGCCAGGAAAAGGAGAGAAAATTATGAGTAAAATCATTGGTATAGACTTGGGTACGACAAACTCTTGCGTTTCCATTATGGAAGGCGAAAAGACTAGGGTTATAGAAAATTCAGAAGGCGCGCGCACGACTCCGTCGATGGTCGCTTTCACGAAAGAGGGCGAACGGCTTGTCGGACAGCCCGCGAAGCGCCAGGCCGTGACCAATCCGGACAAGACCATTTATGCGGTCAAGCGTTTGATGGGCCGCCGCTTTACCGACCCTGAAGTGAAGAAAATGGTGAGCAAGGCGCCGTTCAAGATCATCGAAGGCGAGAATGGCGATGCCTGGGTAGAAATCGGCGGTGAGAAATACGCTCCGTCGCAGATCAGCGCCATGATCCTGCAAAAAATGAAAGAGACTGCGGAGAACTTCCTCGGCGAGAAAGTCGAGAAGGCGGTCATCACCGTTCCGGCCTACTTCAACGACAGCCAGCGTCAGGCGACCAAAGACGCAGGCAAGATCGCCGGTCTCGAAGTACTGCGCATCATCAACGAGCCTACCGCGGCCGCGCTGGCCTACGGCCTCGACAAAAAAGAGCACGGCACCATCGTGGTCTATGACCTTGGCGGCGGCACGTTCGATGTCTCGGTGCTGGAAATCGGCGACGGCGTGTTCGAGGTGAAATCGACGAACGGGGACACGTTCCTCGGCGGTGAAGACTTCGACTCGCGCATCATCGACTATCTCGCGGACGAGTTCAAAAAAGACAACACGGTCGACCTGCGCAACGACAAGCTCGCGCTGCAGCGTCTGAAGGAAGCCGCCGAAAAGGCGAAGATCGAGCTGTCGTCGCAGACGCAGACGGAAGTCAGTTTGCCGTTCATCACAGCGGATCAGAACGGTCCGAAGCACCTGAGCGTGAAGCTCACCCGTGCCAAGCTGGAGCAACTGGTCGGCGACCTGATCCAGAAGACGCTGGAGCCGTGCAAGGCGGCGATCAAGGACGCGGGCATCAGCACGTCGGACGTCGACGAGGTCGTTCTCGTCGGCGGCATGACGCGCATGCCCAAGGTGATCGAGCTGGTCAAGGAATACTTCGGCAAGGAGCCGCACCGCGGCGTCAATCCGGACGAAGTCGTGGCCGACGGCGCCGCCATTCAGGGCGGCGTTCTGGCCGGCAACGTCAAAGACGTGCTGCTGCTTGACGTGACCCCGCTGTCGCTCGGCATCGAGACGCTGGGCGGCGTGTTCACGCGCCTGATCGAGCGCAACACCACCATCCCGACCAAAAAATCGCAGGTCTTTTCGACCGCCGAGGACAACCAGAACGCGGTAACCATCCGCGTGTTCCAGGGCGAGCGCGAGATGGCGGCGGACAACAAGCTGCTCGGCCAGTTCGACCTCGTCGGCCTGCCGCCGGCGCCGCGCGGCATGCCGCAGGTGGAAGTCACCTTCGACATCGACGCCAACGGCATCGTGCAGGTTTCGGCCAAGGACAAGGCGACCGGCAAGGAGCAGCAGATCCGCATTCAGGCCTCCGGCGGTCTTTCCGACTCCGACATCAAGAAGATGGTGCAGGAAGCGGCGGAGCACGCGACGGAAGACAAGAAGAAACGCGCGGTCGTGGATGCCCGCAACCGCGCCGAATCCCTTGTCCATTCGATCGAGAAGACGTTGAATGAAAACGGCAAGAAGATACCGGACGCGGACAAGAAGCCCGTCGAAGAGGCGCTCGCGGATCTGAAAACCGTTATCGAAGGCGACGATGCCGAGGCGATTACGACCAAGGCGAACAAGCTGCAGGAAGTGTCGCTGAAAATCGGCGAACACATGTACCGCAGCGACAAGGACGCGGAAGCGGGCGGTGCGGAACAGCCGCAGGCCGCTCCCGAAACCGCCGCGAGCGATCAGGCGGCCGGTTCGGAAGAAGGGCCGGAAGTCGTCGACGCCGAGTTCACCGAGGTCGACGAAGACGACAAGAAACGGACGAAAAACTAAAACGGTTACCGCATCACCGGTCGCAGGCCTTGAGGCTTGCGGCCGGCGGCGGTGACGGGTTGTAAAAACAATGTCCAAAAAAGATTATTACGAAATTCTCGGTGTCGACCGCAAAGCCAGTCAGGCCGAGCTCAAAAAAGCTTACCGCCAGCTGGCCGTAAAATTGCACCCGGACAAAAACCCCGGCAACAAGGACGCCGAGCATAAGTTCAAGGAAGTCAACGAAGCCTACGACGTTCTGAAGGACGAGCAGAAGCGCGCCGCTTACGACCGCTTCGGCCATGGCGCCTTTCAGGGCGGCGGGCCGCGTCCCGGCGCAGGTGCGGGCGGAGGCTTTTCCGGCTTCGGCGGCGCGGGCGGCTTCAGCGATATTTTCGAAGAAATGTTCGGCGATTTCATGGGCGGTGCGGCGCAGCAGGGTGCGCGCGGCAGTTCCGGTGCGCGGCGCGGGGCTGATCTTAGTCATGAGATGGAGATCACGCTTGAGGAATCCTTTAACGGCAAGGAAGCGCCGGTTCGCGTTTCGACATGGCAAAGCTGTGGCACGTGCAGCGGCAGCGGCGCAGAAAAAGGCTCCAAGTCCGAAACCTGCGATGCTTGCCGCGGCTCCGGGCGCGTGCGCGCGCAGCAGGGATTTTTTACCGTCGAGCGCGTCTGCTCGGTTTGCGGCGGCGCGGGACAGGTCATCAAAAATCCGTGCAAGACCTGCGGCGGCTCGGGGCGTGTGCGCAAGGAGAAGACCCTGCAAGTCACCATTCCCGCGGGCATCGAAGACGGAACGCGCATCCGTCTGGCCGGCGAGGGCGAGTCCGGCGTGCGCGGCGGGCCGTCGGGCGATCTTTACGTGTTCCTGTCGATCAAGCCGCATCCCTTCTTCCAGCGCGAGGCGGCCAATCTATACTGCCGCGTGCCGGTGCCCGTGCATACCGTCGCGCTCGGCGGCACGATCGAGGTGCCGACGATCGACGGCAACCGCGTCAAGGTCACCGTTCCCGCGGGCACGCAGACGGGGCAGCAATTCCGCCTCAAGGGCAAGGGCATGACGGTGCTGCGCAGCCCGTCGCGCGGCGATATGTTCGTCGAAGTGGCGGTCGAGACGCCGGTGAACCTGACGAAAAAGCAGAAAGAACTGCTGCAGGAATTTGTGCGCGAGGGCAGCGACGCCAAGACCAATCCCCAGTCGCACGGCTTTTTCGGCCGCGTCAAGAACCTGTGGGAAGATCTGAAAGACTGACGTTACGCCGATTTCAGAAACAGCAGTTTGCAGCCTGAAAAGCTTTTGCCGAGAATCGCGCGGAAGGCCATCACAAAGCTCCAGATGCCGCAGCCCATTCCCATGATGAATCCTGTCATTTTTAAAACGGGTTTTACGGCCTGCAGATCCACGCCTGCCAAACGCCCGACCATGCCCACGACAAAGAAGAAAATGAAAAGGACGACCTCGGCAAGCGCGAGCCACAGTATCGATCTCCATGTAATGGACCACCATACATGGACGAGCGTCCAGAAGCCGGGAACGACTTCCTCCGCCGTCGTGGCATTTTCCGGTTCAGTCATGTCTCTCTCCGTTCTTGGTTGGCCCCCCCGATATCTTATAGGGTAATCATTAATAAATTGTTTGGCAGTTGTGCCGTAAAGACGGGTCAGTTATAGTGCTTTTCTGGCAAAAGGAGCGACAATCATGACGAAAATCGGTGTTCTGGGCGCGGGCGGCCGTATGGGGAAGATGATTATTGCCGAAATCGCAGCGGGTGGAAAGCAGGACAAGATTCAGTTGGGCGCGGCCGTCGAGCAGACGGATAGCGAGCATCTCGGCAACGACGTCGCGGACGGCGTCAAGATCACGACGGACGTAGACGCCGCCTTCGATGCCTGCGATGTGCTGATCGACTTTACGGCGCCGGACGCCTGCGCGGCGCACGCGGGTCTCGCGGCAAAACACGGCAAGCCGCTGGTGGTCGGCACGACAGGTCTCAGCAAAGTGGAAGAAGAAGCCCTGATCGCGGCCGCAAAAACAACACCGGTTTTTTACACGGCCAATATGAGCATCGGCGTCAATCTGCTGCTCGCGCTGGTCGAGCAGGCGGCGGCCAAACTGGACGAGACCTTCGATATCGAGATTTTCGAGGCGCACCATCGCCACAAAGTGGATGCGCCCTCCGGCACGGCGCTGGCTGTGGCGCGCGCCGCCGCTAAAGGCCGTAATGTAAAACTGGACGAATCCCTTGTCTACCATGTGCCGAGCGTCGGTCCGCGGCGAACGGGCGCCATCGGCATGACGGTTTCGCGCGGTGGCGACATCGTCGGTGAGCACAAGGTCACGTTTGTGGGGCTGGGAGAGCGTCTGGAGCTGACCCACCGCGCCACGGACCGCGCTATTTTCGCCAAAGGCGCGGTCAAAGCGGCCTTATGGCTAAAGGATCAGCCTGCCGGTTTATATTCCATGCATAATGTGCTGGACAAATAAAAATATTGTGTTTCAATAGGATAGAAACAGGACCACTTTTTCTATTGACATATAAAGGCGACCTTCCTATAGTGCCTGCCAATAGAGGAAAGATTCTTGCGATAGCATCCCCCGTCGCCTGAAAATGGTAATAATTTTGAAGGATATAAAATCATGAACCCTGAAGATGGACGCAAAATGTTTATGGATTTCGTAGGCAAAGCCGGCAAAGCGACCGCCGAAGCCAAAAAAGCCGCCGCGAAAGCCAAAAAAATGGCCGAAGACGCCAAGAAAACGGCCGAAGGATACATGGACATCGGCAATGCCATGATTGCCAAAGGCTTTGAAAAGGTCGATGAAAAAGGCAAACAACTCGACCGCGTCATCGGCAAGGTCGTGGATAAGTTCAACGAACATGCCAATCCCGAGCAACAGGGCGTGGAGAAGCCGGTCCAGCAGGATGCAGCCAAGCCGGCTGCCAAGAACAAAAAGCCCAAAGGCGGCCCGGATAAAAAAGGCCACTTCAAGATCTAATTCATCCAGCTGCAAAAAAATATCCCGACAGAGAAAACCTCTCGGCGGGATATTTTTTTGTATGGTATTTTTTTCAGGCGGCTTTTTCGCCTTTGAGCAGCGCGATTTTGAGCGCCGGACCCCAGCCATAGTTGATTTTGCCGGAAGCCTCGTTCACCACGCGGTGGCAGGGCACGACAATGGAGACCGTGTTTTTCCCGACCGCTGAGCCGACGGCGCGCATCGCCGCGGGCTTGCCGATCTTGCGGGCGATCTGGCCGTAGGTGACGGTCGTGCCGGATTTGATTTTCAGCAGTTCCTTCCACACTTTGAGCTGGAAGGCCGTGCCGTACAAAACGACGGGGACGGAGAGCTTGTCGAGATTTTGCGGCCACAGATGGGCGATCTCCCGCGCGGCCTTGGCGGTCGCCGCCTTGTCTTCGATGAGTTCCGCGCCCTGCCAGTTTTCGCGCAGCTTTTTGACGCCGCAGTTGATGCCAAGCCAGCAGAGCCCTTCCGCCATCAGGGCGACGAGAATCTTTCCGACGGGAAAATCATGTTCTCCCCACACGATAGTGAGGTTTTTGCCGCGCGCGGCGCGGGAGGACGTATGGGTGATGACTTTCATTTTGCCGCCTTTTGCATTGAATGCTAAAATCTAGCCATGACGCCGGAGAAAGTAAAAGATTTTTTTGCCCGCCTGCAAAAGCAGAGGCCCGAGCCGGAGGGCGAGCTGGAATTCACCAATGATTACACCTTGTTGGTGGCTGTGGTGCTGTCGGCGCAGGCGACGGACACCGGCGTCAACAAGGCGACACGCGCGCTTTTCAAGGCCGTTTCCACGCCTGCGGAGATGGTGAAGCTCGGCGAGGCGGGCTTGAAAAAATACATCAAAACCATCGGTCTTTATAATTCAAAAGCCAAAAACATCATCGCCCTGTCGAAAATTCTAATGACAGAGCATGGCGGCGCCGTTCCGCGTACCCGCGAGGCGCTGGTGAAGCTGCCCGGCGTCGGGCGCAAGACGGCGAACGTCGTGCTGAATATCGCGTTCGGAGAAAAGACTATTGCGGTCGATACGCACCTCTTTCGTGTCGGTAACCGCACGGGGCTCGCGTCCGGCAAAACGCCGGAAGAGGTGGAAGAAAAGCTTCTGAAGGTCGTGCCTGACGAATATCTGCGCCATGCGCACCATTGGCTGATCCTGCACGGGCGCTATGTATGCAAGGCGCGAAAGCCCGATTGCCCTGCCTGCGTCGTCAGGGATCTCTGCGCTTACAAGGACAAGACAAAAGAATAAAGGGCTTCAGGCGCTGGTGCCGTTGATCTGGCTGAGGCACCTGCTTTCCTCATGGCCGGAAACCGGAGACTGGTTTTTGAGGCGCGCATCGACGAAGGACGCAGGCTTTACGCCGTAGAAATAAAAATCGACCACGCAGCTGCGGGTTTTGTATTGCCAGACTTCCGCATTGGCGTCGTGGCGGCGGAACGACGGCGTGCCGAAAATATAGCCGATGTCCGTGCGCGTCAGCAGCAGCAGGGCATGGGGCTCGCTGTCGACGAAGTCCCGTGCCTCCGCGATATAGCCCGCGGCGGGGCGGAAGTTCTTGCCGCCCGCGCCGGGAAACAGGTCGCTTTGCAGTTGTTGCGCGCTGACGGGGCCGGATGTGCTGCCGACGACGTAGGCGGATTGCGGCGTCTTGCAACTGCCGACCATCAGCACCATTACCGGTACGAGCGCGAGGACGAGGTTGGAGATGCGGCGCGCGTTCTTGCGCACATGGCGGTAAAACAGCATGAAGCTTCTGTCGACCAGCGCCGTGGCGGCGGTGAAAAAATCGTTGAAATCGGTATTTTCGGCGAGGCTCATCTGCATGATGCCGTTTCCTTATCCGGCACGCACGGCGCGGCGGTAGATAGCGGAGCGTCCGGTTGCGTCTTCTTCATCGGAAAACAGGGGTTCGATGTTGTGTTTGCGTTTCTGCGTCTTCTCTTCCGGTTCGGTCTGGGCGGAGGGCATGACGGTCAGCGCCGGAGCGGCTTCATGCGCTTCGGGTTGGGTGACGGGGATCATTTTCCCTTCTATTTTGGCGCCGGTTTCCACTTCCAGCGCGCCATATTCGACGTTGCCGGAGATGCGGCCGGTGGATTTGACGGTCAGGCGTCCGCGGACGATGAGTTTGCCTTCGAAACGTCCGGCGATGACGCAGTCGCGCACTTCGGCGGTGCCGCTGAACAGGCCGCAGCCGAGAATATCCATGCGGCTGCCGGAGAATTTTTCCGCCTCGACCGCGCCTTCGATCACCAGCGTGTGGCAGGCGCTGATATTGCCGCTGAGCGTGATGTCGCGGGCGACGACCAGACGGCGCATATCATCCGCCGGCGAACCTACGTGGCTGGTGCTGGCGTTCAGGAACACATGGCTGCCCGGAATATCGCTGCGGATGGTTTTCTTCTCGATCGTCATCGTTCTTAAGCCTTGGTATGCGGCATGACGGACGTGCGAACGCCGTTATGCTATTTCGGTAAAATGGAACAGAGAGATTGGTAGCATGGCGGACGTATGGAGTCTATATTTCGTTCAAAAATTTACATAAAATAAATAAAATGAGGATGCAATAATGGCATTTATTACTGACTTATGAGGGAGATAGGTGGATCACGACGCGTCAGGACTATGTATTTTAATTATACATAATCTAAATACTGTCACTTTGCGTTTTTGCATGCTTTTTTCAGGGCAGGAAGCGGCGGGCGCGATTCGACTGAAAACGAAAAGCTTACTTATGCTTGGAACGCTGAAAGGGGATCACGGGGGCTTTGCTTTGCGCCGCCTTATGCGACTTGGCAACCTGCACGAACGTGTCCGCTGCGAACAGGCTGTTGTTGTCCTTCATGAAAGCGCCGACCGTCTGCGTCGGCGCGAGTTTGTCGAGATAAGGTTCGAGCGAGGCCGAATAGACCGGCTGCTGGTTGAATTTATGGGTGCTGAGCGTGTTGAAGAGGAAAGCGCTGGCCGTGAGGCCCAGCGACAGCAGCGCGGCGACGGCAACTTTGCGCTTGTGCGGCATTTTGGAGGCAAGGGTCAGGCTGCCGTAGAGCAGAAAGCCCAGCAGGACGGAATTGAAGCCGTAAGTGACGGCCTGCGACAGCCAGTTGTCGCTGGTGAGAAAGTTGATGTAGGAGCCGACGTACCAGGCGACCCGGCTCACGATCATGCACAGGGAGGCCAGCGCCACATGGCTCTGGAAGTTGGCTTTGTGGCGGCGCGTCAGCCGTCCGGCGACCGACCAGACGGTGGCCCAGAAAATGATGATCCCTGCGGCGGTGGCGGTGGTGCTGGTCAGAGCCAGTCCTTCCCCGTCCGGGGTAAAGATTGTCAGCCAGGCCCATTCGAACGTCAAAATCAAAGCCACCAGAAAGCTGGTCCAGACGTTGCGCGTGACGGCGATCCAGCCGAAAAGCTGATGCTCCCTGCGCAGGGGCAGCGTATCGGCGACGGGATGGTCCGGCGTGTAGACGAAAATGCCCGTTTCACCGAGCAAGAGCTTGTCGCCCGAACGCAGCTCTGTCTTTGCGCTGGATTTAGGCTCTCCGTTGATGGAGAAGCCGTTCTCGCTGCCCGTGTCGACGACCGTGTAGGCGTCGCCTTCGCGGTCTATGCAGAGGTGGTGCGGGCTGACAAAGGGGTCGGAAACGATGACGTCGTTGTTGAAGGCGCGGCCGATGCGGACGGGAAAGTCGGAGAAGCTGTAGTGCCGCGTGTCGTCTTCGTGATTGCGCACTTCGAGGATCAGCTTCATCCCTTGCCTCCCGTCCCGTGTTTTTTCGGGAGAGAGGCGGTCTTTTCCTTGCGCGGCTTGATCTCTTCGATAAACCGGCGGGCGAGCGCGAGCGCGTTTTCTTGCGAGACGCCCTGCGCCATGAGCGTGACGACAAATCCTTTTCGGCCCGCGCCGATCAACGCCATATAGAGGTGCATGTCGAATATTTTCGGGTAGAGCTTGTACTGGCGGATGCAGAAGCTGACCTTCCAGCGGAAGCCGGCATGCCATATGAAGCTGCTGTTGCAGGCGAAGTTGGTGACGTCGCCCTGCTTGGCGTTCTGGTAGTCAGCCTCGGGCGTGGCGAACTGGTTCTGATAGAAGCTGTAAAACTGCAGCAGGGAGACGTTTTTTTTCGGGATGTAGTAGTCGTAGCGGTAGAGAACGGAGCCGGTATAGAAGCCCTCGTAGAGGAACAGACGGTCCTGCGTCATGCAGATGGAGAAGTAGGCGTCGAGACGGTCGGTGCTCGTGTTCCTGTCGCCCCAGCATTTCAGCGCCTTGTTGATATGGCCCGGCACGCGCACGGGGCCGAAGGGCATGCTTTCCCAGTGCTTGTCCGACAGCAGCTCGCCGATATTGCTGTTCTGGCTGGCCAGCAGCTGTTGCTGCAGGTGATCGTCGGCATGGGCGGTGAAATCATAGTCCGGGGGCATCTTGCTGTCGTGCGCCAGCAGCGTTTTTAGATGCTCGACGGGCACGAGAAAACCGATGCCGTTGCCCGCCGTCTCGACGTTGATGCCGGCGACCCTGCCGTTGCGCTGAAGAGCGGGGCCGCCTGACATGCCGGGATTGATGGAGCCGGAAAAGTGGATGTTTTTGGTGAAACTGTCGTAAGACAGGCCGTTGAACGTGCCGGGCACGATGGTAAAGCCGAGATCGTTGGGATTGCCGATGGAGTAGAGCGCCGTTCCCTTGGGCAGGCGCGACGTGCCGAGTCTGAGCCATTGTTTGCCCGGCTTTTGCATTTTGACGATGGCGAGATCGTGGATGACGTCCACGTCTTCGATCGTCAGCGCGCCGGTGACGCCCTTGTTGCTGACATAGACGAGGCGGTCGTGGCTGGGATTGTGCAGCGCCTCGGAGACGACATGGTAATTGGTGGCCAGCAGGCCGTCGCGCGTGATCTGGAAGCCGGTGCCGAGCGCGTTTTTTTTCTCCGAGGTTATGTCGATGACTTTGACCTGATAAACCGCGTCTCCGTATGCGCGGTAAAGGCGCTCGGCCTCGTCGGGCGTTGCCGCATGCGCGGGACGCAAGGTCATGACGAAAGCCAGAAGCGCAAGAATGGAAAAAAACGGACGCATGAATCCCTTAAAGTGTAATACCGCCGCCCGCAACCGGCGGTGAATACAGGATACTACAATACTCTTTCTTTTTGTTGTCCGGTTTTTTATTGTTTCGGGGTTATGAATAAAAATCACCTGTTCGCGGACAAGCGCAAAGGCATTGTCGAATGAGAGCTTTTTACGCGCCGACGACGTGCAGGCCCTGACGCGCGAGTTCGCGCTTGCGGCTTTTCGATACGGCGTGCTGGAGCGCGGGGGCGAGCTCCGGATCCTCGGCGTACAGGGCGATGTTGGCGAGCGCAAGACCTTGCTTGCTGCCGCCGTCGTATTTTTTGCCGGGGATCAGAACCGCGCCGACCGGTATGTCGTGCGCGACGGCCTGCAGGGCGTGGGCGATGGAGATTTCCTGTTTGACTGTGGCGGCGCGGTCGGGAACGTAGCGGTCGAAGAGCGATGTCGGCAAAATGTAGCGTCCGGCGATCGCCATGTCCGAAGGCGCGTCCTTGAGGGCGGGCTTCTCGACGACGTCTTCCACGCTGAAAACGCCGTCCTTGCCGACGTCGCCGTATTTGACGATGCCGAATTTTGAGATATCTTTTTGCGGCACCTGCTCGACGCTGATCGTGGCGCCACCGGCGCGGTGGTGCCTGGCAAGATCCGGCAGCCCCGCCATGGCCGGCAAAATCAGATCATCCGGCGTGATGACGGCGAAGGTGTCGCCGACGATTTCGCTGCGCGCCGATTTGACGGCGTTCCACAGGCCGGTTTGCTTTTTCTGGACGACGAAGGCGATTTGCTCCGGTTGCAATTCAAGGCGCTCGATCTGCTCGAGCGTGTCCGTCATGCCCTTGGCGCGGAGATGCTCCTCAAGGCCGGCTTGCGGCAGAAAATGCTTTTCGATGAGGGCCTTGTTGAGCGGGTCGGTATCGATGATGAAGACGAACTTTTTGATGCAGGCGCGTTTGGCCTCTTCCACGGCGTATTGTATCAGCGGAATGCCGCCGACGGTCTGGAAATGCTTAGGGATAGCTTTCGTCGTAGGGAGCAGGCGGGTGCCTTTTCCGGCGATCGGGATAACGACCGTGTCTATCCGGCAGGGTTTTTGGGCTGCTTTTTTGAAATTCCGGTTCATTTTCGCTGATTCCCTTTAATATATCAATGACATAACTTTTTAAAAATTATGTTACTAATTTATCAGGATGTATAATTATGTCAAGTAGAAAGCACCACCTGATGGCTTATTTTTTGGGGGCGGGCTTGTCCGGTTTCTTGCCGCTCTTGTAGTTGTCGATCGCGCTTTCCACGGATTCCAGCTCCGCGCAGATCGTGCGGCCGCAGGTCATGCGGATGACCTGCATCTGCTCGATGGCACGGGACATTTCCCCTTTTTGCAGGTAGATCTTGGCAAGATAGGCGTTGGCGCCGAGATGCGTCGGGTCGATCGCCAGCGCCTGTTTGAAGTCCTTTTCCGCGGCGTCGGTCTGGCCGAGCCGGTCGAGCGCGTAGCCGAGATAGGTATAGGCGTCGGCGCTGGTGGGGTGGCGCTGCAGCACGCTTCTGGCGGAGAGGATCGCGGCGCTGTATTTGCCGTTGGCGAGATAGTATTCCGCGTTGGTGAGGCCGGCGTCCTGACGGAAGATAAGCTCGTTTGCCCGTGCCTGCGTGCCCGCGGCTGAACAGAGCGCCAGCAGCGCGAAGCCCATAAAAATTTTGCGCATGATCGCGTTACTCCAGCGAGAGGACAATGCAGTTGCCTTTGATAATGCGGCAGGCCCGCACGGCGGAGCGGTGGTCGAGGCCGGAGAGCCGCGCACGATAGACGATGCCGCGCACCGTCATGAGCGGAGCGATGGAATCGACGCCGCTAACGGCGCCGCGGAGCGAGGATTTCGCCGTCTGCAGCGCCTGCTCGCTGGTATGGCGGCTGTAAAAGGAGCCGATCTGGATCATCCAGTTGCCGGCGTGGTTCATGCTGGCGATGCGCGGGGCGGCGTCATAGCCTGCGCCGTCGGGGTTCATTTGTTGCTGCGCGACGGTTACGGCCACGGGCTGGATTTGCGGCATCGGCGCCGGAATGTTGCTGTCTTCCTGCGGACCCGCCTTGATCTCATGTCCCGTCGGGATATCGAAGGGCCGCTGCGACGGCAGGACCAGCTTTTGCGCGCCTTGCGCGTTCAGCAGTGTCGTCAGGCGGATGTGGCGGACGCGCGCGAAGCCGTTATTGAGGATCTTGACCATTTCCCTGTTGCGGCTGCGGATGGTGCGCCCGCCGAAGATAACGCCGATCAGGCGCGTGCCGTCGTGCACGGCCGAGGAAACGAGATTGTAGCCGGAGGCGTAGACGTAGCCGGTCTTGAGGCCGTCCATGCCGGGATAGGTCTTCAGCAGTTCGTCGCCGTTGGGGAAGGTTTCGCCGCCGTAGGTAAAGGATTGTACGCTGAAATAGTGGTAATCGTTCGGGTGGTTGCGGAGCAGGGCGCGGGCGAGAATGGCCATGTCGCGCGGGCTCGAATATTGTTCTTTGTTATAGAGGCCGGTGGGGTTGACGAAGTGGGTGTTGCGCATGCCGAGGCGGCGGGCTTCGGCCGTCATCATTTTGGCGAAATGCCTTGCCGTGCCGCCAACGGCCTCCGACAGCACGTAGGCGCAGTCGTTGGCCGAGTGGGTGGTGATGGCGCGGATGCAGTCGCCGACGCGGATATGGCCGCCGGCGATGACGCCGATCTTCGACGGCACTTGCGCCGCCGCTTGGCGCGACACCGGGACGTAATCGTCCAGCCGCAACTGGCCGCTGTCCAGCGCATCGAAGGTCAGGTAAAGTGTCATCAGTTTACTTAATGACGCAGGATAGAGCCGGTGGTCGGCATGAAAGGACTCGAGGACGTAGCCGGTCGTGGCTTCGACCACGATATAGGCAAAACGGTCCGGCAGACGGCGTTCGATCTGATGGTTGAAATAGTGATAGTAATGATGATGGCGGCGATAGTAATGATGGTAACGCGCCTGCGCGGCGGGAACGTTCGTGGTTACGACAAGCAGGGTCGCGGCGAAAGCGGCCGCGAAAAAACGCTTTGTATTTAGAAAAATGGAATTGTCCGCCGACAATGAACACCCCTCGCGTTTCGATAATAACGCATCAGTCGCATTTAGATAACGATAAATCGTATGCTTTTCACCTTTTTTTGTCCAGAAAGCTTTTCGCGCGCGTTGCAAAAAACGTGGAAAGCGGCAGGCTGTGGATAATTCGGCGCGCTTGATTTTTAAACCGTTTGACCTACGCTTCCCGCGGCTCTTATGATGAAAGTCTTCGAAGAAGTTACGGATTATGCAACCATTTGATTTAAATAGGTTTATGTCGGCTGCAGACGAGGGTGAGGGCGCGCCGCCGGGGGGGACGGACACAGGCGTGCTGACGCGCACGCGCACCAGAACCAAAAAGCCCGCGATGTATCGCGTTCTTTTGTTAAATGACGATTTTACGCCGATGGAGTTCGTCATTCATATATTGGAAAGGTTTTTTAGCAAGAATAGGGAAGAAGCGACGGAAATCACTTTTCAGGTCCACCGTCGCGGCGTGGGCGTCTGCGGAGTTTACACGTATGAAGTTGCCGAAACGAAGGTCAGTCAGGTGATGGATTACGCCCGCAAGAACGAACATCCGCTACAATGCACTATGGAGAAAGAATGACGGCAACGCCGTCGGGTAAGAAGGAATAACAAATGCTTTCACGCAATCTTGAACAAACGCTGCACCGCGCGCTGGCTTACGCGAACGCGCGGCGTCACGAGTTCGCAACGCTGGAGCATTTGCTGCTCGCGCTGACGGAAGACCAGGACTCCGTCGCCGTGATGCGCGCCTGCGGCGTCGATATCGAGATCCTGCGGCAGGAGCTGAATCATTACATCGATACGGAACTGCAAAACCTCATCCATCCCGGCGCCGACGAGGCGAAGCCGACATCGAGCTTTCAGCGCGTGCTGCAACGCGCCGCGATCCACGTGCAATCTTCGGGGCGCGAGGAAGTGACGGGCGCAAACGTGCTGGTGGCGCTGTTCTCCGAGCGCGAGAGCAACGCCGTCTACATGCTGACGCAGCAGGAGATGACGCGCTTCGATGCGGTGAACTACATTTCCCACGGCATCGCCAAGGTGCCGGGCGCGAGCGAAACGCGCACCACGGAGGGCGCGGACGCCGACGTGTCCGAAGAGAACATGATCAAGAAGGGGCGCGAGGCGCTCGACGCCTATTGCATCAATCTCAACAACAAGGCGATCGCGGGCGGCATCGACCCCCTGATCGGCCGCGAGCACGAGGTCGACCGCACCATCCAGATCCTCTGCCGCCGCACCAAAAACAACCCGCTCTACGTCGGCGACCCCGGCGTCGGTAAAACGGCGATTGCCGAGGGCTTGGCCCGACGCATCACCGAAGGCGCCGTGCCGGAAGTTTTGCAAGGCTGCACGATCTACGCGCTCGATATGGGCTCGCTGCTTGCGGGCACGCGCTACCGCGGCGATTTCGAGGAGCGCATCAAGTCGGTGCTCACAGAATTGCAGTTGGTCGAAGGCGCGATTTTGTTCATCGACGAGATCCACACCGTGATCGGCGCGGGCGCGACGTCGGGCGGCGCGATGGATGCGTCCAACCTTTTGAAGCCGTCGCTCTCCAACGGCTCGCTGCGCTGCATCGGTTCGACGACCTACAAGGAATATCGCAACCACTTCGAAAAAGACCGCGCGCTGGTGCGCCGCTTCCAGAAGATCGACGTGCACGAGCCGTCGCAGGAAGACACCGTGCGCATCCTCAAAGGTCTGAAAACCTATTACGAAGACCATCATAAGGTGCATTATTCCGAGGAAGCCTTGCGCGCCGCCGTCGAACTTTCGGTGCGCTACATCGGCGACCGCAAGCTGCCGGACAAGGCCATCGACGTGATCGACGAGGCGGGCGCGGCGCAGATGCTGCTGCCCGAGGACAAGCGCAAGAAGAATATCTCCATCAAGGACATCGAGATGATCGTTGCCAAGATCGCGCGCATTCCGCCCAAGACGATCACCAAGGACGACAAGGAGCTGCTCTCCAACCTCGAGCGCGACCTCAAGACGATGGTCTTCGGGCAGGACCCTGCCATCATGGCTCTCTCCGCCGCTATCAAGCTTTCGCGCGCGGGCCTCCGCGAGCCGGAAAAACCCATCGGCAGCTATCTGTTCTCCGGCCCCACGGGCGTCGGCAAGACGGAAGTGGCGCGGCAACTGGCCAAGACGCTGGGGCTGGAGCTGATCCGCTTCGACATGTCGGAATATATGGAGCGCCATTCGGTTTCGCGCCTGATCGGCGCGCCGCCGGGCTATGTCGGCTTCGATCAGGGCGGACTTCTCACGGATAAAGTCGACCAGCATCCGCATTGCGTCCTGTTGCTCGACGAGATCGAGAAGGCGCACCCCGATCTGTTCAATATCCTTCTGCAGGTGATGGACTACGGCAAGCTGACCGACAACAACGGCAAGACCATCGATTTTCGCAACGTCATCCTCATTATGACGACCAACGCGGGGGCGAGTGAACTCGCCAAGGCCTCCATCGGCATCGCCCGCACGGCGACGCGCGAGGGCGCGGACGAGGAGGCGATCAACCGCGCCTTCACGCCGGAATTCCGCAACCGCCTTGACGCTATCATTCCCTTCGCGCCGCTCGGGCCGGAAACCATCGGCCGCGTCGTCGACAAGTTTATCATGCAGCTCGAAGCGCAACTGGGCGACCGCGGCGTGACCATTGAGTTGAGCGATGAAGCGCGCCAATGGCTCGGTCAAAAAGGCTACGATCCGGCGATGGGCGCAAGGCCGCTCGGCCGCGTCATTCAGGAGACCGTCAAGAAGCCGCTGGCCGACGAACTGCTGTTCGGCAAGCTGACCAAGGGCGGCGCCGTCAATATCGACGTGAAAAACGGCGCCCTGACCTTCAAATATCACTCGCAAAAAGACGGCACGAAAGGCGGCGCGGACAAAAAACCTGCTCCGCCCCGCAGCCGCGAGACGGTGAAATAGATGGATGTTCCGGAGCAGCAGAAAGAATTCATGCGCCGCGCCATCGCCCTGTCGCGCGAGAAAATGAACGCCAACGCAGGCGGGCCTTTCGGCGCCGTGATCGTGCGCGGCGACAGGATTATCGGCGAGGGCTGGAACCAGGTGACGTCCATCAACGACCCGACGGCGCATGCCGAAATTACCGCCATCCGCTCCGCCTGCGGCGTCGCAAAAAACTTCTCGCTCGAGGGCTGCGACATTTACACCAGCTGCGAGCCGTGCCCGATGTGTCTTGGCGCGATTTACTGGGCGCGGATCGACCGTCTTTACTATGCCAACACGCGCAAGGACGCCGCGGCGATCGGCTTTGACGACGATTTCCTTTATCGTGAAGTGACTTTGCCGCTGGAAAAGCGCACAAAGGAAACCAGCCGTCTTCTCTCCGGAGAAGCGTGGGCTGTTTTCGAGGAATGGGAAAAGAAACCGGACAAGATAAGATATTGACGCGGGAAAAGGGGACTTAAAATCATGCGCAGATATTTGTTTTCGGGATGTTTGCTGTTCTGTTGCCTTGCCATGGCATTGACGGTGATGGCGCCGTCTGCCGCGAGCGCGGATTCGGGCAAATTCTCCCGCACGGTCACGGCGGTCGATCCGGTGACGCTGCAAGGGCAGGGGCTGACCATCACGCTGTGGGGCGTGAAACCCGTCATGTCTCCGGCCATCGAGCTGAAGGCGCTCGACCTGATGGACAATCTGATCGACGGCTCGCCCGTCACCTGTCAGGCGGTGGGCGGCACGTCGACGAATGTGGTGGCGCGCTGCAATTCGGCGCGCGGCGACGATCTCGGACTGTCTTTGCTGAACCACGGCTTCGTGGTCGTCGACCGGCGGCAGAACGTCGGCGCCGTTCCCTCCTATCTGGAAGCGCAGCAGGCGGCGCGGCACAACGCTGCGGGCATATGGAAGCAGGTCGTGAAAAGCGACGGCATGTCGCAGGGCACGCGCATGTTCCTGGGTATTTTGCCGGTCGCGGCGGTGTTGCTGATGATGTTCGTCGTTCTGTTCCGCCTGAGAAGCCTCGAGACGCAGCAGAAGGAAGAGTTCGAGCAGACGCGCAGCAAGGAAACACAGCTTCTCGCGCGCGAGAAGCATGTGCTGGCCTCGACGCTGGAGGGCGAGCTCGCCGGAAACAAAAACCGGATCGAGGCCTTCCTGACGATTTACCGCGACATGCTCGCCAACCTGAAAAGCACGACGGAAACGCCCAAATACAAGGAGGCCGGAGATATCGTGCAAAAGCATCCGGCGTTGAGTAAAGCCGTGTTCGAGGCCAGCGTCAGCAAGCTCTCGTTGCTGGACATGAAGCTCGCGGCGCGGCTGTCCAAGCTTTACGCGGCGTTGCCGATGGAACAGGAATACATCAACATCGAGCCGGGCGTTCCGCTGGAATCGGCCGTCGCGCTGGTGGAAAAAGTCATACGCGACGCGGAGATCTTCGTGCAGCCGCTCACGGACGCGATCGCGGCGCTGGAAGGCGTCATGAAAGGCAGCACCACGCCGCCTGTCGCCGAGAAGGACTAGTCAAAAAACAGAAGATATGATTTATGCCATGCCGCCGGTAATGACCTGCGCCGTTTGGGAACCCGAGTCGGCGCGCTCGATGGATTCGGCCAGATCGATCAGGTCGATGAAGTGATCGGCCTGACGGCGCAATTCATCGGCGACCATCGGCGGCTGGGTGCGTGTCGTCGAGATGACGGTTACGCGCACGCCGCGGCGCTGGACGGATTCGACAAGGCGGCGGAAGTCGCCGTCGCCCGAGAACAGCACGATATGGTCGACGCGGCCCGCAAGCTCCATCATGTCGATGGCCAGTTCGATATCCATGTTGCCCTTCACCTTGCGGCGGCCGGTATGGTCGGTGAATTCCTTGGCCGGCTTGGTCACCATCGTGTAGCCGTTGTAGTCCAGCCAGTCGATCAGCGGGCGGATCGGGGAATATTCCTGATCTTCCAGCAGCGCCGTGTAGTAAAAAGCGCGCACGAGGCGGCTTTGCCCCGAAATCCAGCTTAGCAGGCGCTTGTAATCTATATCGAAATTCAGATTCTTGGCCGCGGCGTAAAGGTTGGCGCCATCGATGAAAACAGCCAGCTTTTCCTCGGGATAAAAGAAATCGAGATAAGTTAATTCATTGTTATTGTTATTATTTTTCATGATTGGTGCATCCTATGGTAAACTTAAATACAATTGGACATATACTCATTCTGGACCCGAACTGTCAAGAAAAAATGACCGAGATCAAAAAATTTGGTGATTTTAAAAATAATCTTGCAAAGTGAAGGGTAAAGACTTATAGCAAGTTGCTGGTACTTCGCATTTTTTCAGAAAGGTTTGTCATTATGGCGCGTGTTACGGTTGAAGATTGTGTCCTGAAAGTCCCTAATCGCTTCGAGCTGATTATGGCGGCTTCGCAACGCGCGCGTGAAATCGGCTCCGGCGCCGAGATTATGGTGGAAAAAGATAACGACAAAAACCCGGTCATCGCCCTGCGCGAGATCGCGGATACGGACATTTCCATTGAAAACCTGACGGAATCCCTCATCAAAAATCATCAGAAGGTCATCGAGATCGAAGAAGATGAAGAAGAAGTCATCGACATTATGGAGGGGGAAAACGAATGGGTCGCGGCGGCGGCGGAAGCCGTTGAAGCCGACGTGGCAGGCGGCGCGATGCAGGAAGAAGATTTCGGCGAGATTTCCGAAGACGCCGAGGAGACGGCCATCGAAGAGACCGTTGTTGCTGAAGAATCCTCCTCCGATGCAGAGACCTTCTAGGCCCCTTACAATTCCCAGAAAATAAAATCCTGTTCTTCAGGAGCGGAACATTTCCGTAGCGTCTCGCTTTGTGGCAAAGCCGTATCGGGCAGGTCCTGTGCTTCCTAATGTCTTGGCTTGGCTATATAATTCATGTAACAATATCTTAAGTAGGATATGGCTGGGGGGGATTGCCGTCATAATGTTTTGGTTGCGATGGGTCGGAGGCTAGATGCCGAAATTCAGTTATAGGGCTATAAACGCCAAGGGCCGGCCTATCCGTGGCGTGATCGCCGCCGCGAACGAGTCCGACCTGTCGTCGCGCCTTGAAGAGGGCGGCCTTGCGCTGATCGATTGCAAGGAAATGTCCGAGAAGGCCAGCGGTATTGTCAACATCTTTGCCAAGAAAATCAAGATCCGCGATCTGGTGCAGATGTTCGTCCATCTGGAGCAGCTGCAAAAGGCGGGCGTGCCGTTGCTGGAAGGTTTGTCGGATGTGCGCGACACCACGGAAGCGCCGCGGCTGCGCGACATCATGTCGGATGTTTACCGCGAGGTGGCGGAAGGGCAATCCTTCTCCGCCGCTTTGGCCCGTCATCCGACGGTTTTTGAGAATATATTTGTCTCCCTGATCGCTGCCGGCGAGGAAACGGGTAACATGGTGACGTCCTTCGGGCAGGTGATCCGCCACCTCAAATGGGTGGACGCCATGCGCAGCAAGATCAAGAAAGCGACGCGCTATCCGAAAGTTCTTCTCGTCGTTATTACGGGTGTCGTTTACGTGATGATGGTGCAGGTCGTTCCACAAATCGTGAGCTTCCTTAAAGATATGAACATGAAGCTGCCCGTACAGACGCGGGCGCTGATCGCCACCTCTGATTTCATGGGTAAATATGCCATTTACATCATCTTGGGCATGATCCTGTTCTATATCCTGTTCAAGATCGGACGCGTGATATCGGAAGGATTCCGGTATTATACGGACTACATGTTCCTGAACGCGCCCGTGTCGGGGAATTTGATCCGCAAGATTTCACTGGCGCAGTTTTGCTCGACGTTCGGCATCCTTTTCAGCAGCGGTCTGGAAATTTTGAAATGTCTCGACGCCGCCAAGCTGACAGTGACCAATCTTGTTCTGACAGGAGCACTGGCGACGGTGCGGGAACGCGTGCAGGAAGGCTTTGCGCTGTCGGATTCCATGGCGAAGTCCGGCGAGTTCCCGACGCTAGTCACGCGCATGGTGAAAGTCGGCGAGGAATCAGGCAACTTGACCGGCGTTCTGGAGCAGGTGACAGAATTTTACGATAGAGACGTGAACGACGCCATTGACGCCATGATTCAAATGATCGAGCCTACGATGACGGTTATCATGGGTCTGATCGTCTTGTGGATCGCAGCGGCCGTCTTCGGTCCGATTTACAACAATCTGGGTAAGATGACGAGTTAAAATGGGCTTTTCGATTTCAAAGAAACGGGTCTTGATGGTCGGCGGCGAGGGTGTCACGCTGTTCGGCCCGACATCACGCGGCATCGAACGCGAAGCCGCGCTGTCGTGGGAGATGCCCGATTTCAACCGTCAGTTGACGGAGATCCTCGAGGGGGGCAGTAAGGCTCCTGTGCTGATCCTGTTCGACGGTGCCGACCAGACCTACCGCAAGGAAGATCAGCTTCCGAAACTGACGCCCTTCGACCGCTCGAAGTATATAAAACGCAAGCTCGATCAGGCCTTCCCGAGCTATCCGGTGCGCGCCTCGATGCTGGTCAAGCCGCCGAAAGAGAAGCCCTTTTACCTGTTCGTCGCGCTGCCCGAGACGGACCGCCTCGACGAGCTTGCCGCCGACATGCTGGATGCGGGCGTGCTTATTTCCGGCTTTGGCTTGCTGCCCGCGGAATCCGTCGGGCTAGTCAAGACGCTCGCCGCAAAAACGTTCGAGAATGCGGAGAAGCCGTCACGCTGGGCGGTGCTGATCAGCCAGCACGAGACGGGCGGCCTGCGTCAGGTCGTCGTGAAAAACGGCACGCTGGCTCTGACCCGCATCACGCCGACGTCGGAGGCGGGGACCTATGGCCCTGCCTGGGCGGATGAAGTCATGCGCGAGTTCAAGGCTACGCTCACCTATATCGCCCGCTTCGGCTATACGGCGGAAGAGGGCCTCGACGTGATGGTGATTTGCAGCAACATCGAAAAGCAGTTTTTCAGCGACAAATCTCTGCCGGTAACGAATTTCCGCTGTCTCACGCCCGTCGAGGCGCTGAATGCGCTGGGGATGAAGGGCGCATCGCTGGGCGAAACCAATTTCGGCGACGCGGTGCATTGCGCCTGGGCGGGCCGTAAGAGGGCGCTGACGATCCCGATCACCGTGCCCAGCGTCAAGCGCATCATGGTGCCGCGTAAGGTGCTGCAAATTCTTTCCATTTTGTTTATGCTGACTTTTCTGGCTGGAAGCGGCTTCATCGGCATGCAGTACACCAATTACATGGCCGTGAAGAGCAATCTGGCGGGGTTGTATTCGCAACTCGATTACTTGAAGAGTGAATACGCCAAGGAATCGCGAATATTTGATACTTATCCGTTCAAGCCCGACGTCCTTAAAAAAATACTGTCTATTAAAAAGTCGGTCGACGACGAGGGGGTCAATATCACGCCGATATTGAACCTTTTGCGCGGAGCGCTGGCGAACGATATCAAGTTGAACGAACTCACGATCGGATATAGTCCGCCGGCCCCAAAAAAGAACTTCTTCAGCAGGAAGAAGGAAACGGGCAAGGTCAAGATAAGCTTCAAGTTCGATATTACGGGCGCTCTGAGCCTGCAGCAGAAGGTCGACCGCGTGAACGGGATGGTGACGATATTGCAAGGCAAATTCCCTGGTTACATGGTTGATATCAAGCACCAATTCGGTAACGTATCCGCAGCCGGCGGATTCCAGGGGGCGTCGGGCGCGTCGCCCGCCGGGTCAAACAGTTCCAACACGGCGGATAGCGGCGCCGCGATTGAGTTAAGTGGGCCACCGCTATGATAAAGCTTGTCGGATTAAGACGTATCATCATTATTGCCTGCATCATTGCGATGAATCTGGTGGCGGCAGGGATTTATTTCTTCGCCGTCGGGCCGATGCTCAGCGAGGCACAGTCGCAAACGCAATCTACGCAAGGCCAGATATCTAGTCTCAATGCACAGATCGCGGGCGCTAAACGCGCCGCGGCTTTCATGAAGGCGAATATGCCGAAGTATGAGCAGATGCAACAGGACGGTTTTTTCCTGACGCACAACCGCTTTATGCTCGAGAACGAGATCAACAAACTGCGCGAGGCGGCGGGGATTTCCAGTTTCTCCTACAATGTTGCGGCCGCGACCAAGGTTACGAACCGTGATGCCGACTCTATCCATTATGAGTTGCTCGGTAGTCGGATTTCTGTGGATCACATCAGTTCTCCGCTTGATGCCAACATATATATGTTGGCGCAGTCTATTAGCAAAGTCTTCCCTGTCGACACGCGCCTGCAGGAAATGAAAATCCAGCGGGCCGCAAAAGTGGACTCGCAGACACTGAAACTCCTCTCTGACGGGAAACAGGTTAACTTTGTGAACGCCTCTGTTGTGTTTGAATGGATAACCTTGGTGCCGAACGCACCCGCCAAAAAAAATGGCTCTAACGGATTCAGGGGGCGGTGATAGTGGTGAAACGGGCGCAGGTTTTGGCTGTTTTTATATGTCTTTGGGGCGCGCAGGCACTTGCCGCGCAGCCTGCTGTGCACATGCCAGCCATGATGCAAATGGCTTCGGAGAAGCCCGCGGCTTCGAAGACGGCTACCGGCGTAGCGGCGACGCCGGAATCTGAAATCAACAAGATTTTTCGCGGATCCTTCTTCTTCTCGCCGCTGGAAATTGCAGAGATCGAACAGGCCCTGAAAGGAAACGTTCTCAAGAAGGCGGTGGAAGAGTCAAAGACTCCTATTCCAAAGCGCCGCATCATTCGCCTGTCGGGCGTTTACTACCGCGCTCCGGGCGACTGGGTGGTCTGGATGAACGGCCAGAAGGTGACGCCTGCCAACCTTTTGCCTGAAATCGTTTCCATCCACGTCAGCCCGTCTTCACGGGTGCATCTCCAATGGTACGACATCGGATTGAACGAGGTTATTGCGCTGACGCTGCGTCCGAACCAGACATACGATATCACGTCGGGCGTGTTGTTGCCGGGGGCGCATTGATATGGTGGGGGCAAGAAAAATGACATCCCCCGCGCAGGAAACCGCTGCGGCCGCAATAGCCATCGACGGCATTTCGGCGCATTACGGCCGCGGTGCCAACGTGATCGAAAATATTTCATTCGATGTGCGCAAGGGCGAGACGTTTGGCCTCATCGGGCTGAACGGCGTGGGCAAGACGACGCTGATCAAGATCATCCTCGGCCTGATGGAATCCTCGGCGGGATCGGTTTTGCTGTTCGGGCGGGATAGTGGCGACGAAGAGAGTAAATCCATGATCGCCTACCTGCCGGAGAAGTTCGAGCCGCCGGTTTTCCTGAGCGGTTTCGAGTTCATCAAATTTTCGCTTGATCTTTACAAACGCTCCTTCGACAAAGAGGCGGTGCTGGCGGCCGCCGACCGCGTTTCCCTGTCGCGCGAGGCGCTGGGCCGCCGCGTCAATACCTATTCCAAGGGCATGCGCCAGAAACTCGGCCTGATGGGCAGCTGGCTGACAGGGTGCCCGCTGCTGATTTTGGACGAACCCATGAGCGGTCTTGATCCGCGTGCGCGCGTTCTGGTAAAAGACGAGATTGTTGCTTGCCGTAACCAGGGGATGACGGTATTTTTAAGCACGCATATTTTGTCGGATATGGATGAATTGTGCGACAGGATCGGCATAATACATGATAAGTCTTTAAGGTTCCTCGGAACGCCAGCGGAACTGAGGGAAAAAATGAAAAACGACAGTCTGGAGCGGGCGTTTCTAAAAATTATCGAGAATTCTGCAGGGGTTTATGAATCATGAAAATGTCTGGGGTAAAACGTGTTGAGGGCAAGTCGGCTGTGTTGCGGCAAGCCGGATTTGTCCTGTTGCTTGCGGCCAGCGCACCGGGGTCTGCTCTGGCGCAGACGGCAACGCCGATGGCGCCGGCACAGATCACTGCGACATCGGCTCCGCCGAGGATGGCGACGCCGTCACTGCCCACAAGCATGGCCCAGCCGCCGTCTTCCGCGACTCTGGCGCAGCCGTCAAATGCAGCGCAGGTATCGCCCTCGGTACCGCAGGTGCAAATGGCGCCGCTGATAAATGTGGCGCCGGCAGCCTCCGGATCGTCGGACGCGAACGCTTCATTTTCGGGGACGGCGTCTTCCGGAACGCCCATGTCCGGCACGGACGCATCTTCGGGGGCTGCCGTTTCGGGAATGGTGCCATCGATCCCCGCGTCTGCGGGACCTTCTTCCGCCCAGCCGTCTTTGGATAATGTTGCGGCGGCGATCGCGCCCGCCGCCGAGATGGGCACATCCTCCGCCCAGCCGTCTCCCGCCGAGATGGCCATTGTTCAAAGCGCCTCCAAGCTGAAAGCGGGCGAGAACGCAAGCAGTACGGCCAAGCCGTCCGCAGCCAGCATCCGCGCGATGCGTGCGAAAAACCGCGCGGCGACGGATAAAGGTCTGCGCGTCACCGACATTCTGGCGACGCCGGCGCAGGTGCGCCCGTTGCCGACGCAATATCTGGTCGTGCACAGGGATTACAGCACGGACAGTAGCTACGAATCGCGGCTTTCGTCCGCGCGTCGAGCCTTGTCCGACGGGCATTATGCGGCGGCGCTGGGGTTGTTCGACGACCTGTTCCACCGCAATACGACCGACCTGCGCGTCCTGATGGGCCGTGCCGTCGCGCTGCAAAGACTGGGCGAGACAGGCGCCGCGCTCGATACTTACAAACGCATCCTGAAACTCGATCCGGAGAGCGTGTCGGCGATGACCAACACCCTCGGCCTGATCAAGGGCGAGAACACGCAGTCGGCGATCGACGCGATGCAGAAATTGCGTCACCTCTATCCGGCCAACGCCGCGGTCACGGCGCAGCTGGGGATGCTCTACGGCGTTTCCGGAGATTACAGCAACGCGCTGAAGTATCTCGACATGGCGGATGCCCTGGAGCCGGGCGACGGCGTTATCCTTTACAACCGCGCCGTTGTCTATGACCATCTTGGCAAGACATCCCGTGCCGCGGAACTGTACCGCCGCATTTTGGACCTCGCGAGCGAAGGCGCTCTGAACGCATCCCTGCCGCTTGACGATATAAGGCAGCGTTTATCGACACTCCGGTAAAGCCGGCATGTTCTATATCAAGGCGGTGATTGCAGCGGGGCTGGGGCTGATCTTCGGCAGCTTCGCCACGGCTTTGTCCCATCGTCTGCCGCGTGAAATCTCCATGGTGACGCGCGTGCATTCGCAATGTCCGTCCTGCCATCACAATCTTGGCCTTCCGGATCTCATACCGCTGTTTTCATGGCTTTTCCTCAAAGGCAAATGCCGCCACTGCGGCGCGCGCATCGGCGTGCGCTATCCTCTGATCGAGCTGGCGACGCTGGGGGTGTGCATGCTTTTTTTCTTCGTTTACGGACTGACACCGCAAACGATCGCCGTGTTCGCGCTGGCGCCCGTGCTGGTCAGCATCATCGACATCGATTTCGGGCACCAGATTATTCCCGACAGCCTGAACCTTGCCATCTTGCTTATCGGCGTGGCGGCGTTTGCCGTCAATGCGGCGCTGGCCGCGCATCCGGTGGTTTTTTTTAGTGCGCATATCGTGCCGCCGCTGGCCGGTGCGCTGCTTTATGGCGGCTTTGCCTGGCTGTTGCGGCGGGGCGCGTTTGCCGTCCTGAAGCGCGAGGCGCTGGGGCTGGGCGACGTCAAGTTTTTCGCCGCCGCCGGATTCTGGCTGGGGTTGAACGCGATGGCGGCATCGCTGCTGATGGTCGTTTCCGGCGGAGCGGGGGTTGTTTTGGCGCTCTTGTGGAAGAAGCGCACGGGAGAGGCCGAAGTGCCTTTCGGCCCGTCGCTGATCATCGCTTTTATCGTGGTTTTGTGCCTTTTCCCGCCGCATTTCATATCGCTTTGACATTCTGCGCGTGAATAAAGCGCTTTTTTAACCTTATGTTAATATATATTTACCATTCTTTCAGGGTATTTGCGTACTCTTGAAGGTGGATATACGGGGATGACACAACAGGGGGCAAGTCGTGGATATTACAGAGTTTCTCAAGTTTACGCTCGACAACAAGGCATCGGATTTGCACTTGAGCGGAGGCAATAATCCGAAAGTGCGCATCGACGGCGTATTGCGCCAAGTCAAGCCGGACATCCTGCAGGGCGACGATATTCGCGGCATGCTGTATCAGGTCATGAATGAAGACCAGCGCGCGGAGTACGAGCGCGACTTCGAAATCGACTTCGCCATCGCCTTCGGTCCCGACGCGCGTTTCCGCGTCAACGCCTTCACCAACCGGCAGGGCTCCGCCGCCGTATTCCGTGTCATTCCGACGAAAATCCCGACCATGGAGCAGCTCTCGCTGCCGCCCGTTATCCGCAGGCTCGCGGAACTTGAAAAGGGGCTCGTGCTTGTCACGGGGCCGACGGGCAGCGGCAAATCGACCACGCTGGCGTCGATGATCAACCATATCAATGAACACGAAGCCGTGCACATCCTGACCGTCGAGGACCCGGTCGAATTTTTCCATCCGTCGAAAATGGCGCTGGTCAACCACCGTGAAGTCGGCAACGATACCAAATCATTCGCCCGCGCGCTTAAAAGCGCGCTGCGCGAAGACCCTGACGTCATTCTGGTCGGCGAAATGCGGGACTATGAAACGATCGCTCTTGCACTCACCGCCGCCGAAACGGGTCACCTTGTCTTCGGAACCCTGCACTCGAACAACGCCGCCAAAACCATCGACCGTATCATCGACGTTTTCCCAGCGGCGGAAAAAGAAATGGTGCGCGCGATGCTGGCCAGCTCCATTCAAGGCGTCGTCGCGCAGGCGCTGTTGCCCAAAGCGGGCGGCGGACGCGTCGCTTCCCACGAAATCATGGTCGGCACCAACGCCGTGCGCAACCTGATCCGCGAGAACCAGCTGGCGCAGGTCTACTCGATGATCCAGACCGGTGCACGCTACGGCATGCAGACGATGGAAGATGCCGTCCACGATCTTCAGGAGCACGGGCTGATTACGGCCGAGACCGCGCGCGACGCGCTGAAATCGGGCGCCGAGGCGGAATCGGCCGACGATGCTGCGCCGAAAGCGCCGCCGCCGCCGCAACAGCCGATGATGCGCAAACCCGCGCCAGCCGCCGCGCCGCGGGCGCCCGCCGCGGCGCCCGGCGCACCCGCCGCGCACCCGCCGGGCGAGGAAGGATATTCATTTTGAGCAGTGCTGCGATATACAACTATCTCAAGGCAATGGTGGAGCGGGAGGCGTCGGACATCTACCTCACGGTCGGCGTGCCGCCGACCTTGCGTATCGACAACATTCTCCACCCGCTCGAGGGAGACGCGCTGAAGGAAGAGGACGTTCAGGCGATCATGATGGAAATCCTGACGCCCCGCCAGCGCCTCGAGTTCGATACCAGCATGGAACTCAACATGGCGCTCGACCTTGGCGCGGAAGGACGTTTCCGCATCAACATTCTGCGCCAGCGCCAGAAACCGGCGCTCGTCATCCGGCGCATCACCAGCAGGATTCCCAACTTCGAGCAGTTGTATTTGCCCAAGCTCATGGAAAAGCTGGCGCTGGAAAAGCGCGGCCTGATCCTGATTTGCGGCGTGACGTCGTCGGGTAAATCGACTTTGACCGCCGCGCTGATGGACTACCGCAACTCCATGATGGGCGGTCACATCATCACCATCGAAGATCCGGTCGAGTTCTATCACGAACATAAAAAAGCCATCATCACGCAGCGTGAAGTGGGGATCGACACCGCCTCCTACAGCGTCGCGCTGAAAAACGCCCTCCGGCAAAAGCCCGACGTGATCCTCGTCGGCGAAATCCGCTATCAGGACGTCATGATTCAGGCGATCGCGGCCGCCGAAACCGGCCATACCTGCTATGCGACGCTGCACACCACCAATGCGACGCAGGCGATCGAGCGCATTATCGGCTTCTTCCCCGAGGAGCGTCACCATCAGATACGCATCGCGCTGAGCATGAACCTCAGGGCGATCATTGCGCTCAGGCTTGTGCCGGGGACGCAGGGCGGCCTGGTGATGGTTCCGGAGATCCTGCTCAACGAAGCGTTGGTCAAAGAGCACATCATGAAGGGCGAGACCAGTAAAATTCACGACGTTATGGCCAACAACAATACGACCGGCATGGTCACGTTCGATCAGTCGCTTTTGAAGCTCTACAAAAAAGGGCTGATTACCGCACAAACGGCATTGTCGGAATCCGACTATTCTGCGGATATGAAAATCAAAATCCAGCAGCACCAGATGGCGGATCAGGGCGCGATGCCCTCGTCGTCGCTTGGCATTGACACATCCAGATTGTCTCTGTAACAATAATCCGAAGCGGGTTATCGTTAATCATATTTTCTCGAAGAGATGGGATCGTTCAGGTGTCAAAATCGCGTTACTCCTTCCGCGTCAGCTATATAGTTCTCGGCGCTATGCTTTCTACCATATCTTTGGGGGGGTGCACTCTTGCCCAAAACCAGATGACATATGACCGCAGCGCGAACAAGAGCATGCAATATTATCGTGATGGCCTGTCGCCCCAGCGTCAGCCCAAAACCGCGAAAGAAGCGCCGCTGCCTCCGTTCCAGTCTTTCGTCGCTACGCCGAGCGACTTGCAACTGCCGTCGCCGCTGGTGACGGTTTCTGTCGACCAGACCGTATCGCTGCGCGACCTGATGTTTGAATTGGCGCATCAGGCGGGCGTTGACCTTGAAATGGATCCCGACATTCAGGGGTCGATTATTTTTACCGCCAAAGACCGTCCGTTCAACGAGGTCGTTGATCGCATCTGCAATATGGCTGGACTGCGCTATACGTTCAAGAACAACGTGCTGCGTATCGAACTCGATAGGCCTTATATCAAGTACTATAAAGTCGATTACATGAGCCTTTCGCGCACAAGCACGTCCACTATCCAGACAGGTATCTCTAGTGGCAGTGCCGGTGGCACTGGTGGCGGTCCGAGCGCCAGTTCGGGATCCAACTTCAGTGTCGATATTAAAGACGACGTGGATTTCTGGAAGGATCTTAAATCCGGCATGGACCAGATTTTGAAAGCTTCCGACAACTATACGGCTCTGGCGACCATGAATAACCCCGTGGCATCGGTTGTACCGCCGCTTGCACCGCCCGCACTTCCCGGCAAGCCGGGCGCGCCTGCACCTGCGCCAAAGCCATCGAATATGCCACCGTCGCTGAATGTTTCTGTTTCCGGTGGATCGGCGCCGCAGAAGAATGCGCCCGCGACGTTTTCTATCAGTAAGGATACCGGAATCATCAGTGTTTATGCCACGCAACGGCAACAAAAGCTGGTACAGAAATATCTGGACGACTACCTCCATCAGGCGCTGGCACAGGTCTTGATTCAAGCCAAGGTTCTTGAGGTGACCCTTAACGACCAATATTCCACTGGTATTGATTGGGGGCAATTGGGCGCAAACCTGACGCGCCTTATTCCTGCCGCTACGATCAATACGCCGGCGCCGCCGTTTAGCCCCGCCGATACGACGGGCAGTGCTGTTGCGCTGAATCTTGATCTTGGTCACGGGTTCAAGCCTGTGATTACCGCCTTGAGCGAGTTCGGCACGGTGCGCTCTCTGGCCAGTCCGCGCATTACGGTGATGAATAACCAGTCTGCCGTCGTCAACGTAGCCAAGAACCTGATCTACTTCGAGATCAAGGTGACAACGACGCCGTCCACGGCCGTTGGGGTTCCTCCGACGATTACTTATAACTCCAAGCAGGAATCGACGCCCGAAGGCGTCCTGATGAACGTGACGCCGACGGCCGATGTCAGTACCGGCGAGGTCATGCTGGCGGTGCGTCCGACCGTGACGAAGGAAATCGATAAGGCTCAAGATCCCTCCATTGCTCTTAGTATTCTGAGTTCCGGCCTGCCTCTGTCAGCCGTGCCCAACAGCCCGATACCGGTCATGGACGTGCAGCAGATGGATTCCGTTATCAAGATGCAGTCCGGCCAGACAATGGTGATGGGCGGCTTGATGCAGAACTCCAATCAGGTCAATCAGATAGGTGTCCCTGTCTTGGGAGATGTGCCGTTTCTGGGGAGCCTGTTCCACAATCACGGCGACAACATCAACAAAAGCGAGCTGATTATCTTCCTGCAGGCGACGATTGTGCCGGGATCCAATGTCCAACCCGTGGACCGGCGCGTTTACAAGGAGTTCGGCAACGATACGCGCCCCTTCAATATGTAACGATTAAAAGGTCATTTATATGATCTCCAAACCATTGGTTAAATACGTGCTGACTGCCGCGATGCGGGACAGGCTGATGGTAACCCTTGCGCTCATGATCCTGATGGGGGCTGCGCTGTCCGTCTTCATGGGGTCGGCGAGCGTCACGGAGGGAGCCAGTTTTGCGCTGGTTTTCGGGTCAGGCAGTCTGCGCTTTCTTGGCGTCATCGGCCTTGTGCTGTTTTGCTGCTTTTACATCCGCCGTGCCTTTGAAAACAAAGAGGTCGAGTTTTTGCTTTCACGGCCGATCTCGCGTTTGTCTTTTCTCGTCAGTCACGCGCTGGCCTTTTCCTTTTTGGCTTTTCTGATTGCCGCCATGATCACCGTCGTGGTCGGCGTCATAGGGCATCCCAACATGGAAGGGCTTCTGATCTGGGGCGCAAGCCTCGCTGCCGAGTTCGCGATGATGGCTGTGGCGGCATTGTTTTTTTCCATGGTGCTGTCGAGCGCGGCGGGCTCTGCCCTTGCCACACTAGGGCTTTACGCGCTTTCTCGCACGACAGGCACGCTGCTTGGCGTCCTCAGTCAGGGACCGACGAACTGGTTTTACGCCATTATCGGCAGTATGATGAAGCTGATTTCCATGGTGACGCCGCGCCTTGACATGATGGGGCAGACGACATGGCTTGTCTATGGCGTGCGGAGATCTGCCGGTTTGCAGTTTATGCCGCACGCAAGCGTTTACGCGCATTGGGTGGTAGTGCACTTGGGCGTGACCGGTTTTATTGCGATGCAAGGGATGGTTTTTGTTGCGCTGTTGCTGGCGGCATCGGCTTTTGATTTTACGCGGCGGCAATTTTAATGGCTGCCCGCAGGGGGAAAATGCAGGACAGACTGCGCGGTATAAAGCTCGTTCTTGCCGCCATTCTTTGTGTGAACTTTCTCTTCTGGTGCGCCAGCCATGACGTTTACCAGCGCTGGTCAGGCGTGCCGCCGGTGCCGGACAGGACAGGCGCCGTTATGATGACGCTGGGCGACCCGGAATTTTCATACCGCATTCTTGCTTTGTCATTGCAAAATCTCGGTAACCTCGGCGTGAACATGGCGCCTCTGAAGGATTATAATTATCACGAACTGGGAAAGTGGTTTTTGCTCCTGAGCAGCCTTGATCCGGTGTCCGACCACGTGCCGACGCTGGCTGCCTATTATTTCGGGGCGACGCGCGTGCCGGCCGATATCGCGGTCGTCGTCCGTTATCTCGCCGCCGTCGGTCAGGAGCCGTTCGGCGCCAAATGGCGCTGGCTTGTGCAGGCGATCTATCTTGCGCAGCACCGGATGTATAACGAGAACCTCGCCTTGCGTCTGGCGCAGATCCTCGCGCACATGCCGCAAAGCGTCAAAATGCCCGCATGGGCGCGGCAGATGCCCGCATTCGTTCTTGAAAAGCAGGGCGATAAGGAAGCGGCGCGCGCTCTCATGATCGATATGCTCCGCACGCAGAAAGATATTTCGCCGCAAGACATCTCCAATATGACGTTTTTTCTGATCCATCAGGTCGGCATGTCGCCGCAGGCAGTGCAACATATTCTGAAAGAGCGCGGGAGGCAGCCTTAAGTCATGCCTTCCATATTTGAAAACACCTTTAGTGTCATAGAATGGTTGGCTATCACGGGATTCGCCCAGTGCGTGCTGATTATCGTGCATATCGTGTTCCGCGTTAGGGACTGGAAACAGGCCTCGCTGGCGCTGGCCTATTTCTTTGTTCTAGGGCTGGCTTTTGCATTGCAGTTTTCCATGCGCTTGCATGACTACGATCAGGGCATACAACTGGCATTGTGGTTTATGCGCGTTTTGGGCCCGCTTTTGTGCTATCTGCTGGTTCTGCAAATCGCGAAGGGCGCGGGCCTGCCGGAAGGGCGGCAGTTCCTGTTTTTGACGCTGGCGCCGCTGTCGCTGCTGGCGGGGGTCGTTATTGATAAAACGGCAGGCATTTGCACAGCGGGAGACACTTTATGCCCGAGCTTGTTTCTTTGGCTGCAATGGCTGGGTGCGATTGCCGGCGGCCTTGCCATGCTGGCGCTGTGGGGCCATAAAAACCTTTTTAGCACTTTGCGGAGTGCCAGGAGCGGCATGGAGCGCTACTGGCTGGTGATGGTGCTGATCGTTGCAAATGCGGGTGCCGTCGGCATCATGTTCCTGCGTTCCATGAACAGTCTGGACCAGCCGACGGCGGATACGCTGCTTGTCGTTTTGGGCCTGTCTTTCGTCTATCTTGCGAGCACGATGCTGTTCCGCGTCTTTCCGTCGCCGGTTCAGCTGAGCGACAAGCCGACCCGCTTCACCAGACAAACGATGACGGCGGAGGAAAAAGAGATCGCTGCCAAAGTCAAAAAGCTGATGGAGGTGGACAAGCTCTATCACGAGCAGGCCTTCAGCCGCGCTGATCTTGCGCGCGAGCTGCAGGTGTCGGAGAACACGCTTTCACGGGTGATCAACGTGGCCTTCGGCAAGAGTGTGCCGCGGCTGCTTAACGAGTTCCGCGTGGGAGATGCGAAAAGGATGCTGATGAGCCCGGAGATCCCCATACAGGTGGTGGCCTCGGAGGTGGGATTCAATTCTCTGGCGTCGTTTAACCGCGCTTTCCGCGACGTCACCAGTCTCACGCCGACCCAGTACCGGCAGGCGAACATGACCGAAGACGATCCCCAGAAGCAAAACAGGACATCAGGTGCCGCCAAAGACTAGGCGCGCGCCGCCGTATATCGGCTAACCGGTCCAGAAATCACCCCTGTTACTGGCAAATACAGCTGGAGTAACTGTAGTAACTGCCGGTTCCGGTCGGCGCGTAGCAGGGCGACACCGCGCCGTTCGTCGAGCAGCTGGAGCCGAGGGTTGGGGACTGAGAGATGCTGGTTGTCCCGCTCGGCATTTCGCCGTTGCTGAGGCTCCATTGATAGCTGAGCGAAGCGCAGGTGTTGCTGGTCGTGACCCAGTTGCCCCAGGAGTTCGCGTTGCAATCGAACTGCCGCTGCTGGTATTGGGTGCCTTGTTGCGGCGAGGGACAGCCGATCTGCTGGTACTGTATGATATTGCTGCAAGTGCAGGTATCGCCGTTAGGGATAGTCGTCCACTGACCCCAGTTGCCTGTGTTGGCCGAGGTGCACTGCATTTGGCGTGTTTGCTTCACATGGCCGGAATAACCGTCGCTATAGCCCGCCGACTGACAGCTGAGCGTTTGATTCTGCGTCGCGGTCGGGTCG
Source organism: Pseudomonadota bacterium (assembly GCA_021849295.1). GTDB lineage: Bacteria > Pseudomonadota > Alphaproteobacteria > Micavibrionales > UBA2020 > PALSA-926. The sequence goes on along the minus strand of JAJZTA010000004.1, from coordinate 73,758 downwards.
CAGAAGCAGCTGGTCGACTGGGTCGAGCTGTAATTCGGTCCAGATGCGGGCGTGCTTGGGTTAGCGCCGCAGACGTATGTTTGGTTCGTCGAGTAGGTCCCCGTAAACCCTGCCGGGCATTGTATGCCGTTCTGGGGGTAGGAGGTCGAGTTGCAAACACAGGAGCCGGTATTGCTGTAAGTCGTCTGCACGTTCGTCGGGTTGCAGCTCGTGGTGACCGTCTGTTGGACGGTGCCGCTCCAGCAACTGCCACAAGGCCACCAGTTTTTGTATTGGTTGCAGCTTATGTTGTTGGTCTGCGACCCTTGATTGCACTGGGTACAACTTCCGGTTTGCGACTGGAGAACCCATTGCGGGCCGTTCTGGTCCTCGCACTGGAAGGTCTTTGACGAATTGTAGCCGGACGTCACCGTTTCCGTCGCGCCGACATTTTTGGAAGTAATGCCGACCCAATTGCCGCACATCCACGTCGAGCTGTTCGGGCACGACAGCGTGGACGAGCAGAGAATTTGCCCGTTTGCGTCTATCCCGTACATATGTTCATTGGGGGGGCAGGTCGTTGCTGTATGATCGGTACAGTTCAGGTGGTTGCTACTCCCTTCAAAGCCGGTGGCTATTTTGCCTCCCGGGCATGTCGGGCTCAGGTCGGCCTGAACGCAATTGCTGTTGAGAGAGCCTTGCGAGCAGAGGTTTTGCGTGACCAGATCCCCCGTGCCCGCGATCGTGGGTTGCGCCAGCACGGCCACGGTGTTGGAGTTGGGGCTGCCGACTTGCAGTGCCGCATCAGGTGCCGGATTGAGAACGGCGAGATCAGAGCGGTCTATGCCGACTTTGCCGTGGTTCTGCTGGTCGGTCGCGTTAAGGACGTCGTGGATGGAGCCGCTGGTGTCGTTCGACACTTCCCAGAGCGGGGTTGTGGTGGATGTATAGTATTTAATCAAATCATCGAAATGGCTCGGACCGGAGGCCGGAGCGTATTCGGCCGAGTAGTAAATGGCATCCGTCCAGTTTCCTGCGGTGATCTGGCAGTTGGCTGCGTCCAGTGTGGAGGGGACATACGGCGCCGTAATCAGCGGGCACGGATAGACGGGGTGGTTCAGGTCGCTGTACTGTGTGTAAGCGCCCCTCCTGTCGGGGCCGTTGCTGATGAGGATGTATTGCACGGCCCCGCCGCTTGAGCTGTCTTTCGGCGTGGGAACCAGAGAAGGATGGCCTGTCAGGTTGGTTGCGGTCACCGGAACGGTGGCGCTGCCGTTGACAACGTCTATGCCGCCGAGATCCTTGTTGTATCGCCCGTTGACGGCCAGATTTTCCGTGACAACATATTGAAATTCGTCGCCGTAGCCGTCCAGCGTTTCATATTCAGGAATGCCGAGCGTACGGAAAGGCACTTCACCGCGGCGCACGCGCCCGTTCCAGGCCTGGGGCGGCCAGACCGGCTGCCCGCCGTTGTTAACAGACCATGAGGGCGGCCAGTCGGCAGGTTGATAGCCGGGAGCGGTCGGGATTTTCGGATAAAGCACCCGGTCGCTTTGCTGAACGCAATAGTTGTCTGACGCCGTGCCGCCATTTTTGTTGCACTCGCCCACGTTGACGCTGGTGTCCGTGCAGTCTCCGGCTATGCCGTAGTCTGCGGTGTCCGTGCGCGGCACGAACGGCGCCGGACAGGGGTAGTGGCCTTTTTCCGCCAGATAGCTGTTGATGGCGGAGGTGAGAAGGCTCTCGTTGTTCAGCGTCGTATTCTCCTTTTCGGCTTTCAAATACTGGGTGGAGACATGGCTGATGCTGGCCAGCATGACCCCCATAATGAGCAGGCCGACGGCCAACTCAAGCAGCGTATAGCCCCGGATGAAGCTGTTATCCTTATGACTGTTTCTTAAGGAGGAAAATTGCATTGTATAACTCCGTTTACAATTGAAGTAACGAATTCCCCCGGGGGGCACTGCTGCGGCTTTTGAATTTGCGATGAGTCGATCATTGTTTGGCATTGCGGCTGACCGTTGGCGATGCCGGTCATGATCCCGTTATTGCAATCCAGCCCGGGCGAGAGCAGCTGCTGATTGAAACATTTTCCGGTGGTCTCGTCGCAGTAAATATCTGACTGGACGTTGTCGGCCTTGATGTTGCCCATGACGTCGAGGTTTACAGTCGGCGCCGACGTGCCGATGCCGACTTTTCCGCCGGTTTTATTCCCTGCCCTTTTAAGGTTTTGAGAGTAGGCCATCCATGCGTCCTGAGAGAGATCGAGCTGCCACACCATGAAGTAGTCGTCATCGAAGAAAGGACCGGTGGCGGTCGAATAGATATCCTGCGCGCCCGCAGAGCTGCTGTTTGCGGTGTAAAGGAACGTGGAATCATTGTTGCAGTTTTCATTGTCCCGTCCCGTCGAAGGCCCCGTGTACGTCGAGTCCAGGGCGATCGGCACGCCCATCTGGCAGGGGTTGGGCTGCGCGCCTTCGTAATTCCAGGCGCCGCGGCCGTTGGGGCCCGCCGACAGGAAGACGAACATGAAAGATTTGGCGCTTTGATAGCCCGGATCCAGATCGTTGTTCAGCATCGGTGCGATCTTGTTCTGGCCGGTATCGAAGTCTTCGATGTTGATGGCACCGCCGAGGGTCGAGTAGTTGAATAAATTCGGATCGGTGGCATAATAGGACACCGCGTAGGTCATGCGGTTGCCCCAGCCGTCGATCGTATCATTCAAACTGACGCCCAAGGCAACATAAGGGATCGTGCCGATCAGAACGGGGTCGTTATATGTCCTTTGACCTGTATTGGGGTCAAAGGTCGGGTTGTCTATTGTCGCGCGGGCGCCGGCCACGATACATTCCTGATTCGCGTTGCAGTGCGGCCATGAGATATTGGGCGGATACGCCGGACCGACGCCGGTGGTATGATCGTAGTTGTCCAGATTCATGCAATCCGCCTGACCCGCGGTCGGGGCTGTCGGAGGTATGGCAGGGTCGGCCGGACAGGGCAGTGCGCCGTATTCGAGAACATATTGCGACAGCGCGTTTTGAACCGCAAATTGCCGCGATGTCGTCAGGTTATGTATCTGCCTCAGGCGCCATTGGGTGTACTGTTGTATGAGGACGCCAGTGAAAATGCCGAAGAGCGCGACTGCGATCATAACCTCGACGAGAGAAAATCCGCGGGATGTTTGGCGGCTGTATGCCATATGTTTTTTTCGCTCCTTCATTATGGACCGCAAAGGACTTGGCCATTAGAACCGATACCGTAGGCCATGCCATTCGAGCAGCTGGTGTTCGCCGAGGCTTGCGGCAATGCTACCGGATGACTGCTGCACTGGATTTTTCCGTTTTGCAGGCCCGTGATGTAATACGTTTGGTTCGGACCGGCCCCAGGACATACGACCCCGACGGTGTTGTTGCTGGGGTTCGGTTGACCCGACCCCGGTACTGACCCGGCCAGCAGGTTGGGGTTCCAGCAATTCGGGCTGTTGGCTGCATTCGGACACACTTGTTCGATGGAAACCTCCCCTTGAGAATATAGGGTGCCGTTTACATCCAGCGCTTCAGACGGAGTGGCTGTGCCGACGCCGACATTTCCGGGGTTTTTGTTGTGGATATCGTTGCTGCCCGGCGCAGTGAAGACCCAGAGCTGGCTTAGCGTAAACGAGGAGTACATCATGATATCATCGAAATAATTAGCGCCCGGCACGCGGTTATAGAGCGCGTCGACCATGTTATACTGGTGAAGACAATTCTCGGAGTCTGCCTCGCCTGCCGTGCAGGGTACGCCGATAACGCCGTTCGACGTATAAGCGCCCATGTGGTTTGGGCCGGCCGACCAGAGGACATAGTCTACGCTGTCCGGAGGCTGGACGAGGTCTATGCCGGCAGGCGCAGGCGCCGATTGAATGTTGATCACACCATATCCCTGACCGTAAGTGCTGGCATTAAGAGAGCCCGAGGACACGGCGTAGTTGATCTGGTATCCCCATGGATCTATCGTGTCTGCCACGGCGGCGCGGCCGGAGTTCGTGGTGACGGTCTGGTCTATCGTCCTCCAGGGAAAGCCTCCGATGTAAACCGGATCATTGCCCGCGTTCGGGTTGGCTTTTGTATGACGTCCGCCCGGCACTTTGCAAATGTTATGAAAGCATCCGCCCATACCCACGTGCTGCAATGCGAAGCAGGCAGCGGGTTCCAGCAACGGATTGCAGACACCGCATTCGCATCCGGAATTCGGACTTCCAACCGGCTGTGTAGGGTCGGAAGGATAAGGCAGGCGGGACTTCGAGCTGCTGCCGAAGTTGCTTAAGGCATCATTCAGGCGGACGAGCTGTGAATAGGTTTCCTTATATTGATACGAAGAATAAAAGGAGTAATAACTGAGAGCGAGCCCTGATATCAATAGGCCCATAATAACGATAACAACCGACAATTCAATCAGCGTGAATCCGCGTGCTCTCTTATGCTTTGACATTTCTTTCATTTTAAATTGCCCGCCCCATATTTCAGGCATACTACACCGCACACAAGCCACCGGCATTTTAAAGACTATCACCTAATATTTTATCTTTAATCAATGAAATATTGCTTAAAGAAGTTTTAATGATTTGTTAATACATTGAAACTTATTGTTTTTAATAGGCGGCGGGCCTGTGATATTTCCCACTGCGAGAATCGGCCAACCGGCAACTTTCGAGTGTCTGCGGACGGGATGCTGATAGATAGTGCATCCGGCTGCGAATGTCCATAAGCAGTGCAAATTGATAAATCATTTTGTCAATCTGTCAAAATGGTCAGTCGCTAAAAGTACGATAGGAATGGTGTCGCATCATTTACATAGAAGTATAAATGCGTATCATTTTGCTACATTGATGAATAATCTCTTCGTACGGTTTTCAGATTTAAACGAAGGCTTAACTTTTTTATTGAACTATGGGGAGGAGGGCACCACACTTGTAAGGCATGTTTTTTCGACTGTTCGCGGTTGCGGGGCATGTGGGATTTTAACGCATCATAGGGAGTTATTAGGATCATGAAAGAGTTATCAAGGCTACACAAACAGAAAGGCTTCACGCTGGTGGAATTGGCCATCGTGCTGGTCATTATCGGTCTTCTCATCGGCGGTATCCTTAAGGGGCAACAGCTTATCGACAACGCTCGCGTCACGGCGCAAATGACGCAGTTCCAGGGCCTGCAGGCCGCGGAAACGAGCTTCCAGGACGCCTATTCGGGTCTTCCGGGTGACGTTCCGAGCGTTGCCACGCGCGTGCCTAACATGGCGGCTACTACATGCGACGGTAACGGTGACGGTATCGTCGGTGTGACGCCCGGCGACACGACAACGCCTCCGGCAAACCTCTATACGTCGGCTACGGGTACCGAGAACATCTGCTTCTTTACCGAGTTGACCGAAGCTGGTTATCTGTCGGGCGTCTCGAATCCGTATGGCGCTTTGAACAGCACGGCAACGACGACGATCGTTTTCGGCGGAAACGTGCCGCAATCCAAGCTCGGATCAGGGCTGCTTGTGTCCAACGTCACGGCGGCGGGCACGAACTGGTCCGGTCTGTATACGTTTGACACGATGTCTACGGCTGACCCGTCTACCACTTTGGGCCAGAACTCGATGACGCCGGGTCAGGCCGCGCAGATCGACCGTAAGATGGATGACGGTAACCCGACGACGGGCAGCGTTCTCGGTATTGGTAATACGGCAAACTGCATGACCAATGCGACAGGCTATGTCGAGGCAAGCACCTCGAACGACTGCGACGTCGGTTTCAAACTGAACTGATCGTTCTTGAGAGCTAAAGACAAAGAGCCGGTGTTTTGCACCGGCTCTTTTCTTTTGCTCGTCCGTTAGATTCGCCTGATGGAGGTGACTTCGCCGCACCGCGCGATGACGTCGCTGAGAGGCTCGATCACGGTCTTCATGTGCGTGCCGTTGGCGTGGAGCAGGTTGACGTCGTCCGCCATCATGCCGACGTGTTTTCTGAAGAAGATGATGTCGCCCGCTTGCGGCGTATCGACGGCGCGGCCGATGGCGTGTTCCTGGACTTCCGAATCGCGCGGCGTTTTGAGGCCGGCGCGGCCGAGGCACACCTGCACCAGCCCCGAGCAGTCGATGCCGAAGCCGCTGCGCCCGCCCCAGTAATAGGGCGTTTCGAGGAATTTTTTCCCCGTGGCGATATGGTCTTTCTCGATGTGCCCGATGTCCGCTATGTGCTTTTTGAAAATCCAGTGTCCGCCTTCCATCTGCACGAAGTCCTGCCCGATATCCGTGACTTTGATCAGGCTGCCGAAGCTCAAAGCACCCCTGAAGGCCGATTTGACCGAAGGCGAAACATAGGTGTTGCTGCGCGCCGTGACGACGATATGCGTCGGCACGGTGATCTCTTTTGTCAGGTGGCGGCGCTCCACGTATCCGGCATAGCCGTCGTGCACGCAAGTGCCCCTGCACCAGCCGTCCGCTTCTTCCGTGACGTCGAAAAGCTCGCCCATGACCAGCTGCGTTTCGTACTTGCCGCGCAAGACGTCCGCATCCGGTACGCCGCAAACGTCGGCGGCGCGGCTGGCGATCTGGAATTGCATTGATGTCACCCCCCGCGGCTTATTTTTTTCCGAACGTCCTTTGTATCATGTCGAACACGGCGCGCAGTCCGAGCGCCTCGCCGCCTTCGGGTCGCCCCGGTTTGGCGGACGGGTTCCACGCGAAGGTGTCAATATGCACCCACGGAATGTCCGCGTCGACGAATTTTTCGAGGAACAGCGCGGCGACGCTCGCGCCCGCATAGGTGTTGGAGGCGACGTTGTTGCTGTCGGCGATCTTGCTGTTAAGCCAGGCTTTGTAAGGCTGCCACAGCGGCATGCGCCACAGCGGATCCTCGACGCGCGCCGCGGATTTCAGCAGCGCGTTCGCGATACGGTCGTTGTTGCTGAACATCGCGGGCAGGTCCGGCCCGAGGGCGATGCGTGCCGCGCCCGTCAGCGTGGCGAAATCGACGATCAGGGCGGGCTTTTCGCTGCTGGCCTCGCAAAGCGCGTCGGCGAGGACGAGGCGGCCTTCGGCATCGGTGTTGCCGACTTCGACGCTGAGGCCCTTGCGTGTCTGGATGATGTCGCCCGGGCGGTAGCTGTTGCCGCCGGTCGAGTTTTCCACCGCGGGCACCAGCACGCGCAAACAAACGGGCAGGTTGTGCGCCATGATCATCTGCGCAAGGCCGAAGACGTGCGCCGCGCCGCCCATGTCTTTTTTCATCAGCAGCATGCCCGCGGAGTGCTTGAGGTCAAGCCCGCCGGTATCGAAGCAGACGCCCTTGCCGACCAGCGTCACGCGCTTGTGCTTCGGGTTGCCCCAGCGGATATCGATCAGGCGCGGCGTGCGCGGGCTGCCCTTGCCGACTTCGTAGACGGCGGGATAATTCTTCTTCAACAGGTCTTCGCCGGTGATGACGCTCACGTGCGCCTTTTTGAAAGAGCCGGCGAGCTTTTTCGCGGCCGCCGCAAGTTCGGCGGGACCCATGTCGTTGGCGGGCGTGTTGACGAGATCGCGCACCAGCGCGACGGCCTTGACCGCGGCGTCGACGGCCTTTTTATCGGCGTTGGCGGGCCAGACGAGTCGCGCGCAATTTTTATTGTTTTTCTTGTAGCGGTCGAAACGGTAGCAGCCGAGCGCCCAGCCGATGCAGATTTGCGTGGCTTCAAAGCGGTTCAGGCGCGCATCGATGTAATATCCGGCGGCATTGTCCTGCAACTGCGCGGGCAGGGCGGCATAGGCGTAAAGCGTGCCCTGATCGGGCAGACCGAACAGCACCCGCTCGACCCCGCCGTTTTCGTCCGGCAGGGCCAGAATCGCTCCTGCGGCGGCGGTAAAGCCTGTGGCGGCAACCCAGTTTTGCCGTGTTTGGCTTTGTTTTTTCAGCCATTTCTGCAATGTGGCGGTGTTGACGGGCGTAACGGGAATGGATTTTTGGGACGTCTTGTTCAAAAAGGGCATGGCGGCCTTTGCAAGGGACATATATATGGCGTGTGAATGGAGCGGAAAATCCCCCTCGACCGCACGGCGGGGCATCCGCTCCCCGCTGCGCCCAGTATACAACGGCCTTGCGTTCGCGTAAATATTAGGTTATGTAAATATTAGATTTAAAAAGGCTTGACGGCGCTTGATTTCTTGACATATGTTGCCCGTCTATAAGTTTTTTCGAGAAGGATGAAGATAATGTCGAGACTTTGTGAAATCACGGGAAAAGGCCCTATGGTCGGCAACAAGGTTTCCCATGCCAACAACAAGACCAAGCGCCGTTTCCTGCCCAACCTGCAGGAAGCCTCGTTTTTCAGCACGGGTTTGAAGAAGAGCATCACGGTTACCTGCACTACGAACGGCATCCGCACGGTCGAGCATAAAGGCGGCATCGACGCCTTCCTGATGGGTACCGCGCCGACGAAGCTGCCGGTGCGCCTGCGCAAGTTCCGCAAGCAACTGGTCGCCAAGGTCGGCAAGCCGGAACCCGCGCCGAAGAAGCCCCGCCGTACGGTCAAAAAGGCCGCCGCCCAAAAGACGGCCTAACCGGAACGAATATTTAGAGCTTTTAAAGCCCATTTGCCGTAAAGCAAATGGGCTTTTTTTTTCGTATGTCCGTTTTTTTCGCCTTATGAAATTAAAAAATCCTTTTATTCAAGCCGGTTGGAAACTGTTCATTAACCAGTTTTTGGTTATTTACATGCTAACAATAAAAGGAGTGGGACGTGCAGTACGCAAGGCAGCTTATGAGCGTTATCGACAAAAACGACATTTCCGGCACTGATGTTACCGATCGCGACTTTCGTGAATTCTTCATGAAGTCGCCCGTTGGCCGCATGATCGTGGCCGTGGATGCGGAACACAAGGGCGCATATGCGGAGGTCAACGCCGCCGCCGCCGCCTATTTCGAAATGCCGCGGGAACATATGCTGGGCCGCACGCCGGCCGAGCTCTTCGAGGGCAAGGTGGCCGAGCAGATGGAGCACGCCTTCCGCAATTGCATCAAGACGCGCAAGACGACGACCTTCAACGTGCTGCCGCGCTTCCCCGGCGGCGTGAAGGTGCAGACGTTTATCTTAAGCCCGATTTTCGATGCCGGCGGCGCGGTGCATTACATCGACGTGACGATCCGCCCCGACATGGCCGACAGCATGCACCTGCAGCACGAGCGCGACGACGCGCTGATGCTGATGACAGCGCTGTTCGACGCGAGCGGCATGAGCATCATCGTGACCGACCATCACGGCCGCATCGTGCGCGTCAACGACATGTTCCTGAAAGAATACGGCTGGAAGCGCGACACTCTGCTGGGCGAGGAATTTCTGATGATCGTCCCGCCGGAAGACCGCGCCCTTTCGCGGCGCCTGCACGCGGCGTTCATCGACCACGGGCGGCAGGGCTCGCGCGAGGTGCAGCTGTTGCGCAAGGACGGCAGCGTCGCCGACGTCGTCATCACCACCGCGCTTCTGGAACTGAGCCAGAAGCGGCGCTTCATGGTCTCGGCCATCCGCGACATCACCGAGCGCAAGCATCTGGTGAACTCGATGAAACGCGCCAAGGAAGAGGCGGACTCCGCCAACCGCGCCAAATCGGCCTTCCTCGCCAACATGAGCCACGAGCTGCGCACGCCGCTCAACGCCATCATCGGCTTTTCTGAGCTGATGAAGAACCACCTGTTCGGGCCGCTCAACAACCCGAAATACGAAGAATATATGGAGGACATCCATTTCAGCTCGCGCCACCTGCTCGACATCATCAACGACGTGCTCGACATGTCGAAGATCGAGGCGGGCCGCGTCGAGCTGATCGAGAGCGAGGTTGCGATCAACGAGGTGCTCGATTCCGTCGTGCGCATCATGAACGACCGCGCCAAGACGCAATCCGTCGGCCTCGACTTCAAGGTCGACAAGGACCTGCCGCACGTCAGGGCGGACCAGCGCCTGTTGCGCCAGATTCTCATCAATCTCGTCTCCAACGGCGTCAAGTTTTCGCCCGTGGGAAAGAGCGTCAAGGTGCGCGCCACACTCAAGCCCGACAGGCACATCCGCATTTCCATCTCCGATCAGGGCTGCGGCATTCCCGCCGACAAGCTGAAGGTCGTGATGGAGCCTTTCGGCCAGGTGAACGATCCGCGTCATAACACCAGTCAGGGCACCGGCCTCGGCTTGCCGCTCGCCAAGGCGATGACGGAATTGCACGGCGGTTTTCTGACGATGGAATCGAAAGAAGGCAAGGGCACGACGGTGCATATCGATTTCCCGCCGGAGCGCACCCTTTCGGCCTACGCGCCGGTCAGTATTTTTTAAAACATGACGGAGAGATTGCCCACGGAGCTTCTGGTCGCGGGCTATCTCCGCCAGTGCATGACGGCGGGCATCCCGGTTTATATCGTCCACAAAGGCGCGCCTGCGGCGGGCACGGTCACTGTGCGCCTCGTCTTGCCCGACAAAAAGACGAAAATCCTCAACCAGAGCCGCGATATGGACGGGAATTTGGGCTGGAGCAACCCCTTTGACAGCGAAATCGTTGACGAAACCCGCGCCGATGAGTATATCCGGAAGGGCGTCGCGCGCGACCCCGATGTCTGGGTGATCGAGGTCGAGAGCGCGGACGGCGAAAATCCGTTTGAGGGTAAAATATTCTAAACCATGACTATGAACGATGAAATTCACCGCCGGCGCACTTTCGCCATCATCTCGCACCCCGACGCGGGCAAGACGACTCTGACCGAAAAACTGCTGCTGTTCGGCGGCGCGATCCAGCAGGCGGGCGCGGTCAAGGCGCGGCGCGACATGCGCATGGCGCGCTCGGACTGGATGAAGGTCGAGCAGGAGCGCGGCATTTCGGTCGCCTCCTCGGTCATGACGTTCGAATACGACGGCATCAAGTTCAACCTGCTCGACACGCCGGGCCACGAGGATTTCTCGGAAGACACTTACCGGACTCTGACCGCCGTCGACAGCGCGATCATGGTCATCGACCACGCCAAGGGCATCGAGGCGCAGACGCGCAAGCTTTTCGAAGTCTGCCGTTTGCGTGACCTGCCGATCATCACCTTCATCAACAAGCTCGACCGCGAAGGGCAGGACCCGTTCACGCTGATGGACGAGATCGAAAAAACGCTCGCGCTCGACGTTTCGCCCGCCAGCTGGCCGATCGGCATGGGCAAGGAATTTCTCGGCTGCTACGACATTCTCGACGATCAACTGATGCTGATGGCGCGGAGCAAAGGCACGACGCTGGGTGAAGCGGAGCAATGCAAGGGGCTGGACGACCCCAAGCTCGACAAGCTGCTGCCCGAACACGCCGCTGCCAAGCTGCGCGAGGACGTCGAGATGGTGCGCGGCGCCTGCAAGCCGATGGACGTGAAGTCCTACCGCGAAGGGCATTTGTCGCCGGCGTTCTTCGGCTCGGCGCTCAATAATTTCGGCGTGCGCGAGCTTTTGGGCGGCCTCAAAAAAATCGCCCCGCCGCCGCAGCCGCAGCCCGCCGTCGAGCGCACGATCGAAACGACGGAAAACAAAGTCACCGGCTTCGTCTTTAAAATTCAGGCGAACATGGATCCGAAGCACCGCGACCGCATCGCTTTCACGCGTCTTTCGTCCGGCCACTTCAAGCGCGGTATGAAGCTCAATCACGTGCGCGCGGGAAAACAGATCACCGTTCACAATCCGTTGATGTTCTTCGCGCAGGAGCGCGAGGTGGCGGAAGAGGCGTTTGCGGGCGATATCATTGGCATCCCCAACCACGGCAACCTGCGCATCGGGGACACGCTGACCGAGGGCGAAAGCCTGCATGTCACCGGCATTCCGAGCTTCGCGCCCGAGCATTTGCAGCGCGTGCGGCTGGATGACCCCTTGAAGGCGAAGCACCTCGGCGAGGCGCTGCTGCAACTGGCGGAAGAGGGCGCGGCTCGCGTCTTCAAGCCGCGGATGGATTCAAGCTGGGTGGTGGGGGTCGTCGGGCCGCTGCAGTTCGAAATTCTCGCCGACCGCATCCGCACGGAATACAATCTTCCCGTCCATTTCGAGCAGACGGCGCTGCACACCGCGCGTTGGCTGGAATCGGATGACAACGGCGCGATGGAGAAGTTCGTCGCGCAAAACTTGCCGAATATCGCCGAAGATCATGACGGCAACCCCGTCTTCCTCGCGCGCAACGCGTGGCATCTCGACAATGCGAACGAAAACTGGCCGCAGATCAGATTTTTGGCGACCAGGGAACAATCAATCCGGTAACCTCGCGCTTTTCGCGCGGCAGGAGCAGCGTGCGCATGGCGGCCCTGAAATGCCGCACCGCCGCGCTCGGCGGGCGCGACGCGCGGCGGAACTCGTCGCTGAGCGGATTTATGTCCGCCAGCTGTTCTGCGGAGAGCAACATGCGCCGCGTTCCGCCTTCCGACTGGCCGAGCATGCGCTTTTGCACCAGCAGCACGTTCAGCAGATTTTCAAGGTCGGGGCGCTGGCGCAATCCTTCGTCGATGATGGTGAAGTGCGAGAGCGAGAGCGCGTAACGATCGCCCGCCGTGTCTGTCTCGTCGCTGTCGAGCGCCTGACCGATCGCGCCGAGCGACATGTTGGAAGGATGATGCAGGTTGTTCCACTTTTTTTCCGCATCCCGCAGGTCGGCATGCGCCACCTGCCACTCGGGCGAGCAGCTGGCGGCGATGGTTTCCCACAGCTGGTCGTGGGTCAGGCCGGCGTAGCTGCTCTTGAGCGCGCCCTGAACGCGCAGGATGAGCTCACGGTTCTGGTCGGCCCATTCGGCCAGCTCGTCGGGCAGGCCGATGAGAATCGCTGTACCGGGATGTTTTCCGGTGCCGGAAAGCGCATCGTCATCCGTGATATCGTCTTGTAAACCCACAATTCCCCCGTCACATACAGTCATTATGGATTTATTTGATTAAGAAAATTATAATTTTTCAGATCGTTTCAAAAAACGGTATTTAAATACCTTATTTTACAAGATTATTTGTTCGTTTTTCTCGCATTACAGGAAACTAGGGCTATAATCCGCTCATATTAAGAATAGAAACAGGACTAATTTAGTACGACAAAGGAACAAGCTATGATAAAATTGGGAAAACTGACTGATTACGCGATTGCGGTTATGGGACAACTCGTGCACGAGGCGGCCGACAGCCCCGCGCATGACAAGGACGGCGTGAGCAGCAGCGCGCATTATCTTGCGAGCCGGACGGGCATCCCCGAGCCGACCATCGCCAAGGTTTTGAAGATGCTGGCGAAGGGCGAGCTTGTCACCTCGATGCGCGGCGCGGCGGGCGGCTATCGTCTGGCGAAACCGGCGGACCAAATTTCCATCGGCGAGATTATCGCCGTGATGGACGGGCCGATCGCGATCGTCGGTTGCGTCGACGACGAGAAGGAGCATTGCAACATGTGGGATACGTGTCCGACCAAGGAAAACTGGGGCCGTGTTAACGATGCGATCAAGTCCGCGCTCGACGGCGTGAAACTGCAAGATATGTTGAGCACGCCCGCCTGCGGCAACGTGCCCGACTTTACAAAGGACGTTGATGCCGATTGCGCCTGAAACATTACTGGATAAAAAGTACGAGGCCGGATTTGTCACCGAGATCGAAAGCGACCGCGCGCCGAAAGGTTTAAGCGAAGACATCGTGCGACTGATTTCGGCCAAGAAAGACGAGCCGGAATGGCTGCTGGCGCAGCGACTGAAGGCCTATAAACACTGGCTGGATATGCCGGAGCCGCGCTGGGCGAAAGTCTCGTTCCCGCCGATCGATTATCAGGACGCCTACTATTACGCCGCGCCGAAAACCGCCACGAAACCGAAGAGTCTCGACGAAGTCGATCCCAAGCTGCTGGAGACCTACAAGAAGCTCGGCATCCCGCTGCGCGAGCAGGAAATGCTGGCGGGCGTCGCGGTGGATGCGGTGTTCGACAGTGTTTCGGTGGCGACGACGTTTCGCGAAAAGCTGGCCGATGCGGGTGTGATCTTCTGCTCGATCTCCGAGGCAGTGCGGAAATATCCGGAACTGGTGCAAAAATATCTCGGCTCGGTCGTGCCCTATACCGACAACAAGCATGCCTGCCTCAACGCCGCCGTCTTCACCGACGGCACGTTTGTTTACATTCCGGAGGGCGTGCGCTGCCCGATGGAGCTTTCCACCTACTTCCGCATCAACGAAGCGAAGACCGGGCAGTTCGAGCGCACGCTGATCGTCGCCGAAAAAGGTTCCTACGTCAGCTATCTCGAAGGCTGCACCGCGCCGATGCGCGACGAAAACCAGCTCCACGCCGCCGTGGTCGAGCTGATCGCGATGGAAGATGCGGAGATCAAATATTCCACGGTGCAGAACTGGTATCCGGGTGATGAGAACGGCAAGGGCGGGATTTACAACTTCGTCACCAAGCGCGGCATCTGCAAGGGCGCGCGGTCAAAAATTTCATGGACGCAGGTCGAGACGGGCTCCGCCATCACGTGGAAATATCCGAGCTGCATTTTGCAGGGCGACGACAGCGTCGGCGAGTTTTATTCCGTCGCGCTCACCAACAATTACCAACAGGCCGACACGGGCACGAAGATGATACACATCGGCAAGAACACCAAGTCTCGCATCATCTCCAAGGGGATTTCGGCGGGGCACTCGAACAACACCTATCGCGGCCTTGTGCGCATTTCCGGTCGCGCGGAAAACGCCCGCAACTTTACGCAGTGCGACAGCCTGCTGATCGGTCATGAATGTGGCGCGCACACCGTGCCCTACATCGAGAACAAAAACATGAGCGCGATGCTGGAGCACGAGGCCTCGACCTCAAAGATCGGCGAGGATCAGCTCTTTTACTGCCGCCAGCGCGGCATCGGCGAAGAAGGGGCGGTAGCGCTGATCGTCAACGGCTTCTGCCGTGAAGTCTTGCAACAGATGCCGATGGAATTCGCCGTCGAGGCGCAAAAGCTGGTCGCGATTTCTCTGGAAGGGGCCGTGGGATGACAATGTTAAAGATAGAAAACCTCCATGCGGAAGTCGGCGGACGCGAAGTGCTGAAAGGCATCAACCTCACCGTGAAGGCGGGCGAGGTGCATGCGGTGATGGGGCCCAACGGCTCGGGCAAATCGACGCTGTCTTACGTTCTGGCAGGGCGCCCGGGCTATGAAGTGACAAAAGGAAAGGTTACGTTTCTGGGGCAAGATCTGCTTGCGCTGGCGCCGGAAGGCCGCGCGGCGGCTGGCATGTTTCTGGCGTTCCAGTATCCGGTGGAAATCCCCGGCGTGTCCACCACGATGTTTTTGAAAACTGCGCTCAATGCGGTGCGCAAGGCGCGCGGCGAAAAGGAATTTTCTCCCGTCGATTTCCTGAAACTGCAAAAGGAAAAAATGGCGCAGCTCGGCATGGATGCGGAGATGCTGAAACGCGGCGTGAACGTCGGCTTTTCCGGCGGCGAGAAAAAACGCAACGAGGCCCTGCAAATGGCGATGCTGGCGCCGAAGCTGGCTATCCTCGACGAAACGGACAGCGGGCTTGATATCGACGCGCTGAAAGTGGTTGCGGAGGGCGTCAATGCCCTGCGCTCAAAAGACCGCGCCTTCCTTGTCATCACACACTATCAGCGCCTGCTCAAACACATCAAGCCGGACATCGTGCATGTGCTGGCAGACGGCAAAATCCGCAAGACCGGCGGGCCGGAGCTCGCGCTGGAACTGGAAGACAAAGGCTATGCCGAATATACAGGAGACGCTGCCCTCCGCGCAGGCGATAAATCAATATGAACGCTTTCCTGCAACAAGAGGCGGTGATTGACGCCACGCTCCCGTGGCTGGAGGACGCGCAAAAGCTGGGCGAACAGCCCGCTGCGGACTGGGTCAAGGCCCTGCGCCATACGGGCGCGGAGGCTTTCGCACACACAGGATTTCCGCATCCCAAGCAGGAAGGCTGGCAATATACGCAGCTTCGCCAGCTGACGGACGGAGATTTTCATTATGCCCTCGAGGCGCCCGCATTTGACGTCAACGCGTTGCCGCAGCCGCTTTTAGAAAATTCCGCGCGCATCGTTCTGGTCAACGGCAAATACAGGCCGGAGCTGAGCGACGCGCCCGAAGGCGTGATCGTCATGAGCCTGATGGATGCCTCGGTGCAGGTCGAGGGCATCGAAGAGCATCTGGTCACCGTCGGCGATCTTGGCAAGGCGCCCTTCAAGGCGCTCAACGCGGCCTACACGCACGACGGCGTGGTGGTGACCGTGAAAGCGGGCGCGGAGGTCACGCAGCCGTTCGAGGTTTTGTTTTATAATGTCGGCGACACAGATAAAGCGCCCGCGCTTTACCCGCGTTGCCTTTACTGGCTCGGCAAAAACAGCAGCCTGACCGTCATCGAGCGGCACACCGGCACAGGCGCTTATTTCACCAATATCTACGCGGGAATCGCTTTGGAACCCTCCGCACGGTTGAAATGTTATAAATTAGAGGAAGAAAGCGCGACCGCCTGCCATTTTTCTTATACGACCCTTCAGCAACAAAAAGACTCGTCTTTTGAGGGGTTTAGTTATGCCACAGGCGGCAAGTTATCGCGTCAGGAATACCGAAATTTGTTGATTGATTCTGGAATTTCGAGTAAGTTAACTGGCGCTTATTTATTGAAAGATCAGCAATGTCACGATTTCACGGTTTTGACTGATCATTTTGAACCGGACGGAAAATCCGTCCAGCATTTTAAAGGAGTGGTCGATGATCAGGCTCGTTCAGTTTTCCAAGGGAAAATACATGTACGTCGTGCTGCACAAAAAACAGATGGCAACCAACTTAATCATGCGTTACTGCTGTCCGAAAAAGCAGAAGCAAGCTTTAAGCCGGAGCTAGAGATCTACGCCGACGACGTGAAGTGCGCCCATGGCGCCGCGTCGGGCCAGATTGACGACGAAGCCCTTTTTTATCTGCAAAGCCGCGGCATCCCGCAGGCAGAGGCCAGATCTCTTTTAATCGAATCATTCCTGAACACCGTGCTGGCGGAAGTGAGTTTCTCGCCCGTGCGCGAAGTCTATGAGGAGCGGATCAGGGCATGGCTCAGGCATTGAACACAATCGCGCAAACGCTCGATCTGAAGAGCGACTTTCCCGCATTGGCGCAAACCGTCAACGGCAAGCCGGTCGTTTATCTCGACAGCGCCGCCTCGGCGCAAAAGCCGCAAGCCGTCATCGACGCGATGGACCATGTGATGCAAAAGCATTACGCCAACGTCCACCGCGGCGTTTACAGCTTCAGCGCCGAGACCAGCGCGGCTTTCGAGGCCGCCCGCGGCAAAGTCGCGAAGTTCATCAACGCAGGCTCGGAGAAGGAAATCGTCTTCACCCGCAACGCCACCGAGGCGATCAACCTTGTGGCCTCCTGCTTCGGGCAATCTCTGAAAGAAGGCGACGAGATCATCATCTCCGAGCTGGAACATCACGCCAATATCGTGCCATGGTATTTTTTAAAACAGCAGCGCGGCGTTGAATTGAAAATCGTGCCGGTAAAGGCGGACCGTTCGCTCGATATGGAGGCTTTTGAAAAGCTGCTCGGGCCGAAGACGAAGATGGTCGCCATCACGCAGATGTCCAACGTGCTCGGCACGATTGTCGATGTCGCAAAAATAGTGGAAAAGGCGCACGCCGTCGGCGCGAAGGTTTTGATCGACGGCAGCCAGGCGATCGTGCATTTTGATGTGGACGTGCAGGCGCTGGGGTGTGATTTTTATGTCTTCACGGGGCACAAGCTTTATGGCCCGACGGGCATCGGCGTGCTTTATGGCCGTTATGCGGAACTCGACGCCCTGCCGCCCTATCAGGGCGGCGGCGAGATGATCGAGCATGTGGCCTTCGACGCCATCACCTATAAAGAGCCGCCGATCCGCTTCGAGGCGGGCACGCCCGCGATTGTCGAAGCGATCGGCCTCGGCGCGGCGATCGATTATCTGAACGGCATCGACCGCGCGGCGGTACACGCACGGGAGATGGGGATTTTCCATGCGGCGGAAAAGCTGCTGGCCGGCATCGACGGCGTGACGGTTTATTCCACCGCGCCGGAGCGCGCGTCGATCATCTCCTTCTCGGTCGATAAAATCCACCCGCACGACGTGGCGACGGTGTTTGACCAGCTCGGCATCGCGGTGCGCACGGGCCATCATTGCGCCCAGCCGCTGATGAAGACGCTCGGCGTGACGGGCACGGTGCGCGCCTCGTTCGCGCTCTATAACGCGATGGAAGACGCGGAAAAGCTCGGCAAAGCCGTGCAAACGGCGAAAAGGCTGTTCGCATGATGAAACAGGTGGCAGACGAAGACATGTTGCGCAACGCCTATAGCGACGAGGATATGGAGAAGCTCCAGCAGCCGCCCTATACCGAGGCGAGCCGCGCGCACAAGCTCTGGCCGCTGGTGCAGGCAGCCTTGCGCGAGGTGTATGATCCGGAGATTCCCGTCAATATTTACGAACTGGGGCTGATTTACAAAGTCGATATCGACGACAAAAACGGCGTTTTCGTCGAGATGACGCTGACTTCGCCCGGCTGCCCCGTCGCGGGCGAAATGCCGGGGATGATCGCGGACGCGATCAAGACTATCGAAAACGTCGGCGAAGTGACGGTGGAGATTATCTGGGACCCGCCGTGGGACCCTTCCAAAATGGCGGAAACGGCGAAATTGCAACTGAACATGTTTTGAATTCGAAAAAGGAGAACGGAAAATGACACAACAAGTATTGACACTGACGGACAGCGCCGCGGCGCAAGTGAAGGCCCTTATCGCGCAGGCGCCGGAAGGGCGGGAGGTCATCGGCCTGCGCATCGGCGTGCAGCCGGGCGGTTGCTCGGGCATGAGCTACTTCATGGAATATGCCGAAGAGCAAAACCCGATGGAAGAAGTGGTCGAAGACAAGGGCGTGAAGATCTTCGTCGACCAGCGCGCGCTGCTCTATCTCGTCGGCACGGAGATGGATTATGCCGAAGGCCAGTTCGAATCCGGCTTCATCTTCAAAAACCCCAACGAAACCGGCCGTTGCGGCTGCGGCAAGTCCTTCTCGACGAATTAAGCCCTAAAAGCTGGACAGGAAGGCAATGTTTTCGTTAGGCTCTGTTGGTGTGCAACAGAGCCTTTGAGAGGTGCCCATGTCCGAGAAACCCGCGCTTTCGCCCAGCCAGTATTATATGTGGCTCTGCCTGCTTTCCATCGCATGGGAAGACGGCGGCTGCGACGAGAAGGAAGTCGATTATTTCTCCAAGGTTTTTGAAAACCTCTCCAACGACTATGCTCTGACGCAGGAACAGCGCGACGGGCTGGCGAACGCGCTTGAAAAAGAAAGCGCGGAGCCGGAAGCCTATTTTCACAAAATTACCGATCACGAAGCGCGTGAGGCGCTGGTGATGTACGCGCACGACCTGATCCAGCTCGACGGGCGCGACCCCGATACGGACGCGATCATCAAAAGGCTGAAGATGTGGGAGCATCCGGACAGCGATAATAAAAAACTAAGGGCGGAAGTGCACGCGGTCGTTTCCAAAGACAGGCAGCAGCGGGATCACGACGAGCGGGTGACGCGCGGTCAACTCGAGGTCAATCCGTTTTTCAAGGCCACGGACAAGCTGCTCGGTCTGCTGGGCATTGACGCCACAGACTTGTTTGATTAACGGCTTTAAGCGTTTTTATTTCGTATGCATTCTTAATGTCGGAAACGCAATCACGTCGCGGATGCTGGCGGAGTTTGTCAGCAGCATGACGAGGCGGTCGATGCCGATGCCGAGGCCGCCCGTCGGCGGCAGGCCGTATTCCAGCGCCTCGACGAAGTCTTCATCGAGCATCTGCGCTTCCTCGTTGCCGGCCTCGCGGGCCTCGACCTGCTTTTTGAAGCGGTCAAGCTGGTCAAAGGGGCTGTTGAGTTCCGAGAAGGCGTTGGCCACTTCCCACGCGTTGACGTAGGTCTCGAAGCGTTCGGTGAGGATGTCGTTGTCGCGGTGCGCCTTGGCGAGCGGCGAGATGTCTTTGGGCATGTCGGTGACGTGGATGGGCTGGATGAGCGTCTCCTCGACCTTTTCGCCGAACACGGCCTCCACCACTTCGCCCCAGTTGGAGCCGGGCTTGACGGAGACGCCGAATTTTTCGGCGGCTTCCGCGGCTTTGGCGGCGTCGGTGATCGTCATGAAGTCGATTCCGGTTTTGTCCTTCACCAGGCCGGTCATGGTTTTGCGCGGCCACGGCGCCTTGAAGTCGATCTCGTTCTCGCCGTATTTGATCTTGGTTTCGCCGTTGTGGGTCGCCTTCACCGCGCCCTCTATCAGCCGTTCGGTCAGGCTCATCATGTCGTTGTAGTCGGCATAGGCCTGATAGATTTCGACGGAAGTGAACTCGGGGTTGTGCTTGACCGAGATGCCTTCGTTCCTGAAGCAGCGGTTGATCTCGAACACGCGCTCGAAGCCGCCGACGACGAGGCGCTTCAGATAAAGCTCCGGCGCGATGCGCAGATAAAGCTGCATGTCGAGCGCGTTGTGGTGGGTGAGAAAGGGCTTGGCGTTCGCGCCGCCCGCGATCGGGTGCAGCATCGGTGTTTCGACTTCCATGAAATCTTCATTCAGCAGCGTCTGGCGGATGAAGGTGATGATCTGGCTGCGCTTTTTAAAGGTCTCGCGGCTTTCGTCGCTCATGATGAGGTCGACGTAGCGCTTGCGGTATTTCAACTCGACGTCGTGGAGACCGTGGTATTTCTCCGGCAGCGGGCGCACGGACTTGGTGAGCAGGGTGATCTTTTCGGCGTTGATGGTGAGCTCGCCGCGCGGCGTGCGGCGGATGAGGCCGGTGACGCCGATGATGTCGCCGATGTCGAAGAAGGAGAGTTTTTCCATTTCTTCCGCTGAGAGATGGTCCTTGTGGCTGAAAATCTGGATTTTGCCCGAGCCGTCTTTGAGGTCGATGAACATGCCGCTGTTGCGGTTCGACATCATGCGCCCCGCGACGGTGACGCGGTCGCCCGTTTCAACGCCGTTTTCGATGTCCTTATATTTCTCCTGCAGCTCCGCCGCATGGTGCGTCACGTCGAAATGATACGGATAGGGATCGACGCCGCGGGCCTGCAACTGCTTCATGTTCTCGATTTTGGAATCGATCAGCAGGTTGCTGTCGGTGGCGGTCTGCGGCGCGGGCGCCTGTGTGTTCTTGGCCATGGGTCCTCGTCCATTTTTTGTAAGTTATTATGCGGATAGCGCATCCCCCCGCAATATAAAAGATATATCAAATATGTCAATTATTTAGGGGTCGTGGCGTTTTTTAAATTTCTTTTTGTCGGCCTTGCCCCATTTCAGCGGGCTCAAGGGGTTCTTCGCGTCGAGCTTGCGGAAGGCGTCGAGCGCCTTGATGCCCTGGTTTTTGGCTTTCGCGCCCGCGATCTCGATCATGGTGTCGGCGGGCTGGAGGAGATTGTAGGCGCCGACCTTGGCGGTGCGCGACAGCGGACCTTGCGCGAGAATGCCGCCGAGCTGCGAGCCGATGATCATGCCGGCGTTGAGTGAGCGGAAATAGGGCAGCCCCATAGCGGCGTCGCCGGCGAGGAACCAGGCCTTTCCCCCGCGCGTGGCGGCGAATTTTTTGGCCTTGTAGACGGAGAGGGTGAGCTTGCTGAGCTTGCCCGAGCCTTGCTGGTAGTGTTCTCCCGCTTTCTCGCGGCGCACGGCCATGTAGGTTTTGATGTCTTCGGCGAGCGTTGCGGGCAGATGCGTGTCGTCATGCGCCAGCGGCTTTTTGAACGTCGCTTCGGGCATCTTTTCGTAGGTGTCGTTATCGACGAAAAAGCGCAGCGTGACAGGCGTTTCGCCGTTTCTCTCGCGCCCGACATATTCGAAAATCTGGCTTTCCACCAGCTTGGCGGTCTTGAGGGCTTCGGCCATGGTGAGCTTGCCCGCTTTGCCGTCGGCCTTGTATTTCATCTCGACGATATGCTGCAGCGTGGTTTCATCGAGAATGTCCTTGCCGAAAACGTCCTCGCGCATTTTGCTGCGCGCGCCGTCGGCGGCGACGAACAGGCGGCATTCGGGGTGCAGGGCTTCCGCTTCGTCGGGGCTTTCGATCTTCTTGTAGATCACATGAATGCCGAGCTTCGCGGCATAGTCTTTCAGCGCGTTTTCAAGATCGTTGGTGGCGATGTAAACCGCGCTTGCGGTGGCGGATTTGGCGAAGACCTGCGAGAGTTTCCTCTTGCCGGTGACGTCTTCGAGGAAGGCGGTCTCGGCGGCGTCGTTCTTCATTTTCGACCAGAGGAGGAGAGAGGCGTGTTCGAGCCGCAGCACGTGGGAGCGCTGGTATTCGGTGTAGCGTTCATAGACGGTGATCTCGAGCGCGGCATTGTTCTTCTTGGCCTGAATGGCCGTCCAGAGCCCGACCGGCCCGCCGCCTACGACTACGATATCTGCGCACATGCTCTTATACTCTGTTGTTATGGACACAAAGCTTATAAAGAGGCGGCGGCGGAATGTCAATGTCTATGAAAAATAGAAATAATAACTATAAATAACAGTCTCTTATTTATAGTTCTCTGATCATTTCGTAGTGCGGCATGCCGGCTTCGATATATTCGGGGCCGCGTTTCTGGAAGTTCAGGCGCTCATAGAACGGCACGGCGTCGGATTGCGCGCTCAGCTTCAGCAATTGAAAGTCGCCCGTGTGCATGATGTCGTGCAGGACGTATTTCATCAGCTCGAGGCCGATGCCCTGACGGCGGGAGTCCCTGGCGACGACCATGCGTTCGATCTTGGCGGCGCTGCCGAGGCGGCGCACGCGGCAGGTGGCGATGATCCTGCCGTCGTCCTTGAGCGCGAAGTGGCGGCATTCCGCATCCAGCCCGTCCAGTTCTACCGTCGGCTCGACGTTCTGCTCGCCGACGAACACGGCGTGCCGCAAGGCGAGGCAGTCTTGCATCTCTTTAGGATCGGTAACTTCTTGGCAAACAATAGACATAAAATCAATAAACGTTGTTGTGCCCGATAAAGGCCATAAAATCAGGATCTACGCAAGGGCTTAGACCGAATATGAAACAAAGTAATAGCCTTCTATTGCGATTATTACAGCCTTATGTTTAAAATTATGCTGTATTTCTTATAATGGTATTTTCTTAATGCGCAAGACTTGCTATAAGTTATGACATGATCAAAGCCATTTTTCTGGATATGGATGACACGCTAATCGTCAACACCGTCCTCTATGAAGAGGCGGCGGCGGTGATGTCTGGCTACCTGCATCACTACGATGTGCCGCTGGCGGAGGCGCGCCGGACGCTGGCGCGGATGGACAAGGAACTGTTCAAGACGCAAGGCTACTCCCGCGAGCGTTACCCCGACGTGTTCGAAAAAGTTTTGCTGCACTATGTGCCGAAGGCCGGCGCCGCAAA
The DNA here is from genome assembly GCA_021849295.1 of Pseudomonadota bacterium. Lineage (GTDB taxonomy): Bacteria > Pseudomonadota > Alphaproteobacteria > Micavibrionales > UBA2020 > PALSA-926. The sequence goes on along the minus strand of JAJZTA010000004.1, from coordinate 50,387 downwards.
AATCGAAACGGTGCGCGGCTTCGCGGAAGACGTGTTCAGCACCGTCGCCAAGGTCAAGCCCGGCACGATCGAGGCGGTCGATCTGCTGACGGCGAAGTTCCCCGTCTACATCATCACGCAGGGCGACAAGGAAGTGCAGGAAAACCGCGTCGCGCACCTGCCGTTCAAGAAGAAGCTCACAGGCGTGTTCGTTGTCGAAAAGAAGCGGACGGACGTTTTTGCCGGCATCGTGAAGGATCTGGGCTACAGCCCGCGCGAAACGGTGATGATCGGCGACAGTTTGAAGTCAGACGTCACGCCCTCTGTCGCCGCGGGCATGCACGCCATCTGGATCGAGGCGCACAACTGGGCGGTCGAGACTGCGGCGGCGCTTCCGGACGAGCGGATGTATAAATTCTCGTCGCTGCTCGAGGCCGCGCGCTATCTCACCAACTACAAGCCGCCGTCCGAGCTGAGCGTGCTCCGCAGCCGCATCAGCGCGCATATCAGGAAGAAGATTCTCAAGAGGAAAGCGGCATGAAAGCCCCAAAACGGAGCATAGCGCCCGATAACTTCAGAAAAGGCCGGCTGTCCGAAGCCGAAGTGCATCAATGGCTGCTCGATCTGCGCGACAATCCGCATGTGCCGGAAAGCGGCTTTGCCGTGTCCGCCGTGTTCCGCGTCCGCGCCGGCGACGCGGAGGATTATTACTTCGCGGGCGTCAACGTCGAAAACATGGACCACCGCCTCTCCACCCACGGCGAGGAAGGCGCAATCTCCGGCATCGTCACCGCGCTCGGCAAAAACGCCGAGATCGTCGAAGGCTGGGTGATGGGCGCGCCCAGTGCCGTGAAAGCGGGCGACAAAAGCTTCGCCGCCAACGCCTTCGCCAGCTGTTGCGGCAAGTGCCGCCAGCAGATCGCGGGTCTCGCGCAGGAAAAAGCCAAGATCCATTACATGTCGGTCAACGGCGCGGTGGAAACGACGACGGTCGGCAAATTTTTGCCCGAGCTTTTCACCTTCCGCCAGTTCATCCCCGATTTCGCCAAAGACCTCGGCAGGGACAAAGCGCCCACGTCCGCGGCGGTGCAGAAAAAACTGCTGCGCAAAGGTCCGCTGACGGAAAAGCAGATCGAAAGCTGGCTCAAAAGCCTGCAGTCGGTCGATTACGCGACGAAAACCTCGCAGGCCATGGTGATGAAGCTGGACAACGGCTATTACGTCGCCGGCGCGCGCGTCGAAGAGGCGGCCTTCGTCGACATCAACGCGGCGCAGGCGGCGGTCGCCGTCGCCACGGCGGCGTTTGGTGCGCGAAAGGTGGAAGCCGCATGGGTTTACACCAAGGGCCGCGATGAGAAGAAGCTGCCCGCCAAAACGGTCGGCACGCTGCCGCTCTCGGCGTTGCAAACGCTCTCCGAATTCGCCAAAAGCAAAAAAATCCCCGTCCGCTTTCTGGGCGACAGGGGCTTGTCCGTGAAAAAGACGCTGGCGTCCGCCGCCGCGCTCGCGCCAGTCAGCGGGCAGACGTTTTACCGCGTTAAAAATCAGAAGATGTAATTTCCCGCACCGCCCATGCCATTCATGCCTTGCTGCATTTGCGCGAGCAGGTAGATGCTGTCGGCGGAAAGCGGCTGTCCGGCGATAAAGCCGCCGCCCATCATCATCGCGGAAGAAGAGGGGAGCGCCTGCGCTATCAGGCTTTGCATGAGGGGCATGCTGTCTGAGAGCGGGAGGGCTTCTTGCGCTGAGAGCGCAGGCGCCGTAGTCACGGAGCCTGCCGGGGGCGCGGCAGGGCTTCCGTTATTGTTTTCTGCAAATTGCGTGCCAGTCAGTTTTTGCGAGAAGAAGTTGTAAATCTGGTCGAGCGTGCGCGGGGCGCCGGTCTTGGCATCGTAAAAAACATGTTTGTTGGCGGCTGCGGCTTCGGGGAAGAGTTTCGCGGCGGCGGCACCGCCGTTTTGTGCGCGGTCGTTGAGAAACTGCGCCGCGCCCGAAGCGCCGAGAAAGTGCGCGAGGTACATTTCCGTCGTGCCGACGGAGCCGCGCGTATGTGCCGAGAGATATTGACGGTTTTCGGTGTTCAGCATGCCCGCCATCAGCGCGGAAATGTTCGGGTCCTTGCGCAGGTTCAGGATCGCGTCGCGCGTCCGGCAGTTGGCAACGCAAGGCTTGCCGTTTTTCATGGAGATTTGGGCGGCGTATTTGCCGAGGCCGAATTGTGCGCCATATTTCTTGACCATGCCGAGCCATGTGCTGTCGATGAACTGGAAGAGGCCTGTGGCCGAGGAACTGGCGGATTTGGCGGTGGCGTTGAAGCCGCTTTCGGTGGCAGCATTTTCCATCAACTGGGAAAAACTTGCCCCCGTGCGCGCGGCGGCGTTTTCGACGGCAGAAATGATCCGCTGAGGCGCAGACCTTTGATATTTTTCGATAATTTGTTGTACCAGTGCCGTCATATCCCACTCCCAACCTATATCCACCTGCGGGCCTTTTGGCCTCTTGTGAAGGAAACGGTGCAATCGGTATGCCAGCCGCAAAACGCATATTGACATATATAAAAGGGCTCTGCATGATGACACCTCGATTATTGCCCATAAAAAAGAATCAAGGAATTTCACATGACAAAAGTATCCTTTGCCGCTTCCGCTCCTGCTTCCTCCAAAAAAGTCACTGTTGCCGCCGCCGCCAAGATGAGCGTTGAAACTGCCCGTGCCGACGGCGAAAAATTCTACAAATATCTGCAAGCCAAGAAACTGGGCACGGTCGCGCTCGACATGGGCGGCATGGCGCCCGAGGTTGCGGCGGAATTCGCCGATGGCCTGCTGCGCGCATCCTACACCTTCAACAAATACAAGACCACGCCGCAAAAAGAAGGCCCGCAAGACATCACCATCACCACCTCCGCGCCGCAAACCGCTGAAGATCTTTTCGCGCCGCTGCGCTCGACGACGCAAAGCGCCTTCTGGGCGAGCGATCTCGTCAACGAACCCGCCAACGTTCTGAACCCCGCCACCTACGCCGACCGCGTGAAGGCGGAACTCGCGCCGCTGGGCATCACGGTGCGCGTGATTGAAGCCGACGAGATGGAAAAGCTCGGCATGGGCGCTGCGCTCGCCGTCGGACAGGGCAGCGTCACGCCGCCGCGCATGGTCGTGCTGGAATATGACGGCACTGGAGGCGCGGAAAAGCAGCCGCTGGCGCTGGTCGGCAAGGGCATCACCTTTGACTCCGGCGGAATCTCGATCAAGCCGAGCACCAACATGGGCAACATGACGATGGACATGGGCGGTTCCGCTGCCGTCGCGGGCGCGATGCGCGCTCTGGCGTCGCGCGGCGCGAAGGCGCACGTCGTCGCCGTTCTGGCCTTGGCCGAGAACATGCCGGGCCGTCACGCCACGCGTCCGGGCGACATCGTCACCTCGCTCTCCGGCAAGACGGTTTTCATCGGCAACACCGACGCCGAAGGACGCCTCGTGCTGGCCGACGCGATCGCCTACGTGCAGCAGAAGTATAACCCGCATACCGTCGTCGATCTCGCGACGCTGACGGGCGCCGCCGCCGCCGCGCTGGGCGACGAGTTTGCCGCCGCCTTCACCAACGACAAGAGCCTGATGAGCCAGTTCAACGAGGCAGCCAACGCCTCCGGCGAGCGCGTCTGGCAAATGCCGCTGACGGAATCGAAAGTGGCCGCCGCAGCCGTGCGCAACACGCCGCACGCCGACCTCACCAACAACGCCGGCGCGCCCGGAGCCCTGACCGCCGCCGCGTTCCTGCGCGAGTTCATCGAGAAGAACAAGAACGGCTCGGACAAGCGCAAGTTCATGCACCTCGACATCGCCGGTCCCGGCATGCCGAAAAGCGAGCTGAAAGGCTGGGGCGTGTTCCTGCTGGATACGCTGGTGAGCAAGTTCTACGAGCAAAAGGCCGTAGCAAATCAGAATGGGGCGAACCAGAACATGAAAAAGCCCGTCCGCAAGCACAAAGGCCCGAAACTTTAAGCTCATGACAGCGGACGGAAATTAAAGTACAATCCCTGCCATGGGATACCGTCCGCCAGTCAGAGATATGCAGTTCGTCCTCCGGCACATCGCCGGCATGGACGAGCTTGCGCGGTTTCCGGCCTATGCCAGCGCGACGCCGGATGTCGTTTCCGCCGTTCTGGATGAAGCTGCAAAGCTGGCAAGCGAAGTCTGGGCACCGACCAACGTCACTGGGGACAAACAAACGTCAAAGCTCGAAGGCGACACGGTCAAAACGCCGGACGGTTTTAAAGAAGCTTACACGCAATTCGCCGACGGCGGCTGGAACGCGCTTGTGTGCGCGGAAGAACACGGCGGGCAAAATCTCCCGTGGGCGCTCGGCATGGCGGTCAACGAAATGTGGCAGTCGTCGAACCTCGCGCTGGGCTTGTGCCCCCTTCTGACTCAGGCGGCGATCGAGGCGATCGACAAATGGGGCGCGGACGCATACAAGAAAACCTATCTCGCAAAACTCGTCTCGGGCGAATGGACCGGCACGATGCAGTTGACCGAGCCGCAGGCGGGCACCGATCTTGCCGCCATCCGCACCACCGCCAAGAAAAACGGAGACCATTATCTGCTCAAAGGCCAGAAGATTTTCATTACATACGGCGAGCATGGCTTCGTGCCCAACATCATCCACCTCGTATTGGCGCATATCGACGGTTTGCCGGACGGAAACGACGGCTTGGGCCTGTTTATCGTGCCGAAGTTTCTTGTCAATGAAGACGGCTCTCTGGGCAAGCGCAACGACGCGCATGCCGTTTCGCTGGAGCACAAGCTCGGCATCCACGGCTCGCCCACCTGCGTCATGATGTACGGCGAAAATGAAGGCGCGACCGGTTATCTGATCGGCGGCGAGGGCAACGGCCTCAAGTGCATGTTCACGATGATGAACAACGCGCGCATCTCCGTCGGCCTGCAGGGAGTCGCGCTGGCGGAGCGGGCCTATCAGCACGCGCTGGCTTACGCCAAAGAGCGCGTGCAGGGATTTAAACTGGGCGACAAATCCGGCGAGCGCGTCGCGATCATCGAACACGCGGACGTGCGCCGCATGTTGATGACCATGCAGGCGACGACCGAAGCCTCTCGCGCGCTTTCCTATTACGCGGGCAGCATGATCGACCGCATGCGCCATGAAAAAGACGATGAAGCGAAAAAGCTGGCCGCCGCGCGGGTCGATCTTCTGACGCCGCTGGTGAAAGCATGGTCGACCGATCTTGCGGTCGAAACCGCCTCTCTCGGCGTGCAGGTGCACGGCGGCATGGGCTTTATCGAAGAGACGGGAGCGGCGCAATATTACCGCGATGCGCGCATCCTGCCGATCTACGAAGGCACCAACGGCATCCAGTCGGCCGATCTCGTCTTCCGCAAGGTCCTGCGCGACGGCGGCGCGGAAGCGAAACGCTTCATCAGCGAGATGAAGGATTTTTGCCAGGGCAACGCCGCGATGGAAAACGCGCTCAAGGCGCTGGAGGAGACCACGGCGTGGCTGCTGGCACACGCCAAGACCGATCTGGAGACCGTGGCAGCCGCCGCCGTGCCGTATTTGCGGATTTTTGCGACCGTCGCGGGCGGCTATATGATGGAGAAAATGGCAAAGGCTGCGGAAGGTGATGATTATAAAGAGAAAATTATCACTGCGCAGTTCTTCGGAGAGGCTATTTTGCCGCAGATCCACGGTCTTGTCGGGCCTGTGATGGGCGGACAGCGGGCCGTTTCCGCTTGGGTGGCGTAAAACTCAAGTATTTGAAAAATAATATAAATTTACCTGAAATGGACGCTTTTTCTCGAGTCGCGGAAGAAATTGACCAAGGTCAAAATACGAAGTTCCATTTTGCCGCCGCGCATTGAAATTTTATGAAGCCTTTTGCTGCGCCGCAGTAACAATCCGTTTATTTGCAGCCCTGCGCTGGACGGAGAATCAAATACGGGACTAGTCTTGAATCGAAGTTCGATAAACAAGAACAAGAAACAGGAACGAAAAACCAAGGATATGTCGTCATGGCGGCAAGTGGATTACTCGCAATTCTCGATGATATAGGCGCGATGCTCGATGGCGGTTCAGGCCTCGAGGAGATCGGCGCCGAAAAAGCGACCAAGCTCGCGGTCGGCGGCTTGATCGACGACATCAAGGAAGCGCACGACAAAAAGGTCACCGTCGACCACCGTCACGAAATGGCCGTGGTGATGCAGGTCGCCAAGGGCGCGATGAAAAACAAGCTGCTCTATTTTATTCCGACCACCTTCGCCATCGCGGCCTTCGCGCCGTGGGCGGTGATGCCGCTGTGCATCGGCAGCGGCGCCTATATTGCTTACGAAGGCATGAAAAGGCTCGAGACGCGCAGAAACCCCGAAGCGCGCGCCCGCCATCAGGAAGAACTGAAGAAGGCGAGCCTCGGCGGCAAGGAAACGCTGCTGCACTACGAAAAGGAAAAAATCTCCCAGGCGATCAAAACCGACGCCGCCCTGTCGCTGGAGCTGACGGGCTTTCAGGTTGGCATGACGGCCGCCGCGCCGCTGGCGGTCAAACTGGCGGTCATCAGCGCCATCAGCATCGGCGCGACTGCCGCGCTCTATGCGACGGTGATGGGCATTATCGGCATGAACTATCTGGCGCACAAGCTCGCCAACAAGGAAGGCACGAGCCGCGGTGCGCGCGTCAAGCGGACGCTCGGGCGCGGCCTCGGCGGCATTTCGTCGCCTATGATCAAGGGGATTGCGGCCGTGGGCATAACGGCGTTGTTCTTCGTCGGCGGACACTTGCTCGCGGCTTACCTGCCGGGCGTGCCCGAGGCTTTGGCGGCGGCCGGCAAGGCGATCGTGGGCGCAACGGCGCCGTGGGTTGCGGAGCCGCTCGGCGTCGCGATGGACATCGCCACCGGTCTGGTCGGCGGGGTGCTCAGCTATGCGGGCGTCAAGTCCGTCAAGGGTGTGCACAGGTTCCTGAAACGGCGCGAAAACGGCATCTACAGCCGCGCGACCAAAAAATTGAAGGGCGGGCTCTCGCGCCAGGGGCTTTGCAAAGCCTTCTCGAAGGTTTCCGGCATCAAGTGCAAAGAGGAGCCTGCTCTGAAAGAGAACCTGCTGACTGAACTTCTCGTGCTCGACCAGCACAAGAGGAAACCGGTCTACCGGAAAAGCACCGCCGGACAGAAAAAAGCCTTGCGGCGCGCAAAACATGCGCAGCCGAAAAAGGCGCCCCCCGCACCCGCGCCGGCGGAAACGCCTGTGCCCGTGCAGCCCGTCGAGAAGCCTGCCGTGCTGCCCGTCGAGAAGCCTGCCGTGCTGCCCGAGCCGCTGACAGAGGTCTTCACGGAAGCCGTGGAAGAAACCGCCGTCAACGACAACGACATGGTCGTGCAGCCGGTTCGGCCGAAACAGGCGCAGGGCGGCCGCGACCTCGATAAAAAAAGCCCCTGACGAGATCATCAGGGGCTTTCTTTAAAGTCTCAAAAAGCGATTAGCCTTTTTTGAAACCCTTCAGATGCTTCTTAATGCTGTGCAGGTGCGGATGATTGCTCTTTTCAGGGCATTTATCTTCGCTCTTCGCAGCTTTGCAGAAGGGGGTTTTGAGGTTTTTAAAAGGGCATTTCATGTGTGCGTCTCCTTTATCGTTACTTTAGTGTTTCGGCACTATGGCATCCCGAAGGTGGATCCTCAAGAACGAATAATGCACCTGTTATAAATATGAAAACTTATAACGGAGCGACTAAAGTTTTTAGCCACACTTGCAGGAATGACCTTTGCCGCCGCCGTGGCAAGCACCGCCCTTCGGAGCAGCTTTGCCATGACCGTGGCCATGTCCGTGACCATGACCGTGCCCATGGCCATGACCGTGAGTCGGGGTTTCTTTGCCGGCGTCATGACGCGGGCAGGCGCTCTTTTGTTCGAAGTCTTTTTTGCAGGAACCGCCTTTGCATTCTTTCATTTTGTGTCTCCTTCGTTGGGGGTTAAGTTTTTTCTGGTGCAATATACTGTATACGCATATCGTTTTTGATCAAGGGACTATGTTTTAAGCTTATGACAAAACTACTGGATATTTATAGCCGCAAGCTGGAAACGGGCATGCTGCAGGCCGATGCGGATCAGGCGCGCGCTCTCGAAGCGCTGGCGGCGCTGGGCGAGGCGCTCCATGCGCCGCAGGGGCTCTTCAAAAAGAAAACGCCGCGGGGCTTTTATTTTTACGGCGGGGTCGGGCGCGGCAAGTCTCTGGTGATGGATCTGTTTTTCGCGCACGCGCCGGTGGAGAAAAAACGCCGTGTGCATTTTCACGCCTTCATGCTTGAGGTGCATGATTTTCTGCACGCCGCGCGCACGGCGCGGACGGGTGGGGCGGCGGCCCCAAAGAATAAAAAAGGCATTGATGGCGACCTGATTGCCTGCGCGGACAAGATCGCCGTCGAAACGAAGCTTTTGTGCTTCGATGAGTTTCAGGTGCGCGACGTCGCCGACGCGATGATCCTCGGGCGTTTGTTCGAAGCGCTTTTCAAGCGCGGGGTGGTGTTCGTTATGACCTCCAACTTCACGCCGGACGAGCTTTACAAGGACGGCCTGCAGCGCGACCGCTTTTTGCCCTTTATCGCGCTTTTGAAGGAACATCTCAACGTGTTCCATTTCTCCGGCGAAAAGGACTACCGGTTGGAGACGTTGCGGGAGCGCCAGCTTTATTTCTGGCCGCACGACGAGGACGCCGGCCGCGAGATGGACAGGATCTTCTCGGATATGGCGGGCGATGCACCGGTTTCGCCGGTCGATTTCACGGTTAAGCAGCGCGTGATCCGCGTGCCCGCCGCCGCGCGCGACGTCGCCGCTTTTACCTTCGAGGAACTGTGCGGCGAGGCCAGAAGCGCGCTGGACTATATCGAACTGGTCAAAAGGTTCGGCGTTTTCATCGTCCGCGACGTGCCGAAGCTGAGCGACAGCCGCCGCGACGCGACGGTGCGCTTTGTGACGTTCGTCGATACGGTGTATGATTATCGCGCCAAGCTGGTGATGTCGGCCGCCGCCCCGCCCGCGGAGCTATACCGCGGCGAGGACAACGCGGAAATTTTTGCCCGCACGGCGAGCCGGCTGATCGAGATGCAGTCGCACGAATACAGGGGAAGGTGATGCTGAAATTTTTGAAAAAGCTGTTCGGGGCGGATAAAAAGCTCTACGAGAAGCATAAGAACATTCTCCGGAACGGCACGCCCGAAGAGCGGCTGCAAATCGCCGAGGATGCCGACACTCACCCCGAGGCGCTTTATTATCTCGCCAAGGACGCCGACCCGAACGTGCGCCGCGCCGTCGCGGTCAACAAATCGACGCCGGTGCACGCAAGCGCGCTGCTCGCCAACGACAAAAGCCCTGACGTGCGTCTCGCCCTCGCCGCAAGGCTGGTGGAGCTTTTGCCCGATTTGTCGGCGGAGAAGCAGAGCCAGTTATACGCTTACGCCGTGCAGGCCCTGAGTGTGCTGGCGCACGACGAGGTGCTGAAAATACGGCAGGCGCTCTCCTCCGCGCTGAAGGACTACGCCAAGGCGCCGCCGAAAGTGGTGGGGCGGCTGGCGCGCGACGTGGAGCGCGAAGTCTCCGAGCCGATCCTGCGCTTCTGTCTTGCGCTGTCCGATGAAGACTTGCTGGAGATTCTCGCCGACCATCCGTCGGGCTGGGCCGTCGCCGCGATCGCCAATCGCCCTGCGGTGAGCACGCGCGTGTCGGACGCCGTGATCGGCGCCGACGACGGCCCCGCCAGTCTCGCGCTGATCAAAAACAAGGGCGCGCAGTTCACCAAAGAGCTGCTGTTGAAGATCATCGAAAAATCCCGCGAATACCCCGAATGGCAGGAGGATATCGCCGTGCGCAAGGAATTGTCGCTCGATCTCGCTCAGCGTTTCGCGGGCTTCGTCAGCCAGAAGGTGCTGGACGTGCTGACGCGGCGCGACGACTTCGACCCCGAGACCAGCGCGGAGATCGCCGACATCGTCAAGCGCCGCATCGCCTTCCGCGGCGAGGCGGGAGCGGAGGAAACGCCGGAGGCCAAGCTGGCACGCTACGTCAAGGCGGGCAACCTCACGCCCGGCGTCATCACCGACGCGCTGTCGTGGGACGATCATAAATTCGTGATGCTGGCGCTGGCGCATGCGAGCGGCATCCATCCCATCGTGGTGGAGAAGATGCTGAGCGCCGGCTCCGCCAAGCCGATCGTCGCGCTCTGCTGGAAGGCGGGGCTGCCGATGCGCGTCGCCGTCGAGTTGCAGCACAGCTACGCGCATCTCTCGCCGCGCGATTTCATGTACGCCAAGGGCGGCACGGACTATCCCATGACCCCTGCAGAGATCAAATGGCAGCTGGAGTTTTACGGCGTGGAGTTGAAGTAAAGCGGCAGGCTTACGGCGTGTTTTTGGAAGGCTTGAGCGTGCTCGTCTGCGGTTGCGCGGCGAGGGCCTTGTCGATGATGTCCACGACAGCCGTATAGCCGCCCATCTTGGCATACATGCGCGCCGAGGTGCCGTACTTGTTCTTTTTGTGAATGTCCGCACCGTGATCTATCAGCGCCTGCACCATGTCGGGGTTATTGCCGTATGCGGCCAATATCAGCACGGAACTGCCGTCGGGGTCAGACGCGTTGGCGTTTGCGCCGCGGGCGAGGAATTTGTTCACGGCGCCCGGATCATGGGCCTTGACGGCTTTGATGAGCTTTCTGTCGCCGGGAATCCTGTTGAAGAGGCTGCTGATACGCATGATATTTTCCTAACAAAAACAGCGTGTTAACTTTTATTATGGACATAATATCAGGGGGTGATATTTATGTCAATAAAATAACGGGCGCGTTCTTGCGTATCAGATGTTATTGCGGCCCGTTGTTCTTGGGCGCTTTCTTTTTCATGGCATCGGCGATGGCGATCTGGATGTCGGGTCTCTGGCTTTGCGTCGCGTACCACCAGAGCGTCTGGCCCGCGTTGTTTTGGGCATGGACGTTCGCCTTGCGGTTGAGCAGCAGCCGTGCCGCGCCGGTCTGGCCCGGTCTCGCGGCGTACATCAGGGCGGTTTCGCCCTTGTTGTTGCGATGGTCCACTTGCGCCGCGTTGTCGAGCAGGATCTTCATGTTGTCGACGTAGCCGCAGGCGGCGGCGAGCATCAGCGCCGTGTCGCCGTCCTTGTTGTGCGCGTTGACGTCCGCGCCTCTGTCGACGAACAGCTGCGTCATCTCCTTCACGTCGTTGAGACCGGCGAGGATCAGCGGCGTGTAGCCGTCGTTGTTTTTCGCTTCGACGTGCGCATCGTGGTCGAGCAGGATGTTCGCGGTCACAGTGTCGCGCGCGAAGGCGGTCATATGCAAGGCCGTGCTGCCCATGTTGTTGCGCGCGTGCACGTCGGCGTTGTTGTCGAGGAGGAGTTCCACCATCGCTGCGTAGCCGGAACTCGCCGCCGTGTGCAGCGGCGTGTTGCCCTCGCGGTCCGTCGCGTTGACGTCGCCGCCGTCCTGCAGCAGTTTTTTGACGGCTTTGATGTCGTTGTTCCGCACGGCCTTGTGCAGGCGCTTGGCGGCGGCGTTCTTGTTGAATTCTTTCCCGAAAAACATCGTTCTGTCTCCTTACTTCGGCCCGTTGTTCCTGGGCGATTTTTGGGGCGGCGTCATGGCGCGCTGGATCAGTGCCAGCATGTCGGGCTTGTTGCTCTGGATGGCGTACCATTGCACCGATTGCCCGTCGTTGTTGATGGCATGGACGTTCGCGCCTTTTCCGAGCAGGACCTGCGCCGCGGGCGCGTTGCCGGATTTGGCGGCGTGCATCAGCGCGGTTTCGCCCTTGGTATTGCGGGCGTCGACGCGGGCCTTGTTGTCGACCAGCATCTTCATGGTGTTGGTGAAGCCGCCGAGGGTGGAGATCATCAGCGCCGTATAGCCGGCGGCGTTTTGGGCGTTCACGTCGGCGCCTTTGCTGACCAGCAGTTGCGACATGGCTTCGATGTTGCTGTAGGCGGAGAGCATCAGCGCTGTGAAGCCCTGGTTGTTTTTCGCCTCGAGGTCGGCGCCGCCGTTGATCAGGGCGAGCGTCGTGTCCGTTTTGCGGTTGAAGGCCGAAAGGGTCAGTGCCGTATCGCCGCTTTTGCTGCGGACGTTCACGTCGGCCTTGTTGTCGAGCAGAAGCTGCACCAGCGGCATGTAGCTGCCGCCGTTCGCGGCGGACATCAGCGCGGTTTTGCCGTAGACGTTCCGGGCGTTCACGTCCGCCTTGCGGGCGATGAGAAGCCTTGCAACGTCCGTGTAGCCTTTGGCCGCTGCGGTAATCAGCGCGGTGTTGCCGTCGCCGTCTTTCGCGTTCACCCTGGCGCCTTTGTCCAGCAGCATCTTCGTCATGTCCGCGGCATTGTTGCCCGCCGCGGCGACCAGCGGCGTATCGCCTTTCTTGTTGGCCGCGTCGGCGTCGGCCTTATTGTCGAGCAGAAGCCGCACGATGTCCGTGCTGCCGTTGTTGACGGCGGTGAGAAGCGCGGTGTTGCCGTCGCGGTCTTTGGCGTTGACGTCGGCGCCGTTTTGCAGAAGTTTTTGCACGGCCTTGACGTCGTAGCTGTTGACGGCCTTGATCAGGCGGTTTGCGGCGGCATACCTGTTAAAGGCATCTCCAAAAAACATAATTCCACTTCCTTCAGTGTTGGCGTTTCTGCGATCCGCAGAGGGATTTTTGATGTCATAAAAATCATATGTCATTACGGATAGCGGGCCGGAATGTCAATATAGAACGCAATTAGTGCAGAAAACGTGATTTTGTAACAACATTATGATAAACATAAAAGGGGGTGAAAAAAACTTCCCTATATAGTGGGTATCCCCTTTGTTTCTGCTCTGTTAAGCGTCCAAATCTATGTTAGTTTATCGGCAATCGACTCAACCAATGGAACTTTAAAAACTTAAGGAAAATATCATGTCACGTAAAAAAATCGCTCTTGTTGGCGCCGGTCAGATCGGCGGCACGTTGGCTCTGCTCGCCGGTATCAAGGAACTTGGCGACGTTGTTCTGATCGACATCGCCGAGGGCGTTCCGCAGGGCAAGGCGCTCGATATCGCCGAAGGTTCCTCGGTCGACGGCTTCGATGCTTCGATCACCGGCAGCAATGACTACAGCGCGCTCAAGGGCTCGGACGTCATCATCGTCACGGCGGGCATTCCCCGCAAGCCGGGCATGAGCCGCGACGACCTGATCGGCATCAACACCGGCGTCATCCGCACGGTCGGCGAGAGCATCAAGAAGCACGCGCCCAACGCCTTCGTCATCGTCATCACCAACCCGCTCGACGTGATGGTCGGCGTGATGCAGGAAGTCACCGGCTTCAAGCCGAGCAAGGTCATCGGCATGGCGGGCGTGCTGGACAGCGGCCGCTTCCGCTACTTCCTCGCCGAAGAGCTCAAGGTTTCGGTCGAAGACGTCTCCGCCTTCGTCCTCGGCGGCCACGGCGACACCATGGTGCCGCTGGTGCGCTATTCCACCGTCGCGGGCATTCCGCTGCCGGACATCATCAAGATGGGCTGGATTTCGCAGGCGAAGGTGGACGCTATCGTCGACCGCACCCGCAAGGCGGGCGGCGAGATAGTCAACCTGCTGAAGACCGGCTCGGCGTTTTACGCGCCAGCGCTTTCGGCGATCGAAATGGCGCAGAGCTACCTGCTCGACAAGCGGCGCGTGCTCGGCTGCGCCGCGTACCTTGACGGCGAATACGGCGTGAAGGGGATTTACGTCGGCGTGCCCGCGATCATCGGCGCGAACGGCGTCGAGAAGGTCATTGAAGTGCAGTTCACGCCGGAGGAGAAGGCGGAGTTCGACAAGTCGGTCGCGGCGGTCAGGGAACTTTGCGAAGCGGCGAAGAAAATCAAGACGGCGGCGGCCTGACCCGATGAACGTCCATGAGTATCAGGCCAAGGAACTCCTGAAGGCGCGCGGCATTCCCGTGCTGAACGGTTTCGTCGCCTACACGGCGGAAGACGCGGCGAAGGCGGCGCAAAAGTTGCCGGGCCCCGTCTACGTCGTCAAGGCGCAGATCCACGCCGGTGGCCGCGGCAAGGGCGGCGGCGTCAAGGTCGTGAAATCCGTCGACGAAGTGCGCGAAACCGCGAAGAAGATGATCGGCATGAACCTTGTCACGCACCAAACCGGCCCGCAGGGCCACGAGGTGCACCGCGTGTACATCGAGGAAGGCTGCGATATCGGCCGCGAGCTTTATCTCGGCATGCTGCTCGACCGTGCGACCTCCCGCGTCACCATCATGGCTTCGACCGAAGGCGGCGTGGAGATCGAGGAAGTCGCGGAAAAGCATCCCGAGAAAATCATCAAGGTTGTGGTCGATCCCGCCATCGGCTTTCAGGCGTTTCAGGGCAGGCAGATCGCCTTCGCGCTGGGCCTGCAGGACAAACAGGTCGGCAAGGCAGTGTCGCTCATCGGCAAGATGTACGACGCCTTCATCGGGCTCGACGCCTCGATCGTCGAGATCAATCCGCTGGTCGTGACCAAGGGCGGCGATATCATTCCGCTCGACGCCAAGATGAACTTCGACGACAATGCGCTCTTCCGCCAGAAAGAGGTCGAGGGGCTGCGCGACATCACCGAGGAAGACCCGTCCGAAAAGCGCGCCAAGGACAACGAGCTCAGCTACGTCAAGCTGACCGGCAACATCGGCTGCATGGTCAACGGCGCGGGCCTCGCCATGGCGACGATGGACATCATCAAGCTTTACGGCGGCGATCCGGCGAACTTCCTCGACGTCGGCGGGGGCGCGACGAAAGAGCGCGTGGCCGAAGCCTTCCGCATCATCCTTTCCGACCCGAACGTCGAGGGTATCCTCGTCAACATCTTCGGCGGCATCATGCGCTGCGACATCATTGCCGACGGCGTCATCACCGCAGCGCGCGAGCTGGGGCTGACCATGCCGCTGGTCGTGCGGCTCGAAGGCACCAACGTCGACAAGGGCAAGGAGCTTTTGAGGAAATCGGGTCTTAACATCATCGCGGCCGACAATCTCGCCGATGCGGCCGAGAAGGTCGTCAGGGCCGTCAAAGCGGAGGCTGCATAATGTCGGTGCTCGTCAATAAAAACACCAAAGTCATCTGCCAGGGCTTCACCGGCGCGCAGGGCACGTTCCACTCCGAGCAGGCCGCGGCCTACGGTACGCAAATGGTTGGCGGCGTCACGCCCGGCAAGGGTGGCACCAAGCACCTCAACTTGCCGGTGTTCAACACCGTGAAGGATGCGGTCGACGAAACCGGCGCGAACGCGAGCGTGATTTACGTGCCGCCGCCGTTCGCCGCGGATGCGATCCTCGAAGCGATCGACGCCGACCTCCCGCTGGTCATCTGCATCACCGAGGGCATTCCGGTGCTCGACATGGTGAAGGTGAAGCGCAAATTGCAAGGTTCGGCGACGCGACTGATCGGTCCCAACTGCCCGGGTGTCATCACGCCGGGCGAATGCAAGATTGGCATCATGCCGGGGCACATCCACAAGCGCGGCAAGATTGGCATCGTTTCCCGCTCCGGCACGCTGACCTATGAAGCCGTGGCGCAAACCACCGCCAATGGCCTCGGCCAGACGACTTGCATCGGCATCGGCGGCGACCCCGTCAACGGCACGAACTTCATCGATGCCATCGACATGTTCCTGAAAGACGACGAAACGCAGGGCATTTTGATGATCGGTGAAATCGGCGGCAGCGCCGAGGAAGACGCGGCCGAGTTCTACAAAAACGCCAAGACCAAAAAACCCATCGCGGGCTTCATTGCCGGCGTCACGGCGCCTCCGGGCCGCCGCATGGGCCACGCGGGCGCGATCATCGCCGGCGGCAAAGGCGCGGCGAAAGACAAGGTCGCGGCCATGAAAGCCGCGGGCTTCGTCGTTTCCGACAGTCCCGCCGGTTTGGGCGAGGCCATGATGAAGGCGATGAAAGCGGCCTAGAAACAATGGCGAAAGAGATCGAGCGCAAATTTCTGGTGACGTCCGATGACTGGCGTGCTGGCGCAAAAGGCGTCTCTTACATGCAAGGCTACATTGCCACGAAAGGCGACGCCACGGTGCGCGTGCGCGTTGCCGGCGACAAGGGCTTCATCACCGTCAAAGGCCCCAGCGAAGGCATCGTCCGCGACGAATTCGAATACGAAATCCCCAAAAAAGACGCGGAAAAAATGCTCGAGACGCTGTGCGACAGCAAGGTCGAAAAAACGCGCTACAAAATCAAGCACGACGGTCTTGTGTGGGAAGTCGACGAGTTCGCGGGCGCGAACAAGGGGCTGGTCATTGCCGAAGTGGAACTGCCGGACGAAAAGCATCACGTCGATCCGCCGTCGTGGGCGGGGGCGGATGTCTCGGAAGATCCGCGCTACACCAACGCCGCCCTTGCCAAAAATCCCTATTCTCAATGGAAGCTACAGGACAATAAAAAATGTCAAACGCAGAAACCTTAAGTTTTCTCTCCGCCGCCGATCCCGACTATATCGCGGACCTTTACGCGAAATACAACCGGAGCCCGTCTTCGGTAGACAAGAGCTGGGCGGTCTTGTTCGGCAGCCTCGGCGACGACGCGAAAGAGATCGTCGCGGAACTGCAGGGCGCGAGCTGGCGCCCGTCGCAGGACAAAATCGCGGCGGTGCTGTCGTCGGCGGCCAATAAGGAAGAGGCAAAGCCCGCAGCGAAAAAAGCCGCGCCCGCGGCGCCCGCCGGTACGTCCGTCGCCTCGGTCAGCGATTCCCTGCGCGCTTATCTGCTTATCCGATCCTATCAGGTGCGCGGGCATTTGATGGCGGACCTTGATCCGCTGGGCCTGATGCCGCGCAAATACCATCCCGAGCTCGATCCCGCGACCTATGGCTTTAGCGAGGCGGATTACGACCGCCCGATCGAGCTTGGCGGCATGGTGCTGGGGCTCGAGCGCGCGACCTTGCGCGAGATCATGGCGCAGTTGCAGGAAACCTACTGCGGCTCGATCGGCGTCGAGTTCATGCACATCCAGATTCCGGAAGAAAAAGCCTGGCTGATGGAGCATTTCGCCGAGCACCGCAACCGGACGCCCTTCACCGCCGAAGAAAAGAAGGATTTTCTGAAGCAATTGACCCATGCTGAAGGCTTCGAGAACTTCGCGCAGACCAAATACACCGGCACCAAACGCTTCGGCGTCGAAGGCGGCGAGGCCGTCGTGCCCGCCGTGCACGAGATCATCTCCCACAGCGCGCAAATGGGCGTCAAGGAAGTCGTCATCGGCATGGCGCACCGCGGGCGTCTCAACATTCTCACCAATGTTCTCGGCAAGTCGTTCACCTCCATCTTCTCCGTGTTTCAGGGCGCGCCCTCGAAGCCGGACGCGGTGCAGGGCTCCGGCGACGTGAAATACCACCTCGGCACGTCGAACGACCGCGAGTTCGCGGGTAATATGGTCCACGTCTCGATGGCCTCCAATCCCTCGCACCTCGAATTCGTCGATCCGGTCGTGGTCGGCAAGGTGCGCGCCAAGCAGGCGCAGCGCAAAGACGAGACCCACAGCGAGGTCATGGCGCTGCTGCTGCACGGCGATGCCGCGCTGGCGGGGCAGGGCATCGTGCCCGAAGTGCTGATGATGTCGAACCTGCCGGGCTACCGCGTCGGCGGCACGATGCACGTCGTCATCAACAACCAGATCGGCTTCACCACCGCGCCGGCCTATGCGCGCTCGGGCAACTATTGCTCCGACGTCGCCAAAATCACGCAGGCGCCGGTGTTCCACGTCAACGGCGACGACCTCGAGGCGGTCATCCACGTCTGCCGCCTCGCGTCGGAATTCCGCCATATGTTCAAAAAGGACGTTTTCGTCGACATCGTCTGCTACCGCCGCCACGGCCACAACGAGGCGGACGAGCCCTCTTTCACCCAGCCGAAGATGTACAGCGTGATCCACGACAAAAAGACCGCGCTGACGGTTTATACCGAAAAACTCGTCGCCGAAGGCACGGTGACGCAGGAGGAAGCCGACAAGATGGTTTCCGACTGGCATGATTATCTCGAAGGCGAATTCGAGGCCGTCAAGGGCTACAAGTCCAACCGCGTCGACATGCTCGAGGGCAGCTGGACGGGCATGAAGCAGGCGAACGGCGACGACCGCCGCGGCGACACGGCGATCAGCGACGACATGGCACAGAAAATCGGCCGCGCGATCACGTCTTATCCCGAAGGCTTCGACGCCAATTCCAAGATCGTCCGTCAGCTCGAGGCGAAAAAGAAGATGTTCGAAACCGGCGAAGGTTTCGACTGGGCGACCGCCGAGGCGCTGGCCTTCGGCTCGCTGGCGCTCGAGGGTTATCCGGTGCGCCTCTCCGGCGAGGATTGCGGGCGCGGCACCTTCTCGCAACGCCATGCGGTGCTGACCGACCAGACGAACGAGAAGAAATACGTTCCGCTTTCGCATATCGATCCCGAGCAGGCGAAATTCGAGGTGCATGACAGCCCGCTCTCCGAAACGGCGGTGATGGGCTTCGAATACGGCTATTCCACGGCCGATCCGCGCACGCTGGTGCTGTGGGAGGCGCAGTTCGGCGACTTCTTCAATGGCGCGCAGGTGATCGTCGACCAGTTCATCTCGTCCGGCGAAACCAAGTGGCTGCGCATGTCTGGCCTGGTGCTGCTGCTGCCGCACGGCCTTGAGGGCCAAGGTCCGGAGCACTCGTCCGGACGTCTGGAACGCTTCCTGCAAATGTCGGCGGAGGACAACTGGCAGGTCGCCAACTGCTCCACGCCCGCCAACTACTTCCACATCCTGCGCCGCCAGCAGCGCCGCGACTTCCGCAAGCCGCTGGTGCTGATGACGCCGAAGTCTTTGCTGCGCCACAAGCTTTGCGTCTCAAAGTTGAAGGATTTCACCGGCAAGGAAAGCTTCCACCGCGTCATTCCCGACCACGTGAAGCTCAAAAACGTCAAGCGCGTGGTGATCTGCAGCGGCAAGGTCTATTACGACCTGCTGGAGGCGCGCGAAAAGCAAAACATCGACAACGTCGCCATCGTGCGTCTGGAGCAGTTCTATCCGTTCCCCGACAAGCCGCTCGGCGACGCGCTGAAGCAATATCCGGATGCGGAAATCGTCTGGTGTCAGGAAGAGGCGGAAAATCAGGGCGGCTGGACGTTCGTCGACCGCCGCATCGAAAACGTGCTCGGTCAGATCAAGCACAAATCGAAGCGCGCCTCATACGTCGGCAGGCCCGAGGCAGCCGCGCCCGCGACCGGCACGCTCAAGAACCATGTCCATGAACAGGAAACACTCGTCAATCACGCTTTAACGCTCTAAAAGGAAATAAAAAAATGGCAACAGAAATCGTAGTTCCGTCTCTCGGCGAATCCGTGACGGAGGCCACTGTCGCGAAATGGCTCAAAAAAGTGGGCGATACCGTCGCGATGGACGACCCGCTGGTGGAACTGGAAACCGACAAGGTGACGCTCGAAGTCAACGCCAAGGCGGCGGGCGTACTGAACGAGATCAAGGTCGAGAGCGGCGCGAACGTCGAAGTCGGCGCTGTGCTCGGCTCGATCGCCGCCGGCGGAGCTGCTGCTGCAACTGCGCCCGCCAAAAAAGCCGAAGCGCCGAAGAAGCCGGAGCCGGTCGCGGCGAAAGTCGCCTCCAAGCCCGCCAGCAACGACGCATTCCTCTCGCCCGCCGTGCGGAAACTGGTGGACGATAATAAAGTCGATACGTCAGGCATTTCCGGCACCGGCAAGGACGGCCGCCTGACCAAGGGCGATGTTTTGCAAGCCCTGAACGCGCCCAAAGCCGCGCCCGCGACGAAAGCGCCCGCCCAGCCTTCCGGCCCGCGCAACAATGCCGACCGCGAAGAGCGCGTGCGCATGACGCGCCTGCGCCAGCGCATCGCCGAGCGTCTCAAGGACGCGCAGAACACCGCCGCGATCCTCACCACCTTCAACGAAGTGGACATGAGCCACATCATGGCCCTGCGCGCGCAATATAAGGACGGGTTCGAAAAGAAGCACGGCGTGCGCCTGGGCTTCATGTCGTTCTTCGTCAAGGCCGCGGTGCAGGCGCTGAAAGACTTCCCCGCCGTGAACGCGGAGATCGACGGCACGGATCTGGTCTATAAAAACTACTACGATATCGGCGTGGCGGTCTCGACGCCCGCAGGTCTCGTCGTGCCGGTGGTGCGCGATGCGGACAAGAAGAGCTTCGCGGAGATCGAAAAGGAAATCGCCGACCTCGGCACCCGCGCCCGCGACGGCAAGCTCAGCATGGAGGAGTTGACCGGCGGCACCTTTACGGTGACCAACGGCGGCGTGTTCGGCTCGCTGATGGCGACGCCGATCATCAACCCGCCGCAAGCGGGCATTCTCGGCATGCACAAGGTCGAGGAGAGGCCGATCGCCGTGAAAGGCGAGGTCGTCATCCGCCCGATGATGTATATCGCGCTGTCTTACGACCACCGCATCATCGACGGCCGCGAATCCGTTTCGTTCCTCGTCCGCGTCAAGGACGCCATCGAGGACCCGCAACGCCTGCTGCTGGACGTTTAATCCGGCAACTGGCGCATCGCGCCCTTTATGGCCACGGGTTATGGATATTATTATCCCGCAAACCCTGTATTTTCTGCCCGATATGGGGTATGAAACTATATGACCGATTTGCAATTGAACATGGCACCGAAGCCGTCCGCGGCTGCCGCCTCCGTCAGGGATACGGACGAGGCGCATTTCGAGCAGGACGTCTTTCAGGCCTCGATGGAACGGCCGGTGGTCGTCCTGTTCCACACGTCCACGAGCGCGCTCTGCAAGCAGATGGCGCCGGTGCTGGAAAAGCTGGTGGCGGCCGCGGGCGGCGCCGTTTCGCTCGTCCGCACTGATATCACGCAAAACCCGACCCTTGCACAGGCGCTGAAGCTGCAGGCGGTGCCGACGGTCTACATTTTCTATCAGGGCCGTCCGGTCGACGGCTTTACCGGCGCGAAAAGCGAAGCCGAACTCAAAAGCCTGATCGACGGCTTGAAGACACTCGGCGGCGCGCCGGAAGAGACGGGCAAAGCGGCGCTGGCCGAGCAGACGAAAAAAATCCGCGAAGAAGCGGATACGTTGTTTGGCGCGGGAAAATTCGACGCCGCGATGGAACGTTACGCCGCCGCGATGGAGCTTGACTCCGAAGACATGGAGGCGCTGGCGGGCATCGGCTGGTGCCTGCTGGGGCAGGGCGACGCCACCTCCGTCAAAGAAATGCTGACGGGGCTCACGCCCGAGCAGCTCGAAACGCCTCGCCTGAAAGGGCTGCAATACATCACGTCTCTGGAAGACAAGGTCAAAGGTCTGGACGATGCGCTCGCGCTCGCCGACCGGCTGATGAAGAACCCCAAGGATTTGCAGGCGCGCTACGACCTCGCGCAAAGGCACCTCGCCGCGGGCGAAATCGAAAAAGGGATCGACGTTCTGGTCGATCTCATCCGCATCGACCGCGAGTGGCAGGACCAGAAGGCGCGGAAATTTCTGCTGGATCTTTTCGCGGCGCTGGGCAACGACCATCCGCTCACGTTGAGCGGACGGCGCAAGCTCTCTTCGGTGCTGTTCTCATGACCCCTGTGAAAAAGGCCGACCCGAAGCTGCTGGAGATTCTCGTCTGCCCGCTGACCAAGGCGCCGCTGGAATACGACGCGGCAAAGCAGGAGCTGGTCAGCCGTCAGGCGAAGCTCGCCTTCCCGATCCGCGAGGGCATTCCCGTCATGCTGATCGACGAAGCGCGCAAGATTGACGAATAGATTTTTTTTAAGAGAGGAAAACGCACATGTCCGATAAAGTCTGGATTTTCGACACCACGCTCCGCGACGGCGAGCAGTCCCCCGGCTATTCGATGAACCTTCCCGAGAAGTTGCAAATGGCAGAGATGCTCGACGGCATGGGCGTCGATATCATCGAGGCGGGCTTTCCGGCGGCGAGCGCGGGCGATTTCGAATCCGTGCAGAAGGTCGCGGAACTGGCGAAAAACGCCACGGTGGCGGGCCTTTGCCGCGCCGTGCAAAAAGACATCGACGCCGTGATCGAAGCGACCAAACCGGCGAAGAAAAAACGCATCCACACCTTCATCTCCACCAGCCCGCTGCACATGAAGCATAAGTTGCAAATGGAGCCGGAAAAAGTGCTGGAGATGATCAAGGACAGCGTCTCCTACGCGCGCAAGGCCTGCGACGACGTGGAATGGAGCGCCGAGGACGCGACGCGCACCGAGCATGACTTCCTCTGCAAGGCGGTGGAAACGGCGATCAAAGCGGGCGCCTCGACGGTCAATATCCCCGACACGGTCGGCTACACCATCCCCGAGGAATATTTCGCGCTGATCAAGATGCTCAAAGACCGCGTGCCGAACATCGACAAGGCGGTGATCTCGACCCACTGCCACAACGACCTCGGCCTTGCCGTGGCGAACTCTCTCGCCGGCGTGGCCGCGGGCGCGCGGCAGATCGAATGCACCATCAACGGCATCGGCGAGCGTGCGGGCAACGCATCCATGGAAGAAGTCGTGATGGCCTTCCGCACGCGCCAGGACAAGCTGCCGTATGAAACGGGCATCGAAACGACAAAGATCATGTCGGCCTCGAACCTGCTTTCGGCGATCACCGGCTTTGCGGTGCAGCCGAACAAGGCGGTGGTCGGGGCGAACGCCTTCGCTCACGAAAGCGGCATCCATCAGGACGGCATGCTGAAGCACGCCAACACCTATGAGATCATGACGCCGGAATCCGTCGGCCGCGACAAGACCGACCTCGTGCTCGGCAAGCACTCGGGCCGCAACGCGTTCCGCTCCAAGCTGATGCAGCTGCAGGTGCATCTCGACGACGATGCGCTGAACGAGGCCTTCGCGCGCTTCAAGACGCTCGCCGACCGCAAGAAGAAAATCACCGACGACGACCTGCTCGCCGTGGCGCGCGCGGAAGGCGATCTGCCGGAGGAGCATATCCGTTTCGTTTCGCTCGCCGTGCGCTCCGGTTCCACCGGCCCGCAGGAGGCGGAGCTGGAGATCGACCTCGACGGCAAGAAGAAAAAGGCAAAGGCCGCGGGCAAAGGCCCCGTCGACGCCTGTTTCAAGGCGATGAAGGCGCTTGTGCCGCATGACGACCTGACGCTGCACAATTACGAGCTGCGCGCGCTGACCGAAGGCTCCGACGCCAAGGGCGAGGTGAACATCGCGCTTTCCGCGCACGGGCATACCTATCACGGTGCGGGCGTGGATACGGACGTGATCGTCGCGTCGTGCCGCGCCTATATCGACGCGCTGAACAAGTATCTCGCCGTTCACAATGTTCAGGCCGCTTAAGAGAAGAAAACCCGTTATCGTGCCGGAGGAAATCGGCGGCGTGCGCGTGCGCACCCATGCGCGCGCGCGGCGTTTCAGCTTGCGCGTGGACCGGAAACTGGGCGACGTCGTGCTGACATGGCCGCGCGGCGGCTCGGAGGGCGCGGCCTTGCGTTTCATCGGCGAGAACAGAGACTGGATCGCCCGCCACCGCAGCACGCTCGCGCCGCCGAAAAATTTTGCCGAGGGCGATGTCATTTCCGTTTACGGGCGCGACTTCACCATCGTCCGCAACGACGGGCGCGGCGTGACAAGGCTGGAAGACGACCGGCTGGTGGTGCACGGCCGCCCCGAGCATTTGCCGCGGCGGGTGCGCGACTTCCTCAAGAACACCGCGCGCGACGTGCTGGAAGATCTGGCGGCGCAAAAGCAGGACAAGCTGGGCCTGCAGCCGCACCCGGTCACCATCCGCGACCCGAAAGCGCGCTGGGGCAGCTGCGGTCCGGACGGGCGCATCATGTTTTCATGGCGGCTGATCCTCGCGCCGCCCGTCGTGCTGGATTACGTCGTGGCGCACGAGGTCGCGCACCGCGTGCACCTCAACCACAGCCGCAAGTTCTGGACGCTTTGCGCCGAACTTGCGGAAGACGCGATGGCTGGTAAAAAATGGCTGCGCAAGCACGGCCATGCGGTGATGATGTATCTTTAAAGATGCTGATGAATAAATAGATTTTTACGCCTTGTACGATTTTTTCCGAAAAGCCTTGCCGTTTTTCCCCTGCCATATATCATGAATATGTAAAGTTTTTAAAGGAGACGAAAAATGCAAATGACACAAAAAATCAAAGGCGCCTTGTCGGGAACATTCAACACACTTTCCGGTAAAAATGGCGCGTCGGCAGCGATTGAAGGGTGGTGTGCTGTTATAAACGTGGCAGCGGCTTTTATTCCTCCTGTGGCGTCGGCGGCAAGCGTTTTCAATCTTGCCGTCGGGGGAATATGTGCCGGTTTGTCGCATATGTATGCGAAAGACCACCTCCAAAACGCTTTTACGTTTTGACGTATCGCGCCTGAAACTGCGGATCGTAATGAGTGCCGCACAAGAAGCTATGCCCTGAAGGCTTCTCTTTAAAGCCTTCAGGGAAAAAGCTTTGCCGTTGGAAAATGGTCATCTAGAATCTCTTTGATACTTCTTGCGCCAACCATCAAGGGGATTTCAACAATGGGTTTCATCCAAGCTATCGAGTCAGGCTTCAAAAACTATTTCAAGTTTTCGGGCCGGGCGAGCCGCAGCGAATTCTGGTACTTCGTCCTGTTCTGCTTTCTGGCGGGCATCGTCGCCAACGCTATTGACAGATTTGTTCTTCCGGGCTTCGCCCTTCATGTCGGGCCCGGCGGAAAAATCCCCGTGGGGATTGCCGGCCTTGGCTTTGCGCTGGTTGTATTCTTCCCGCGTCTGACGCTGGCCGTGCGCCGTCTGCATGACAAGGGCAAAAGCGGCTGGTGGCTGCTGATCGTCATCACCATCATCGGCATTTTGCCGCTGATTTACTGGTACTGCTCAAGGGGTGACGAGGGCGACAACCGCTTCGGCGCTGACCCGCTGGCAGCAAAGCCGCAGTCTTAAAATCGCGCTTTTACGCTTGCATCACCGCGCCTGCGTCCGTGGCAGTAAGACAGGCCTTTTTGAGGAGCCTGTCCCTGTTGCGGTGGAGGCGCGTTTTTGTGAGGGATATTTTTAAGTTATTGATAAATATAAATATTTGCAGAAATATGGCGCGTTCTATATTGACATAATAATTAAATTGGAATATAAATAAATTTAAGCCTAATTTTAGGAATCAGGGGAACATAGTGGGGAAAGTCCCTCAAAGAGGCGCGATCAAGGATATGTTCAATGCCCTTGCTTTCAAGAAAGGGGGCAACGCCGCAGCGAATGCTTATCTGAGCGTTACGGCGGTCGGCGTCGGGGCGGTCGCGGCGACCTATGCCGCGCCAGTGGCGGTGGCCTTGAATATCATCGCATCCGCGATCTTCGCCATTAACACGCGCAATTTCTCCCGTGATTTCGACCGAAAACAGCGAATCCAGAAACAGCGGCCTGTCAGGCCGCAGCGTCCGGCGGGTATGTGACCGGCGGCATTTTTATTGCCTGATCTGCTTCAAAGCTTCCATCACCACGTTTTCGTTCGCGGCTGGTTTGTATGCATCCTGACTCAAGACCTGCCGCCAGCGGCGCGCGCCGGGCAGGCCGTTGTAAAGGCCGAGGATATGCCGTGTGATGTCTTTTAATTCGACGCCAGCGGCGAGGCAGCGGCTGATATAGGGCATCATCGCCTCCATGATTTCGCCGCGCGTGCGCACGTTTGGGGTGTTGAAAATTTCGCGCTCGATCTCCGCCAGAAAATAGGGGTTTTGATAGGCCTCGCGGCCGATCATCACGCCGTCGGTGTCCTTGAGGCCCTGCCGCACGCCGTCGAGCGTTTTGATGCCGCCATTGAGGATGAACGTCTGTCGCGGAAAGTCGCGTTTCAGTTGTTGCACCACGTCGTAGCGCAGCGGCGGCACGCTGCGGTTTTCGGCGGGGGAAAGACCGTTCAGCCACGCCTTGCGCGCATGGATGATGAAGACCTCGCAGCCGGAACCTGCGCTCGCGCCGATAAAGTCGGTCAGAAAGCCGTAGGAATCCTGTTCGTCGATGCCCGCGGCACCATCGGTGCCTATCCCAATGCGCGTCTTGACCGTGACGGGGATGGAAACTTCCTGCTTCATCGCGTCCACGCAGTCGGCGACCAGTTGCGGCTCCGCCATCAGGCAGGCGCCGAAGCTGCCGTTTTGCACGCGTTCGCTCGGGCACCCGCAGTTGAGGTTGATTTCGTCGTAGCCGTATTGTTCGCCCAGCTTCGCGCATGTGGCGAGGTCTTTGGGATCGGCGCCGCCGAGCTGCAGCGCGACGGGATGTTCCTCGGGATTGTAGTCGAGGATTTCCAGCTTCCTGCCGTGGATCAGCGCGCCCGTGGTCAGCATCACGGTATAAAGCAGGGCGTTCGGCGAGATCAGGCGCAGGAAATAGCGGTCGTGCCTGTCCGTCCAGCCCATCATCGGGGCGACCGAGATCCTGCGGTCCAGTTTTTTTCCGGTTGTTTTGCGCGCCATGTCCATGTCGCACTTTTACAGTATTATGAATAAAAAGTCGAGTTAAAAAGCAACCGGAAAAAAAGGTTGGATAGGCCGGATTTTGCGCTTATCCTTTGCGCATCATGAGGAACGTTTTTTGTCTTGCAGTAGCGGTTGTTTTTGGCCTTTGCGCCGCTGCGGCGCACGCCTCTTTTCAGGACCCTCTGGCGCCTAAATTGCCCGTTCCGCGCTTTGCCACGCTTGGTTCGGACAAGGTCAACGTCCGCACGGGTCCGGGCCTGCGCTATCCCATCACGGTCGTGCTGAAGAAGGAAGGCCTGCCCGTCGAGATCGTCAAGCAGTTCAACGGCTGGCGCAAAATCCGCGATAAAGAAGGCGATGAAGGCTGGGTTTATAGAGACTTGCTTTCTGGAAAAAGGGCGGTTATTATCACCGGCGGCGAACACGTCATGCGCGACGATCCGGAGACGGATTCACGGCCTGTCGTCAAGCTCGAGGCCGGCGTGATCGCGGAGCTTGACCGCTGCACCGAAGCATGGTGCCGTATCAGCATTGCGGGATACGGCGGATGGATCGAGCGGCAGAACGTCTGGGGCGTCTTGCCGAAAGAGACTTTTAAAAAGTAAAAAAGAAGAAAGAAGCTGAATTTTGACATCTCCCGACTCTCAGGAACGGCTGAAAGAGGAAGCGAAAAACATCCAGACGCGGATTGGCACGCTGATCAAGGACAAGGATCCGAAGGCGCGGATGCTGCGTGCGCTCTGCATTTACGCGGGGTTGATGACCGAGACGCTGCTCGAATACGAAGAGCCGGACATCATCATGGAACAGGCTTTCCACCGCATCGCCGACCTGCTGCGCACCGATCCGTCGGACAGCGCGGAGCCGGACGCGCTGATGCCGCTCGCCACCGTGATCGATCACGATACGGAGCTGGGCCGCCTGCTTGCGCGCAACACCGCCGAGAAGCTGCCCAAGGGGCTGGACGACCTGCACGAAATCGCCATCGCCCTCATCATCAACGACGTGCCGCTGTGGGAAAAGGAAGGCTATGCCCGCGACCGCATGCTGCGTCTGATGGTGGAGTGCGTCATTGAATCCCTGACGTTCGAAATGGCGACGCAGGATTTCTGCGATTTTCTGGTCGAGGACTTCATGACCGACAACGCCCACGCCACCTCGGAATCTCTGGTCGGCATCGGCGCCGTCGCGGGCTATTACTTCCACGTCGCCGAGGACGAGATGAAGCTGCCCGAAGGCACCGACAAGGACCTGCTCAACGTCATGGTGCGGGAATCGCTGCGCCACGGCACGCCGGGCACGAAAAACTGGGCCGCGCTCGCCGCCGCCAACGACGTCGACGACAAGAAAATTCCCCAATATCTTAAGGAAATAAAACCGTCGATTGAAGAATTCTTTGTTTTGATAGGGTTAGACGATCCTCTGGGGCGTGCAGTCGCGGTTGCCAAGGCAGCGGGGCGGATGGTTGCCGTAATATCTGTTGAAGATGTTGGACAGATTCACCCAAGTATTGCAAAATCCCTAGCGAAAACCGGCATGATTCTGGGCACCCAGTATAAGGAGCATGTTATTCCAGCCTGAAGGAAGGGAGAGACCGTGCAGAAATCCAACCTTAACGTTAAAGAAGATATGAGCTTTCAACCCAAATCCAGTTATTCGTATGACGACCTGATTTCCTGCGGCAAGGGGCAATTGTTCGGCCCCGGCAACGCCAAGCTGCCGCTGCCCCCCATGCTGATGTTCGACCGCATCACCAACGTTTCGAGCGAGGGCGGCGCCCACGGCAAGGGCGAGATCGTCGCCGAGCTGGACATCAAGCCCGACCTCTGGTTCTTCAACTGCCATTTCGAGGGCGATCCGGTCATGCCGGGCTGCCTCGGCCTTGATGCCGTCTGGCAACTGCTCGGCTTCTACCTCGGCTGGACGGGCGCGCCCGGCTCCGGCCGCGCGCTCGGCGTCGGCGAGGTGAAATTCACGGGGCAGGTGCTGCCGGAAGCTAAAAAAGTCACCTACTGCGTCAACATCAAGCGCATCATCAACCGCCGTCTGGTGCTGGGCATCGGCGACGGCGTGGTCGAAGTCGACGGCAAGGTGATCTACGAATGCAACGATCTTAAGGTCGGTCTGTTCGAAAACCCCCGCGCAATGTAACTCTGAACTCTTAAGGACAATCTCATGACACGACGCGTCGTCGTCACCGGCATCGGCATCGTCTCCTGCATTGGCAACAATCAGGACGAAGTCACCCAATCTTTGAAAGACGGGAAGTCAGGCATCGTCTTCTCCGAAAAATACGCCGAGGTGGGCTTCCGCAGCCACGTCGAGGGCCGTCCGAACATCGACATCGCGGCGCTGGTGGACCGCAAGCTGCTGCGCTTCATGGGCGACGGCGCGGCCTACAACTATATTTCTCTCGATCAGGCGATCAAGGATTCCGGCCTTGAGGAAAAAGACATCTCCAACGAGCGCACCGGCCTGATCATGGGCTCGGGCGGGCCTTCGACCAAGAACCTGCTCGAATCTTTCGATGTTTGCCGCGAAAAAGGCCCCAAGCGCATCGGGCCTTACATGGTGACGCGCTGCATGTCGTCGACCAATTCCGCCTGCCTCGCCACGCCGTTCAAGATCAAGGGCGTCAATTATTCCATCACCTCGGCCTGCGCGACCTCGGCGCACTGCATCGGCAACGCCGTCGAGATGATCCAGTGGGGCAAGCAGGACGTGATGTTCGCCGGCGGCGGCGAGGAACTGGACTGGTCATTGACTTTGCTGTTCGACGCGATGGGCGCATTGTCCTCCAAATACAATCAGGAGCCGGCCAAGGCCTCCCGCGCCTACGACGCCAACCGCGACGGCTTCGTCATCGCCGGCGGCGGCGGAGCGGTGGTGCTGGAAGAACTGGAACACGCCAAAGCGCGCGGCGCGAAGATCTACGCCGAAGTCACCGGCTACGGCGCGACGTCCGACGGCTACGACATGGTCGCCCCCTCGGGCGAAGGCGCGGTGCGCTGCATGCGGCAGGCGCTGGCCACCGTCAAAACGCCCGTCTCCTACATCAACACCCACGGCACCTCGACGCCGGTGGGCGACGGCGCGGAACTCTCCGCGATGAAAGAAGTCTTCGGCGATAAAGTGCCGAAATTCAGCTCGACCAAGTCGCTGACCGGCCACAGCCTCGGCGCGACCGGCGTGCAGGAGGCGATCTATTGCCTTCTGATGATGAAGCACAAATTCATCTGCGCCTCGGCCAACGTCGAGACGCTCGATCCCGCGGCGGAAGGCCTGCCCATCGTCTTGAAGCGCGAAGATAACGTGGCGCACGAGACGGTGCTCTCCAACTCCTTCGGCTTCGGCGGCACGAACTGCACGCTGGCGCTGTCGCGTTTCAGAGGGCAGTAATCATGGATAAGCTTATGAAGGGCAAGCGCGGTCTGATCATGGGGGTGGCCAACGACCACTCCATTGCCTGGGGCATTGCCAAGGCGCTGCACGCTCACGGCGCGGAAATGGCCTTCACCTATCAGGGCGACGCTTTCGGCAAGCGCGTCAAGCCGCTGGCGGAAAGCCTCGGCGCGAAGCTGGTGCTGCCTTGCGACGTGGCGAAGGAAGATGATCTCGATCAGGTTTTCGCAACGCTGGAAAAAGAGTGGGGCAAGATCGATTTCGTCGTCCATGCCGTCGCCTATTCGAACAAGGACGAGCTGAGCGGCCATTACGTCGATACCTCGTTGCAAAACTTCCTCAACTCGCTGCACATCTCCTGCTATTCCTTCACCTCCGTCGCGCGGCGCGCCAAGAAACTGATGAAGGACGGCGGCAGCCTGATCACGCTCAGCTACCTCGGCTCCGAGCGCGTGATGCCAAACTACAACGTCATGGGCGTGGCCAAAGCGGCGCTGGAAGCTTCGGTGCGCTATCTTGCGGCTGATTTGGGCCCACTCGGCATCCGCGTCAATTCGATCTCTGCGGGGCCGATGCGCACGCTCGCGGGCGCGGTGATCGGCAACGCGCGCCACACCTTCAAGTTCACCACCAAGGCCTCGCCTTTGAAGCGCTCTGTCACGCTGGAGGAAATCGGCAATTCCGCGCTCTATTTCCTCTCCGATCTGTCATCGGCGGTGACGGGCGAGAACCATTATGTCGATTGCGGCTTCAACGTCATCGGCATGCCGCGCACGGAAACATTCGACGAAATCGCCGCGACCAACGGCAACGGAAACGGAGAACATTGACATGGCAGAAGAACCGACAGTCGCCGCGCGCGAACCGATGGCCGTGGAGGTCGAGGCCGGAAAAACCTACGCCTGGTGCGCCTGCGGAAAATCCGGCAAGCAGCCGTTCTGCGACGGCTCGCACAGCGGTTCGGCGTTTTCTCCGGTCATTCACAAGGCGGAAAAATCCGAAACCGTCTATTTCTGCATGTGCAAGCACAGCGGCGCCAAACCGTTCTGCGACGGCAGCCACGAGAAGGTTTAAAGACCTACTTCCGGTGCAGAGCGCGCCCGAACGCCTCGAATATCTGTTTTGAAACGGGATTGCGGCGGAAATCGCCTTCCGGATGCCACTGCACGCCGAGGAAAAAGCGTTTGCCGGGTGCGGACAGCGCCTCGACCAGCCCGTCTTCGCAAATGCCTTCGACAAAAAGCCCCTTGCCGATCTTGTCGGCGCCCTGCGTATGGAGCGAGTTGGTCATGAACTTCTGCGGCAGGCCCAGCTTTTCAAACAGGCCGCCGGTCTGCGCGCGGATGTTGTGCGCCTGATATTCGTATTGCTCCTTTGCGCCGGAGTTCTCCGGCTTGCGGAATTTTTCCGGCTCGCGGTGGTCGAGCTTGCCCGGCAGCTTGTGCACGAACTGGTGCAGCGTACCGCCGAAGGCGACGTTCATCTCCTGAAATCCGCGGCAGATGGCGAGGGTCGGGATGTCCAGCTCCAGCGCGTCGCGCAACAGCGGCAGCGACGTCGCATCGCGCACCGTGTCGAGCCTCTCGTCTTCGAAGAGGCGCTCGCAGCCGTAGTTCGCGGGGTTGACGTGGCTCGGCGATCCGGTCAGCAGCAGCCCGTCTATTCTGGAAGCAATGCTTTTGAGGCTGAAATTTTCGCCGATGGCGGGCAGCATCAGCGGCGCCGCGTCCGCGACCTCGACCAGCGGGAGGATGTATTGCTGCTTGACGGCCTGCGCGGGGGCGTTGTTTTGCAGGATATTGTTGGCGAGGATGCAGACGATCGGCTTTTCGGCAGTCATTCTTTTTTTCTTTCTTGTTAATGCAGCGTTTCGATTTCCTCGCGGATGACGTCGGGGCAGTTGGAGAAGACGCCGGCGACGCCGCGGTCGAACAGGTCTTGCGCCCTGGCGGGGTCGTCGATGGTGTAGGCGAGGACGGGCTTGCCGAAGGCGAGATAATCCTCCAGCTGTTCGGGCGTCACTGTCAGGCCGTTGATGTTGACGGTGTGCGCGTCGAGATGCGCGGCGATGTCGCGCCACCCGTCGAAATATTCGTCGATCAAAACGCCGCGCGGCCATTCTTCCAGCATGTCCATGGCGCTCTCAAGGCTGACGTAGCTGAAGCTGGAGATCAGCGGCGGCGGCGCGTCGTCCGGCCAGATGCGCGTGGCGAAGTCGAGCGCGACTTCCGCCGTTTCCACCTCGCGTCCCGGGCAGGGCTTGATTTCGAGGTTGAGGCCGAGGTTGCGGTCGATCACCGCGTTGAGCGCTTCTTCGAGCGTAGGGATTTTTTCACCTATGAAACTTTCGCCGAACCACGCGCCGGCGTCGAGTTCCCGCAGGTCCTTGAAATCCGTCTCGGCGACGAGGCCGGAGCCGCCGGTGCAGCGGTTCAGGTCTTCGTCGTGGAAGATGACCGGCACGTTGTCGCGGGTGAGCTTCACGTCCATCTCCACCCATTCGACGCCGAGGTCGGCGGCGGCGTGGATCGAGGCGAGCGTGTTTTCCGGCGCGTAGGCGCAGGCGCCGCGGTGGCCGATGATTTTGGGGATGATCAGTTTTGACATGTCAGCGCCATTCGTCCTTGTTCGCCCTGTATAATACATGGGGACGGAGCGGGTTGTCACCCGTCAATGCGGGGTGGTCGAAATTGTCGCGCGGGTCGGTTTTCATGCCCAGTTTTTCCATCACCCGCATGGATTTTTTGTTGATGACGGCGGTAAAGCTGACGATTTCGGATATGCCGTCCCGTTTGAACATATCATCGAGAACGGCGCGCGCGCCCTCGGGGGCGAGGCCCTTGCCCCAGTGCGCCGCCGCCAGCCGCCAGCCGATCTCGATGCAGGGGGTGAAATGGGTTTCGAAGTCCGGCGCCCAGCAGCCGACGAAGCCGATCATCTCTTTGGTGTCTTTCAGCTCCGCCGCGTAGAGTCCGTAGTCGTTGAAGATGAAGCTGTGCTCGATCGCCAGCATCATCTCCCACGTTTTCTCCTGCGTCTTCGGCGGGCCGATGAATTCCATCACTTTGGGGTCGGCGTTGATCGCGGCGAAGGGTGCGAGGTCTTCATTTTTCCAGCGGCGCAGGATCAGTCTTTCGGTTTCAATCATGGACTATTCATAGCATAAGGGCGCAAGCTTGGAAACTTGCGCCCTTATTATATTAAGTAAGAGTTCCTAAGCTTACGGTTTCGGCGGCTTGGGCAGCGCGAGACCGGTTTGCTTGAGGCCCTTGATGAACTCGTCAAGCGGCATTTGCGTCGCGTTTAGCAGGGCTTCGACCTGCTTGAATACGCTGCCGTCCTTGATTTCTTTTTCGATCGCCTTGCGCAGCGTGGTTTCCGAACCGTCGGCGGTGAGCAGCGAGGTCGGGGTGTCGGCGTCGGGCGACTTGTTGACGGCTTCGTTGAAGGCGTCCATCAGCTTCTTCTTGTCGTTGTCGGAGAGGGTGATCTTCTCGGCCGATACGGCGGCATCGATCCATTTGACGAGGGCGGATTTCGGGGCCGCACCGATTTTGGTCGCGACGGGGTCGCCGTCCTTGAAGACCATCATGGTCGGCATGGCGCGGATGCCGTATTGTTGCGCCAGCTCCGGAGAAGCGTCGACGTCGACCTTGACGATTTTCAGGCTGTCGGCTTTTTCAACGGCGATCTGCTCGAGGATGGGCGCGAGCGACTTGCACGGGCCGCACCAGGTGGCGAAGAAATCGACGAGGACGGGCTTTTCGGACTTCAAAACTTCTGCTTCAAAATCGGCGGCGGTAACAATCTTCATGAGGGCTATCCTTTTCTAAAATATGATGTGCTAGGGGTGTGCAAAAGTACCATAAGACGGCAGAGAGTCAATGCCGCACAAATTATACGTAATAAACGGAGTTTTGCGGATCGCGCCGCGTTTCAGGCGCCGACATTCCAGAACAGCGCGCCGCGGCGGGCTTTGCGCTTCATGATGCCCCAGGCCTTGGCTTCGAAATGTTCCGAGGCGGGGAACGGCGGCTTGGAGACCGCATTGAAGGCTTCTTTCAGCGTGTGGCGTTTCGCGTTGCCGGTCGAACCGCGGTCGTCGATGACCACGGCGTGATGCTGCGCTTCCGGCCAGGCTTTTTGCAGCGCGCGGCTGATCGTCCCCGTGCCGGTGGCACACCAGACTTCCTTGGGCTTCACGGGTAGGGCGCGGGCGATCTCCGCGAGTTTGTCGATGTACTGGGGCGTATCGAAGCCGAGCTTGAGGCAGCGCGCGTCTTCATGGGTGTCGGCGTAGTCGCGCGCGCGTTTCATCAGGGTTTTGAGGTTGCCGCCTTCGACGAGGATGATCTTCGCGCCTGCGGCTTCCGCGTCTTTCATCTGGCGGCTCCAGTTTTCGCGCTTGCGGGCGGGGTAGAACAACACGGCGGTCTTGCCGGTGTCTCTCGCGCTCTCGGCAACGGCAACGGGGCCCGAGCCGAAGGGGACGGAGGGATAAACCAGCTCTTTCGCCGCCATGTCGTTGAACATCAGCGAGAGAACGCGGCGCTTGGTGCCGCCCGGAAGCAGGTCGTCGCGCACAACCATGAAGCCGTCGTGTTCGGTAATGACTTGTGCTGGAAGCATGATTAATCCCCTGTCGCGCCCTTGATTTTCATAATTGTATAACAAATAGCGGAAAATGTCAAAGGTCCGCCATTTCATCGTTTCTTTTCAAAAGGAAAGGGCGCAGGTCGTTGAACCTGCGCCCGTGACCTTATAGTGTGCGCGAAGCCTTACGGTTTCGGCGGAAGGGCGAAGCGCGCCTTCTTGGTTTGCTCGACGATTTCGTCCAGCGTAACCGGCATGTGGTTCAGCATCATTTCAATGTTCTTGTAGATGCTGCCGTCGTTAAGGCCTTTTTCGACGACTTTGCGGAAGGTCGTTTCCGAACCGTCGGCAGAGAGCATCGTGGTCGGCGTGTCGGCATCGGGGGATTTGTTGACGGCTTCGTTGAACGCATCGGAGAGACGTTGCTTGTCGGCAGCGGAAAGCTTAATAGCCATAATAGTATCCTTTCATAGGGGTGTGAATGCGGGGAGAGTAAAGACATAATCAGAGGGAGTCAATAGGTGCATAATAAAAAAATCCTGCTCCTGTGTGCAAACACCAGAGCGGGTTTTTTTATGGTCGCATTTTTGCCGTCAGCCGTTTTTTTCGTAGATGACGAAGAACTTGCGCAGTTTTGTTAAAGGTTCCCACGTGCCGGAATAGCCGGAGGGAATGAGAAAGCTCGCCGGTGCCTGAAACTCCTGCACCTCGCCCGTGTCGCTGGTCATGCGGAGTTTGCCTTCGATCAGGGTGCAGAATTCGTCTTCGGTATAGCTGGTCTTCCATTTGCCCGCGGTGCATTCGTAGATGCCGCTCGTGAAATCTTCGGAGGTGCTGGTGTAGAGAATCTTGTAGGCGGACTGCGGCTGGCCGGAGAGGATTTTGTCCGGCGCGACGTCCGTCCATTCCGGATTTTCCAGCGGCGCGGTCGGGAAGGAAATGACTTTCATGTTTCACCTTTCGGGAATTTTTCCAGTGTCATGATAAAAACCCCCTTCTTTTCAGGGAAGGGGGTTTTTAAGACGTTCTAAAAGAAAAAGATCAACCCGCTTCGCGCGCGGTCTCTTCTTCCTTCTGCAGGGCCTTGATCGAGAGCTTGATCTTGCCGCGCTCGTCGAGGCCGATGCACTTGACGCGCACCTTGTCGCCTTCCTTGACGACGTCCGAGACCTGCTTGACGCGCTGGCTCGAGAGCTCGGAGATATGCACGAGGCCGTCGGTCTTGGGCAGGATGTTGACGAACGCGCCGAACTCCATGATCTTGACCACGGTGCCGTCGTAGATCGCGCCGACTTCCGGCACGGCGGTGATGCCCTTGATCCAGTCCACGGCGGCCTTGATGCTGTCGGCGTTGACGGCGGCGACCTGCACGGTGCCGTCGTCCTCGATGTCGATCTTGGCGCCGGTCTGCGCGACGATTTCGCGGATGACCGACCCGCCCGAGCCGATTACGTCGCGGATCTTGTCCTTCGGAATGGTCATGGTGACGATCTGCGGCGCGTTCTGGTTCAGTTCCGAACGTGCGGAGGTGAGCGCCTTGGCCATTTCGCCGAGGATGTGGATACGCCCATCATGCGCCTGCTTGAGGGCGATCTTCATGATCTCTTCGGTGATGGAGGTGATCTTGATGTCCATCTGCAGCGCGGTGACGCCGTTTTTGGTGCCTGCAACCTTGAAGTCCATGTCGCCGAGGTGATCTTCGTCGCCGAGGATGTCGGAGAGGACGGCGAACTTGTCGCCTTCCTTGATCAGGCCCATCGCGATGCCCGCGATCGGCTGGGAGAGCGGAACGCCC
This sequence comes from Pseudomonadota bacterium, assembly GCA_021849295.1. Taxonomy (GTDB): domain Bacteria; phylum Pseudomonadota; class Alphaproteobacteria; order Micavibrionales; family UBA2020; genus PALSA-926. Next base: position 14,174 of record JAJZTA010000004.1, on the reverse strand, counting down.
GCATCCATCAGCGCGAGCGAGGAGCCGCAGACGGTCGCCATTGAGGAGGACCCGTTGGACTCGGTGATCTCGGAGACCACGCGGATGGTGTAGGGGAACTGTTCTTTCGTCGGCAGCAGCGGGTTGATGGCGCGCCAGGCGAGCTTGCCGTGGCCGATTTCGCGGCGTCCGGCGCCGCCCATGCGGCCCGCTTCACCGACCGAGTAGGGCGGGAAGTTGTAATGCAGCATGAAGGCCTGCTTGTATTCGCCTGCGAGCGCGTCGATGATCTGCTCGTCATCGCCGGTGCCGAGCGTGGTGACGACGATCGCCTGCGTTTCGCCGCGGGTGAAGAGCGCCGAGCCGTGAACGCGCGGCAATACGCCGACCTCCGCCAGAATGGGGCGGATGGTCTTGGTGTCGCGGCCGTCGATACGGTTGCCGGTATCGAGGATGCCGTTGCGGACGATATCGGCTTCGATATCCTTGCACAGGTCTTCGATGACGGCTTTGGTGATCGGGCTGTCGCCTTCCGCGGGCACGAGCGCTTCAATCGCTTTTGCTTTCGCGGCGTCTTTTTTAGCGTAGCGTTCCTGCTTTTGCTTGATCGCGTAGGCGGCCTTGAATTCGTCGGCGACGAGGGCGCGGATTTTTTGTTCCAGCGCTTTTTCGTCATAGGCGGGCGCGGGGATGTCCCACGGCTCTTTCGCGCATTTCTCGGCCATGGCGATGATTGCGTCGATCACGGTCTGGAAGCCCTGCCAGCCGAACATCACGGCCTTCAGCATCAGGTCTTCGGGGAGCTCGTGCGCTTCGGATTCAACCATCAGCACGCCTTCCTTGGTCCCGGCGACGACGAGGTCGAGCTTGCTGTCTTTCATTTCGTCGTTGGTCGGGTTGAGCACGAATTCGCCGTTGATGTAGCCGACGCGGGCGGCGCCGATCGGTCCCATGAACGGAATGCCGGAAATAGTGAGCGCGGCGGAGGTGCCGACGAGGGCGGCGATGTCTGTTTCATGTTGCAAGTCGTGGGACAGCACGGTCGCGATGACCTGCGTTTCGTTGCGGAACCCTTTGGGGAACAGCGGGCGGATCGGGCGGTCGATGAGGCGGGAGATCAGCGTCTCGCGTTCCGTCGGGCGGCCTTCGCGCTTGAAGAAGCCGCCGGGGATTTTGCCGGAGGCATAATATTTTTCTTGATAGTGTACCGAGAGCGGGAAGAAGTCCTGACCCGGTTTCGCTTCTTTGGCGGCAACTGCGGTGACGAGCACGGTGCTCTCGCCGTAGGTGACCATCACGGCACCATCGGCTTGCCTTGCGATTTTGCCGGTTTCGAGGGTCAGCTTCTTGCCGGCCCAGTCGAGTTCTTTTTTAGTGATATTAAACATCTATTAGTCCTTTACTAACATCGCCGCCCGCCAATAAGGGATACGGGCAGCCCTTTACTTACTCTTTCACCTTATTTTTACAGGCGGAAAATGGCATTTCCGGCATAAAAAGTCAAAGGTTTAAGCAGGATAGGCACGGAAATAAGTAAAATTTAACCGATTTTTGTTACCATATTGTCATGCATATGGAAGCTTTCTCGAAAGCGGCGCAAAAGCCGGTGAAACAGGGCCTAAAGCAGCGGCTGCGGCATATCTTCGGCCGCGCGGCGCAGGCCCCGATCGGCTCGGGCAACCAGTTCCTCGAAGCCATCATGAACGAGCGCCCGGATTTGAAAGGCCAGACGGCCTATTTCCCCGAGCAAGGCTGCTTCGGCTATACGGTCTTTATCGGCGACGAGGTTTTCAAAGGGCCGCGCTCGGCGGGGCTGGCCAAAAACTTCGAGCACGAACCCGACGCCCTGCAGGAGCTGGAAGGCAAGGGCCTGCCCGTGCCGCGCGTCACGTGCCGCGGCAAGGACGCGTTTTTTTACGGCATGACGCGTCTCGAGGGCGTGACGTTCGAGAGCGTGCAGAAGAAGATGACCGAAGGCGAGCTGCAAGGCCTGGCGGAGGAAGTGACCGACTTCATGATCGATATGGCGCGGAAACTGCCGCGCAAAAACGGTCTTTACGCCATGCAGGGCGATTTGCGCGAGCCGAACATTCTCGTCGATGCCGTCACGAAAAAGCTTACCGGCATTATCGACTTCGGCATGGTCTGCAACGTGACCAAGGACGACCTGAAGCCGCGGTTCGTCAGCGACGGCCATTTCAGGGAAATGCTCACCAAAGCGCTGGAGCGGAAGAAAGCCGCGCTGCCGGATACGCCAAAGAATACGAAGTCCGTCTATGCGAAAGCGGACGTATCGCATGGCGGCCTGCTGCTGTAAGGCCGTCTATCAGCCTATAAAGATCAAAAGCTTAAGAGGGATATCCGGAAGGCCGGGGTCCTGAATAATAAAAATTTAATCGATTTTTGTTACCATATCATCATGTTAATGGAAGCGTTTTCAAAGGCGACGGGAGAGAAGCTGGCACCATCATCGGGGTGTTCCGCGAGCTTTAACAGCAGTGCGGCAAAACCGGAAGGCTCGGGCAACCGGTTTCTCGAGGCGATTTTGGAGGAGCGTCCCGACCTGAAAGACCGGACGGCCTATTTCCCCGAGCAGGGCAGCTTCGGCTACACGGTGTTCATCGGCGACGAAGTTTTCAAAGGGCCGCGCCACTCGATGTATATCGACGACATCGGAAAGTACGTCAGGGAGTTCGAGCATGAGGCGGACGTGCTGCAGGAGCTCGAAGGCAAAGACCTGCCCGTGCCGCGCGTCACCTGCCGCGGCAAGAACACGGTCTTTTACGGCATGACGCGCCTGCCGGGCGTGGGCTTCGACGGCGTGCAGTACAGCATGACGGAGGAGCAGCTGAAAAATCTGGCGGAAGAGGTCGCGGACTTCATGATGGACATGGCGAAAAAGCTCCCGCGCGGAAACGGTCTTTACGCCATGCAGGGCGATTTGCGCGAGCCGAACATTCTCGTCGATCCGGACACGAAAAAGCTCAGCGGGATCATTGATTTCGGCATGGCCTGCAACGTCACCAAGGACGATCTGGTGCCGCGCTGGATCAAAAACTACACGTTCAAGGAACTGGTCAGAAAGGCATTGGACAAAAAGAAAGCCGCCCTGCCGGACTCGCCCGCCGGGGCGAAGTCGCAATATAGACCGTCCGATCCGGGCCAGCGCACCCGCATGTGGCTCTGAAGGCGGGATAGCGACAGACATTTTTATTAAATAAAATCAAATAGTTGCATATAATCACCGCCTTTTGTCATTGCCATTTTTCATTTGTTATGTTAATAAAGTGTCCATGGATCGTTACAAAACAGATCTGATGTGGGCGTTTAAGCGCGCCGCCGCCAAGCCGGAAGGGCCGACGGGAAGCGACTTTTTCGAAGCCGTTCTGCGCGAGCGTCCGGATTTGAAAGGGCAGATGGCCTACTTCCCGACGCAGGGCGGGTGCGGCTATACGATCTTTATCGGCGATGAGGTTTTCAAGGGGCCGCAAGGCTGGGCGCTGAACTTCCCCGGCTATAAAGATCCGGGCAAGAAATTCGACAAGGAACACGAAGTGCTGGAGCAACTGGGAAAGCACGGGCTGCCCGTTCCCAAACTCACCTGCGTCGGCAAGGAAACCTATTTCTACGGCATGACGCGCGTGCGCGGCGTGGCGTTGTCGCAAGTCGTCCACAAAATGACTGCGGAAGAGAAATGTACCCTATCCGAAGAGATCGTGGATTTTCTCATCAACATGGCGAAGGCTATGCCGGCGCAGGACGGCAAGTATGCCGTTCATCGTGATCTGCACGCCAATAATATTTTGGTCGATCCTGTCACCAAAAAACTGACGGCGGTGATTGACTTCGGCTCTGTCAAATACTCTACCAAAAAGGATTTGGAGTACTATCCGGTATCGTCTCTGGGGCCTTATATGCGGCGGGCGTTCAAAGCCAGAAAAGACGAACTGCCGGATCTTCCGCCCGCTGTTCCTCAACAAAAACAACAACTTCCCAAACACCTTGATGTTCTGAAGCGATTTACTAGAATGTGCTTCCAGAAAACATAAAGATCGGAGCGTGCAGATGAGCAGTTTTGTAATGATGCGTCATGGCGAAAGCCAGTGGAACCAGGAAAACCGTTTTACGGGTTTCACCGACGTCGATCTTAACGACAAGGGCGTCGCCGAAGCGAAAAGCGCGGGCGAAGCCGTCAAGGGCATCAAATTCGACAAGGTCTACACCTCCACGCTGAAGCGCGCCTACCACACCGCCGCCCTCGTGATGGAAGTCGCGGGGCAGAACCCGCCGGTCGTCAAGCACGACGATTTGCGCGAGCGCGACTACGGCGACCTGACCGGCCTCAACAAGGACGAAACGCGCCAGAAGTTCGGCGCCGAGCAGGTGCAGATCTGGCGCCGCAGCTACGACGTCAACCCGCCGGGCGGCGAAAGCCTGAAGGACGTGGTCGCGCGCGTGAAGCCCTATTACGAAGCGCACATCCTCCCCGATCTCAAGGCGGGCAAAAACATCCTGCTCGCCGCGCACGGCAACACGCTGCGCGCCATGCTGATCGTGCTGGGCGAGAACACGCCCGAGAACATCAACAGCGCCGAAATCGCCACGGGCGTGCCGCTGATATTCGAATACGAGGACGGGAAACTGCAGAGAAAGGCCGCGTAATGTCAGCGTCGAAACCGCAAGCGGAGGGAGAAAAAACGACGGCGAAGCTCGTCATCCTCCGTCACGGCCAGACGCATTACAACCTCGGCCACAAGATGACCGGCCGCCACGACGTCAAGCTGACGCCCGTCGGCAAGACGCAGGCGCGCGAGGCGGGGCGGCTGCTCAAATACACGCCCATCGACAAAGTCTACAGCTCGCACCTGCAGCGCGCCTTCAACACCGCGTCGCTGGCGCTGAAATCGGCGGGCAAGGATTTGGCTGTCGAAAAGCGCTACGAGATCGTCGAGACCGACGCGGGCGACTTCACCGGACGCTGCTATACGGACGATCCCGACATGCTGGCGCATAACGCCACCTACGGCAAGCCGATGCCGAACGGCGAGAGCGACAAGGACGTCGTCGCGCGCGTGCGCAAGTTCTACGACGAGAAAATCCTCCCGCGCCTCGCGAACGGCGAAAGCGTGATGGTCGTCGCCCACTACGGCGTGGCCTGCGCGTTCGATATCGTCCTCGGCCTCGTGCGGGAGCCGAAAGACTGCGACCCCTGTCATTCCGCGCGCGTGCCCAACGCCGCGCCCGCCATCTATACTTATGAAGACGGCGTGATGGTAAGCCATACCTATATCGAGAACAGAAAATCCCAGCCCCGCGCGCTGCAGCCCTACAACAAAGACGAAAAACAGCGGCAGCCCGCGCAAAAACCCAAAGGAAACACCCCATGACATCCGCAAAAACAAACGCCAAACTCGTCATCCTCCGCCACGGACAGACGGCGCACAACGTCAAAAGCCTGATGACGGGGCAGCTCGACGTGCCGCTGACCAGGCAGGGCGAAGAGCAGGCGCGCGAAGCGGGCATTCTGCTCAAGGGCGTGCGCATCGACAAAGTCTACAGCTCGACCTTGAGCCGCGCCTTCAACACCGCCGCGCTGGCGCTGAAATCCGCGGGCAAGGATCTGCAGATCGAAAAACGCGCCGAGATCATCGAGGGCGACACCGGCGACTTCACCGGCCGCAACCACAAGACCGACCCCGAAATTCTCGCCCACGGCCGCATCTACGACCAGCCGATGCCGAACGGCGAGAGCGACAGGGACGTGGTGACCCGCGTGCGCGCCTTCTTCGAGGCCGAAGTCCTGCCGCGTCTGCAGCGGGGCGAGAACGTGATGGTCGTCGCGCACTCCGGCGTCGCGCGCGCGTTCGACATCGTCCTCGGCGTCGATCCGGAACCCGCCGCCGGCCAGCCGCGCGACAGCAAACGCCGCGTGCCCAACGCCGCGCCCGCGATCTACGACTATGAGGACGGTGTGATGACTGGCTTCCGCTACATCGAAAACCCCAAAACCCCGCCCGCCGCGCCGGACGCCGCGAACCAGAACGCGCAGCACGGCGCGCAAAAGCAAGGTAAAGACGCGCTAAAGCGCAGGGGCAATCAAGGGCCTGGTCTCTAAGCCTGGTTTGCCTGGTTTTTACTTCTTCCTGTCCAACACGCGAATAGTGTAGTCCGCGCTTTCGCCTTCCGCGGCCTTGTGGAACTCTGACTTCGTTTCCTCCCACTCGGCGGGATCGTAGTCGGGGAAGTGGGTGTCGCCTTCGGGCTGCAGATGCACCTCGGTGATATACATGCGGTCGGTCACGGGCAGGGCGAGTTTGTAGATTTCCGCGCCGCCGCCGATCATGATTTCGTCCTGCCCCGTTTCGGCGGCGATCTTCTTCGCGGCGGCAAGCGCTTCCTCGATCGAATGCGTGACGGTGGCGTCGTCGCGGCGATAGCCCGTGTCGCGCGTCACCACGATATTCGGGCGGTCTTTCAGGGGGTTGCCGACGGATTCGAACGTCTGCCGTCCGAGGATGATGGGCTTGCCCTTCGTCATGCGCACGAAATATTTCATCTCGCTTTTGATCTTCCACGGCAGATCGTTGTGATTGCCGATCACGCCGTTCTCCGCCACGGCGGCGATGAGGGATATCATGACTATTTTTTCCTCCCTTGGGTCTTGCGCGTGCGGAAAAATTCTATCGCCGCCGTGCCGCGCCCGTTATAGACGTGCGGCTTGCGGATGCGCACGCGCACGGCGTCCACCAGCTTGTCCTTGAGGCAGAAGGCGACCAGGTCCTCGGCGAGATCTTCGAACAGGACGACATGCCCGCGCTTCGGCCATGTCTTGGTGATGTAGAGGAACGGCCGCTCGTAATCGACGCAATCTTTCAGCGATTTGCCGTTATATTTCTCCTTGAAGCTGTAAAGATCGACGTCCACCAGCACCCTTTGCGGCTTGAGCCTTTCCCAGTCGGCGCAGCCGAGCTCGATCTCCACCTCGACATCTTCGAGCGAGATTTTCTGGTAGTCGGCGAGGCTCTGTTCGACGCTCATACCGCGACCTTGCCCTTGATCGCTTCGTGGTGCCGGTAGTTGACCAGTTCGAAGTCTTCGTATTTGAAGGAGAAGATGTCCTTCACGTCCGGATTGATCTTCATCTGCGGCAGAGCATAGGGCTCGCGCTCCAGTTGCAATTTCACCTGCGGGATATGGTTGGTGTAGATATGCACGTCGCCGAAGCTGTGGATGAACTCGCCGGGCTTGAGCCCCGTCACCTGCGCGATCATCAGCGTCAAAAGCGCGTAAGAGGCGATGTTGAACGGCACGCCGAGGAAAACGTCCGCGCTGCGCTGGTAAAGCTGGCAGGACAGTTTGCCGTCCGTCACCGCGAACTGGAAGAGGCAGTGGCAGGGCGCCAGCGCCATCTCGGGGATGTCGGCGGGGTTCCATGCCGAGACGATCAGGCGGCGGCTGTCGGGGTTCTTTTTGATCTCGTCCACCACCAGTTTGATCTGGTCGACGGTCTGGCCGTTTTTGGCCGTCCACGAGCGCCACTGGTGGCCGTAGACGGGGCCGAGGTCGCCGTTTTCATCCGCCCATTCGTCCCAGATGCGAACTTTGTTTTCTTTGAGGTATTTGATGTTGGTGTCGCCCTGCAAAAACCACAGCAGTTCGTGGATGATCGAGTGCAGATGGACCTTCTTGGTCGTGACGAGCGGGAAGCCTTGGGAAAGGTCGTAGCGGTTCTGGTAGCCGAAGGCGGCGATGGTGTCGACGCCGGTGCGGTTGTGTTTTTTGACGCCCGTATCAAGGACATGGCGCATCAGGTCGAGATATTGCTTCATCGAATCCCCCCTCAGGTGTTGTGTGTTTTAGCCCCCAAAATGGCACAAAACCCCATAATTTTCAACAAGCTAGATATTTAAAATTGACATAATATAGCTACAGGAATATAGTCCTATGGAAAAACAATTATACAGATCAGGTGAACCGCCATGGCCTCGAAACGCAAACATAAGCCGCAAGTCCGGTGGGCGCATCAGGCGGCCTTCACAAAGATGCGCCGCAAGTGGTCGCGCAAGCGCAAGATCGAGGACAAAAAGGCGCTCAGAAAACTGTTCAACAAGGCCGCCGCCTCGCCGCTGATTGCCGCAGAGCTGAAATGGGCCAAGGAACACGGCATCAAATTTTTCATCGACCGCACCGCCGTCAATTGCGGCGGCTATTACACGACCGGCACCGGCGTCGTGGCGATCGGGGCGAAATACGTCGGGTCCGATTTCGGCCTCGAGGTACTCGCGCACGAGCTGCGCCACGCCTGGCAGGATTATCACGGGCTGATCGCCTGGGACAGCGAGAAGTCGAAAAACGCCGACTTCACGGCGTTTTTCATCAACGACGCCATGATCGAGGCGGACGCGACGGCGCACCAGAATCTGGCCAAGAGCCAGATCCGCGACGCGTGGCTGAAGAAAAGAGGCTCTCCCGCTTCGCGCAACCGGGAGGATGAGAACGTCACGTTGCGCAAAGGTTTTCTCTCGTGGTTCGACGTGTCGTGGCCGTCGCAATTGCTCCCGCGCATCTACGGCGACGACATGAGCAAAAGATACGGCGCGATGCTCGGCGTATACGACGGCAAACAGAAACCCAGGCGTTTCGAATTCAAGATCGACGAGCCGAACAGCCCGGGCTTTAACATCCATGACAAGCAGGACGTCTTGCGCCTTGGACGGCACTTCTCCGGCGCGGGCAACTATCTGGCAGGGATGAAGTCCGACATTCTGCAGCGGCGCATTCTTAATCCGTCGCTGGCGCGCAGTTTCTGGGGCGCGGCGAACGATAACCAGAAAAAACTGACCTCCGCGCTCCACTGCGCGTTTCTGAAGGCGACCTACGCGCCCGAGCGCGTCAACGGCAAGCTGAAGGCCACGCGCAATGTGACGCGCCATCCGTGGCCCTGATATTTGCGATATAACGCGCCACTATCCTTTCCCCGCTTTTCATTATATACTGGAAGGCAGGGGTGGATTTTAAATGGCGGGACAGCATTTCATCGAAAATCTGGCGACGCGCATCGACGGTCTGGCGGAATACCAGCTTTACGGGCGCGTGACCAAAATTCTCGGGCTTCTGGTCGAGGTCGGCGGCGTGGAGCGCGAGCTTTCCATCGGCGACCGCTGCAACCTGACGCCGCGCGGGGCGGACGCCGTGCCGTGCGAGGTGGTGGGCTTCCGCGAGGGGCGCGCGCTGCTTATGCCCTTCAAGACGCTGGACCATGTCGGCCTCGGCTGCCGCGCCGAAGTGGCGGCGGTGCAGGCGGCGGTGTTCCCCGACGAGACATGGCTTGGCCGCGTGGTCAACGCACTGGGCGAGCCGATCGACGGCAAGGGGCCGATCTTCCCCGGCAACATCGCCATGCCGCTGCGCAGCCCCCCGCCCGCCGCGCACGACCGCAAGCGCCTCGGCGACAAGCTGGACTTAGGTGTCCGCGCAATTAATAGTTTTTTGTCCACTTGTCGTGGACAACGGATGGGCATCTTCTCCGGCTCGGGCGTCGGCAAATCGGTGATGATGTCGATGCTGGCGCGCTATACCGCCGCCGACGTCAGCGTCATCGGCCTGATCGGCGAGCGCGGACGCGAGGTGAAGGAATTTATCGAAGAAGATCTCGGGCCGCAGGGCCTGAAGCGCTGCGTGCTGGTCGTCTCGACGTCGGACGAGGCGCCGCTGATGCGCCGCCAGGGCGCCTACATGACGCTGGCGATCGCCGAATACTTCCGCAATCAGGGCAAACAGGTGCTGTGCATGATCGACAGCGTCACGCGCTTCGCCATGGCGCAGCGCGAGATCGGCCTTTCCGCCGGCGAGCCGCCCACAAGTAAAGGTTATCCGCCGACGACCTTCTCGGAACTGGCCAAGCTTTTGGAACGCGCGGGGCCGGGGGTCAAAAACAGCGGCGACATCACGGCGTTCTTCTCCGTGCTGGTTGAGGGCGACGATCACAACGAGCCGATCTCCGACGCCGTGCGCGGCATCATCGACGGCCACGTCGTGCTGGAACGCGCGATTGCCGACCGCGGGCGCTATCCTGCCATCAACGTTTTGCGCAGCATTTCGCGCTCGATGCCGAAGTGCCTTACGCCGCAGCAGGCCGAACTGGTGAAACGCGGGCGCGAGGCCATGTCTACTTATGAAGACATGGCGGAACTTATCCGCCTCGGCGCCTACCGCCGCGGCTCGGATCCGAAGGTGGACGAGGCGATCGGGATTTATCCCGAGCTGGAAAAGTTCCTCGCCCAGCGGCCGGATGAAAAAACCTCTCTCGACGAGGGCTACAAGAGGCTGGCGCAAATTCTCGGCGCCGCGCAGCAGAAACAATAATGGCCGACCTTTCGACATTGATCCGCCTGCACAAGCACGAGCTTGACGAAAAAAGGCAGGTGCTCGCCAAGCTTTATACGGCGATGGCGGAACTGGAAAAGCGGCGCCGCGAGCTCGACCGCGAGTTTGAAAAAGAAAAGGAAGCCGTGCGCACCAACGGCGACGTCAACTTCACCTTCACCGGCTACGCCGCCAAGGTCAAGCAGAAGCAGAAGGACTCCGACGCGCAAAAAGAAGCGCTGGAACGCGAGATCGAATCCGCCAAAGACAGCATGATGGACACCTTCAGCGAACTCAAAAAATACGAAATGACCCAGGCCGAACGCGACCGCCTCGAAGCGGAAGAACGCGCGCTGAAAGAGACGAAAGAGCTTGATGAAATCGGGCTTGAAGGGTTTCGGCGCAAAGAGCGGGAGTGATCCTTACTCCGCCGCCCCGATCTTCTGCAGCTTGATCACCACGCGCCGGTTCTTCGCCTGATTGGCGGGAATGGCTTTGCCGTTCGCGTCGCGGTCGGGGGCGACGGGGAAGACGTCGGCATAGCCGGCGGCGCGGAGCATCTGCGGATTGACGCCGAGGGTGATGAAATAGCTCACCACCGCGCCCGCGCGCGCGGACGAAAGCACCCAGTTGTTCGGGAACTCGGCGGTGTGGACGGGCGTGTCGTCGGTGTGGCCCTCGACGGTGATCTCGTAATTCCGGTACTGCGGCGACAAAAGCACGTCGGCTTCCTTTTTGAGGATGGTCTTGCCCTGCGGCGTCAGCGTCGCGGAGCCGGGGGTGAAAAACAGGCGGCTGCTCATTTTCAGCGCGATGATGCGGTTGCCGACCATCGCGTCGGCGGGCACGACGATGCGCGGCTGGCCTTTCGCCGTGCCGCTGCCGTTGAAATCGGAGCTGTTCCAGCCGGCCTGCTGTTGCATGTGCAGCAGGGCGCTCTTCGGCACCGAGACGGAGAGAAACACGGCGAAGAAGCAGAGCAGCAGCGTGATCATGTCAGAATAGGTGAGCAGCCAGTCGTTGACGTGGATGTCCTGCGCGGGGACTTTATGGCGGTAGCTCTTTCTCATGCCGTGGCCGTCTTCTTCAGGTTGCGCAGGGCGCGCTCGTGCAGAACGCTGGCGAGGCCGTCGCGCTGCTCGGGCGTGAGGAAGCTGTTGAGGCGGTCCTGCACGTAGACGGAGGATTTTTTCGACGCGATCAGCACCATGCCTTCGGTGATCAGCAGGTTGCGGAAGCGGTCGCTGTCGAGCTTTTGCGTCAGCTTGGCGGCGGCGGGCATGTAGATCATCCGCGCCGAAACGACGCCGTAGAAGGTCGAGAGGAACGAGACGGCGAGCGCGGGGCCGATATGGGTCGGGTTGACGCTGAGGCTGTAGAGCATCGTCACCATGCCGATCAGCGTGCCGACCATGCCGAAGGCGGGCGCGTGGCTGGCCATGGCGTGCAGCACCTGCACGGGGCCGCTGTCGCGCTCGTAGCGGGTATCGGCCGCGGTTTCCATCATGACGCGGATTTCCTCGGGCTTGTAGTCGCTCACCACCATGGTGAGGCCGAAGGCGAGAAAGGGATCGTTGCGGCTGGTCCGGTTGATGATTTTTTCAAGGCCGAGCGTGCCTTTGTCGCGCAGGATGCGCGCCCATTGCAGAATGTCGAGCACGTCGCGGCGGATCTCGTCGTCGGAGGCGGGCGGCTCGCGGAACATGTGGCGGATGGCGGAGAGCGCCTCGTGGACGTCTTTCGCGCCGAAGCTCATGAAGGCGACGGCCATCACGCCGCCGAAGACGACCATCACGCCCTCGATGCTGAAGAAGGCGACGAGGTGGTTGGTGCTGAGCGTGACCGCGCCCAGAATGAGAAAAAGCCCCGCCGCGCCGCCCCAGACGGCGGGTCGCGAGAGTTTGGGTAGCGAATCGTCGAAACTGTCTTTCATTGTCTGTCCCCTTTGAGTGGCAAATGCCCTGTCCCTCAAAAATACAAAGCAAGAGTCGTGCCACTCTTAACTCTTTGTTTTCTTTCTATTCATATTGCGTGCAAAGCCCCCACAATTACCATGATGTCATACATATATGAATAATCGGTAAGATATAGATGGCAATTTAGAATACCAATCCGGTCCCGTTAGACGGCGCCCTTGGCCCTGCGGAACTTGGAAGCGCGCGTATTCCAGCGATAGATCTGCCGGTTGTCCAGCGTGCAGGTGCAGATCACGGCGACGTTCTTTTGCACGGGACGGTAGATGCGGAAGATATTGTCGCTTTGCGCGCGTATGCGCGTGCGAGGCGCAGGCGCCGCAAAAGGACGGTGCGGCGTTTGATAGACGAGGGCGGGCGTCCTTTGAATGATGCGGCTGGTGCGCGCGCTGGCGGAGAAATTCTTGTAGATACATTTGTTCTTCTGCCGGTCGAAGGAGAAGTTTCCCAGCATCAAAGTCGCATAGGCCAGCACGTAGAAGCCGGATTGCGCGCTTTCGGGCGCCTGCGCCGCAAGGCCGATCGCGGCGACGGCGCTGACGGCATAAGCCGTGCCGCGCAGACGCAGCGGCGTCACGTGTTTATGCAGGAAATCGAGGAAGAAGCGGTATTTGCGTGCGGTATCGGGGTTCGCCGCCAGTTTTTTCCTGATCTCGTGCTCGAAAAGGGAAAAGGCGAAAATGGCCGTGGACAAAGGGTTGTTGCTGCCCGCCGCCGTCGCGCCGAGGCTGAAATAGAAATGCTCGTTGTCGAAAAGGCCGCGGGCGTAGGTATGGTGCCGGTCGCGCCAGCCCACCATGGCGTTGGCGACCGTCCAGCAAAAGAAGGCGAGGGCCGGCAGCAGCGTGCCAGCCGTCAGCAGCGCATTTTCATGCGCGCCGCGATAGAGAATGGAGCAAACGGTATAGGCGGAAACGCCCGCCGCGCTGTAAAAGCCGAGGCCGATCTTTTTCCCGGTTCTGGCGAGATAGACGCCGCCGACGATGGCGACGGCGGCGGAGGCGGCGTTGAGCAGAAACCCGCTGATCTCCGCGGCGGCGGCGGCCAGGAAGGTATCGCCCAGCGACAGCAGCACAGCCGGTTCCGTCATCACCGTGCGGATCGTTCTTGCTATCTCATGTCTGGACGATGTTTCCATCTTGATGCTCTGGTTAATATCCATAATATTTTAATATATTAACATAAGATTAATTCGCGGGTAAGCGAAATCGGATAAAAACCGTATAAAACACTGGTTTTAAAGAGAGAAGCAGGACGTGCGCGGATATCAAAACAGGCGCAAAAACGCAGAAAAACACCCGCCGCAGCGGGTGTTTCAGGGCGAAAAAACGAAGATCGGGTCTGCTTTTACTTCTGCCTGTTCAGCGCGGCGTTGAGCGCCGGAAGGATCTCTTCCCTGTCGGACAGGCAGGCGTGCGCGCCGATGCTTTTCGCTTCTTCCGCTTGCTCCGCGGAGAGGTCGTTGGCGACCATGATGACCGGCACGTCCGTGACGCGCGACGCGGGCGACTTGAGCACCGTCAGCACGTCGAGCCCGTTCATGTCCGGCAGGGCGTTGTTCAGCACGACGGCGTTGAAGCCGCGCGGCGTGTTGGCCATGATCTCGACGCCCGCCGTGCCGTCTGCCGCCAGCATGACGTCGAAGCCGTCGTTGGCAAGCGCGCTCTTCAGCTTCTTGGCGTAGTCGGGGTCGTTCTCGATGATCAGTACTTTGAGTTTTGCTGCTTCGGTCATGATTATGCCAGTCCTTTGATAACGGTTGAAAGGGTGTCGAAGATCTGGTCGATCTGTTCCTTGGAGATGATCAGCGGCGGCGAGAGGGCGATGGTGTCGCCGGTGGTGCGGATCATCAGGCCC
>JAJZTA010000019.1 GCA_021849295.1 Pseudomonadota bacterium | reverse complement strand
TTCGCCAAGCGGCTTAAAACCCTGAAAGGACTCACGGCCTATGAATACGTCTGTAAAATCTGGACAAAAGAACCGGATCGCTTCAAAATAAATCCGCTCCACCATATCGTGGGACTAAACACCTAGTGTTTTTTCATGAAATGGCAATGAATGCGCAAGACGACTACCACCGGAGAATATTCGCCGAAGCGTGCACGCCCTGATTATTGCCCCGTGCCGTGCCACTGACGCCAGCGCAGCCTGATAAAGCGGCACATATCGCGATAATCCATATAAGGTGTCGAGGGACTGATTTCATAGTCTTTTTATATTGCCAGAATATATCTCTACCCACAATATGCCATTTGCTTTTTATGTCAGGCTTGCCTATAAGCTTGAAGATCATGAAAAAACTTATCCGCCGCCTCTACAATTGGACCCTGCATATCGCCGGACACGAGCACGCCGCATGGTGGCTGGCCGGAATCTCTTTTGCGGACAGTTCGTTTTTTCCGCTTCCGCCGGACGTCGCACTGATGCCGATGTGCATCGCCGACCGCAGCAAGTCGTTCCGCTACGCGCTCATCTGCTCCGTCAGTTCCGTGATCGGCGGGCTATTCGGCTACGCGATCGGCTACTTTTTGTTCCAGAGCATCGGCAAGGATATTTTGCACTTCTACGGCCTGATGCACGAGTTCGAAATCTTCAGCGCCAAGTTCAACATGTGGGGAGCGTGGATCGTCTTTTTAGCCGGCTGCGCACCTATTCCTTACAAAGTTTTTACCATCGCCAGCGGCGTGACGAAGCTCAGCCTGCTGACATTCGTAATCGCCTCGACGGCGGGGCGCGCGCTGCGCTTTTATGTCGTCGCCGGACTGCTCTGGAAATACGGCGCGCCGATGCAGGCCTTTATCGAAAAATACCTCGAACACCTTACGATTATCTTTCTAATCCTGTTGATCGGAGGATTTATCGTCTTAAAATATCTGGTATGAAGAAGATTCTTGCATATCTGCAGCCCCACCGCCATCTCGCCCTTGCGGTTGTTTTCGCAAGCACCTCCGTCCTCGTGGTTGCCCTTATCGCCCAATACGGCTTCGGTCTCAAACCCTGCGAGCTTTGCATTCTCGAGCGCTGGCCCTATGCGGTGAATATCGGGCTCGGCCTGCTGGCCTTTGGCGCGACGTTCGGATATCCGCGTCTCGTGCCGCTGCTGCTCTCCCTTGCAGCCGCGTCTTTCTTCGTCAACACTGCATTCTCCGGATACCACGTCGGTGTCGAGCAGGGCTGGTGGGAAGGGCCGTCCGCCTGCACGGGGTCGTTCATCTCTCCGAACATGAGCGTCGCGCAATTGCGGGAGCTGCTGACGCATAAAGCCGTCGTGCGCTGCGACGTCGCGGCATGGCGGCTGTTCGGCATCTCGATGGCGGGATACGACTGCATTACCGCATTTATCCTTGGCCTCCTCACCACGTATCTGCTGAAAAAAGACCATGCCACCCAAGCGTAAAACGAAAAAGCGACGGTTAAAGCGCACACTGCCCGGCGACCGCACGGACGACATCGCCAGCATGATCCGCGTCGACCATGCCGGAGAATACGGCGCGAAACGCATCTATCAGGGACAGCTGGCCGTCCTCAATAAAAATCCGAAAGTGGAAAAACTGCTTGCGCACATGGCGGAACAGGAAGCCGTGCATCTCGATTTTTTCGACAGGGAAATCGCGGACAGGCAGGTGCGTCCGTCCGCGCTGCATCCTTTGTGGCATGTGAGCGGTTATGCGCTCGGCGCTATCACCGCCAAAATGGGCGTAGAAGCAGCCATGGCCTGCACCGTCGCGGTCGAGGAAGTGATTTCTGAGCATTATGCGGAACAACTCGCCGCGCTCGAAAACAACCAACACGAAAAAAGGCTCGCAGCCGTAATTAAAAAGTTCAAATCCGAAGAAGAAGAGCACCACGACATCGGACTTAAAAACGACGCGGAAGCCGCCCCCGCCTATCCGCTGCTGACGAAAGCGATCAAGGCTGGCGCGTGGCTGGCGATTGCCGTCGCTAAACGTGTTTAAAAATCAGGTAAACCGGCGGCCTGCCCTGCTTTAATCCCTTTTGTTTATAGCGTGTGTCCGGCCAGTCGGCGGGCTGCACGCTCCAGTCGGCGGCGCATGTGGCCGCCCATTTGAACGCAGGGTGGTGAAAGGTTTTCTCAAGCATCCATCCGGCAAGCGCGGGGTGATCCGTCGCCATGCGGAATTCCGCGCCCGGCTTCAGCAGACGCGCGATTTCATCCAGCGTTTCCGTTTGTATGAACCGTCTTTTGTGATGCCGCGTTTTCGGCCAAGGGTCCGGATGCAGCAAAAACAGCCGGTCGAGGCTTTGCGGCGCGAGACGGTCCATCAGCAGCCGCGCATCTTCAGGCCACAGGCGGATATTCTGCGTTTTTTTCTCTCGCATACCGACACAAATCGCGGCAACGCCGTTCATGAACGGCTCGCAGCCGATCAATCCGATATCGTTATTCACCGCCTGCTGCAACAAATGCTCGCCGTTACCAAAACCGATCTCGAGCCAGACTTCTTTCACCGGATGCTCGAAGAACCTGCGCGGATCGACCGGTGCGTCGCCCTCGGGCAGGATGATTTCCGTCCGCGGCAAAATCTCCTCCAGCGCCGACGCGCGCGTCGGGCGCAGGCCTTTCGTCCAGCGGCGGCCGTAAGAACGGATATAAGGGTTTTTAGCGTCCGAAGTCGGCTTTTGTGACATTATCCGACAACTCGTCGCCCTTGTATTTCTTCGATGCAATTTCGGTCTTGAGCGCTTCGACGAGATCAAGCTTTTCCCACGTGAAGCCGCCGTCCGCTTCCGGCGCACGGCCGAAGTGGCCGTAAGCCGCGGTACGGGCGTAGATCGGCTTGTTGAGGGCAAGACGCTCGCGGATCACGCGCGGACGGAAATCGGCAACTTCCTGCAAAGCGCGGGAGATGGCGTCGTCGCTGTATTTCCCCGTACCGTGCGTCTGCACGTAGATCGAAATCGGGTACGAAATGCCGATGGCATAAGAAAGCTGGATCGTACATTTGTCAGCCAGACCCGCGGCGACGATGTTCTTCGCCGCATGGCGCGCGGCATAGGCCGCGGAACGGTCGACCTTCGTCGGGTCTTTCCCCGAGAACGCGCCGCCGCCGTGCGGCGCGGAACCACCGTAGGTGTCGACGATGATCTTGCGCCCCGTCAGGCCGCAGTCGCCGTCCGGCCCGCCGATAACGAAGCGTCCGGTCGGGTTGACGTAGAAATGCTCCTCGTCGCACATCCAGCCTTCGGGCAGAATGTTCTCGACGTGCGGACGCACCATCTCACGCACTTCGTCCTGCGACACGCTGGCGTCGTGCTGCGTCGAAATGACGACCGAGGTGGCGCGCACGGGTTCGCCGTTCACGTATTCAAGGGATACCTGGCTCTTGGCATCCGGACCAAGCTTAAACAAGGCGCCGGAGTGACGCGCCTCCGCCAAAGATTTCAGCATCGCATGCGCGTAGTAGATCGGCGCGGGCATAAGCTCTTTGGTTTCGCGGCAGGCATAACCGAACATGATGCCCTGATCGCCTGCGCCCTCGTCCTTGTTGCCGGCCGAGTCAACGCCCTGCGCGATATCGCCGGATTGCGCGTGCAGACGGACATCCACCTTGATCTTTTCCCAGTGGAATTCTTCCTGCTTGTAACCGATATCGCGCACGGCATGGCGGGCGATCGTCTCGATCTCTTCCGTCGAGATCGGCTTCGAACAGCGCGTCTCGCCGGCAACGCAGAGGAAGTCCGTCGTCGCCAGACATTCCGCCGCGACGCGGGATTGCGGATCGGCATTCAGAAAGGCATCCAGAATGGCGTCCGAAACACGGTCGCAAACTTTGTCGGGGTGGCCTTCGCCCACGGATTCACTGGTAAAAACGTACTTCTGATCGGTCATAACGGTCCTTCATCTCTTAGCGGGTTTGAAAACGGAACCCATATTACGCTGCGATACCCGTAACGCAACGATTTTTTCCTGAATATAAGGATTATATTTACGTAATTATAGTACTTACTCAGGCGATGGTTCCGCAAATCTGCCCGATGACGTCTGTCAGCGTCAACCCCTCCGCCCGCGCCGAGAAATGCAGCGCCATGCGGTGCCGCAGAACGGCAGGCGCGATCTCGACAACATCGTCGAGCGAGGGAGCAGTACGTCCCTCCAGTAATGCCTTGGCGCGAATAGCGAGCATCAGCGCCTGCGAGGCGCGCGGTCCCGGCCCCCAACTGACATGCTTTTTCACGGTCTCGAGTTTCGACTGCTCCGGCCGCCCCGCCTGCACAAGCTGCAGAATGCCGTCCACGACCTTCTCTCCGATCGGCAGCTGGCGGATCAAGCGTTGCGCTTCCAGCACTTCCTCCGCCTTGAAAATCTGCGCGGCTTTGTCCTCGCGCGTGCCGGTGGTCACCAGCATCATCTTGCGCTCTTCGTCGACGGCGGGATAGCCGATGTCGATTTGCAGCATGAAACGGTCAAGCTGCGCCTCGGGCAGAGGATAGGTGCCTTCCTGCTCCAGAGGGTTCTGCGTCGCCATCACGTGGAACGGGCGCGGCAGATCGTACGTCACGCCGCCGACCGAAACCTGATATTCCTGCATCGCCTGCAGCAGCGCGGATTGCGTGCGCGGGCTGGCGCGGTTGATCTCGTCCGCCATGAGCAACTGGCAAAACACGGGCCCCTTGAGGAACTGGAAGCTGCGGTTGCTGCCTTCGCCGCCGAGGATTTCCGAACCTATGATATCCGCAGGCATCAGATCCGGCGTGCACTGCACGCGCTTGTGCTCGAGTCCCATCACAGTGCCGAGCGTATCGACCAGCTTGGTCTTGCCCAAACCCGGCAGCCCCATCAGCAGGAAGTGGCCGCCCGACAAAATCACCGTCAGACAAAGATCGATCACCGCGTCCTGCCCGAAAATGACCTTATGGATGTTCTCCCGCGCTGCGGACAATTTTTCCGACAGGGCAGAAACCTTGCTTTCAAGATCGCTTGTGATTTCAGTGGCAAGCGGCTGTACGGACATAAATGTTCACTTTGCTTTCAGAGTGTTTATAATGCCCCATTATAAGGGAACACCACAGGTACAGGAAGGGATTTTTACTTCTATGGACGCCGTTGAAAGCGACAGCAATAGCGGAAAGCTGCAGCATCAGGCATGGATGATTGCGCCGGAAACGCAAAAAGTCATGGCTGCCCTGAACGAAAAAGGCGGCGAAGCGCGCTTTGTCGGCGGTTGCGTCCGGAACGCGCTTTGCAATCGTCCCGTACTGGATATCGATATCGCCACGCCGCTGGAACCGAAAGACGTTATGGAGCGCCTGAAAGAACATAAAATCCCCTTCGTTCCCATCGGGCTCAAACACGGCACGGTTACGGCAATTGTGGACGGCCACCCGTTTGAGATCACGACGCTGCGGATCGATGTGCAGACGTTCGGCCGCCATGCCGAGGTCAAATTCACCGATGACTGGAAAACGGACGCCTCGCGGCGCGATTTCACCATCAACACGATTTTCGCCACCGTCGACGGGGACCTTTACGACCCCTTCGGCGGCATTGCGGATTTGCGCAACGGCATCGTGCGCTTCGTCGGCGATCCGGAAAAGCGCATTCAGGAGGACGTGCTGCGCATCCTGCGGTTTTTCAGGTTTTACGCCCATTTCGGCCGCGGCGTACCCGATGCCGCCGCCGTGAAGGCCTGCGCCGCCAATGCGCAGCAGGTTTCAAAATTGTCCGCCGAACGCATCCGTCAGGAAGTCCTGAAGCTTCTGGCGGCGGACAACTGCGTAACGACATGGATGCTGATGACGCGATGCGGCATCGTTACGCAGTTCCTGCCGGAAGCCACGAATATAGGAGCGCTGGAAAGGCTGGTGAAGCATGAGAAAACTTATGACTGCCCTGCTTTCCCGTTGCGCCGTCTGGCCAGCCTGCTGGAAGTCACGTCCGAGGGACTGCAGCACGTCGTCAAACAACTGAAACTGTCCAACGAACAGGGGACGCAGATCTCGATGATGGTTCATCCTGATTTTGAAGTCACCATGCAGATGGAAGAGGCAGAAGTTAAAAAACTTGTCTACAAATACGGCAACGATATGGCGCATAACCTGTTGCTTCTTGCCGCGGCACGAAAACCCGATCAGGCAGCAGCGCTGAAGCCGCTGTACCAAACCGCAACGTCGTTCCGTGCGCCGGTTTTCCCCATGCGCGGCGAAGATGTCCTGAAAATGGGCGTCAAGCCCGGTCCCGAGATCGGCAAAATGCTGGGATGGATCGAAAAATGGTGGATCGACGAAAACTTTAAACCCGACCGGACGGCATGTCTCGCAAAGCTCAAAGCCGTCGTGTCGTAAATTAATGATCTTGCCCTTGCGGCAGCATCCCCTTGATGGCGTCCTGCGCTTTTGTCACGCCCTGCTTGCCCGCCTTCAACCACAAACCTGCTGCGGTTTTGTAACTCTGCTCCACGCCCTCGCCCTTGAAATACAGCAGTCCGAGATTGTATTGTGCCTGCGCGAATCCCTGATCGGCCGCCTTGCTCCACCAATGCGCGGCCTGCGCATAGTTTTGTTTCAGGGGGCCGTACCCGTTATAATAGAAGAGCCCGAGGTCGTATTGCGCACGCGCATATCCCGCCTCCGCCGCGCCCTGCATGAACCGCACCGCCTTCGCATCGCTCTGCTCCACGCCCCGGCCGTTCACATAGCGCACGGCAAGCGCGTATTCCTGCGCGGGATCGCTCGATGGACAGAGAAAGTAGCCCGCTACCGGGCATGACTGCGCCTGCCAACTGACGATTTTTGGCGCAACCGTATACACCCCCGCAAAGACAGTCACAACAAACACGACTGCATAGACGAGAAATTGATATTTTTTCATGACTTCTCTCCCGTGTAATCAGCCGCATGGCCTGCCAGCCACGGCTTGAAATTCAGTTCTTCTTCCAGACGCTTGCACGCCTGTAAAACCAGCGCATCCTTCAAATAGCCGCCCATCACCTGCAGTCCGACCGGCAGGCCGTCCTTGTCCACTCCCGCAGGCAGAGACGCGGCCGGCAGCCGCGCCAGATTAGCCGGATAGGTGAACGGTGTCCAGTCATCCCACTTTTTTCCATTCGCCAGCGTCGGCATATCGACGCCGGCTTCGAACGCCGTCATCGCCGTCGTCGGTGTGACAAGGATATCGTACGCATCGAGCAGCCCTTTGAAATATTCGCCGATCGTCATGCGGTCACGTTCGGCCTGCAAATAATCGTGCAGTGGCAGGGCGTCTCCCTGTGCCGCCCAGTGCAGGAAGCGCGGATCGAGCTGCTTTCTCTCCCGCACCGTGAATTGCCCCACGCTCCACGAGGCGACGGCACTCCAGTGCTTGTTAAAGACATCAACCAGATACGGCACTGTTAGCGTCACATCCTCCACCGTCCCCACCGTTTCCAGCAGGGGGCGGATTTTTTTAAGAACATCCATGACCTCCGGCACAGGGCCGACGCCGTTGACGGAAGTCGCATAGGCGATGCGCAATTTAGGCAATGGCTTTTTGAGCGCGGCGGAAAAATCCGGTGCGGGAAGCGGCAACGCGAACCAGTCACGCACATCCGGCCGCGTCAACACATCCAGCATCAATGCGGCATCATCGACGCAGCGCGTCAGCGGGCCGATGGATGAAAGCGTCGAAAACAGGCTCGGCGGCCAGTTCGGCGCAAGGCCCGGGCTGGGTTTGAATCCGAACACGCCGCTGAAGCTCGCCGGAATGCGGATTGACCCGCCGGCATCGGAACCGAGATGCAAAAAGCCCATGCCCATTGCGGCAGCGACAGCCGCGCCGCCGGAAGATCCGCCCGACGTTCTCTCCTTATTCCACGGATTGCGCGTGACGCCAGTGAGCGGGCTGTGCGTAACGCCTTTATGGCCATATTCCGGCAACGTCGTCTTGCCAAGGAAAATCGCCCCCTGCTCGCGCAGTCTGGCCACGGGAGGGCTGTCCTCTTTTTGCCCGATCGGGCTCGACGCAAGAGAGCCATAGCGCGTCGGCCAGCCTTTGTGGTGAAACCAGTCCTTAATCGTGACGGGAATGCCGTCGAGACTGCCCATCGGCGCATTCCGCATCCAGCGCTTCTCGGCCCCCTTCGCCTGATGCAACGCATGCTTCTCATCCAGAAAGGCAAAAGCGTTGAGCATCGGGTTATATTTAAGGATTTGTTTGAGACAGGCCTCCGTCACCTCGACAGGCGAGAGCTTCCGGCTCTGATACAGGGCAAGTACTTCCCGGACGGGGAATCGTAAAAGGGGTTCTGACATTATATCAAATATTTCAACAGGTTAGTTCTCGACAAGCAAAAAAGAGTGATTTATGATATCATAAAAAGAGGTATCCTGAAGAGCAACAACGGGTTTTATATGTTGGAGATAAAGCCATTAAGCAGATATTTGTTTGTCGCCGCCCTTGTGGCGGGCGGCGCGATCTGCCCTTCCATCATGGTGCATGCGGATGACAGCAACGGCGGATATGCGGGCCTGTTCGCGCCGGCCAGCACACCCGATAACACGCAAGGAGAGAGCTCCGGCACGTCCGCAAAGCCGTCGCCGGTCAATTCCGGTTACGAAGGTCTTATCGCCGGCCCCACGGCAGAACAACCCCCTCAGGAACAGCAGCAAACACCGCCGCAAACGGCCGCCGTTCCTCCTTCTCCATTTGATGAACCGGTGCAGCCGTTGCAACCGGCACAAATGGCGCCACAAAATATCGATATTGCATCCGTCATCGCAAACGCGCCGAAGATAAAACGGATCAAAGTCGATTTCAGCGGTTTGAAGCCTGACAAGGTCAAAGGCATGCCCAGCATGGAATACGCCACTGAACAAGCCATCAAGACCTCGTTTGCCCGCATAAACGATACCAGCCTTTCGGTAAAGGAGCGTTTAAAGAACGCACGTCAGGCCTATCAGGACCTCTCTTCTATAGCCGACGGCTTGCGGGCCAAACTGAGTGTTCCTTATTCCATCTACAAAGGCATGGGGCTCTCCGATAGCTATATTCGCGAGGTCAGAAATGGCAATATCGCATCTCTCCGTACGCTGAATACGGCGCTGCAATCGCTCAGGCCCTACCAATAGGAACCATGAAACCCGATGGACGAAAAACCAGCGTGGCTGTCAAAACAGCCCCAAAGTCCGGTGTCATCATCGGCCTTTCCGCCGTGATTGTTTCCGTCGACCGCATGGAGCCGCGCGTGTTTATAGTCCGCGGCGCGGAACATGCGCTCTCCGTCGGCATCGTGCCGGCAGACGAAGAGGGAAACGCGCTGCCTTTCGGCCCTTTCCAACCCGAAGCCCACCCGACACTTGAACAGGGCCTGCGCATCTGGGTCAAAAGCCAGACGCCGATTGCGCCGGGATATGTTGAACAGCTTTATACTTTCGGCAACCGCGGCCGCTACGCGGGGCAAAAGGACGGAGAGCCGCGCGTCGTGTCGATCGGCTACCTCGCCCTCACCCATCAGGAAAAGATCAGCACGTCAGAAAGGGTCTTCTGGGGCAACTGGTATGATTATTTTCCATGGGAAGACTGGCGAAACGGACGCCCGCCGGTCATCGACGAGGCCATTATGCCCAACCTTGAACTCTGGGCCTCCGCCGCCGGATCGAAAGAAGAAAAACTCCGCCGCCGCGCCCGCATCGGTCTCTGCTTCGGTACGCAAGATGCCGGCTGGGATGATGAAAAAGTGCTGGATCGCTATGAGCTGCTTTATGAAGCGCGGCTGGTTTATGAAGCGATACGCGACAAAGGACTTAAAAACAAGACTGCCCCCATACCGGGGCGCCCGATGCTTTATGATCATAGACGCATACTCGCCACAGCCATGAGCCGCCTCAGAGGGAAGTTGAAATACCGCCCTGTTGTCTTTGAATTAATGCCGGAAAAATTTACCCTGCTAGAGCTGCAAAAGACGGTGGAGGCCATTTCCGGCCATGCCCTGCACAAGCAGAATTTCCGGCGTCTAGTGGAAAGTTCGGGTATGGTCGAGGAAGTCGCAGGCAAGAAATCTGCCGTCGCCGGTGGCCGTCCGGCTGCCCTGTTCCGCTTCAAGCGCGACGCCCTGCTCGAGCGCCCCTCGCCGGAAACGAAGCTGTCCTCCGCAGAATAACCCAAGAAAAAGGCCTGACGTACTGTCAGGCCCTTCTCTGTAAGGAATGGATCAATGAGAGTGTTACTGCCGGACACCATTATCCGACGGTCTTATAAGATTATATTAACATAAAATTTTACATATATACAATATGTTTCAAAGGCTAATAAATAATTATATTATATATCAATAATATAACTAATTTTATTAATTTAAATTATTAAGAATATCTATCCTTCTTTAGCATCCAGAATCCGGACAGGTTTTGAGGATATTGTAACATCCGCCTCCCGCAGATAATAAGGCACCGGCAAGGAATGATTACCGTCTACCTTGTCACGAAATCTGTCCAGCGCCAGATGCGCCACGCTAACGGCATCCCCCTCTTTATCTACCCGCACGGCAGCGGGCAGGAGAGCCTCCAGAGCAGCCGCGCCATCCCCTGAAAGCTGGATGGGACGCCCCCCCGGCAATTCGCTCCGGAAACGCTCCAGAAAGGCTTCAGGCGCCTCGTTGCCGCAGGCGGTCAGCTGTTGCCCCGCTTCATCCATGACGGCGAAATAAAGCTCCTCGCGCCACGATTCAACGGCAACGATATTGACGGCGTCCGGTACGCGCGCTGCAAACATGTCGAAGCTTGAAAACCCTATCAACGGCTTGTCGGCGGCCAGAGCGATGCCGCGCATCGTGGAAAGGCCGATGCGGATGCCCGTAAAACTGCCCGGCCCCGTGACCGCCGCCAGAACGTCGAGATCGGCAAAATCGAGACCGTTTTCACGCAGACCGTTGAGAATGTGATTTAAAAGCAGATTGCCCTGATCGCGCGTCTCCGCCGTCTCGTAAAAATGCAGCACATCATCGCCTTCAACCAGCGCAATGGAAAGCGTTTTTGTGGCTGTATTGACAGCGAGACATTTCAAACGATCTGGCAAACGTCCTCGAAATTAAAGCGCGGATTACGGGGGTGCAGCTTTTCCTTGACCCCATAGCCGAGATTGCACAGGAAGTTGGATTTATACGTCGTGTCCTTCAGAAAAGCCTCGTCTGCCTTTTGGCGGTCGAAGCCCCCCATCGGGCCGCAATCGAGGCCCAAAGCGCGCGCAGCGATGATGAAATACGCCGCCTGCAGCGTGCTGTCGCGAAACGCCCCGTCCGCGATCATCCTGTCATTGCCGACGAACCACGACCGCGCATCGGCCTGCGGAAACAGCTTGGGCAGATGCTCGTAAAATTCCATGTCCATGGCGAACAAGGCTGTCACCGGCGCAGCCATGGTTTTTTCTATATTGCCCTCGGACAGGCACGGTTTCAGGTGCTCTTTGGCTTCTTTGGATTTGATAAAAACGATCCTGAGCGGATTGCTGTTGGCGCTGGTCGGGCCGAATTTGGCCAGATCATAGACCTGCTGCAGGATTTCGTCGCTGACCGGCCTGCCCTGCCAGGCGGTATGGGTTCTGGCTTCGGTAAAAAGCTGCTGCGTGACTTGCTCTGTCAATGCGCTGGCTGTCATGATATGTTCCTTTCAATGAAACGGGATTATACACATTTATACCGGACGGTTGTAGGGGCTATTTTGGCCTGCGCCCTGCTCGCGCCGGAGCCTGCCACCGCAGTGATTCCGGCCGATAGCAGCGCCGCCGTGATATTCGTTTACCAGCACATCGGCGACGATTCCGGCGTACGGGGCAATCTCTCGTTCAGCCAGTTCAAGGAACATATCGACGAGCTTAAGAAAGGCGGTTACAACGTCCTGCCGCTACCCAAAATCGTGAGCGCTGTCAGAAACGGAACGCATCTGCCTGCGAGGACGATTGGCCTCACCTTTGACGGCGCATACCAGAACACGCTTGAATATGCCGTGCCGCTGCTGGAAAAAGCCCATATGCCCTTCACGATTTTCTTCGCATCGGATGCGCTGGACAACGGCAACCGCACGACATGGAACCAGCTTAAAAAAATCAAAAAGGACGGACTTGCCAGCTTCGGCATCCTGCCCGCCTCCTACGTGCACATGCTGAACCGAACGACTGCGCAAAACGCCGCGCTGCTCAACCAGGCGATCGGGCGTTATCGCGAGATGATTGGCGGCACACCGGACTTTTTCGCCTATCCCTACGGCGAGTTCGACAATGCGCTGAAAAAGCAGGTCGCAGGATACGACTTCAAGGCCGCTTTCGGGGAGCAGTCGGGCGTCGCTTACCACAGCGAAGACATGATGGCGCTGCCCCGCTTCGTCATGACGCAGGAGTACGGCAACATCGACCGCTTCACCCTGACCGCCAGCGCGATGCCGCTGCCCGTGAGCGACATCGTGCCGACCGATCCGGCCATCAAAAACAATCCTCCGGACATCGGCTTTACCATCACGCCTGCATTGCATGATTTGTCCAAGCTCGCCTGCTTCGCTTCGGATAACGGGCAGTTGCCACTGACCCGCATCGACAAAAACCGCATCGAAATCCGTCTGAAGCACCCCTTCACGGACCGCCGCACGCGCATCAACTGCACCCTGCCGGATGAAACTTTCACGCCGGGACAGCCGCCCGACTGGCGCTGGTTCGGCATGCTGCTGACCATTCCCTCCATCAATGACGATACGGGCGACCAATAAAAACCATAAACCCTTATAAGACCGCTCTATCGCGGCGTTTATAGCCCATATAATCATTGCCAAAACGGATGAACGCGCTATCCTTTCAGGGTCTAAACAGTATGATTAATTATGAAATTTAAAGGAGGCTGCGCCATGTCCCAAGCTCAACCCAAACCCCAGGAGACCGCTATGACTTTCACTCTTCCCGCATTGCCCTACGACAAGGCTGCGCTCGAGCCGCACATTTCCGCCAAAACGATGGAATTCCACTACGGCAAGCACCACAACGCCTATGTGAACAAAGCCAACGAGCTTGTCAAAGGCACGCCGCTGGAAGGCCTGCCGCTCGAAAAAGCCGTCGTCGAATCCCGCAAGCAGGGCGGCGCCGTGTTCAACAACATCGGCCAGATCTACAATCACAACCTCTTCTGGAAGAGCATGACGCCCAACGGCGGCGGCCAGGCCCCCGCGCCGCTGGCGGAAAAAATCAACGAAGCCTTCGGCAGCTTCGACAAGTTCAAAGAGCAGTTCATCGCCGGCGGCATGGGCCAGTTCGGGTCTGGCTGGGTCTGGCTGGTGTCCAACAAGGGCAAGCTCGAGATCGTCAAGACCGCGAACGCGGAAACGCCGCTGACCGACGGCAAGACCCCGTTGCTCGTCTGCGACGTGTGGGAACACGCCTACTATCTCGACTATCAAAACCGCCGCGCCGACTTTCTCACGGTGTTCATCGAGAAGCTGGCGAACTGGAAATTTGCCGTGGAAAACTACAAGGCATAAAATCAGCCGATACAACGAAAACGGGCTCCTGAACAAGGAGCCCGTTTTTTCTATGCCGTATCCCTTGCCGGATTATTTGCCGACGTTAAATGTTTCCTGATCCCAGGTTTTCCCCGCATCATCCAGCTTGCCTGCATAAACAACGCGGATTTTTCCGCCCGTAATACGCTTGCGAACTTGAAAGAGAGGAACGAAGATGTGACGAGTCTTGACCTCGGGGTAAAGCGCGACATTGCCCAGTTCGCCTGCTTTTTTCTCCTTGCCGCCCGGCGGCGTCCAATACACGTCAATCACGCCATAACTGCTGAATGTTCCGGCGACGCGGGTAACATCGATTTCAAGCGCATTATAAGTCCCCTTTGAAACAAGCTTGGGGTTCATCAGTTTGATTTTCAGATTTTTGTCCACGCCCTGCCGCACAATGACGGGAATGGAAAACCCGAAGTTGGCATTCAGCACCATCGACACCGTTTTTGCATTGGGATCCTGCTTCGCTGGCGTGTGATGTGCCAGTTCTACAAAGGTTATATGGGCGCGATATTCCCCGAACGGCAGGTTTGATGGACGACGCAATGCCAGACGGATCAACTGATACCCGTGCGGTTCGATCGTCACCTGACGCGGAGAGTAAATGACCATTTTCGGGACGCTAAACGGATTCTTGTCCTTTTCCTTGTTATACTTACTCTCATCATACTTTCCGCTGGGGGTCGCCGTTGTCAGCATCCAGCCGATGCGATACGTGGCCTGATGATCAGACGTATTGAGCAATGTGACGCCGGCAGACCGGTCACGCGCGCCAAAAACGACACGCCACGGCGTAATAGTCAGATTACCTATCGCAAAAGAAGTCTGCGGCAGGAACACAAGCCCCGCAAACAAGACGGAAAGGAAAACGCTTGATTTTTTTGTCATAGTTTCACCTCTTATTTGGAGGATTATAACGCAGATCAAAAAAGGGTCAAACGCAAAACAATATCCGATCCCGCGGACCGGACGGCTGCAAAAGAAAATCCCCCGCGCACCAAGCGCGGGGGATTTTCTTGTCTGAACACTCGATATGAGGTCTTACATACTCTTAGTAACTGACCATTACGAAATAAGTACCTGTGTACTGGCCTGCCGTAACTGGTCCTGCCGCGCCAGCAATCGTGTGCAGCGTCGCGCCAACACGGATTGTACAACCGGTAACGGCGCAAGCAACGTAGTTACCATAGCTGTCATTCGTTGAAGCCGCCAATTGCGTATAACCGCTACCGCTCGGACCAGCCCCAGATGTATCATCCGATTCGAAGGTAAAGGTATCGACTTTAAACGGCGCAACCGCACCATTTGACAAAGTAACATAGTTGTTGGGGTGGTTGCTGTCTATAATCGCACCCGTGCTGTTAGCAAAGGAAACGTAAACGTTCGTCGCTACGTCAGGCGTGATGGTATAGAAGCCAGGCTGTTGGCCACCGGTTTCCAGATTTGACGGGCCGGCTATACCGGATTGGGAGGCACCGTACATCAAACCTAACGCATCGCTGGCGCCGGCCGTCAATGTCCGTGTGCCCTCATCACTCAAGACAATAGAACCGTCTCCGG
Organism: Pseudomonadota bacterium; assembly: GCA_021849295.1. GTDB lineage: Bacteria > Pseudomonadota > Alphaproteobacteria > Micavibrionales > UBA2020 > PALSA-926. Next base: position 23,807 of record JAJZTA010000019.1, on the reverse strand, counting down.
CACAGTTGGCGGCACAACCGCCTACCGTCAAGTTGCCGAAATTCATCGCCCCTGCTTCTGTAACGCTCAATGTACCGACGACGCTGGCGCTGATATGGCCCAGCACGGCGGTTTGGTCAGCAGCTTGCGCCTGCGTTGCTCCAAGAGCTAACGCCGCTACCGATGCTGATATAATTGCAGTCCTTTTTAGTGCCTTCAAGAGATCCATTCGTCTCACTCCTCAATTCTTGAGTTGTTCAAACCGGGCACGCTGCAACACACAGATAGCCCATACCTGTAGTCTCTCACGCGCGCGTTAAGAAACATTTAAAGTCCCTTGAAAAATCAAGAAAGCTTTACAGAAACATAAGAAAAGCCCAAATATCCCTATAAACTTTCCAAAATACGCCGATTTCCAATCTCTGCGGAAAACGCCCCCCTGAAAATGCCATTCAATTGGATTTATTGGATAAACGCCTTTATGATTCAGGATGGGGGAATGTAGCAGCTGCAAAGTGGGGACGATTATTCGTATCCGTGGAGACTTTTATAATATCTGGCGTCAAAGTCTGTGTCCGGCTCTGATTCTCGGGCTGCTGTGCTGCGCCTCTTCTCCCGCCGCCGCCAGCGACGGAACTGCCCAAACGCCGCCGCCCAAACTCACCTCCGCGCAAGTGAAAGCCGCGAAATATCACAAAGCTCTTATGGATCTCGGTCAGGAATTCGCCCAGAAGATCGGACACGATCTGAATATGGCCAACCTTTATCTTTCCGGTGCCGGAAAAATAGAACTTGCGGAACACAGGTCAGGAACGATCCTCCCCGACAACGAACCGCTTCTCATGCACGCCGTCACCGACAAGGGCCGCGCCACGTTCACGCAGGACATATACACCGTCAAGCGCAAAGACCGCCTGCTGGTCTCTCTCGGCGATTTTTGCAGCACGTTCGATCTTGCGATTACCGTCCATCGCAGCAAAGGCACCGCAAGCGGCTGGTTTATCCGCCAGAACCAGACGTTTCAACTCGATGCAAAGAAAAGACAAGTTACCATCATGGGCAAGACAACGACGTTCGACGCGGCGGACGTAGACACAAGCGACGGCGACCTGCTGGTTTCAACACGGCTATTGAGCAAATGGTTCGGCCTTTCCTTCGACTACGACTTCGCCAACCTCAATCTGATCGTCAATTCCCAAGAGCCCCTGCCCGCCGTCGCCGCCTACGAACGCAGCCTCAAACAAAACGCGCGCAGCTTCGGCGGGGGCACGCCCAAGCTGCCGCGCATGCAGGTTCCCTACCAAATGCTGACCGAGCCTTACATCGACGTCACCACCACCAGCTTGTGGTCGCATTATCCCGGCACGCCGCCTACGCGCTCCGACAGCTGGGCGGCCATCACCAATAACGATTTTGCCGGTTTCAACCTTGAAACCTTCTCCAGCGGTACACTTGACCGCTCGAAGAAACCCTATCTCCAGAGCCTGCGCATGACGCTCGGCAAGCAGGATCCGGATGCCAACCTGCTCGGGCCGCTGCACGCGACGTCTTATAAAATGGGCGACATTTCCCCGGTTTCCCCGCCCCTGATCGGCGGCGGCGGGCAGGAAGAGGGCGTCGTCGTATCCAATGAACCCACGAACAACCAGATTACGACCCAGACATCGACGGAACTGCGCGGAACCGCCCAGCCCGGATGGGACGTCGAGCTTTACCGCAACAACGTCTTCCTCAGCATTGCCCACGTTGACGCGACAGGCCTATACGACTTCCAGAACGTCCAGCTTGTCCTCGGCGACAACGACATGAAAATGATGTTCTACGGCCCGCAAGGCGAAGTCGTCGTCAAGCACAAACATATTCTCGTCGATCCAAGCCTGATCAAACGGCATCAGCTATATTATTCTCTCTCGGTCTCGCGCAACCAGATCATCACATGGCCTCTCACCACCCAGCCGCAACCGACCGGAACAGGCGTCGGCGCGATCAATACCGCCGCGGAATTCCAGTACGGACTCGGCAAGATCGGCACCGCCGACTTCGGCATCCGCCGCCATAACGATGCGGGCGTGAACCGCACATTTACCGAGGCCGGACTTTCCAGTTTCATAGGAAACACTTATTACAACGGCCAAATAGGCATGAACGCACAAACCCATGCCGCCGAGGGCGTCCTCACGGCGCGCCGCAACTTCGGGCAGCAATCCATGTTGCTGCAATATACGCGTTCCTCCCCGGGATATAATACCGCGTCGAGCACAACAGGCGCCGCCATCCGCAGCAACACCACTGCGGCGCTCAGCGGCATGCTGCCCGGTTCGTTTGCCGCCAGCAAGCATCTAAGCTATTCGGCCAGCGCTACGGATACGCATAATTACAATGGCAGCAGCCAGCTCAGCTTCTCCCCGACGTTAACGGCACGCTTGTCCAACCTGTCTCTTTCAGCCGGCATCTCCTACAACCGCGCGCTTGACATGGCCGGGCACCTCACCCAGACGGAAACAGCGGATCTCATCGGCAATACATTTATCCTTGGCGGCAACTTACGCATCGATAACCAATTCGAAATTCTCCCGACGACGCGCCCGACTGAAACGGATTTAGAGTACGACCACGTCCTCGGCGACAACACGGACACGACGACGATTCTCAAGCATACTGACAACCCGCGCTTCAATAGCGCCTCATTCAGCCTCAATTGGCGCACCTCGAAAGCGACCCTCAGCCCCACGATCACGATGGACAGCACCAGCCATCTGACTGTGGGCCTCAATGTACATTTTGGTACCGCCGCAGACCCCTTCACGCATCGCTACAACATGTACAATGCCTATATGACCAGCTCCGGCGGCGTCGCGGCGCGGGTCTTCTACGACACCAATGGCGACGGCATCTATGATGCAGGCGACAAACTCATGCCAGGCGTTGTCGTCCGCGCGTTGCAACTCCACCGCAACGCCACTACGGATACGCGCGGCGTCGCCTTTTTGCCGGACATCTCGCAAGACACCGTTACCGATATTGCCCCCGACGCCTCGACATTCAAAGACCCCTACGACATCACCCTGTTCCCCGGCGTCTCGCTTCGCACGCACCCGGGTAGTTTGACCAAACTCGATTTCCCCGTCGTCACCGGCGGTGAAATGGACGGGCAGGCCGATCATGTCAATGCGAAAAAACAGCATACAGCCGCCAGCAACCTCAAAGTCAGCCTTGTCGCACCGGACGGCACGGTCGAAAAAACGGTTTACGCCGCTTATGACGGCTATTACGCCATCAGTGCCATCCGTCCCGGCGTTTATTATCTGACCGCGCAGACTGAAGATCCGGATTCGACAATGGGCAACTTCGTTCCGCAAATGCTCGTCTTCAAACCCGACGGCACGACATTCTTCGGGCACGGCATCAGCCTTCTCCCCGGATACAACACGCAGTTCATCTTCAGCAGCACGAACGAGGCGCCCAACGGCATCCGCCATACGCGTGTTATCCGGCCTGACGACATCGCCGCGCAAAAGGTGCTTATCCGCCTTGGACAATATCAATCGCGCCTCGGTCTGACCTTCACGTGGTACAGATTCAAAATCCGCTCGAGATGGGGCAGCACCTTCACGCTCGCCAAATCACTGCTCGATATTGTGCCCGATCCAAAAACGCACAAAATGAGCCTTGTCGTAAAACCCAGCCACCCGCTATCTCTGCAAGACGCGGCGCGCGTTTGCCAGTTTCTGGAACAAGATGAATTTCCTTGCGCCGTAAAAGTCATAACAACATACAGGACGCCAGACCTCACAGCGGCACTGTCGGCGCATCCAGGATAAGCCGCACCGCACATCGCAAGTTACGTCAATGCACATTAAACATTTGTTAATTTTCAGTTGATCTTTTCCCCAACCCCTTTACGATAACAAGTGGGGTAACTAGAAGTATGGTATATCAGGGGGCAATACATCTGAATGAGATGTGTACGACGTAACCAAGTCACAGGACTGGTGGTTACGCGCGGGGCGCTATTGCGTCTCCCGCGGTATGCTCTTATTACGCTTTTATATGCCACGCTTCTGTTTTCCGTTACCGCATGCTCCTACATTGGCGGCGGCAATTCCACCAATGATGCGACCACAGCGCCGCCCCCACCACCTGCCACTCAACTGCAGACAGAAACAATTGCGCCTGCGCCCACCCCTATGGATACCTTGCGTGCGCTCGCCCCGCCGGACGGCTTGAATTTCCCCCCCCTGTTCAACAAACCTCTTTCCAGCGATTCAGCGCGCATCACGAGGCTTGAACACGCCGTGCAGACGCTCAGTGACGATATAAACACCATGGCACCTACAATCGTGCGCATGGTCGCGATAGAAGGTGATGTCAAAGGATTGGTAAAACAGCTTCAGACGCTGACCAATCAAAACGGACAAAGTGCCTCGGGCACTGTTCCGGTAGAACAACAATCAGAATCCCCACCCGCATCAGCGCGTGGAAAAAAGATACCAGAGGGAGATGTCGCGAAGGGCACAGAACCCGCCAAGGCCGATGAAGCCAAGGCGGGACCGGCTGCATCGTCTTCACTGGTTACCCCAGAGGCTGCGTCCAAGGGACAATTGCCCCCCAAGGGCGCAGCCTCACCCATTTCCAGGAGTAAGTCCAAGCGCAAGGCCAGACCCAAGAAGCCCATCGCCCTGACCGCTCCCAAAGCGCCGCCCCCTAATTCCGTGTCGGGCAGCGTCGTCAACATGCGCATAGGCGACCGGCCCCATAAGACGCGGCTTGTGCTCGACGTCACGGCAAAAACGCCGGTTAAAATGAGCATGATCAACCATGACAAAACGCTGGTGATCGATCTCGTACGCCTCCGCTGGGGCGGGCGTGACGTTTGGGCGTCCGATCACACCCGGCTTATAACCGGCGGCAGCGTCAAAGACGGGCGGCTTTACGTTAATTTAAAGCGCGCCTCTACCTATAAATCGTTAATCCTCTCCCCGTCCCGCAGTGACAAAAACTTCAGGCTGGTCATTGACCTGTTCGATAAAGCCCCGTGAAAGAATAAAGCTGTAAACGCAAACATAGCGCACCCAGTAAAATGAATTGACATAATTTATAATCCATTTTATTTACCCTAAATACCCCCCCATAAAACATTGCAAAAATTTAATATTTTTCACCAACACTGAATAACTGTCCTCATGTAAGAATAGCCTCACCGAATGTCTCGGAGTTTCCTCTTGGAAACGCTTTAACCAACTGCCTTTAAAAATATCTAGGAGATATAGAATGAAAAAGTACCTGATCCTCGCTGCACTGACCCTCGCGCTCAGCGCTCCCGCTGTTGTCGCTCACGCGCAAGACAGCGCGGCTGCTCCTGCTGCAACCGCAACCACCAAAGACCACGACATGCATGCCAAAAAGCATCATAAGTGGAAGAAGCATGAACGCCATGAGCGCAAGATGCGCGAAGAGCGTAAAGAGCACCACAAAAAGTGGAAGAAGCATGAGCGCAAAGAACACAAGTGGAAGAAACATGAGCACAAAGAGCATCATGAAACCACGGACGTTCCCGCGGGAAACCAATAACAGACTTCGGTCCGTTAAATAAGAAAAGGCCCGCGCAATGCGGGCCTTTTTTTTATCTCCAAAGTATGAGCAACGCGTTAGAACTTCAGCGCCTGCGCACGCTCGACATCCGGCAACTTCGATATCTCCGTAACGGTTTTTTCCGGCAGATCGCCGTCTATCGAAATAAGCGCGACGGCTTTGTTCTTGCCGGGGATGCGCCCCAGCGTGAAGTCGGCGATGTTGATTTTGGCATTGCCGAGAATGGTGCCAACCGCGCCGATCAGGCCCGGCTTGTCGAGATTGAGGATATAGAGCATATGGCCGTTCACGCCCGCCTCGACCGGAACGCCGTCAATGTCGACGATGCGCGGATGCTCACCAAACACCGTTCCCGCCACGACGTTCTCTCCCTTCGCCGTGACGACGGTGATTTTGATCAGCGTCTGGTAGGAATCGGACTTGTCGCGTTTTGTCTCGCTTAAGGCCACGCCCATTTCCTTGAGCTTGGCCGGCGCGCTGACGATATTGACGCCTTCCATCGATGGCTTCAGGAAACCCGCGAGGACGAGCGCCGTCAACGGCTTCGTGTTCAAAGCGGCAACGCCGCCTTCGTACGAAATCTTGATTTCCACCGGCGGTTCGTCGACCAGCTGACCCGCGAAACTGCCAAGCTGCTCCGACAGCTTCATGTACGGTTTCAGCTTCGGCGCATCCTCGGCGCTGACTGACGGCATATTGAGCGCGTTTGAAACGGCTCCGTTAATCAGGAAGTCGGCCATCTGCTCGGCCACCTGCAACGCGACGTTCTCCTGCGCCTCGACGGTCGACGCGCCAAGGTGCGGCGTGCAGACAACGTTCTCCATGCCGAACAGAGGGTTCTCTTTCGCCGGTTCTTCCTCGAACACGTCCAGCGCCGCGCCCGCGACATGACCGCTTTCCAGCGCAGCCTTGAGATCGGCCTCGACAATCAGCCCGCCGCGCGCGCAATTGATGATGCGCACGCCCTTCTTCATCTTGCCGATGGTGAATTTGTTGATGATGCCTTTGGTATGTTCGGTCTTCGGCGTGTGCAACGTGATGAAGTCGGAACGCGTGAAGATATCCTCCAGCTCGACTTTTTCAACACCAAGCTCCACGGCGCGCTCCGCCGAGAGGAACGGGTCGTAGGCGAGAACCTTCATCTTGAGGCCGAGCGCACGGTCGGCGACGATGGAGCCGATATTGCCGCACCCGATAATGCCGAGCGTCTTGCCGAACAGCTCCTGCCCCATGTATTTGGACTTTTCCCACTTGCCCGCATGGGTCGACGCGTTGGCCGACGGAAGCTGGCGCGCCAGCGCCATCATCATCGCGATGGTATGCTCGGCGGTGGTGATCGAGTTGCCGTAAGGCGTGTTCATCACGACGATACCGGAGCTTGTCGCCGCGGGAATGTCCACATTGTCCACGCCGATGCCGGCGCGGCCGATGACCTTCAGGTTGCCGCCCGCCATTTTCAGGATTTCGGCGGTTACCTTCGTCGCGGAGCGGATGGCGAGACCGTCATAATTCTTGATCATCTCCTTCAGTTCTTCAGGCTTGAGATCCGTTTTAACCGTCACGTCGACGCCGCGGTCCTTGAAAATCTGTTCCGCTTGCGGGCTCATTTTATCGCTGATGAGCACTTTGGGTTTTGCTGTCATTGTCTTTTGTTCCTTTTCCAAGATTAAACCACCTTAAAATCAAGCTGCCTTTGCCTGCTGCTCGGCACGCAGCGTCTGATACGCCCAATTGATCCACTCAAGGCAGGATTTGATATCCGCTGTCTCGACGGTCGCGCCGCCCCAGAGGCGGTAGGACGCGGGCGCATCGCGGTGGTTGGCGACTTCGTACGCGATACCCTCCTTGTCGAGCATTTTTTCCGTGTCCTTGACGATCTTTTTTTGCGTTTCTTCATCCTTCGCGGCGAACCACGGATCGACGATCTTGAAGCAAATCGACGTGCTGGAGCGGATGTCCGCGCTCTCGGGCAGGAATTCCGCCCAGTCCGTCTTTGCGACCCACTCCTCGACCGCCTTCAGGTTGGCGGCGCTGCGCTTGATCAGCGCTTTCAGTCCGCCGATGCCTTCCGCCCATTTCAACGCATCAAGGCAATCCTCGACCGCCAGCATCGAGGGCGTGTTGATCGTCTTGCCAATGAACGGCTCTTCGTTGAACTTGCCACCCTTGGTGAGGCGAAAAATTTTCGGCAGCGGCCACGCGGGCGCATAGCTTTCAAGGCGCTCGATGGCGCGGGGTGACATTGCCAGCATGCCGTGTCCGGCCTCGCCACCCAGAACCTTCTGCCACGACCATGTCACAACATCGAGCTTGTCCCATGGCAAATCCATCGCGAAGACGGCGGAAGTCGCATCGCAGAGCGTCAGCCCCTTGCGGTCGGATTTGATCCAGTCGCCATTCGGCACGCGCACGCCGGAAGTCGTACCGTTCCATGTGAACACGATGTCGCGTTCCGCGGTATCGACCTTTGAAAGATCGGGAATGCTGCCAAACGGCGCTTCGAACGTGCGCGCGTCTTTCAGCTTCAGTTGCTTGACGACGTCGGTGATCCACGCCTTGCCGAACACTTCCCAGCCGAGAACGTCCACGCCGCGCGCGCCGAGCAGCGACCACATCGCCATCTCGATCGCGCCTGTATCGGACGCGGGCACCAGCGCAAGCTTGTAATCTTCCGGCATGCCGAGGATGGCTTTCGACTTTTCGATAACTTCCTGTATTTTTTTCAGGCCGACTGCGGCGCGGTGCGAGCGCCCTACAGGCGTGCCTTTGAGCGCCTCAACAGACCAGCCCGGCCGCTTCGCGCAGGGCCCTGAGGAAAAGCAAGGATTTGCGGGTTTGGTAGCGGGGCGCTGGATATTTGTCATGAAGATGGCCTTTCCTTGTTGGCAAAACAATGTAGGATAGAAATATACTCTAATTCAGCGGAAAAGAAATGACTGAAATCGCCGTAACCATTGTCGGAAATGACCTCAACACCACTATAGAAAACCGCGCCGCCCAAGCCATCTGGGGCGCCGGCGCGGGCAGCCTGCGCATCGACAAACTGCATCAGGGATATGCCCTTGATATTCTGGTCAAATCGGACTCGCCGGAACTTGCCGCGCTCTTGCGTGAGAAGCTCAAGGATCTTGGCCCCTTTGATATTTTTGTTCAGGATAACGGGCCGTTCCGTAAGAAAAAACTCATTATCGCCGACATGGATGCCACCATCATCAAACAGGAGACTCTGAACGAACTCGCGGCGCACCTTGGCATTCAGGCCGAAATATCCGCAATTACAGAAAAGGCGATGAACGGCGAAATCGATTTCTCCGAAGCGCTACGCCAGCGGGTGAAAATGCTCGCCGGACTGCCTCTGTCTGCCCTCTCGGAGACGCTCGATAAAATACAGTATTCGGCGGGTGCCGCGACGCTTGCCAAAACCATGAACCGCTATCAGGCAAAATGTATGCTGGTCTCGGGCGGATTCGAATTCTTTACCGTGCCCGTCGCCGAAAAAATCGGCTTCAGCCGCAGCTTCGGCAACAGGCTGGAAATCTTCGACGGAAAACTGACGGGCGAGATCATCCCGCCGATCTTCGACAAGAAAACCAAAGCGCAAACCGTCGTCAGTCAGGCACAAATGCTCGGCTGCCCGTTGCAAAGTGTCATGGCGATCGGCGACGGTGCCAACGATGTGCCCATGTTGCAAAAAGCCGGAACGGGTGTCGGCTACTTCGGCAAACCCGCCGTGCTCGCGGCCACGCCGCACCAGATCCGGCATACGGATCTTGTCTCCGTGCTTTATATGCAGGGATACCGGCAGCAGGAACTCGTATTGTAGTCTTTAAGCCGCCTTGCGTTTACCGATCGGCTCGACGGGGCGCTGCGGCACGCCGTTGTAAACGGCAAGCGGACGCACAAGTTTGTTGTCTTCAAGCTGTTCCATGATATGCGCCGCCCAGCCGGTGATGCGACTCATCACAAAGATCGGCGTGAACACCGGAATCTCGAAACCCATCAGGTAATAGGCGGGGCCGACCGGAAAATCGAGGTTGGGATGGATGTTCTTCTGCCCGATCACTGTTTTGGAGAGAATGTCCTCGATCTCGATCCACTTCTCGCCGTCTTTCAGTTTCGCCATGTCGTGGAAGTATTTGGTCATGTGCGGCACACGGCTGTCGCCGTTGCGATAGACGCGATGGCCGAAGCCCATAACCTTCTTCTTGGTCGCCAGCGCGTCGTCGATCCACGCCTGCGCCTTCGAAGGCTCCTTGATGTCGAGCAGCATGTGCATGACGGCCTCGTTCGCGCCGCCGTGCAGCGGGCCCTTGAGAGACCCGATCGCGCCCGTCACCGCCGCGTAAATATCGGAGAGCGACGAGATGATCACGCGCGCCGTGAAGGTCGAGGCGTTGAAGCTATGCTCGGCATAGAACGTCAGAGAGGCGTCGAAGCAGCGCACGACTTCCTTCTGCGGCACTTCGCCGAAATACATGTGGAAAAAATTCTCCGCCATCGTCAGGTCTTCGCGCGGCACAATCGGCTCCTCGCCTTTGCGCAGGCGCGAGTCGGCGGCGATAATGATCGGGATTTGCGCCAGCAGGCGGACGGCCTTCTTCAGGTTGGCTTCGGGCGCGTTGTCCGCCCATTCCGGATCTTCTGTACCCAGAAAGCTCACGGCGGTGCGCAGCGTATCCATCGGGTGCGCATCTTTGTCGAACTGGCGCAGCACGGTCAGCAGCTTGGGCGAAATCTTGCGTTCCTTGCGTTCCTGTTGTTCAAACTTCTTCAACTGTTCGGTCGTCGGCAGTTCGCCGTGCCAGAGCAGATAGGCCACTTCCTCGAACCGGCAGGATGCCGCCAGCTCCTGTACGGGGTAGCCATAGTATGTCAGCGTGTTGGTTTCATCGAACACTTTGGAAATGCGGGATGTGTCGGCATAGACACCGGCAAGCCCCTTGGCGATTTGCGGCTCTGTCATGGTTATCTCCTTCATATAAATTGTGTTTTGGATAGTAGTCCCTTCAGACCTATCTCTTCAAGGGCGCAGACCGTTTGTATTTTCTATAAATAAGGAAAGTAAACCTTTATTAAGGCTTATCCGATAGGATAGAAAGACAAGTGGGATTTTCCGGGGGGAATCATGGGTTCCGTGACTGCTACGAGTGCCGTTTCCGTGCAAAATTTAAGCACGCAGACAACAGCCTTGCTTTCTATCATCAGGCAAAACGCCCAGGCAGAGCAATCTCTCGTAAACATGATACAGCAGTCCGTCCCCACTGGCGGACGCGGTCAGTACGTGAATATCACGGCTTGAGATTTTAGCTTTAAAGGAGCGCCTCCATGAGTTCAATCCCTTCACACACACCAGCTTCTTCACAGCTCTCCGTCCAACAGTTGCTGCAAAAAGCGACCAGCCCGACGGCGCAGCAAAGCGACAAGAACCTGTTGCAGGGGTTGCAAAACGGCTCGAAGCCGGAAACGCATCAGCAACAAGGGCTGAACACCAGCGGCCACCGCGGCACGTTGCTCAACATTACGGCATAGTCGTAAATATTAATCCATTGAAATACTTTTATTATTGCGTAAGTTTTAGCCATAATCTCTACGGCGTGGTATAATCGTCTCTATGCGGGATGGAGAGCAAAAAATAGACGAGGCGGAAGCCAAGGAGATATTGGATGCTATGGGCGGACGCGTCCTCATGCGCGGATTTAATCCCAAATACGCCTTCAGCTCGATATTGGATGCGCCCAACGCTCTTGAGATTCTCAACAAAGATCCCTTTCGCGGCAAAGGCCCCGCCGATGAAAACGGCCACCGCGACCAGAGCGTCTACCTCACCGAACGCAAGGCCACGGATAAATGGTTGCGCGAGCAAAGCGGCATCAAAAACACCGACCGCGACAATCCCGTCTTCTTCGGTGTCGCTCAGTATCCGAAGCAGCTCATGATGATGAACAGCGCTTTCGCCTCGCACACAATGATTATGCCCCTCTCCGTCGCCGATGAGAAGCAGTGGACATTTACCGCGGGCGACAGCATGGGCAATTTTTATGCGGCTCACGACGAAAAGGGCCTCAAAGAAAAACCTTCCGATTTCTTCCTGCAGGACAACAATCCGGAACACGGCACGGTTAAAAACATGAGCCAGCTGGAAAAAGCAATGGACAAGTATCCGACAACCGCACAGGGAGAACCGCGCAACTTCGAGGCGCAATATTGGGGACCGGCTTTCGACCCCGCCGCGATGGGCGGCATGGTGTTCAGCGGTGGACAGCAAATCAAAAACACCGCCGAAGTCACACTCGGCGCGAATGCGCATAAAGAGCAAGGCGTGACGAAAAGCGCGCCATCCGCCGCCAACATATCTCCAAAGCTTTGATGGCTACTTTTTCAGCAATTCCGCACGCCCGCTGACTTGCGCCGGATAATCGATCAATGCCTGAAAATCTTCGCGCTTTTGCAGCTTTTCTTCCATGCCGCGCTGCGTGCCCTTTTCGTGCAGCTCCCGATACATCTCGGCCGCCGTCCGGCGCTGCGCCCTGTAGACGGTGAGCGGATTGAGGACGAGATCGACCGCGCCATCGCTTTCATCAAACAGTTCCCGCGGCGTTTTGAGGGCAACCTTGCCGAATTCCGTCATATTTGCCAGCACGGGCTTGCCGCCCGCCGCCTTTTTCACCGCGCCATAGGTCGCGACGTCAGGGAACGCTTCGGCGAAGATCATGTCCGCGCCGGCATCGCTATAAGCCTTGATACGCTTCAGCGTCTTTGCCATCCCCTCGACGGCGAGCGCGTCGGTGCGCGCCATAACGATAAAATCCGGATCGTTTTTTGCGCTCACCGCTTTTGCGATACGAGCGGCGGCAGCTTCGAGACTGACCACGTGCTTGCCCGGCAAATGCCCGCAGGCCTTTAGATCTTCCTGATCCTCCAGATGCACGGCGGCAACGCCTTCCGCCTCCAGCGTTTGAATAGTTTTCGCCACATCGTCGAAGCCCGTATCGATGTCGACCAGCAAGGGCAGTTTCACGCCGCTGTCGAGAATAAGCCGCACGTTCCCGACGACATGGTGCAATTCGATGCGCCCGATATCCGCCCAGCCGCGCGACGCCGCGATCTGGCTGCCGGAGGCATAAATGGCCTTAAATCCCGCCCGCTCCGCTTCCAGCGCGTCGCTGCCGTCCGCCACGCCGACGACGTGCAACGGCGGGTTTTGTTTGACCAGATCTCGGAATTTTTTACCGACGCTCATTTGTTTCCTTACTATTTTCTTTTTCTGGCTTTTTCCGCCACGCTCCCGTGGCAAACATCATAAATGCCGCAGGTTTTGACGGTTTCCAAAGCGGCGCTGTCAATCCGCGGCGTGAGACCGGCAAGCTCGGCTGATTTGGCCTTCTCGAGCCCCTCCACCGTTTTCAGGAAGCGTTTGCGCGCGATATCGCTGAGCAGCCCTTCCGTCAGCCGTTCCAGTTTGCGGATATAATCAGGGCGTTTCCACGGCGTACGCCCAAGCGGGTGCGCGTTGGCGCAGGCTTTCGAAGCCTTGACGGTTTTGCCGTTCGTCAGCGTAACAATCATCGTGCCGCCGAAGGCTTGTTCCTTCGGGTCGGTCGAGTGATAACGCTTCTCCCATTTTGCATCTTGTCTGGTTTTTATTTTTCTCATCGCGGCGCGGAGTTCCGGCTTTTCTTTCGCCTTGATGTCGTAGACGCTTTCGTCCCAGCGCCCCAGCTGCATGGCGCGCGCGATGGCGAACATGATGCTGTGGTCGAGCGTGCCGCGCGGACTGTCGGGGTCGATCTTCTGCGGGTCGTTCGCACCCGTGCCGATGACATGATCGGTGTGGTGGCTGGTGACAAGCTCGATGTCCTTGATCTTGCTCCAGTCGACTTTGCCGCCCTTTTGCGGCATTTTCGCGACCATTTCAAGCGCCATGTCGATGATCGCCTGCCCCTGATATTCAAAGGCATGCTCTTTGGGGTAAGTCAGCATGATGTTACGCAGCTTGTCCTTGCCCGGCTCGGCGAGCGCAACCTTATAGGACGCATTCGGATCGTTCTTGCCGTCAAGGAAGCGCCGAATAATGCTGTCTTCTCCTTCATAGACGGGATTCGGTCCTTTGAGACCGTGCATGGCGAAGTTGACGGCATCGATGGAAATTTCCGCCGAAAAGCCCGGAACAAATTCCTTTTGCGCACCGATATCGCCCTTACGCGACTGACGCGAGGAAATGGAATTATGCACGGCGAAGTTGACGGCGTGATAAATCTGCTCGATTGGCAAACGCAACATGGAGCCCATGCCCGCCGCCGTAGCCGCGGCGATATGGGTCATGTGATCGACTTTGTGCTTGTGCAAGCATATGCCCGTGCCTTTGCCCGTACCGACGAGCGCGACCTGCACCTCATAGGCCACCGCGATACCGCGAATCAGATCGCGTCCCGCAATGCCGAGATGCTGCGCTACTGCCAAAAGCGGCGAGATATTATCGTCCGGATGCGAATATTCGGCGGCAAGGTACGTGTCATCCTGATCGCGGAAACGAACCGCGACGGCGTTGGCAAAAGCCGCCTCGCGCGGGGCGCAGGTTTCATTCTGCGGCAGGCCGTAAACCGTCGCCTTGCCGGTGCCGCGCGTCGCCAGCGCCTTCGCCCGCGCCACCGTCACCGGATATTCGTTCGCCGCCGCCAGCGCGATCGCCGCGTTGTCGATGATACGGTTCTTGATCATCTCCGCCGTCTCGCGCGGCAGGTCGGCGTCTTTCGTTTTTGCCGCAAGCTGCGCGATCTTCCATGCCAGCTGCTCTTCTTTTTTTAGGCTGCCGCTTTTCTTTTCTGCTTTGACGATGTGTGTTTTCATGTGCTGCTTTCCCGTGACTGAATGAATCCCGCCTCCACTCTAAACGCCGCTTTCCCGATATTCAATTGACCGCATTGTTGTTATGGCTAATTTATACCATTATTCGATGGCGATATAGTCCCCAATCAGTGATGATTGTATGGTTGCCGGCAGGCAAAACTGCAAAAAAGGAAAAAATGAAAAAAGCCGTCCTTCCCGCGCTTGTCGCCACCCTTATCGCCATCGTTTTCTTTCTGGCAGGCGTCGGCATCACAGTATATGAACTGAAAAAGCCGCCGCCCGGCGCAGACTGCGGCAGCGTGAAATCCATGTCCATGAAGCTGATGGCCGAGCATCTGGGATTTCTCGCCACCTCGATCGACGATAAAAACCGCGTCTACATGACCTTTATCAACGGCAAAACCGGCGACTGGGCCATGATGCATGTCTACTCCCGCGCCAAAAAAGCCTGTCTCTTCATGCGCGGCTACAATTGGCAGTTTGTTCTTGTCCGGAGGATAAAAAAGCCGCCGACGAGCGCTCTCCCCGTCACACGTTGAAGCGGAACAGCATCAAGTCGCCGTCCTTAACGATATATTCCTTGCCTTCCTGACGCATCTTGCCGGCCTCTTTCGCGGCCTGCTCCCCACCGAGGTTCAGGTAATCGTTGATATCGATCGTTTCAGCCCTGATGAATCCGCGCTCGAAGTCGGTATGGATGACGCCCGCGGCCTGCGGCGCCTTGGAGCCACGCCTGACCGTCCACGCACGCGCTTCTTTCGGCCCGACGGTGAAGAAGGTAATGAGATCGAGCAGCTTGTATCCGGCGCGGATAACGCGGTTCAGCCCCGGTTCCTCAAGACCGATGGATTCGAGAAACTCTTTCTTTTCCTCATCGCTGCCAAGCTGGGCGATGTCCGCCTCGATGGCGGCGCAGATCACAACCGTTTCCGCGCCTTCGGCTTTGGCCATGTCGGCAACGCGCTGTGTCATTGCATTGCCTGATTTGGCATCCGTCTCGTTCACGTTGCAAACATACAAAACAGGTTTGGAGGTCAGCAACTGCAACTGCCGGAAAAACTTCAGTTCATCATCGGTGCTCAGCTCGACCGTACGGGCGGGTTTTCCGTCGCGCAGGGCGGTCAGGCATTGTTCCATCACATGCGCCTGAACGATTGCGTCCTTGTCGCCGCCCTTGGCCTTCTTTTTCATCGGCTCGATGCGTTTTTCGAGGCTTTCCATGTCGGCGATCATCAGTTCCGTCTCGATGACCTCCTTGTCGCGCACGGGGTCGATGCCTCCCTCGACGTGGGTGATGTTGTCGTCCTCGAAACAGCGCAACACGTGGATGATCGCGTCCGTCTCGCGGATATTGGCGAGAAACTGGTTGCCGAGTCCCTCGCCCTTGCTTGCGCCGCGCACCAGCCCAGCGATGTCGACGAACTCCAGTTGCGTCGGAATGATGCTCGCCGACTTGCCGATTTTCGCGATGTCGTACAAACGCTGATCCGGCACCGCGACACGGCCGACGTTCGGCTCGATGGTGCAAAACGGATAGTTCGCAGCCTGCGCGGCGGCGGTGGCCGTGAGTGCGTTGAAAAGCGTGGATTTGCCGACATTGGGCAGGCCGACGATGCCGCAATTAAACCCCATTTTCGTTTTCCTTTTCTTCTTTTACCGGTTTTGGCGGCATCATATCATGCGCCACCTTGCTCATAAACCCGTCCATATCGTCCTTCACAAGCCTTTCCGCATGATCGCCAACGGACACCAGCAGCTTTTCCAGCCATTCCTGATCGGCCTTGGCGAAATTGCCCAACACATGACCGGTCACGCGCTCCTTGCTGTCGGGACGCCCGATCCCCAGACGCACGCGCCAGTAATCCTGCCCCAAATGCGCGTCTATCGAACGGAGACCGTTGTGCCCCGCCGCACCGCCCGCGAATTTGGTGCGAATTTTTCCGGCGGCGAGATCCATTTCGTCGTGGAACACAATGATCCGGTCCATCGGTATCTTGTAAAAGGCCGCCGCCGCCTGCACGGACTGGCCGGAAAGGTTCATGTATGTCTGCGGCTTCAAAACAATGACCTTCTCGCCGGCGATCATTCCATCGGCGAGCAGTCCCTGAAACTTTTTTCCGCGCTCGGAAAGATTATGGCGACGGATGATTTCATCCGCCGCCATAAATCCGATATTGTGCCTGTTATGCTGATACTCTGCGCCGGGATTGCCTAATCCAACAATAAGCCACATCGTATCAATCCAAGATCAGGTTATTTCTTGGCTTTTTCTGCATCCTTGGCGGGAGCAGCGGCAGCGCCTTCGGCAGCGGCCGGAGCGGCAGCAGCCGGAGCGGCAGCGGCTTCGGCGGCAGCAGCAGCGGCAGCGGCGGCCTCATCAGCCTCGGATTTGAGAGCCGACGGCGCGACGAGCGTCACAACCGTAAAGTCGCCTTGCGTCACAGGCTTGACACTGGCCGGCAGATTGATCGCGCTGACGTGGATGCTGTAACCGACGTCAAGGCCTGCCAGATCGACCATGAATTCCTCGGGAATTTCGGTCGCGCGGCAGAACACTTCGATCTCGTGACGGACGATATTGAGCACGCCGCCCTTGGTGATGCCGGGAGAATCCTTGTGGTTGGTGACGCGCACGGGGATACCGACACGGATGACGGTCTTGTCCGTCACGCGCAGGAAGTCGGCATGGATCGGGCGGTCGTTGACAGCGTCCAGCTGCACGTCGCGCGGCAGAACCTTGTGCTTTTCGCCATTGATGTCGAGCTCGCAAAGGCTCGTGTAGAAAGCCGCGACGCTGCTCGCCTTGAGGAGTTCCTTCTCGAAGAGAGAGACGAGGACGGGTTCCTTGTTATCGCCATAAACGACGGCAGGGACTTGCCCTGTACGACGGATTGCACGGGCGGCCCCCTTACCGGCCTTCGCACGCGCTACCGCAGTGAGTACTGTGTTTTGTTGTGCCATTTTATAATTCCTTTTCAGAGTTAACGTTCCTCAAAATCCAGCCTCCAGGGGTGCTGACATTTTCGGACAGTGCAATAGAGGCCAATATGGCAAGAAAATCAAGTAAATTATCGGCTTTTTTGAAGCTTACAACCTAATATTTTACAGAATATATAGCCTTAGCGCTGATTTGTCTCGGTATCTATGATCAGCCCGTCATAGGCGGGGCGGATGTGCGGCGGCAGCTCGTCGCACAACGTGTCGTAGTCCATGTGGGTGTTGAGAACGGTCAGATAGGTCATTTTCGGCTTGAGGCGTTCCACCCACTTGAACACACGCTGAAAATTGGCATGGGTCAGGACCGCCTCCTTGTGATAGGCCAGCGCGTCGATAATCCATATGTCGACCCCTTCGAGCGCTTCCAGCGCCGCCTCGTTCAGGTCGGCGACATCGACGCTGTAAGCGAACTTGCCGAAGCGGAACCCGAGGGTCGAACAGGTCGTGTGATCCTGCTCGAAGGTGGCGATATCGATATCGCCGATACGAAGCTCCTGATAATAATCCACCGGATTCTTGCGCAGAAACTCCACGTAAATCCCGTCAGCTTTCGGGCGGAATAGATAAGGCCAGCGCCTGTCTATCTCCTCCAGCGTTTCATGACGACTGTAAACATCCAGCAGACTGTTGCTGTGATAGGCGATCGGCTTCAGATCGTCGAGGCCATTGACGTGATCGGAATGGTCATGCGTCAACAAAACGCCGTCGAGTTTTTTCAGGTTCATCCTGTTAAGGTGTGTGCGCAAATCCACCGTCGCGTCGATAAGCAGATTGGTCGTCTCCGACTGCACGAGAATGGAGGCGCGGGTGCGGTGGTTTTTGGGATTGTCCGGATCGCACTTGCCCCAAAACCCTCCTGCCGAGGGCGTACCTTGAGAAGATCCACAGCCGAGCACAGTCACTTTCATGGCGTAGCCCGCTTGATTTTGCCAAAAAGATTAAAGAAGTTCTCCGTCGTTTTTTCAGCAACTTCCTCAACGGAAATATTCTTTATCTGCGCGACCGCCTGCGCCGTCAACGCGACATAGGACGGCTCATTGCGCTTGCCTCGGTGTGGTACTGGCGCCAGCCACGGCGCGTCGGTTTCGACCAGAATGCGCTCTATCGACGCATACTTCACGGCCTCGCGGATGTCATCGGCCTTCTTGAAGGTGATAATGCCGGAAAAAGAAAGATAATAACCGAGATCGAGCGACGCCTTGGCGAAGTCCACATCGCCGCTGAAACAGTGCATCACGCCTTTCGACTTTCCGCCGCCCGCGTCGCGGATCACGCGTATGGTATCGTCGTTCGCCTCGCGGGTATGGACGATGATCGGCAAATCGGCCTTCAGACCCGCTTCGATATGGGTCGCGAACACTTTCTGCTGATCGGCGGCTGGGGAGTTGTTGTAATGATAATCCAGCCCCGTCTCGCCGATGCCCACGACTTTCGGGTTTTGGGTATATTTCACGATTTCATCCGCCGTCACGTTCAGTTCCGTCGGTTCTTCCGCGTGGTGCGGGTGCGTGCCGACGGTGCAATGTATCAGGGGCGACAGGTTTGCCGTCTTGAGAATACGGTCAAACTCCGCGATGCGCGTGCAGATGGTGAGAAAATGCCCGACGCCCGCCGATTGCGCACGGCTGATGATTTCCGGCACGCCTTCCTCGGCAAAATCGTCGTCATCCAGATGGCAGTGGCTATCGACAAGCATCGTATCAGGCCGTCTTCGCTTCGGCGCTCTCGTCGACGACGCGCGGGAACGCGCCGGACGGCGCGGGCAGCTGCGTGCCGGCTTTCAGGGCGTGCGCCTCGCCGATAAACGAAAAATCCCGCGCATCGGCCGCAACAGCCACCTGATCTAGGATCTTCTGCGCCGCCGTCGGCGTGAAGGGCTGGATGATGAGACCAAGATTGCGGATCACTTCGGCCAGCACATACAGCACCGTCGCCATACGGGCGGGGTCGGTCTTTTTCAGCTTCCACGGCGCCTGCGCGTCGATATAGAGGTTCGCCGCGCTGGCGACGGAGATGAATACCTCGATGGCTCTGCTGTATTGCAACCTCTCGAACTCGCCGCGCACGGCGACCAGCATCTCCTGCCCCGCCTTTTGCAGCAGTTCCTTATCTGCATCCTCGAGAATACCCGGCTGCGGCACCTTGCCCTCGCAGTTCTTGGCGACCATGGAAAGAGTGCGCTGCACAAGATTGCCGAGGTTGTTGGCCAGCTCCGCATTGATGCGCGCCGTCATGAGATCGTAGGAAATATCGCCGTCCTGCCCGAAGGTCGCCTCGCGCATCAGCACATAGCGCGCCTGATCGACGCCGTATTTTTCAATTAGATCCTTCGGCGCGATGACGTTGCCGAGCGACTTCGACATTTTCTCGCCCGCCGTGAGCAAAAACCCGTGACCGAACACGCGCTTTGGCAGCGGAATGCCCGCCGACATCAAAAACGCCGGCCAGTAAACGGCATGAAAGCGAATGATATCCTTGCCGATCAGATGCACGTCGCAAGGCCAGTATTTCCTGAACCTTTCGGCGTTTTCGTCGGGATAGCCGAGCGCGCTGATATAATTGGTCAGCGCGTCGACCCAGACGTACATGATATGCTTGTCGTTCCCCGGAACAGGCACGCCCCAGTCGAACGTCGTGCGCGAGATCGACAGATCGCGCAGGCCCTGTTTGACGAAGCTCACCACTTCATTCTTGCGGAAATCCGGCTGGATAAAATCCGGCTGGCTTTCATAGAGCTTCAGCAGCTTGTCGGTATAGGCGGAAAGCCTGAAAAAATAGCTTTCCTCCTCCATCCATTCGACTTCGGTTTTTGTTTCAGTGGAGATTTTCTTGCCATCGGGCTGAGTGGTCAGCTCGTCCTCGGTATAAAAGCGCTCATCCCGGGTCGAATACCATCCGGCGTATTTATTGAGGTAAATATCGCCGTTGGCCTCCATCTTCTGCCAGATCGCCTGAGAAGCCTTCTTATGAAAATCCGCCGTGGTGCGGATGAACTGGTCATACGAAACGTCCAGAGAATCGCACATGCCGGAGAACAGCGCGGCGATTTCATCTACAAATTCCTGCGGTTTCTTCCCCGCCGCTTTTGCCGATTTTTCGACCTTCTGCCCGTGCTCGTCCGTGCCGGTGACGAAATAAACGTCATAACCGTCCAGCCGCTTGAAGCGCGCCATGACGTCCGCGCCGATCGCCTCGTAAGCATGACCGATATGCGGCCCCGCATTCGCGTAAGAGATGGCGGTGGTGATATAAAAATGCGGTTTTGTCATGTGCGGATGGATCTCCTGTTTTTGCGAAAGTTTAACCGCCCAACCCTATACCGCCAAGATTTTATTTAACATAACACATTATGTTAAATAAATATGTCCGGATTTAAAGCCCCAATCCCTGATAATCCGGCCTTTGCAGCGCGAGGAAAGCGCCGATGACAGCCTGCTTTTTGTCGAGATTGTAGATATCGGTTTGCAGCACCAGTTCCGAAATCTTCTCCCAAGCGCGGAAAAAGTGCCCCGCAGGATAAGCCGCGCCTATCTTTTGGAACACGGCGGCATCTCCAGGCAAAATATCTTCCGGCGCAACGCCACGGGCGCTACTGCGCGTTTGCCGTTCGCACCAGCCGGACATGATCTCCGTCGCCGTGGCAAAGCTCTGCTCCGCACCGTACTTCCCAAGTTTCTCCGCCAGCTTATGTACCTTCACCATATCCAGATCGGGCTTCATGGAGACGGCTTCGAGAAGTTCGCGGTAAAGCGTCACGCCATCATCCTCATAAAACCGCAAAGCCTTGCCGATGCTGCCCTGCCCCATCCGGATGAGGATGTTTTTCTCGTCTGGCCCTAGCCCCGGTGCCATTTTTTCCAACAATTCAGAAAGAATAGCATCCGGCAGCGGCTCCATATGCACCATGCGGCAACGGGAGCGTATCGTCGGCAGGAATTTTCCCGGCTGGCTGGTGGTAAGGATAAGCACCGTCTTCTTCGGCGGCTCTTCAAGGATTTTCAAAAGCGCGTTCTGGCTGCTGGCATTCAACGCGTCCGCGCCATCGACAATCACCATGCGCCACCCGCCTTCCGCCGCCGTCATGCGCAAAAACGGGTGGATACGGCGCACAGACTCGACGGAAATGTCGTTTTTCAAACGCCCGCGCTTCTCATCGTATTCCCTCTCGACCGTCACAAGGTCGGCGTGACCTCCCGCCGCGACGCGGCGGAACACCGGATTCTCCGGCGCGAGATACAAGCTGGTCGGCGGCGCGACGTCACCGAATAGTCCTCCACCATCCTCCTCGCCCCGCGACAGCAAAAACCGCGCCAGACGGAACGCCAGCGTTGCCTTGCCGATGCCCTGTGGCCCCGCCAGAACGACGGCATGCGGCATGCGGCCCGAAAGATAATCCTGCAGCAATTCGCGCTCTATGGCCTCATGGCCGGAAAAATCGGGATTGGCGCGCGGGGATAAATCAAGCGGCGCGGCCGGCGCGGCGGAATCGACTTCTTCAATGATGGATTCGATGTCGTCTTCCGCATCATCCTCGAAAAGGCTAGGCATGCTGCATTTCCCTCAGCCGCGCGCCAGCGCGCGCCTTGATGTCGCCCATGATCTGCCGGTGAATGGTCTCGACATCCTGCGCGGCGTCAACGATGATGCAGCGGTCAGAAAACTGTTTAGCAATCTCGTGAAAGCCGTTGCGCAACCTTTGGTGGAACGCCAGCCCCATGCGCTCGTAGCGGTCTTCGGTCACTGCCGTTTCCGCCTGACGCTTGATCGAGCGCTGCAAGCCGCGCTCCGGATCGATATCGAGAATAAAGGTCAGATCCGGCTGAAAATCCCCCGCGATCATGCGGTAAAGGTCTTCGATCACCTGCATGTCCAGCCCCATGCCGTAGCCCTGAAAGGCGCGGGTGGAATCCGCGAAGCGGTCGGAAATCACCCACTGCCCACGCTCCAGTGCCGGCCAGATTTTCTGCACCAGATGCTCGCGCCGCGCGGCAAAGAGCAGCAGAGCTTCGGTCATCGGGTCGAAAGTGCCGCTGTCCCGTTGCAGCAAAATATTGCGGATACGCTCGGCCTGCGGCGTGCCGCCCGGCTCGCGCGTCGTCAGGACATCGACGCCCGCCGCGCTCAGAGCCTTTTGCAAAAGGCCGATCTGCGTGCTCTTGCCCGTGCCTTCGCCGCCTTCGAGCGTGATAAATATTCCCTTCGTCACCGTCTCACGCTCCGTGCAGTAAATACACGAGGCGGGACGCGACGCGGCCGAAAAGCCCTTCGCGCTTCACGTTCTTGCCGGCGACAAGCCTGACGACCTGCGACGGCTGGTTCGGAATGGCGATCGTCAGCTGGCCTATAACGGTACCCTTCCTGACGGGCGCCTCGACAGGTCCTTTGTAGCTCAGCGACATCTTGACGCCGTTAGCCTGATTGATCGGCAGCGTGACCGTCACGCCCTTTTCGACGACAAGCGGCACTGTCTTGTCCTGCCCCAGCCAGACTTTCGCCTCGCCGACTTCCTGATCCTTGGAGAGGATCTTTTTATCTTCGAAGTTGCGGAAGCCCCACTGCATAAGCCTTTTGCTTTCGGTCACGCGCGCGTCCCATGACGGAAGCCCGTTCAGAACCAAAATCAGGCGGCGGCCATTGCGGATGGCAGATCCGATCACGCCATAACCGGCGATATCGGTATGGCCGGTCTTGACCCCGTCCGCCCCCTCGAAAGCCCCAAGCAGCGGATCACGATTGGTCTGGTGAATCTTGTCGTACGTAAAAGTCTTAATATTGAAAAACTCGTGATAATACTCGGGGAAATCATTGATGATGTGCTCGGTGATCGTCACAAGATCACGCGCCGTCGAATAGTGACCAGGCTGCGGCAGGCCCGTGGCATCCATGAAATGACTGTGGTTCATGCCGAGGCTCTTCGCCAGCGCGTTTTCCCGCGCAACAAAATCCTTCTCCGAGCCCGCCAGGTTCTGTGCCAGACAGACCATCGCATCGTTGCCGGAATCAACCGTCACTCCCTTGATCAAGTCTTCGACGGAGACTTTGTCGCCGACTCTGATGAACATTTTGGAGCCGCCCATCTGCCATGCTTTTTTGCTCACGGGCAGCCTGTCCGTCAACTTCCATTGACCGCTCTTCAAAGCTTCGAAAACAAGGTACAGGCCGACCGTCTTGCTCATCGACGACGTCGGCATTTCCACATCGGCGTTCTTGTCGAGCAAAATGGCGCCAGTATTCATATCGATCAAAAGCGCCTCTTTCGCCACCGTACCCATAGCCTGTGCCTGTGCCTGTGCCTGTGCCTGTGCCTGTGCCTGTGCCTGTGCCTGTGCCTGTGCCTGTGCCTGTGCCTGTGCCTGTGCCTGTGCCTGTGCCTGTGCCTGTGCCGTCGGCAC
>JAJZTA010000031.1 GCA_021849295.1 Pseudomonadota bacterium | reverse complement strand
CTTCGCCAAGCGGCTTAAAACCCTGAAAGGACTCACGGCCTATGAATACGTCTGTAAAATCTGGACAAAAGAACCGGATCGCTTCAAAATAAATCCGCTCCACCATATCGTGGGACTAAACACCTAGATATTCAGCTCCTGGCGTTTTTATCGTGCAATCCGCATTCCTTGTGCTGCGGCTCTTCCCACCACCAGCGTCCGGCGCGGGTGTCTTCGCCCGCCTTGACGGCGCGCGTGCAGGGGGCGCAGCCGATGCTTGGAAAGTTCTTGTCGTGTAGTTCGTTGTAAGGCACTGCGCGCATGCGGATATAGGCCCATGTTTCGTCTTCGCTCCAGTCGTGCAGCGGGTTGAATTTTTCCAGACCGTTCGCTTCGTCGAAGTGCCGCGCCTGAAGCCCGCTGCGCGTGACGGCCTGTTGGGCGCGCATGCCTGTGATCCACGCCTTCTTGCCCTTGAGCGCGCGCTGCAAAGGCTCGACCTTGCGCACATGGCAGCAGGCCTTGCGCAGCTCGACGGATTTGTAGAAAGCGTCTTCCCCCTCTTTGCCGACAAAGGCCTCGAGCAGATCGGGGCGCGGCGCATAGAGATGGAGCTCGATGTTGTAATGCTCTTGCATGGTGCGCATGAGATCGTGGGTTTCCGGAGGAAGGCGTCCCGTATCAAGCGAAAAGATTTCTATTTCCAACCCTTCCTTGGCAACCATGTCGGTGAGCACCATATCTTCAGCGCCGAGGCTGTTGGCGAAGGCGGCGGGGGCAAAATCGCCGGCTGCCTGCCGCAACAGCGCCGTGGCGGCCGCGATCTTTTTCGATAGCAGCTCCTGCAGGCGCGGGTCGTCGAGGTTCTGGTTGGTATCCGGGCTCATTATTCTATGTCGTATCGGTTTGGGCGTAGCGCGCAAATGCTACACACATAGGTATATTCTAACGTGAAAAAGTTAAAGCCTTTTAAAGCGCAACCGTGATAAACCGCACCAAAAACAGCCATGTAAATTCCCGCAACAGGCGGGCTTCATGTGTTGTTTTTTCTATTTATTATGGTCTACGTTATTGTATTACCCTTTGTTAGCGGGCTCGAAAGCAACATTTCATATATCAATAACGGAGGATTCTTTACCAAAAGTAAGGATGATATCTATGAGTAACAGAGAATTAACATCATCCATTTATACATGGATGGGTTATATTGAGACACTTGACAAGTGTATCGGGATTTTTGTTCCGTAAAATGGACATGCTTACTATATAATCGACAAAGGGGGGGATGCATAATGCCGGAAAATGCTGTCGATGCTTCGATACCGCTTTGCGTCGATCTCGACGGGACTCTGATCCGCACCGACATCCTGGCGGAAAGTCTGCTGTTGCTGATCAAAAAAAATCCTCTCTACATTTTTAAGCTGCCTTTCTGGCTCTTGAAAGGTAAGGCGTATCTCAAGGCCGAGATAGCTTCGCGCATTTCCATCAAGCCGGAGACCCTGCCTTATAATACCCCTTTTCTTGATTGGCTGAGACTGAAGAAGAAAGAGGGCCGTCGTCTATGGCTGTGCACGGCGACGCATGAAATTCCGGCTAACGCCATTGCCGATTACCTGCAGATTTTCGATGGCGTCGTGGCTACCAGCGGCGCCAGAAATTTATCGGGCGCGGCGAAAGCGAAGGAACTGGCAGAAAAGTTCAGCGAGCGCGGTTTCGATTATTGCGGCAACGAAGCAAAGGATCTGGACGTCTGGCAGGCCGGCCGGGGCGCGATCGTCGTGAACGGCGGCGCCGGGCTCGAGAAACGTGCGCGCAAAGTGGCGCAGGTCACGGAAGTATTCCCGCGCGAAGGCAGTATCGGGCGTGCCGCGGTTAAGGCGATTCGTCCGCAGCAATGGGTGAAGAATGCGCTGGTCTTGGTCCCCGTAGGGGCGGCGCACACGTTGACGGGGTTCCCGACCCTGTTGGGCGCCATCACGGCCTTCTTCGCCTTCAGTTTCTGCGCCTCTTCCGTCTATTTGATCAACGACCTGCTTGACATCGAAGCGGATCGGTTGCATCCGCAAAAGTCCAAACGCCCGTTCGCCTCAGGAGACTTGCCGGTGGCGGCGGGATTCGCGCTGGTTCCGGCGCTTTTTATTCTGGCCTTCTGCCTCGCTGCATTCCTTCCGGGATATTTTCTGCTGGTGCTTGCGGGGTATTTCATCCTTAGCACAGTCTACACCTTCTTGTTGAAGCGCATCCCGATCCTCGACGCGCTATGCCTTGCTGTCCTTTATATGCTGCGCATTGTCGCTGGCGCGGTGGCAACCAATGTTCCGCTCTCGTTCTGGCTTCTGCTTTTTTCCGTTTTCTTCTTCCTCAGTCTTGCCCTGGTCAAGCGTTATGTGGAGCTGGACGCGCTGCGCAGGAGCGGAAAGAACAACATGCCCGGACGCGGATACCAGCCGGAAGACCTGATGCTGCTGGAAGTATTCGGCATCGTTTCGGGGTATCTCAGCGTTCTGGTGCTTGCGCTCTATATCAATTCGCCGAATATCACGATCCTGTACCGCCACCCGAAAGTGATCTGGGGACTGTGTCTGGTCATTCTCTACTGGATAAGCCGCGTCTGGCTCCGCACGCATCGCGGCAAAATGCATGACGATCCGGTTGTCTTCGCGCTCAAGGACAAGAGCAGTTATCTGCTCGGCTTCATCTCCCTCCTTATCCTGCTCGCGGCGGTATAATGGCACAGCAAATTCTTCGATCCTGGGGGAGAGTTCTGGCCGCGCCGGCCGATGTTGTCGATATGCCCGCCGCCGCCGCGCCTTTTCCGGCGCTGCCCGCGGGCTCGTCTTCCCTCCTTCCCTTCGGGAAAGGGCGCAGCTATGGCGACAGCTGCCTCAACCCGGGCGGCGCGCTGTTGCGCACGAAGAATCTCGACCATTTCATCAGTTTCGACAAGGACACCGGCATCCTCGTATGCGAGGCGGGCGTGCAGCTGGCGGATATTTTGCGGGTGATCGTGCCGCAGGGCTGGTTTTTGCCGGTGACCCCGGGGACGCGCTTCGTCACTGTCGGCGGGGCGATCGCCAATGACGTGCATGGCAAAAACCATCACCGCAACGGCGCGTTCGGCTGCCATGTGCGCCGGTTCGAGCTGCTGCGCTCCAATAACGAACGCCTGATCTGCTCGGCGGAGGAAAACGCCGACTGGTTTTCGGCAACCATCGGCGGGATCGGCCTGACGGGGCTCATCACCTGGGTGGAGTTGCAGATGCAACCCATTTCCGGCCCGTGGATGGACGTGGAAACGCTGCATTTTTCCTCTCTGGATGAATTCGGCAAGCTGACGGCCGAGTCGGACAGCCGGTTTGAATATGTGGTCGCATGGCTGGATTGTTCGGATGCCGTCGGGCGCGGGATTTTCTTTCGCGCCAACCATAGTGCGGAAACGGAACAGTATAAAAAACCCCTCTGCCTCTCCCTGCCTGTCGTGCCGCCTGTATCTTTCGTGAATAATCTTTCGATCAAACTTTTCAACACTCTTTATAACAAAAAGTCGGACGGATCATCGCGTGCGCACTATGAGCCATTTTTTTACCCGCTTGATGGCGTCGGCAACTGGAACCGCATTTACGGCCCGAAAGGCTTTTACCAGTACCAATGCGTTATCCCCGCGCGTCATGGCCTTGCTCCTATACAGGAGATGCTCGCTGCCGTCAGTAAAAACGGCATGAGTTCTTTCCTCTCGGTGTTGAAAGGGTTCGGCAGCAAGCCATCGCCCGGCATGATGTCTTTCCCTTGCGAAGGCGTCACGTTGGCGCTTGACTTTGCCAATACCGGCGCATCCGTCCAAAGGTTGTTCGCGGCGCTGGACGAGATCGTCGCGGGCGTCGACGGGCGGCTCTATCCCGCCAAGGACGGCCGTATGTCAGGAGCATTGTTCCGTGCAGGTTATCCGGTGCTTGAGAAATTTTCGACATTCGTCGATCCGGCCTTTTCATCAGGGTTCTGGCGGCGCGTTATGGAGGGTAAATGAAAAAAATTCTCATCATTGGAGCGACATCGGCGATTGCCGGCGCGACGGCGCGGCTTTTCGCGGAAAGAGGAGATGCCCTTTATCTCGTCGGGCGGAACAATGATAAATTGCAGGTTCTGGCCGGCGATCTGCGCGTGCGCGGCAGAGGACAAGTCGTCACCGAAGAACTCGACCTCAATGACATGGCCGCCCATGAGGCCATGATCGCCCGCGCGACGGCGGCCTTGCAGGGGCTGGATGCGGCGCTGATCGCGCACGGCACGCTCTCCGACCAGTCCGCCTGTCAGGCGTCGGTCGAGATGACGCTCATGGAAATAAAAACCAATGCCCTGTCCGCCATCTCTCTGCTCACGCTGCTGGCAAACATATTCGAGGCGCAAAAACAGGGCTGCATCGCCGTCATTTCCTCCGTCGCGGGCGACAGGGGGCGGCAGAGCAACTATGTGTACGGCAGCGCGAAGGCCATGGTCACCGCCTTCCTCTCGGGTCTGCGCCAGCGGCTGGCGAAAGCGGGCGTTAGCGTGGTCACGGTCAAGCCGGGTTTTGTCGACACGCCGATGACCAGCGGGTTCAAGAAAGGGCCGCTTTGGGCCGTGCCGGAGAAGGTGGCGGCTGACATCGTGCATGCAATGGACGGCAAGGGCGGCGAGATTTACACGCCATGGTTCTGGCGCTTCATCATGCTGATCATCAGGCATATTCCGGAAGTCATTTTCAAGCGCTTGCGTCTTTAGGGCAAGATCGTCAGATGAAACTCAGGATATTTTGTCTGGCGACAGCGTATAAATAACTACAGCAAACAATATCTATTGCTATCCTGTTCATCTGAGACGGAGCAGCGTCGGCCCGTCCGGCGATATCCTTTTTTCTGTCTTTACCCATGAAGGCGTAGGTCCAAAAAGCCAACTGTCCTTTTTATATTCATTCCTGCAAACGAGCATCGCGCTCACATGCCGTCTGAGAAGTACCTTGCGCGCTTCCCCGGCTGTTTTTGCCGTTGCGATCAAATGGAGATCATATAACCCCACGCCTTCACGGTGATAATAACCCGCGATGACGCGATAGGGCGTGAAAAATTCGGCATATCCCGCAAGCCCCGGCTCGATATAAAGCACCAGCGGCTTTTCCCCGAGCGCCCGGGTGATTCCGCCGGTTTGCAGCATGTGGATTGTTTCCGCGTAACAGTTATGATCGGTCCGTGGCTTCACCGCAAGTTTGAACGTCATTCCCGTCATCATCGTTGCCAATATGACGGCGCCTATTGCCGACGGTATCGCGCCAAAAGCGCCAAGCGACGCGTGGCGGCGCCCGCACAGGCGCATCAGCAGCGGCAGGCGGGTCAACAGTACGAACATCGCCACCGGCAGAACATACTGGAACCAGCGGATCTGTATGAACATCATGGCACAGGAGATGGCCAGCAGGAACGCCATCGACATGTCGCGCCATGTGCGCCGCTGCCGAAGGAAGAAATACAGCACGGCGACGGCCAGCAGCGGCTCGGTGATGATCCAGAGGATATTTTGCAAGGAACTTTTAAAGAACGGCGCGGCGTCGGTGATTGCCCCGAACAGACCCTTGTAGATAAAAGGATCCGTACCAACCAGCGGCCCCTGCAGGAACTTTGGAAAGGTCACCAGCATGCACGCCGCCAGCGCCGCGACGGCGCCGACCGAGACCATCCCTCTCGTCTGCCAGGATTTGCAGCGCGCAAACGCCGGCGGCAGAAGAACAGCCAGTGCCGCCGCATAGAAGAGAAAAACAACCTGCACGATGGACAAGCTGTCATACTCTATATAACTGAAAATATCCTGCGGCCGTACCTCGATCAATAGCGCCAGCAGTGCAAAAAACGCGGTGGAGGCGCACAGAACCACCAGCGGTTTGACCAGTTTTGGCCGCAGGATCGCCGCCATGCCGAAAAGGGCGCAAATTCCGGTATAAAAAAACAGCGCTTCTACGCTTGCCCAGAGACTAAGTGCCAGCAATAAGCCTATCCAGAAGGCCCGGTGAGGCGTGGGATGCTGCGTACACAGCGGCACGATCAGGCACCACAGAAACATCTGCAGGGGATGATGGTCGACACGTCCGGGGAAGAAATGATATTGCACAATCGTTGCCGACAAGGCAAGCGCGGCGAGAAGGAAAAACGCATGCCGTGTGGGCGCTACCCGTGCCGCTCCCCTCAGTAGAGCGACAAAACAACCGATGCCGAGCAGCGGCGGAAGAATTGAGGCTGAAATCATCAGCTTGGTATTTACAGCCATCGCCGCCGGCAGCAGGAAGAAGACCGGCGCGAGCAGCAGGTTTATCACGCTCGTCCAGTGTGTGCGCATGCCGCCGAAGGGGGCGTTGGTCGCATGGATCACATGGTCATAGAAGCTTCCGCCTCCCAGCCAGTTCCGCGCATGAACCAGGTTCAGCCAGTCATCGCCGTCATTCAAGGGCCACAAAATCCGGCTGATATGCGGCAGCGAAAGGACCAGCCGAATGCTGTCCGTCACGTAAAGGCTGATGTAAAAAAGTAAAAGGCAGGCGGCTATTCGCGTATACAAGTTTATCTTCATACAATTCCCCCTCCAAAATATAATCTCAATTCTCCTGGAAGTGCAAATATCGTATATTTCCTGAATATGCGGCGGTGAATGCTGCTCTCAATATTGTCATCCGGTTGTATAAAGAAAGTCTTCCGTTCCTTGGCAGAAGTTTCTTTTCGATTGCGCCGAGAAAAATGCACCGATGTATTTGTTGGCCGTTTCGTCAGAGGGGTGTTTTGAATTTCACGTCTGCGTGCTTGCGCATCTAAGACTAGTGCAAACGTGTTTCAACGCCGCAAAAAAGCCAACCGAGAAATAGTAAGGCAAAGAGCCCGCTCTTAGCCGGAAGTGCCAAAAATCGGATGCAAAAAAGCCCGCGGCGAGCGGACTTGATGCGTCGTTTTTTCTATTTAAAACCAACTCATTAAAGAGATGGTGCCCAAAAGAAGACTCGAACTTCCACGGGTTGCCCCACAGGTACCTGAAACCTGCGCGTCTACCAATTCCGCCATTTGGGCACGGCTCGGTAGAGATTCATAATGAAAGTCGGGGCGGCTGTCAAATTATATATATACTATGTAAAATTATTTTTTCAAATACTGATTTCTATTGGTCATTTGCCGCAGTTTTTTCTAAAGTAGATACGGAGTTTTAGGGATAAGGGCATGGACATTCTGGTCATAGACCGCGAATCGCTGACCAATCAGCTTATATCGACCAAGCTGTCGGCAAAGGGGCATTCCGTTACGGTTGAGCCGAACAAGAACGAAGCGTTCGAAAAAATCAAAAGCCATCCTTACGATTGCATCATGGTGGACCCTTATCCCTTGAGCGAGGCGCGTCCGGTCGTGGTGGGGATCTGGAAGTGTTTGAAGGGGTCGGTCAAGCCCTACCTGCTGCTGCTGTCAAAGACGGCCTCGACAGAGGAAGCTATTCTGGCCGGCACGAACGACGTGCTGAAAAAGCCTTTCAGCAACCAGGACATCGAGATTAAAACGGGCAACGCCGAGCGGCTGATGGATATTGCGCGCCATCTGGAGAGCGTGGACGACGTGCATTCTTTCGGCGGGATGATCGGCAAGGCGGCTTTCAACCAATTGTTCCTTTCGGCCATCGACCGTTCTTTCCGCTACGGCGAGCGCAGCCTGATCGTTTTCCTCGAAATGACCAACTATGACGAATTGCTGGCGAAAGCCGGCGCGGCCGCCACGGAACAGACGTTGGTCAAGCTGACGGAGAAAATGACGTTTATGCGCCGGCAATCGGACGTTATCGGCCGCCTCGGGCCGAAAGACTTCGGCATATTGCTGCAGCGTCCGCATTACGAAACGGAGCCGCTCGACGCCATCAACCGCTTTACGGAGATACTTGACAAGTTTTATGCCGATTTCGCGGATCCGTCCCTTGCGCCGCAGATAGAGCTGGATCTTGTCGAACTGCCGCAGGGAACGCTGCTTGAAGAAAGATTTGTGCCGTCGCAGCGCATGCAGGAAACGGCGGGTGGCGATGGCTGATACATCAAAAGAAAAAACGCTGGAACTGCTGCAGGATATTTTAAAGAGCGCCAAAGGCTTCGGCGCGACGGCGGCGGATGTCGTATTGTCGGATTCCTCCTCGGTTTCGGTGAGCCGCCGTCTGGGCAAGCAGGAATCCCTGCGCCGCTCCGAAGAGGCGGATATTGGCCTCAGGGTCTTCGTCGGCAAGCGCAGCGCGATCGTTTCCACCTCGGATCGCGCGCCGGACGCTTTGAGCGCTGTGGCGGAACGCGCGGTTGCCATGGCGAAAAACGTGCCGGAAGATCCTTTCGCGGGCATCGCCGACCCGTCGGAAACGGCCAAGGCGTTTCCGGAGCTGGATTTATACGATCCGCGGGAGATTTCGGTCGAAGCGATGAACGAATACGCCGACCGTGCCGAGCAGGCGGCGCGCGCCGTCAAGGGCGTCACCAATTCCGACGGCGCGGAGTTCGGATGCGGCAAGGATGTGTCTTATTACGCGGCCAGCAACGGTTTCGCGGGCTACTATGAGTCGTCGGGCTTCAGCCTCTCCACGTCGGTGATTGCCGGAAAAGACACGGCCATGGAGACGGACTACGATTTTGACTCGACGGCTTTCTTCGAAGACCTTTCCGATCCAGAAGCGATCGGCCGCAGCGCGGGAGAGCGGGCGGTGCGGGCGCTCAACCCGAAAAAAGGCCCGACCAAGCAGGTGCCGGTGGTTTTCGACCGGCGCACCTCGGGTGGCCTGATCGGCGCGATGGCGGGCGGCATTTCCGGCATGGCCGTGGCGCGCGGCACGACGCTTCTGAAAGACCAGATGGGCAAGCAGGTTTTTTCTTCCGGCATCACCATCATCGACGATCCGTTTTTAAAGCGCGGCCACCGCTCGCGCGCGTTCGACGGCGAGGGTATCGCGCCGCAAAAGCGCGCCATCATCGACAAGGGCGTGCTGACCGGCTGGCTTCTGGATCTGGCCTCCGCGCGGCAATTAGGCCTGACCTCAACGGGCAACGCCGTGCGCAGCTCCGGCGGGCCACCCATGCCCCGCGCCGCTAATTTTTACATGCAGCCGGGGGAAGTGACGCCGGAAGAGCTGATCGCCGATATCGAAGAAGGTTTCTTCGTGACCCAGATGATGGGCGGCGGCGGTAATATCGTCACCGGAGATTACAGTCGGGGCGCGCGCGGGTTCTGGATCGAAAAAGGCAAGATCACCTATCCGGTGAGCGAAATGACCATCGCTGGCAACCTGAAGGACATGTGGATGCACATCTCCCCCGCCAACGATTTGCAGATGAAATACGGCATAGACGCCCCCACCCTCAGAATCGATGGCCTGATGGTCGCGGGCGCGTAGAACTTATGTAATTAGCTGTTTAGTCCCACGATATGGTGGAGCGGATTTATTTTGAAGCGATCCGGTTCTTTTGTCCAGATTTTACAGACGTATTCATAGGCCGTGAGTCCTTTCA
>JAJZTA010000003.1 GCA_021849295.1 Pseudomonadota bacterium | reverse complement strand
TCCCGACGCTCTTGGGCGCGATCAGCTTGCGCGTCTTGCCCTTGCCCTGGACATAGATGACGAGGATTTCCTGCCCGTCCTTGTCCTTGGCGCCGGTGATGTCGCGCCAGCGCAGGTTCTTGGCTTCCGGCGGGCGCATCCCGGTGTTGCACATGATGAGAATGAAATTGTAGCACATCTGGCGATACCAAGTGCCCTGCGGCGAGGTCGCCTCCCTGATCCACTTTCGGCCCTTGGTGTGTAATGTCCGGTATTCCTCCAGCGTGAACTCGTCGCGCCGGCTGGTTTTGAGCTTGGGCATCCCCTCGAAGCGGTGGCTCGCGGGCACATAGCGTTTACCAATTGCATAATTCATGATGGCGGCGAAGATCGCCATTTCTATGCGAATGGTGGCATCGCTGATGATGCCGTTGCGGCGGCCCTTGCCGTTCTCCCTGCGCCAGAGGGGATAATCCGCCCAGCGCTCCTGGGTGATGAGATGCACCTGCGTGCTACCGACATAGGCATTGAGGGGGCCGTCGATCTTGTTCTTGACGTTCATCGCGCGCGCCTGGCTGACCTCGCCAGCGTTGGCGCGACGCTGCTGCGTCTCGGCATATTCCTCCGCCACCTGCGAGAAGGGGCGGTTGAACACGGGAACGTCGTGCTTCACCCGAAAGCGGATATCCGCATATTGATCCAGCGCGTAGTCGCGTGCCGTCTGCCGGTCCGCCGTGCGCAGCGAAATGGTCTTGTAGCGGTCCTCGTTCTGAATTCTCACACGGCAATAATAATTGTCGTGCCCGACATCACCGCGTCGGAAGATGATGAGACCCGGCTTCAACTGCTCCTTATCGATAATGAATCGCATATCTGAACTTCCCACTGTGCAGAAACCGTGTAGACTGGTGGCGTAAGTGCTTGTTTTGCCGTAGCTGTGTAGGTTCTGTGTGGGTAAGTATAGCAAAAAATGTTGTGTATTTCTAGTTATTTACGTAAATCCCTTCACCCGCTCTAGCCAAAGCGATAGGCATTGCGGGTCCGCCGCAACCGTCCGCGCCGCAGGTCCAAAACGCGTCTCGCCCCAAAATATAAATTTACGTAATCTTTCCGTCCTTGCGCAGCACATATTCCAGCCGCGCCAGGGCGCTTTGCCTGAAAACCGCCTCTCCGGCGTTCAGGGGGGCCTGAATGGCGATTTCTGTCATGGTTTTCACGTCCATCGCCGCGACGCGCATAACGTTGCCCACAGGCTTGAATTCGAAGATGATCTCGCGCCCCGCGAGCTTGTTTATATGTGTGTTTTCTGTCATTCTTTTTAAATTCACAGGAAAAAAACAATGTCAGCACAACCGGCCGTAAAAATCACCATGGAAAAATCAAAACTCAAGCCTTCGTTCAAATGGGAAGACCCGCTGCTCTTCGACGAACAACTGACCGACGAAGAGCGCATCATCCGCGACAGCGCCTGCGCCTATGCGCAAGACAAGCTCCTCCCCCGCGTCATCGAGGCCAACCGGCAGGAGAAATTCCACCGCGAGATCATGAACGAGATGGGCGAACTCGGGCTCTTGGGCTCGACCATCGAAGGCTACGGTTGCGCGGGCGTCAATTACGTTTCCTACGGGTTGATCGCCCGCGAAGTGGAGCGCGTGGACTCTGGCTACCGCTCGGCGCTCTCCGTGCAATCGTCGCTGGTCATGTATCCGATTTCCATCTTCGGCACCGAAGAACAGAAACAAAAATACCTGCCCAAACTTGCCACCGGCGAATGGGTCGGGTGCTTCGGCCTGACCGAACCCGACGGCGGCTCCGACCCCGGCGGGATGAAGACCCGCGCCGTAAAGACAAAGGACGGCTACATCCTCAAGGGCGCGAAGATGTGGATCACCAATTCGCCGATCGCCGACGTTTTCGTCGTCTGGGCGAAAGAAGTTGATGAAAAGGGCAACGTCGGAGACATCCGCGGCTTCGTGCTGGAAAAAGGCATGAAGGGTTTGAGAGCGCCGAAGATCGAGGGCAAATTCTCTCTCCGCTCTTCCATCACCGGAGAGATCGTCATGGACGACGTGTTCGTGCCGGAAGAAAACAAGTTTCCGACCGTCAAAGGCCTCACCGGCCCCTTCTCCTGCCTCAACAGTGCAAGATATGGCATCGCATGGGGCGTGCTCGGCGCGGCGGAGTTCTGCTGGCATCAGGCGCGCAACTATACGCTTGACCGCATCCTCTTCGGCAAGCCGCTCGCCGCCAATCAGCTCATTCAAAAGAAACTCGCCGACATGCAAACCGAGATCACCCTCGGCCTGCAAAGCGTGCTGCGTCTCGGCCGTCTGAAAGACGAAGACCGCGCCGCACCGGAAGCGATTTCATTGATGAAGCGCAACAACTGCGGGAAATCACTGGACGTCGCGCGGATGGCGCGCGACATGCTCGGCGGCAACGGCATTTCGGACGAATATCACGTCATCCGCCATGTCGTGAACCTTGAAACGGTGAATACCTACGAAGGCACACACGACATCCACGCGCTCATCCTCGGACGGGCGATGACGGGGATTGCCGCTTTTTAAAGATCAGCCGATCAACACGCTTCTGGTGACGCGGTAGGTGCCGTCCGCCCGCTTGTCGACTTCCACGTTCACGCGGTCGGCATGGAACGCCTCCATGCCGGAGGTGAATATGCTGAGGGTATGGGGAAACACAAGGCGCAAGCTCAAGCCGTGGTCTCTGGCGGCCTTTTCCATTTCCTTGACGACCGGATCGTCCTTGGCGGGGTGCAGCCCTTCCAGCATGTATTTTTTGCCGGCAATGTCTATTCTCTTCTCGTTTCGGATCACGTGGATTTCCCGCCCGGCAAAGCGGTTGAAAAGTTCATGAAGGCTCTCGCTATCCATGTCATCCTCCTTTTAAAGAATGTACCCCCGATAAAGAAAACGATCAGCCTATTCTGGCGCCCCCGACGCGCCATTTGCCGTCCGGCGCCTTGGCGACGTGGACGTTGACGCGGTCGGTGCGGTAATCCATCGTGCCGACGGTGCCGGGGAACCAGACGCGCAGGCGCAGGCCGTTGTCGTTCGCCACCTTTTGCATTTCCTTCAAAGTCGGCTCGTCCTTGACGGGCTGCACTTCGTCGAACGTGTATTCTTTGCCGCCGATGTTCATCTTGCGCGTGTTTTCCACGACATGGATTTCCTTGCCCGCGAAGCGGTTGAAAAGAGCGCTGATACCGTTGTGGTCCATTTTGTTCTCCTGAAAAGTTTGATTAACCGATGGTGAATTTGTCGCTGACGCGGTACTTGCCGTCCTCGCCTTTGGTGATGTGCACGTTGAGGCGGTCCTTCCTGTAGTCGCAGGAGCGCGAGCTCTCCGAAAACCAGACGCGCAAGGTGTAGCCGTTCTCGCGGGCGGCACGCTTCATCGCCTTCAAAACAAGATCGTCCTTGGCAGGTTTAACGTCGCCGTAAGCATAGTTGCGCTTGCCAAAACTCAGGAAAACATAAGTTTCATCGACCCGTATTTCCTTGCCCGCATATTTGTTAAAAATTTTCGCGATATCCATTGTTTAGTCTCTCTAAAATAATTGATGCGTAATGATGAAGCGGTTTTTTAAACGTCTTATCCACAAAAAACAAGGTGGATTTTCCGAAGTGAATCTATTTATTTTGCATTACACCTTTTTTGTTTTTATATTTGAAAAATAAGGGTTATTTTCCCGCAATCCTGGCCTTTAAGTGCGCGGGATAGAGTAGCGGAGACAGCTTTTCCCACCAGTCGCGGTCGGGGGCGACCAGCAGGAAGGCCCAGCCGTACAAAGTCGGGTCATAAAGCGTATCCGGGTCGTTCATGGCGACAAAGCCGCCCGCTTCCGCGGCGATCAGGTTGGTCGCGCCGTGGTCCCACGGCGTCACCTTCGGCATATGCACGACGAAGTCCGCATCGCCGGTGATGAAATCCATGTAATCGTGCAACGAGCAGCGCTGCGCGACCAGTTCCTTGAAATGTTCCGCTCCGCGAAAGCCGCTGCCGCGTCCCCTGAGTTCCTTTTCTTCGGCCGCCGCACAGGAAGTCTTCACGCGTGCACCGTCGAGAAACGTGCCCGCGCCGCGCCCCGCCACGGCCATGCGGTCGCCCGGCGCGTCGAACGCCCAGCCGTAAAGCGTTTCCCCGTTCTGCACCAGCGACACGAGAATGCCGAATTTGCGGATGCCGTGCGAGAAATTGTAGGTGCCGTCCACCGGATCGATCACCCAGACGGGCTGTTCGCCCTTCAGCTTTTCAACGACGGTCCCGTCCTTCGCCACGGCTTCTTCGCCCACCACCAGAGAGCCGGGCAGCAGCTCCGGAAGCAGCTTTGAAAAGGTTTTTTCGGATTCTTCGTCGGCGATGGTGACGAAATCGCCCGGGCCTTTTTCGCGGATTTCCGATTCCAGCATGTTGTTGAAGCGCGGCATGACGGTTTCAGCCGCGACGCGGCGGATGATCTCTTCGACTTTTGTTACATCTATGTCGGTCATGAAGCCTGCGCTTTCTTCTTTCTTGTTTTTGTTTTCGCTTTCACCAGCTTGTAGGGGAACTGCGCGCCGAACCGCTCGATGTCGACGGGGTCGAGCGTCACGCGCACGCGGGCGACTTCGTCATTGTCTTTCCGATCGAGCACGTGCCCGCGGTCATAAAGCCAGGCCAGCGCCTTGCCGTCGATCAGGCTGATATCGGTCTGCATCACCTGCCGGTCCTTGCCGAGCAGGCCGTCGATGGTCTCCAGCAGATCGTCCAGCCCCTCGCCCGTCACGGCGGAAATGGCGACGGTGTTTTTGCGCCGCGCGCTGCGGGCGACCACCGCCTTGCGCTCGCGCGCCGGCAGCTTGTCGATCTTGTTCAAAACCTCGACGAGGCGCGGGTCGCTTTCGCTATCGATGCCGAGGTCGTGCAAAATCGAAAGGACGTCCTCTTTCTCCGCTTCGGTGTTCTCCGCCGCAATATCGCGCACATGGAGAATGACCGCGGCTTCCAGCACTTCTTCCAGCGTGGCGCGGAAGGCGGCGACGAGGTGCGTCGGCAGATCGGAGATAAACCCGACCGTATCCGACATCACGGCCTTCGTGCCCGAGGGCAATTTGAGCGCGCGCATGGTGGTGTCGAGCGTCGCGAAGAGGAAGTCCTTGGCGAAGACCTCCGCGCCGGTCACGCGGTTGAACAGCGTGGATTTTCCCGCGTTGGTGTAGCCGACGATGGCGACGACCGGATAGGGCTCGCGCTTGCGCGCCGAGCGCTGGATCGCGCGGTTCTGGCGCACTTTTTCAAGCTCGCTTTTCAGCTTTTTGATGCGATCGTCGAGCATGCGGCGGTCGAGTTCTTTTTGCGTTTCGCCGGGGCCGCCGGTGAAGCCGCCGCCGCCGCGCTGGCGCTCGAGGTGCGACCAGGCTTTCACGAGGCGCGAGCGCTGGTAGTTGAGCGCGGCGAGATCGACCTGCAATTTCCCTTCCTTGGTGCGGGCGCGCGCGCCGAAGATCTCCAAAATCAGTCCCGTGCGGTCGATGACCTTGGCGTGCCATTCCTTTTCGAGGTTGCGCTGCTGCACCGGAGAGAGAGCGCAGTCGACATAAACCAGCCCGACGGTTTCGCCGTTGTCGTGGTATTCGTGAATCAAATCGGTGATGCGCTGAACGACGCCGGAGCCGATGAGCGTCGCGGGCGTTGCGGTTTTGAGCTTGACGATTTCTGCGTGGACGATCTCGAGATCGATCGCACGCGCAAGGCCTTTGGCCTCTTCCAGAGCGGCGTCGGGATTACGTTCGAAAGTGCG
This sequence comes from Pseudomonadota bacterium, assembly GCA_021849295.1. GTDB lineage: Bacteria > Pseudomonadota > Alphaproteobacteria > Micavibrionales > UBA2020 > PALSA-926. Next base: position 147,714 of record JAJZTA010000003.1, on the reverse strand, counting down.
GGCAGTCGCGCCATCGCCAGTTTGAGCGGCCGTCATCAGGGACGGGTGCAGGACGATGACTTTTTCGTTCATTCTACCGCGGCGAGTTGCGCTCCCTCGTCCTCATCATCGAACAGCTTGACGGCCGAGGCCGGCATGATGGTGGAGATCGCATGCTTGTAGATCAGTTGCGAATGCGAATCGCGGCGCAGCAGCATGGAAAAATTGTCAAACCAGGTGATCATCCCCTGCAGCTTGACGCCGTTCACCAGAAATACGGTGACAGACACTTTTTCCTTGCGGATTTTGTTTAAAAATTTGTCCTGAAGGTTCTGGCTCTTCTCAGTCATGCCTGCAACATCCTCGTTTTCAAAAATGATTTAATTAACAAATATTGCTGTATTTAATGGAGAATACCCCCAAAGCACAAGGGAAATCCTTCCTTATTGCCGTAAAATACCATCAATAAATTCCATAAGATCTGAATGTTTCCTGAAACGGCGCAATGGGGGATGGGCAAGGAGCGTTTCTTCCGGCGGCGGCTTGGTCTCGATCAGCAGGCCGGAGCAGCCTGCATTGGCGGCGCAGAGCATGTCGGTGTGGCTGTCGCCGACGAACCAGACGTCACTGCCGGGGGCGATGCCGCTCCCTTCGAGCGCCATGTGGACGGGCGCGGGGTCGGGCTTGTCCGCCGCCGCGTCCCCTGCGCCGACGACCTTGCCGAAATAGCGGTCGAACCCCGCCTCGGCCGCCTCTTCGCGCAACAGCGGCCCGCGCTTGTTGCTGACCACGGCCAGATAGACCTTGTTGTCGTTCAGGGTTTTCAGCACCGGCTCGACGTCGGGATAGACGGGCAGATGCGCGCGGAACAGGGAGCGCAGCGCGTCGAAAAAGATTTTATCCGCCTCCTGCCAGCGTTCGCCGAACATCTGCTGGAAGATATCGCGCGCCGAAGGACCGCAGCGGCGGCGCGCTTCGTCATCGCTCCACGGCTTCTCGCCCATGGCGACCAGCGTCGTGTTGAGAGACTTCAGCGACGGACCCCAACTGTCGATGATGGTGTCGTCCCAGTCGAAGATGACGGCGCGGGGTTTTGAAATGGTCATTTCGGTGTCCAGTGCGTTTGCTTGCGTTTTTCGTCCGTGGCATAGGCGAAATAAAAGTCGAGAATTTTGGAGGTGAGTTTGCCGAGCTTGCCGTCGCCGATTTTATGCCCGTCGAGCGCGACGATCGGCATCACCAGCGTCGTCGCTGCGGTGATGAAGAGTTCTTTGGCCTTGTAGGCCTCGGCGGGAGTGAAGGCGCGTTCGACGATCTTCACGCCCTCCTGTTTGCACAAGGACTGAATGGCGTTGCGCGTCACGCCTTTGAGAATGTCGTTGTGATCGGTCGGGCGGGTGATGAGCGTGCCTTGTTTATCGACGATCCACGCGTTGGTGGAAGAGCCTTCGGTGATAAAGCCGTCGTCGTCCACCATCAGCGCTTCGTACGCGCCGCGGTCGACCGCCGTTTGCTTGGCGAGCACCTGCGCGGTGAGGCAGGTCGTCTTGATATCGCGGCGTTTCCAGCGGATATCCGGCACGGTGACGGCTTTTTTGAGCAGCTTTTTACGCTCGGCTATGTCGAAACTCGGGCGGCCGATGGCGGAAACGACCAGCGTCGGCCTGACATCGCCTTGCGGGAACTTGAAATCGCGCGGCGCGACCCCGCGGGTGACCTGAATGTAGACGTAGGCGTTTTTGAGCCGGTTGCGGCGGATGAACTCGCGCATCACCAGCTGCAGGGCCTTGCGCGCCATCGGCATGGCGATGCGCATTTCGCGCAAGCTCCGCTCCAGCCGGTCGAGATGCCCGACTTCGTCGGCAAAATGCCTGTTCACGCAGGAAATCACTTCATAAACGCCGTCCGCAAACTGGAAGCCGCGGTCCTCGATATGCACCGCGGCGGCGCCGTGCGGCACGTAATGTCCATTGACGTAGGCGGTGCGCGGCATGGCTTATCCCGCGCCCCGTTCTTTCTCGGCCTCGTCCTTCTCGCTCGTCTGGATGCCAAGGGATTTCAGCTTGCGGTGCAGCGCCGAGCGCTCCATGCCGATAAAGCCGGCGGTCTTGGAGATATTGCCGCCGAAACGGTTGACCTGCGAGAGCAGATATTCGCGCTCGAAAATCTCCCGCGCCTCGCGCAGCGGCTTGCTCATAAGCTCGACCACGTCCTGCCCGCGCACCATGTCCGCGGCCTTCTGCTTGAGGTCCGGCGGCATCATGTCGGCGGTGATGGGCGTATCCGTCTCGCCCGCCGCCATGATCAGCAGCCATTCGATGACGTTGCGCAACTGCCGGACGTTGCCCGGCCAGTCGTAGGATTGCATCAGCGCGACCGCATCGGGCGCGAAGGCGCGCGGCGGCGTATTGGCCGAAAGCGCCGCCTGCTGCATGAAATATTGCGCCAGCAGGGGAATGTCGTCGAGCCGCGCGCTCAGCGACGGCATGCCGATCGGCACGACGTTGAGGCGGTAATAAAGGTCTTCGCGGAACCTGCCCACCTTCATCAATTCAGGCAGATCCTGATTGGTCGCGGCGATGACGCGCACGTCGACGTCGATCCGCTCCGTGCCGCCGAGGCGGGTGAAATGCTGGTCCTGCAGCACGCGGACGATCTTCGCCTGCGTTTCCGGCGGCATGTCCGCCACCTCGTCGAGGAACAATGTGCCGCCATTGGCTTTTTCAAGCACGCCCTGCTGCCGGCCGGCCGCGCCTTCCGTGCCGAACAGTTCCCGCTCGAGGCGTTCCGGCGAAAGGATGGCGCAGTTGATCAGGACGTAATTTTTATCCGCGCGCTTCGAATGGGCGTGCAGCATGCGCGCGGCGATGTTCTTGCCCGTGCCCGGCTGGCCGGTGATCAGCACGCGGCTGCCCGTCGGCGCGACGCGCAGAATGTTCTGCCGCACCTGCTGCATCAGCAGGGAATCGCCGTAAAGCGTCGTCTCACTGCCGAGCGCGCGCACGCGCAGCTCCTGATTTTCGCGGCGCAGACGCCCCGCCTCGACAGCGCGCTGCGTCAGCACCAGCAGGCGGTCGGATTTGAAAGGCTTCTCGATAAAATCATAGGCGCCGATCTGGATGGCGGAGACCGCCGTCTCGATGCTGCCGTGGCCGCTGATCATGATGACCGGCATGTCGGGGTGGCTCTTGGTCAGCTTTTTCAGCAGCGCCATGCCATCCATGTCGCTGTCCTCGAGCCAGATGTCGAGCACGACCATGTCGGGCGCTTTTTCGGAGATGATCTTCACCGCGGTTTGCGCATCCTTGGCCGTGGACGTCTCGTAACCCTCGTCGCTCAGAATGCCCTCGATGAGCGACCGGATGTCCTCCTGATCATCAACAATAAGAATATTGGCAGACATGCTTTAAGACCTTGTATCCTGCGGAAAGACGATTGTGGCTTTCGCACCACCCCCTGTGTCCTGAAGGACACTATTCTCTAATACCACACTCCCCTCATGGTCTTCCATAATTTTTTTAACAATCGCAAGACCGAGGCCGGAGCCTTTCTTTTTGGTCGTCACATAAGGCTCCAAAATCTGGTCTTTGACTTTTTCTGGTAAACCAAGACCGTTATCCTCCACGGAAATCACGATATTTTCACCGCGTTGCTCGACCACCAGTTTGACGGACCCTTCCCCCTTATCTTGCTGCTGGCGCTCGTGCACCGAGTCGATCGCGTTTTGCAACAGGTTGGTGACGACGCGTGTCAACTGGGAACGGTCGCAGTTGGCGGTGATCGCCGGCGCGGAGGCGATAAAGCCGAAATGCATATCGGGGTATGCCTGCTTTTGCAGTTCCAGCGCGTCCTGACACATGGTGACGACGTCTTCCATCTGCTTGTTGGCGTTGGGCATGCGCGCGTAGGCAGAGAACTCTCCGACCATGCGGCCGATGTCGCCGACCTGACGCACGATGGTATCGGTGCATTTCTCGAACGTTTCGGGATCCTCGTGGATCTGCGGCAGATATTTGCGCTTCAGGCGCTCGGCGGAGAGCTGGATGGGCGTGAGCGGGTTTTTGATCTCGTGCGCGATGCGCCGCGCCACGTCGGCCCAGGCGGACTTTTTCTGCGCCGACACCAGCGCGGAAATATCGTCGATGGTTGCGACCGCGCCCGCGCCGCCGCGCTCCGCCGTGATGCGCAAAAACACCGTCTTGCGTGGCCCTGAGCCGGCGGCGAATTCGATCTGCAGCGCCGCGGGCTTGTCGGGCGACTGGTGCGCCTTTTGCAGCAAGTCCGCCACCTCCGGCACCAGATCGACCAGCCGTGCGCCTTTGAAATCATGTTCGCTGTCGCCGACCAGCACGTCCGCCGCACGCGAATTCGCCAGCGTGATGAAGCCTTCCGCATCAAGGCCGATGATGCCCGACGACGCGCCGGACAAAACCGCCTCGGTGAAACGCCGCCTTTCATCGAGCATGCGGTTGGCGGCGATCAGCTCGTCGCGCTGTTCGCCGATCTGTTGCGTCATGCGGTTGAAGGCGCGGCCCAGCAGGCCGATCTCGTCGTCGGTTTCGGATTCCGGCACGCGCACGCTCATATCGCCGCCGCGCACGCGTTCCGCCGCCTTGATCAGCGCGCTCACAGGGGCAACCAATTGTTCCGCGAACACAAGCCCGAACCACACCGCCGCCAGCAGCAGCAGCAACGCCACCGCGATAAACACCGCCGTGACGGAGAGCTGCAGCTGCCTCTTGCGGCCCTGCAGCGTCGTATATTCCCTGACCGCCTCTTCGGTGGTGCGCATATGCGCCAGCACCGTCGCGTCCACCAGACGCCCGACGTAGAGATAACTGTCGAAATAGCCGTCGAGCTTGACGAGCGCGCGGATGTGGGAATGGTCGTTGCCGGTGATCAGCACGACGTTGCCGTCCTGCGCCCTGTGGAACAGTTTTTGCGGAATGCGTGCCAGCTCGAGCGTGAAGGCCAGCTTCGAATGGGCGCGGATGCGCCCGTCCGACGTGACGATGATCGCCTCCGGCAAATTGCGCAACTGCGACTCCGTTTCAAGGTAGTCGTCCAGCGCGGGCCGGTCGTTGGCCAGCTCGGGCGCCTCGCGGTTAAGGTCGTTGACCAAGGCGAGAACGTCGGCGCGCATCACTTCCTTGTGCTCTTTCAGGTAGGCCTGCGCGACCTCGAGCGATTCATGCACCGCCGTGCTGACGCGGGCGTTGAACCACGCGTGGATGCCGAAATAAAGGAAGATGGACGAGAACAGCGCCATCAAAATCGCCGGCGCCGCGGCGAGAACGCCGAAAATAAACACGAGCCGGACGTGCAGCTTCGCGCCTGCGATGCCGCGCTTCCTTTCGCTCCACAGGCGCACCGCCTGCCGCGCCACCACCGTGCCCATCAGCAAGAGCAGCACAAGGTCGAGGTTGAGCAGCCAGTAAATCGTATCGATGTCCGTCGACCGCTTGGTCAAAACGGAATAGGTGGCAAGACACGACGTCACCGCCGCGGCGGTCAGCAAAACCGCGGCGCGGCGGGAGAACGCGAGGCGCTTGAGATAAGCGAGGAAACGTCGTTTAAAAGAGATTTCGGTCTTCATTTTTTGACCTCGACGCCCAGCTGGCGGATTTTGACGCGCAGCGTGTTGCGGTTGATGCCCAGCGCCGCCGCCGCCTTGATCTGGTTGCCCTCCGTTTGGCGCAACACCCACTCGATCAGCGGCTTCTCGGCGGCCGAGACCACGAGCGCGTGCAAATTCGACAAGCCTTCCGCCGGAACATGGCCGAAGTTGGCATCGAAATACTCCGTGATTAAATTGTTCATGCCCTGCGGCAGGCCTTCCGCCATGTCTTCTCCCGCGGCCGCGGGCGCTGCAAGGCGGGCCAGTTCTTTCTGCACGTCGGCGTGTTCGATGACGTCATAGGTATGCAACGCCGTCAGGCGGCGCACGAGGCTTTCCAGCTCGCGGATGTTGCCGGGCCACGGGAAGTTTTGCAGCGCGGCGACGGCCTTGGGCTCGAAAACCTTCAGCGACCCCGAAGACAGAACGAAATGCTGCACCAGCGCGGGAATGTCCTCTTTGCGCTCGCGCAGAGGCGGAATGCGGATCGGCACGACGTTGAGGCGGTGATAAAGGTCGTGGCGGAATTTCCCGTCGGCGATCAGCCTGTGCACGTCGCGGTTGGTGGCGGCGATGATGCGCACGTTCGTTTTGACGGGTTTCCGACCGCCGACGGAGGTGAACTCTCCCTCCTGCAGCACGCGCAGCAGGCGCGTCTGCGCTTCCATCGGCATGTCGCCGATCTCGTCGAGAAACAGCGTGCCGCCCGCGCTTTGCGCGAAACGCCCCTCGAATTTCTGCACCGCGCCGGTGAAGGCGCCCTTCTCGTGGCCGAACAGTTCGCTTTCGATCAGCTCCTTGGGGATTGCCGCCATGTTGACGGCGACGAAAGGCCCGTTCTTGCGGCGGCTGAATTCGTGCAGCGCGCGGGCGATGATCTCCTTGCCCGTGCCGGATTCGCCGGAGACCAGCACCGACAAATCCGTGTTCGTCAGCCGCGCGATGGTGCGGTAGATATTCTGCATCGCGGGCGACTGGCCGACGATGAAGGTCTTGTTCAGCGCGCGCGTCGTGCCGGGCGTGTTGGCGGCCTCTTCGCGCACAAGGACGCGGGTCTGGCGCAGGGCGTTTTTCACCACGTCGAGCAGCTGGTCGATGTCGAACGGCTTGGGCAGAAAATCCATCGCGCCCTTTTCGACGGCGGACACGGCGGTCGTCAGCGCGTTTTGAGCGCTCATGACGATGACTTTCATCTCCGGACGGCGGCCGTGGATTTTCGGGATGAGATCGATCCCGTTTTCGCCCGGCATCAGCACGTCGGTGATGACCAGATCGCCCTGGCCGTTCGCGACCCATTTATAAAGGGTCGCGCCGTTGTCGGTCGCGTTGACGTCGTAGCCCGCGCGTTTCAGCGCCTGCGTCAGGACGGTGCGGACGGACTGGTCGTCGTCGGCGACGAGAATGGTTTTGACCTTCGTCACGCGTCCCTCCCCAGCGGCAGGCTGATCTTGAACACGGTGCGCTCAGGGACGCTCTCGACGCCAATCGTGCCGCCGTGATTGTCGATGATCTTCGATACGATGGAAAGGCCGAGCCCCTGCCCGCTGGCCTTGGTGGTAAAATAGGGCTGGAAGATCCGCGCGGCGGCATCGGGCGCGATGCCCGCGCCGTTATCCTCGATCTCGATGCACATGGGCAGTTTTTCGGGACGCTCGGGATGATACGCCGCGGCGTTATCGTAGTAGGTGCGCAGGATGATCCGGCCTTTGCCGTCCGCGAAGCTTTCGGCCGCGTTGCGGACGAGATTTTGCGTCGCCTGCACCAGATGCTCGAAATGCCCGCGTACTTCCGGCAGAGACGGGTCAAAATCCGCCACCATCTCGACGTCCGCATAGGCCGCGTCCGCCGCCTGCATGACATGGTTCAAAACCGCGTGCAGGTTGACGGGTTTGTAATGTTCCTGCGGCACGTCGTCGAAAATGTTGAATTTCTCCACCAGCTCCTGAATGCGCCGCGTCTCGCGGCCGATCAGCCCGACGAGCTCCTTGTCTTCCTTGCCGAGTTTGGCCTTTTCCAGCAGCTGCGCCGCGCCGCGGATGCCCGCCAGCGGGTTCTTCACCTCGTGCGCCAGCATCCGCGCCAGCATCTGCGTCGATTGCAGGGAGTATTTCGTCTTCTCGCTCCACGCGCCTGACAGCTGCGCCATCTGCGGGCGGATGACGAGCATATGCCCTGCGCCCGAAACTTGCGTAACGATCGACACGCTGCCCGCCGGTTTGCCGTTCACCGCCACGTCGTAAACGGTCGTGTTCTGGTTTTTGCGCGCCGCCGCTTCCACCGCCGCGCACACGGCCTGCTTTTCGCCCAGAAGCTCCGGCAAAGATGCGCCCAGCAACTGCTTGTGTCCGCGGCAGAAAAGCTGCTGTGCCGCCTCATTGGCGAAAGTGACGGTCAGCCCTGAATCAAAGCCGATCACGGCATCGGGCAGCGCCTCCATCAGCGCAATCGCCGACGGCACCTCCGAAATTTTTCTTTCCGGGATTTTTCTCTTTGTCCGCATCATGCCGCTTTTTTACTCATGCCTAATTTTTATGCACGGCGTTATATGTGCGACAAATCCGCCCAAATGGCAAGCGGTAAAGTTCTAATCTTTATATAAGTTATTGAAATATAATAATTTTATTGGATAAAGAGATCCCGCCTTCCGTGTGGGGAAAGGCGGGATCTCTTGAGGAGCGCGGCATAGAAGCTATGCCGCTGTTACGGTAGTTTTTAAGCCGCCTTGCTGGCCGCCGACAGGTGAAAGCGCTGCTCGGCGATGCGGTCCGCGGCGGCACTGGTGGAGATGCCGTCCGCTTCGGCGCGGCGGAAGATGGATTCGGAGGTCTCGTCGATCTTCCTGACGTGCGCCTCGACCTGCGTGCGATCGTATTTTTTGCCGCTCTTGCGGGCGACATGCTCGTAATAAACGCTGATCAGGCCGCCGGCGTTGATCAGGTAGTCCGGCGCGTAGAGAACGTTCATTTCGCGCAGCACGTCGCCGTGACGCGCTTCCGCGAGCTGGTTGTTCGCGGCGCCTGCGACGACTTTCGCCTTCAGCATCTTGATCGTGCCGTCGTTGATGATGGCGCCGAGCGCGCAGGGGGCGAAGACGTCGACATTCTGCTTGTAGATGTCGTCGAGATCGACGGCGGTGGCGCCGAATTCCTTGACGGCCTTCTCGATCTTGTCCTTCTGCACGTCGGTGACGAAAAGCTCCGCACCGTCCTTATGCAGCATCTTGCACAGGTTGTAGCCGACGTTGCCGAGACCCTGCACGGCGACTTTCAGCCCGTGCATGTCGCTGCGGTGCAGACGATAGCGCACGGCGGCCTTGAGGCCGGTGTAAACGCCCAGCGCCGTCACGGGGGACGGATCGCCGCTGCCTTCGCCGTCATGGAGGACGCCGACGACGTGCTGCGTCTGGGTGTTGATGTTGTTCATGTCTTCGACGCAGGTGTTGACGTCTTCCGCAATGATATAGCGGCCGTTGAAAGTTTCGACCGCGCGGCCCATCGCCTTCATCAGGTCGGGCGTCTTGATCTTCTTTGCGTCGCCGATGATGACGGACTTGCCGCCGCCGAGGGGCAGGCCGGTGATCGCGGCTTTGTAGGTCATGCCGCGAGAGAGACGCAGAACGTCGCGCAGCGCCTGCTCGTCGCTGTCGTAGTTCCACATGCGGCAGCCGCCCAACGCGGGGCCGAGGTGCGTGTTGTGCACCGCGATGATGGCTTTCAGGCCTGTCTTCTCATCGTTGAAAAAAGACACCTGTTCATGCTGGCGAAATTCCGGATGGCTGAATACCGACATACCAATTGTTCTCCTGGCTACATTTAACACGACTCGGTCCTCCTTATATTATATAATGGATCCGGTCTTGGTCTCGCAGATTTCCTAAAACGTTGCAATGCGTCTGCCCGTATTTGTTAGGGCAATAAGCCAAAATTAACGGAATATTTCGCCAACGGATAAATTTTTATACACAGAAAAATAAGGATATGGCATTTTGCGCCGCACAATGTTGCGCTGCAAAAACTTGCTGCTATGCACAAACAATTTGTTCGGGAGTCAGTTGTTGCGGCGCAAAATCTTTTTTCTCCGGCCCGCCTCCGCGCACCGGACGATCAGCGAAGCGGCCCATGCTGATCAGCCTGTCATACATCACCAGCGCGCCCGCCACGCCGACGTTGATGCAGAACTTCATCGGGATCTTGAGTGTGTAATCGCAGCGCGCAAGCATCTCGTCGGAAACGTTGCCCTTCTCGGGGCCGAGAACATAGACCGCCTGCTGCGGATGGCGGAAGCTCGGCAGCTCGACGGCATCGGGCAGAAACTCCACCGCCACCAGCGACGTCTTCAGCGGCAGAACGAGATCGGAAACCTTCTCGAAGCTGTAAAACGGCAGGTGGCCGAACGCGTCCGACGTGTCGGAAGACTTCATGCCGCGGACGTCGACGGTCGGGTTGACGGTAAAAAAGAAACTCGCGCCGAAAGAATGCGCCGAACGCAGCAGATTGCCGACGTTCATCGGTTTGGAAATGCCCTCGACGCCTATGCCGAAATAGCCGCGCATCAGGACTTCAATTCCTCCAAGCCTTCATAGTGCTTCAGCGCATCGGGATTGGCGAGCGCCTCGACGTTTTTGACGGGGCGGCCGTGGATGACCTCGCGCACGGCGAGCTCGGTGATCTTGCCGCTCTTGGTGCGCGGAATGTCGGCGACGGCGATGACCTTCGCCGGGACGTGGCGCGGCGTCGCGCCCGCACGGATGGTTTTCTTGATCTTGGCGGCCAGCTCTTCATCCAGCTTTGCGCCCTCCTGCAGAACGACGAACAGGATCACGCGCACATCGTTGTCCCACTCCTGCCCGACGGCGATACTTTCCTTCACCTCCGGCAGTTGCTCGACAAGGCGGTAGATCTCCGCCGTGCCGATACGCACGCCGCCGGGGTTCAGCGTCGCGTCCGAGCGGCCATGGATGATCAGCCCGTGGTTTTTCGTCCACTCGCACCAGTCGCCGTGGCACCACACGTTGGGGAACTTCTCGAAGTAGGCCGCGTTGTAGCGCGCGCCGTCCGCATCGTTCCAGAACCCTACCGGCATGCAGGGGAACGGCGTTTTGCACACCAGCTCGCCCTTGCCTTCTTTTAACGGTTTGCCGTCGCCATCGAACACGTCGACGTCCATGCCAAGCCCGGGGCCCTGAATCTCGCCGCGGTGCACGGGCGAGATCGGGTTGCCGAGTACGAAGCAGGAGACGATGTCCGTCCCGCCGGAGATCGAGGCGAGATGCACGTGCGGCATGATCTGCTCGTACACGTAGTCGAACCCTTCGGGCGACAGCGGCGAGCCGGTGGAGGTCATCATGCGCACGGTGCTCAAATCATATTTGTCTTTTGTGACGATGTCGTACGTCTTCAGCGCGTCGATATATTTCGCGCTCGTGCCGAACAGCGTGCATTTGTGCTTCTGCGCAAAGTCGAACAGCGCATAGCCGCTCGGATAGAACGGCGAGCCATCATAGAGCAGCAAGGTCGCTTCCGCCGCCAGCGCGGAGACCAGCCAGTTCCACATCATCCAGCCGCAGGTGGTGAAGTAGAAGACTTTATCGTCTTTCTGCACGTCGCCGTGGAGCTTGTGCTCCTTCAAATGCTGGAGCAGCGTGCCGCCCGCGCCGTGGACGATGCACTTGGGGATGCCGGTCGTGCCGGAGGAGAACATGATGTAAAGCGGGGTATTGAAGTCGAAGCGTTCGAACTTGATGTCCTGCGGCTGGTACGCGTCTTTGAAGACGTCGAAGGTTTTCGCTTTCAACGCCGAAATATCCGACTTCGCATACTGCACCATCACCAGTTGCTTCACCGACGGCATTTGCGCGGCAACTTCTTTAATCTTGTCCCGGCAATCGATTTCCTTGCCGTTGTAATAGTAGCCGTCGACGGCGAACAGCACTTTCGGCTCGATCTGCCCGAAGCGGTCGAGGATGCCGCGCGTGCCGAAGTCCGGCGAGGCGGAAGACCAGATCGCGCCGAGGCTCGATGCCGCCAGCATGGCGATGATCGTCTCGGGCATGTTGGGCAGGCATCCGGCGATGCGGTCGCCGTGCGTCACGCCCAGCGCCTGCAAACCTTGGCGCACCTGGCTGACCTGATCGTATAATTCTTTAAACGTGAGGCCGCGCTCGACCTTGTCTTCGCCTTTGAAAACGAGCGCCACGGCATCGTCGCGGCGGCGGAGGAGGTTTTCGGCGAAGTTGATTTTGCCGTCGGGGAAGAACTTGCTGTCCTGCATCTTCGCGCCCGCTTTGAAAACAGCCGCGCCCTTGTCGCCGATCACGCCGCAGTTGTCCCACACCCAGCCCCAAAAATCCTCTTTATGCTCGACCGACCAGCGCCACAGGCCGTGGAAATCCGTAAGACCCTGCTCCGCGAGCAGCCTGTGCATCAGGGAGTGGTCTTTTTCGGTTTCGACGGGTTTCCATTTGACTGCGCTGTTCATGATATGCCTCCGCATTGTGCTTTATTCATTAAATAATGGTCGGCCAGCACGATCGCCAGCATCGCCTCCGCGACGGGAACGCCGCGCAGGCCGACGCAGGGGTCGTGCCGTCCTTTGGTTATAATTTCCGTTTCATGTCCATGTTTATCAATTGTTTCCACCGGCTGCAAGATCGAGCTGGTGGGCTTGAAGGCCAGCCGGACGACGATATCCTGCCCCGTCGAGATGCCGCCGAGGATGCCGCCCGCGTTATTGCTCAGGAAATGCGGCTGGCCGTCTTTCATGCGTATCCGGTCCGCGTTCTCCTCGCCCGCCAGCAGCGCCGCGCCGAAGCCTGCGCCGATCTCCACGCCCTTGACGGCGTTGATGCCCATCATGGCGCTGGCGATATCCGCATCCAGCTTGTTGGCCACCGGCGCGCCCAGCCCCGCAGGCACGCCTTTTGCCACCACTTCGACAATCGCGCCCGCGCTGGAGCCCTTCTTGCGCGTTGCATCGAGCAAGCTTTCCCATTTGGCGGGATCTGCTTCAGAACCGATTTGCACCACGCGGCCTGCGATTTTTACATCAGGCAACACCAGCCGCGCCACCGCGCCCGCCGCAACACGGCTTGCGGTTTCCCGCGCGGAAGATCTGCCGCCGCCGCGGTAATCGCGGATGCCGTATTTGGCATCGTAGGTGAAATCGGCATGGCCGGGGCGGTATTTGTCTTTGATGTCGGAATAGTCTTTCGAGCGCTGATCGGTGTTCTCGATCAACAGGCTGATCGGCGTGCCGGTCGTTTTTCCCTCGAATACGCCGGAGAGGATTTTGACTTGGTCTTCTTCCTGCCGCTGCGAGACGTTGCGCTGCTGCCCGGGCTTGCGGAGATCGAGATATTTCTGGATATGCGCTTCGTCCAGTTCCAGCAGCGGCGGCACACCGTCAATAACACAGCCAATCGCCGGACCGTGGCTTTCGCCCCATGTGGTATAGCGGAACAGCGTGCCGAAGGTGTTGGAGGACATTAGCCGGAAATACCCTGCAATAGTTCCGCCGTCTCTTTCGCGGAATCGACGTTGACCATGCCGACGGTGTTGTAGCCGCTGTCGACGTACATGATTTCGCCCGTCACGCCGGAGCCGAGATCGCTCAGGAGGAACAAGCCCGCCCCGCCGACTTCCGCCGTCGTGACGTTGCGGCGCAAGGGGGAATTCAACTCGTTCCACTTCAAAATGTAGCGGAAATCGCCGATGCCGCTCGCGGCCAGCGTCTTGATCGGCCCCGCCGAGATGGCGTTGACGCGGATGTTCTGCTTGCCCACGTCGCTGGCGAGATAACGCACGCTGGCTTCCAGCGCCGCCTTGGCGACGCCCATGACGTTGTAGTGCGGCATGACACGCTCGGCGCCGTGATAGGTCATGGTAATCAGGCTGCCGCCGTTCTTCATCAGCGGCACGGCGCGCTGCGCCACGGCGGTGAAGGAATAGACGGAGATGTCCATCGTCTTGAGGAAGTTCTCGCGCGTGGTGTCGAGATACATGCCGTCGAGCTCTTTCTTGTCGGAGTAGGCGATGGCATGGACGACGAAATCCAGTTCGCCCCATTCTTTCTCGATCGCGGCGAAGGTGTCGTCGATGCTCTTCATGTCGGTGACGTCGCAGGGCAGGATGATTTTGGAGCCGACGCTGTCCGCCAGCGGACGCACGCGCTTTTCCAGCGCCTCGCCCTGAAAGGTGAAGGCGAGCTCCGCGCCGTGCTTGTGCGCCATGTCGGCGATGCCCCAGGCGATGGACCGATCGTTCGCAACCCCCATGATGAGGCCGCGTTTACCTTTCATAAGAGTGCTTGAAGACGTCATAGTGTTTTTTTTCCACATTCCCGAAAAACGAAAACCGCTGTATTTTACTAGGTAGGCGCCTGCATCCTACACAAATGTTTATGCGCGTCCAGCCCCAGACGGCGGATATGGAATTTTTTTCGTCTTTATGAAATCAAAGCGCCGCAATTTCTGTTGTTACGGTAATTTAATACCGGAAGATGGCCTAAACATCCACAGGCGGCTTATTGCCGTTGCCGGTTCCATGTTCTAGAGTTGGGATTGGTTAAATCGTATCAAGGGAGAATAATAACATGCCACAATTTCCAAAGCCTCCTTCTCAACCCCCCGCGCGCGGCGAATTGATGGATGCCGTCCTCGACAATAACATCTCCAAGGTCCGAGCCCTGCTCGACCAGAACGCCGATATAGAGGAAAAAGACGGAAATGGCAATACCCCTTTGAACCGCGCCGCCGATATGGGCCGCACCGAGATTTGCCGCGTTCTGATCGACAAGGGCGCCGACGTGAACACGAAGAATAACAACGGCGACACGCCGCTGATGTCCACCGTCGGGGCGTACCCCGCCTACAACTACAACAATGACAGCATCAGCATCGCGCGCATGCTGCTTGCCAAGGGCGCCGACATGACCGTCAAGAACAAACAGGGCGAAACCGCCATGGACATCGCCCAGATGCGCAACAAGTCGACGATCGTCACCATGATGAAAGAGGAAACCGCCACCCGCAAACGTCTGGCGGAAGAATACGCCAGAGCCGTCGAGAAGAAACGGCAGGAAACGGTCAAAGACATGCAGCACGAGCTGAAGGAAGCCGCGAAGAACAAGCCGCGTCTCAAACCGCGCCCGCCCGCGGGGCCCAAAGCGGCCTGATCTTCCGAGGATACGATCACACTTTAAAACGGCGCAGGGGTTTTCCTCCGCGCCGTTTTCTTAAAAGGACATGATGATGGGGGACATGACGCACAGGCAGCGAACAGCTCTTGTCGCATTTGCGGCGGTCGCGGGCATCGCCGCGGCGTTTCTTTTTCCGCCCATCCCGCAAAACCCCGCCTACAACCATTTCGCCGACGCCCGCGCATGGGCGCACATTCCCAACTTCGCCGGCGTCGTCAGCAATGTGCCGTTTATCTTCGCCGGCGCGGCGGGGATGGTTTTGACGTGGCAGCTTAAAGCCTCTCTGGAACGCTCCGCCGCGTGGCTGGTCTTTTTCGCGGGCGTGATACTGACGGGCTTCGGCTCAAGCTATTATCATCTCGCGCCCAACAATCACCGGCTGATCTGGGACCGCTTGCCGATGACCATCGCCTTCATGTCGCTCTTCGCCGCGGTGGTGGGCGAGCGCATCAGCCTGCGCGCGGGCGACGTGCTGCTGCCCCTCTGCCTCGCGGTCGGCGCTGGCAGCGTCTTCTACTGGCGAATGACCGAAAACGCGGGGCATGGCGATTTGCGGCCTTACGGGCTGGTGCAGTTTCTGCCGATGCTGCTGATCCCGTTGATCCTCGTTTTGTTTCCCGCCAGACACAAGGGCACGAAATACATGATTTATTCCTTCGCCTTCTACGTTGCCGCGAAATTCTTCGAATATTTCGACGCCGCCGTCATGCGCCTCACCGACCACACCGTCAGCGGCCACACCATCAAACACCTTCTCGCCGCCATTGGCGCAGCCTGCCTGATCGGCTATGTGCGGCGTTTAAAAGAGAGCGATAAACCGGCTTAAGCTTACCCCTCGCAATACTCCGCAACATAGCGGTCGAGCAGCCGCACGCCGAAGCCGACAGCGCCCTTGGGCACGGAGGGGCGGTCTTTTTCGGTCCAGGCCGTGCCGGCGATGTCGAGGTGCGCCCATTTCACGTCTTTTTTGATGAAGCGCTTCAAAAAGTGCGCCGCCGTGGCGCTGCCCGCGTCGCGGCCGTTGCTGATGTTCTTGATGTCGGCGGCGGGGCTGTCCATCGCCTTGTCCCATGCGTCGTTGAGCGGCATGTGCCACAGCGCCTCGCCGACCTCCTTGCCCGCGCCGATAAGATGATGCGGCAGGTCGTCGTCGTTGGAATAGACCGCGGCGTATTCATGCCCCAGCGCGATGATCACCGCGCCGGTCAGCGTCGCAAGATCGATAATGCGCGACGGTTTGAATTTTTCCTGCGCGTACCACAGCGCGTCGCACAAAATCAGGCGTCCTTCGGCGTCGGTATTGAGAATCTCCACCGTCTGACCGGACATGGAAGTGACGATGTCGCCCGGACGGCTGGCCGTGCCCGACGGCATGTTCTCCGCCAATGCCACCACGCCGACGACATTCGCTTTCGCTTTGCGCGACGCCAGCGACTTCATCAGCCCGACTACGGCGGCCGAGCCGCCCATGTCGAACTTCATGTCCCACATGCCGGGGCCGGGCTTCAGCGAAATGCCGCCGGTGTCGAACGTCACGCCCTTGCCGACGAAGGCGGTGTTCTTCTGGTTTTGCGGCCCGCCTTTCCAGTGCATGGTGACGAGTTTTTCCTCCTGCGCGCTGCCCTGCCCGACGGCGATCAGCGCGCCCATGCCGAGCTTTTGCGTTTCCTTGCGGCCGAGGATCTTCACTTCCACGCCGAGCGGCTCGAGCTCGCGCCTGATCATCTCCGCATAGCTTGCGGGATACAAAACGTTCGGCGCTTCGGAAACGAGATCGCGCGCCCAGAACACGGCTTCCGCCACCTTGCGCTTGGTGTCGAAGTCCTTCTTCGCCGCCGCGGCCTCGGCGAGAACGATCTCGGCGGATTTCAGGGTCGGTTTTTTCTCCTTCGGCTCGCGGGTCAGGTATTTGTCGAACCGGTAACTATTCAGCAGCATCCCTTCGGCGAGATGCACCGCGGCAACGCCTTTGGCCTCATGGCAGGCGTCGTCATCGAGCAGCACCTGCGCGGAAGCGGCCTTGTGCTTGTTGAGCGTCGCCGTCAGGCTGCTGCCGATAGCCTCGAAGTCGCGCGCCTTCAATTCCTTCGGCTTGCCCAGCCCCGCCACAGCTATATGCCCGAAGGATATGCCCGCCGCGCCGGAAAAAGCCAGCACCTTGCCTTTTTCGCCGGTGAAGCCTTCCGCCTTCATCGCCCGTTTGAGCGCGCCTTTGGTCTTTTTATCAAGCTTTTGCGCCGCGCCTGTCAGCTTGCCGCCTGCGGCGACGAAAACCACGACGGCATCGGCCTTGCGGGACGGTTTTTTTTCAAACGAAATTTTCATAGCGGTTGTTTCCTTTTTAGAATGTTACTATAAGATGAATACCATGTTGGTAACCCGCTATCTATTCAAAAACCTTTTGATCGCGACGGTCTTTATCGCCGTGACGCTGACGCTCGTCATCTGGCTGACGCAGTCTTTGAAGCTGCTCGAACTCGTCGCCAACTCCGACGCGCCGCCCGGCATGTTCATCCGCCTCGTCGCGCTGACCTTGCCGAAATTTCTGGAAATCATCCTGCCGCTATCGTTGGTTATCGCCGTGATCTTCACTTACAACAGACTCATTATGGACAATGAAATCGTCGTCATGCGCGGCTGCGGCATCGACCAGTACGGCCTTGCCCGCCCCGCCGTGCTGCTCGCCGTCGGCGTGAGCATTTTCCTGACGCTGATCACGACATGGATTTCGCCGCGCAGCTTCGCCGAAGTGGACAGCATGCGCCAGATGATCCAGACGAAATATTCCGCCTTCCTCCTGCGCGAGGGCGTCTTCAACACCTTCGGCGGCGACCTCACCATCTACCTGCACGCGCGGCAGAGCAACGGCGACATGACCGGCCTGATGATCTACGACGCGCGCGACAAAGGCAAGCCCGCCACCGTCATCACCGCCAAAAAAGGCCGCATCACGATGGAGGACAACATCCCCGACATCATGGTGTTCGACGGCATGCGCCAGCAGATAGACCCCGCGAGCGGCGCGCTGTCCAAGCTTTATTTCTCCCAGTACACCATCCAGATCAAAGGCCTCGGCGGCACGGCGCAGGCGCACTGGAAAGACGCGGAAGAACGCACCCTGCCGGAGCTTCTCGCCCCCGACATGCAAAACCCCCGCGACCGCGCGCATGCGAAGACCTTTCTCGCCGCCGCCTACGGCCGCATCATCACGCCGTGGAACGCGCTCGCCTTCACCATGATCGCGCTCGTCATCATTCTGCTCAGCCCCTTCAACCGCCGCGGGCAGAACTTCAGGATCGTCGCCGCCGCCAGCGCGATCGTCCTCATGCAGGCGCTCAGCCTCGGTCTGGTGAATATCGCCCAGCTACATCTCGGCGCAGTACCGGCTCTCTTTGCCGCGACGCTTTTGCCGGTCGCCGGCGGATTTTATTTCCTCCACGAGAAAGGCGAGCAGGCGCTGATGGCCGCCGTGCATAACTGGCACGTCCGCCGCAACGGCGGACATGATGCCTCTGCGCCGAAAGGATCGTCCGCATGATGGGTAGCACCTCGACGCTCTTTCGCTATATCGGACGCAAGTTCCTGTTCAACTTTCTCGCCATCATGACGATCCTGCTCGGCATCATGTTCATGTTCGACGTCGTAGAAACCCTGCGCCGCGCCGGCGGGCAGGTGCATATCCCGATCGGCACCATCCTCTCGATCTCGCTGCTGAAGCTGCCGTATCTCATGCAGAGCATTCTTTCCATCGGCGTTCTCTTCACCTCCATCTATACCTGCTGGCGCCTCAACAAGACCAGCGAGCTGGTGGTCATCCGCTCTTTCGGCCTCTCGGCCTGGCAGTTCCTCAGCCCGATGCTGCTCTGCGCCGTCATCATCGGGGTTCTCGCCACCGCCGTGCTCAATCCGCTCTCGGCGGTGTTTCTCGCCAAGTCGAACGAGCTGAACAACCTCTACTTCCATCCCAACCGCGACCTCGTCACCGTTTCGAAAACCGGCATCTGGCTGCGCCAGCCGATCAAGCCGGACGCGGCCAACGGAGAACAAAACGGCTACGCGCTCATCCATTCCGTCACCTTCAACAAAAAGGACTGGCAGCTGAACAAGGTGCTCGTCCTCTTTTTCGACAACGCCGACAACTTCATCAGCCGGATGGACAGCCCCGTCGCCTACCTGCGGCAGGGCTATTGGCAGATCTACAATCCCGTCGTCAACGACAAGGCCGGCGCGCAGCAGCTCAAGACGCAGGAGATTGCCACCAACCTGACGACGCGCAAAATCGAAGAATCGTTCGCCGATCCGGAAACCATCTCTTTCTGGAATATCCCCGAGTACTTAAAGATTATGGAAGACACGGGATTCCCCGTCACGCACCTTTACATCCATTTCCAGATACTGCTTGCCCAGCCTTTCCTGCTGGCCGCCATGATTCTGCTCTCGGCGGCCTTCTCGCTCCGCCCGCCCCGCATGGGCGGCCTCGCCGCCATGATATTCCTTGGTATTGCCACCGGCTTTCTGGTGTTTTTCTTCCAATCCATGCTGCAGGCCTTCGGCGTGTCGCAGAAAATTCCCGCAGGCCTCGCCGCCTGGACACCCGCGCTTGTCGGCTTGCTGCTCGGCACCACGGCGCTTTTGCACCTGGAAGACGGCTGAATGCTTAAAAAAGATATTGCTCGGAACCCAATAATTAACGATTGCGTAATTTTAAAGAGTTACAGTATAACAGGTAGTTACCAAGTGGGTTCATAACTATGTCAAATGATACATTTAAAGTCATTTCCACGGCCTTGCTGCTGTCTCTCGCCTTGAGCGTCGCCGGCTGCGCCAAAGCGCAAAAACCGCCCGTCACCGCGACCTACCAGTCGCAGCAGGTCGCCGACCCGCTCGAACCCATGAACAGAGCCATATTCGGCTTCAACGACGTCGTCGATCAGGCGCTGATCGAACCGCTCGCCAAAGGCTACGTCGCCCTGCTGCCGCAGTTTATGCGCGATGCCGTCCAGAATTTCATGCACAACCTGCAAGCGCCCGTCGACGTCGCCAACGATTTGCTGCAAGGCAACATCGACAGCGCCGGCGTGGCCACGGCGCGCTTCGTCATCAACAGCACCGTCGGCATCGCCGGCCTTGTCGATGTCGCTGCGAAGAAGGACCTGAAATACAAAGACGAGGATTTCGGACAAACGCTGGCCTCCTGGGGCGTCGGCAACGGTTTTTACCTCGTCCTGCCGATCATCGGCCCGTCGACCTTGCGCGACGCCACCGGCACGTTTGCCGACGCTTATGCCGATCCGGTACGCATGTGGTCCTACAACACCGGTCACTACTGGGTTTACTATACGCGTGAAGGCATCCAGGGCCTCGATACGCGCTCGCGTCTGCTCAAGCCGGTCGACGACATGCGCAAGAACAGCCTCGACTACTACGCCGCCGCGCGCAGCGCCTACATCCAGCACCGCAACGCGGTCATTCGCGCCAACAATCCGGCAACCACCCCTGCCAGCAGCCCGGAACAGGGCCTTGGTAGCGACCACCCCTGATGAACAAATGACATTGCCAGTACAGAAGGACTGACCACTGTGATTAAAACCCTCTCCGGATGCTCCCTGCTCATTGCCACTTTTTGCATGGCGTTCCTGTCTTTTTCCGTTCCCGCTTCCGCAGCGACGGACATGGCCTCGCCGACGGAGTTCGTCCAGCGTTTGGGCGACACGGCGCTGATGTCTCTCACCAGCAAGAACCTCTCGCGCAAGACGCGCGAAGAGCGCGTGCGCAAAATACTGGATGACAACTTCGATATCACCGCCATCGGCCGCTTCGCCATCGGCCCCTACTGGCGCACGGCGACGGACGCACAGCGCGACGATTACATGAAGCTTTTCGAAGACCTGATCGTGGAAACCTATACCAACCGCTTCGAGGCCTATTCCGGACAGACTCTGAAGGTTTCGGGCGCGCGCGCCTCCGGACGGGACGATTACATCGTCGAGAGCCGCGTCATTCAGAAGGACGCCGCGCCCATCGGACTGGAATGGCGCGTGCGCAAGGAAGACGGTCATCTGCGCATTGTCGACGTCATCGTCGCGGGCGTCAGCATGAGCTTCACCCAGCGCGCGGACTTCATGTCCGTCATCCAGAACGAGGGCGGACTCAACGGGCTGATCGCGTCCTTGCAAAAACGCCACGAAGAATCGCAGCACAACGGCGGCTGACGGCAACGGCCGCGCAAAACGCGCGGCGGCGCATACGCCTTTCCTTACATACGGTTTGCGAAGTTGACTGATTTCATCAGGGAGTCGAGCGTCGTCATGCCCTTCAGCACTTTTTCGACGCCGTCGTCGGCCATGTTCCTGAAGCCGTTTTTATAAGCGGCGGCTTTGATCTCCGCGATCGGACGGTCCGCCGCGATCAGTTCTTCGAGCGTCTCGTCGACATACAAGACCTCATGCACGCCTACGCGTCCCTTGTAGCCGGTGCCGTTGCACATCACGCATCCCTCGCCCCTGTACAAGGTCGGCGGCTTGGAAGGATCCATCGCGAGCAGGCGGCACTCCTCGGCGGACGCCTGATATTCCACCTTGCAGTTGGTGCAGATGCGCCGCACCAGACGCTGCGCGAAACTGGCGATCAGGGCGCCCGACAGCATCGCCGGTTTCAATTTAAGGTCCACCAGACGGGGGATCGTGCCAAAGCAGTCGTTGGTGTGCAGGGAGCTGAAAACCTGGTGACCGGTCATGGCCGCCTTGAGCGCCTGCTCGGCCGTCACCTCGTCGCGAATTTCGCCGACGAAGATGATGTCGGGATCCTGACGCAGCAGGGCCTTGATGCCGTCGGCGAAGGTAAAGCCGCCGCCCTCGCGCACGTGCGCCTGACGGATGCCTTTCAGGGAATATTCCACCGGATCTTCCAGCGTCTGGATATTGACGTCGGGCGTATTGATCGCATTGAGCATGGAATACAGCGTCGTCGTCTTGCCCGAGCCGGTCGGGCCGGTCACCACGACGATACCTTCCGGCCGCGCCAGAATTTTTTCGATCAGCTGCGAGTTGTGCGCGCTGAAATCCAGTTTTTCGACCGGCACGATGCTGGCGTTCTGGTCGAGAATACGCAGCACGATATTTTCGCCGTGCACCGTCGGCAGGCAGGAGACGCGGAAATCGGCCTCGCGGCCGCCCATGCTCATGCCGAAGCGGCCGTCCTGCGGCGTCAGCTTGTCCGCGATGTTCATTTCCGCCATGATCTTGAGGCGCTGGCAGATACCGTTCCAGTATTCCTTGTGGATGACGTGTGCCACCACAAGGTCGCCGTCGATGCGGTTGCGGACGCGCACGGAGTTCTCTTCCGGCTCGAAGTGGATGTCCGACGCCCCGATCTTGACGGCCTCGAAAACGATCGCGTTGACAAGGCGCACGATCGGGTGGCTGTAGACCTCCTCTTCCGAAAGGCTGTCCATGTTTTCCTTGGCCGCCTTTTTGTCGCCCGACAGCTCCTTCATAATCCCTTCGATGGTGCTGGTGACGCCGTAAGCCCTGTGCACCACGTCAGTAAAGACCGTCGACGGGCAGACAAACGGGACGATATCGTAACCGCGCGGAACGATCTGCTTCAGCTTGTCGAGAGCCATCACGTCATAGGGGTCGACCATCGCGACCCTGAATTCGTTTTTGTCCTTCAAAACGGTGATGGGGATGGCCTGGTATTTCAGCACATCCTTCTTCGTCATCAGCGCCAGCGCTTCCGGATCCAGCATGGTCTTTTTGGAATCGAACTGCTGCTGGCCCGAACTTTCCGCGATAAAGGCCGTGATGGACGCCTCGGAGACAAACCCCAGCTCGACCAGAACCTGGCCGACCATTTTGCCGGATTTCTGCTTTTCGTGCAGCGCGACGTTCAGCTGATCCATGGTGATCAGCCCCTGCTCGACCAGACGGTCGCCGATGCGCTTTGTGGACTTCTTCTGTTCAACGGCGCCTTCTTCCAGCCGCATCTCTTCCGCGAGCACGGGAGACGCATCGGTCGTGACCATGGCCGTTTGTCCGCTGGCAGGCAGCTTCGACCCCGTATCCCCTGGCGCGGCCGGAAGATTTTTATCCGCGGCCTTTGTTGGCGGCGGCCCGTTCATCGACAGATCTTTGCCGGCAGCAGGCGGCGGCGCACTTGCAGGCGGCTTTGCGGCGACGGCAGGTGCGCTCTCCGGCGTTTTTTTCTCTGTTGACGGCGGTGTCGGCACAGTCGCGGGTGGCGGTGCCGCGGCAGCAGGCGGCGGTGTGCTCGTCGATGGCTTTGCGGCGGCAGCAGCTGGCGCACTGGCTGGCGGCGGTGCCGCGGCAGCAGGCGGCGTCGACAGGAATCTCGAGTGATCTTTTTCCACTGCGGGCGGCGACGCACCATTAACCTGTGTATTGACTGCGGCGGCGGGTTGCGTCACGCCGTTGATCGGCGGCGCGGATACGGCAGCGGCAGGCTGCGGCGTGCCGTTGGGCGCGTGTGCGGCAGCAGGCTGCGGCGCGCCGTTGGCGGGCGCAGCAGATGACGCACCGTTCACCGGCGGCTTTTTCTCCGCAGCAACCGGCGGTGGCACGTTTGCTGAAAGATTTTTCGCTGCCTCATTGGGCACAGGGTTATCTGCCATCTATATAATACACCCCATTGTGAAAGCCTCCCCCTACAAGTAAAGAGTGACACAAAAGGGTTAAAAAGTTCTTCCTAAGGGCTTGATTATAGGAAAAAGTCTTTATATATGCTAAAAAATGGTGTATTTATGCATGGATTCTGGAAATTGTATCGGTCGTACTGAAACCTTCTTCCATTTCAGCGCGGACTATTTGCCCCCCGTAGGACATAACGACCTCGTAGCCGACAACCTCCTCCAGCTTGTACTGGCCGCCTTTGACCAATACGTCCGGTTTGATGTTCCGGATAAGTTCTATTGGCGTATCGTCTTCAAAAACAACGACCATATCGACCATTTCCAGTGCTGATAGGATATCGGTGCGCGCCGTCTCGCTTTGTACCGGACGCGACGGCCCCTTCAGGCGTTTGACGGACGAATCACTGTTGATCGCAACGATCAGGTAGTCGCAGGCCGCGCGCGCCTGACGCAAGACCGACACATGGCCGGGATGCAGCAAATCGAAGCAGCCGTTGGTGAACCCGACCTTCTTGCCGCGCGTGCGCAGACGCTCGGCCTGCGTGACGGCATCTTCTATAGCCGCATACTTGGAACCATTTTGAACGGAAGACATTGTTTCCCTCCCCGGTCGTGCCGCAAGAACGGCGTGAATTTCATCAAGACGAGCTGTCGCCGTGCCGGGCTTGCCGACGACGATGCCCGCCGCGATATTGGCCAGCAGCGCTGCGTTTTTCAGCGGAAAACCTGCCGCAAGCCCCGCGGCAAAGGTCGCCACCACGGTGTCGCCCGCGCCGGAAACGTCGTAAATCTCGCGCACCTGCGCCGGAATATGCACCGGCGCGTCTTTCTCCGAAATAATCGACATGCCGTCTTTGCTGCGCGTGGCCAGCACCGTATCAATGCCGCACTCCATGATCAGCTTCAGCGCGGCGGCGCGCACTTCATCGTCCGTTCCCGCCTTCATGCCGGTCGCCTCTTCAAGCTCCTTGCGGTTGGGCGTAATGACGGTCGCGCCATGATAACGGGCGAAATTCTTGCCTTTGGGATCGACGATCACCGGCTTGTTGTGCTGGCGGGCAAAAGAGATGACGGCGGAGACGATCCGGTCCGTCAGCAGGCCTTTGTTGTAATCGGAGAGAATGATCGCGTCCGTCTGCGGCACAAGCGTCATGATGCGCTCGATCAGCTTGTCCTCCACCGCGGCGGAGACCGGAACGGTCTTTTCACGGTCGACGCGCAACACCTGTTGCGGGCCGCAGATAAAACGGCTTTTGCGCGTCGTGGCACGGCTGTGTTCGGTTTCCAGCGCGTAATCGATGCCCGCAGCCGCCAGCTGGTTTTTGATTTCGACGCCCGTCGCGTCCGTGCCGACCACGGTCGCCAGCGTCGCATGCACGCCCAGCGCCGCCACGTTCGCCACCACGTTTCCGGCGCCGCCCAGCATGTGCTTTTCGCGATCGACCAGAAGGACGGGAATCGGCGCTTCGGGGGAAATACGCTCGATCGTGCCGTAAATGAACTGGTCCAGCATCACATCCCCGACGCACAGGACGCGCACCGACGAAAGAGACTCCAGGCTGTTGTAAAACTCTTTTATTTCAGTCATTTATATGTTCTTCTGCGAGTGTTGCATGAGATATGCTAGTGACTGGATACATTACATAAGTTCGTAATATATAAATAATATGAAATTCCGTCAATGGTTTTCATATTTTATTAACCGTTTAGCATAATAATAGACCCTATAGCAGATAACGACAGGGAAACTATGTTGCAAAAACCTTTCTCTCGCAAGCCCCAAACAGCCGGACAATCCGGCCTGAAAAGCAGCTTTTTCAGGGCTTTTGCCAGAAATATCAAAACCTTCAAGCTCGGCGACCTGCTGGTGGCCAGCGGCCTGATCTCGGGAGACCAGCTCCAGAACGCCCTTGAAACGCAAGTCCAGAGCGGCGGGCAACTCGGCGGCATCCTTATCCGTCAAAAAGCCCTCACCACCGGCCAGCTCTACCGGACGCTGACGGAACAGTGGTGCATGCGCGCCGCGGCCGCGGGGATCGCCGTGATGATGCAGTTCGGCATGCCGGTGGCGGCGCAGGCGCAAGAGACGTCCACGCAGGTCACCAACGTCTCGCAGCAGTTTACGAACAACGCCGCGGCTCCGGATCTGTTCGGCATGCACGCCACGCGCCATAACGACATCACCCCCTTCAGGAAGTGGTCGGAGCTGATCGACGGTTTTCAGGCGCAGCTTGAAAACCCCAACGCGACCTCGCCCGGCATCCTGATGTGGCAGAAGGAAATCAGGGAGCTGCAGGGGCTTTCCCGTCAGGCGCAAATCGACGGCATCAACAAGTTCCTGAACCAGATCCCTTATGTCGACGATCTGCATGTCTACGGCAAGTACGGCTACTGGCACGCGACGGCGGCGCGGTTCTTCGGCAGCGGCGGCGACTGCAAGGATTACGCCATCGCGAAATACGTCTCCCTGCGCGCGCTCGGCTTTACGACCGACCAGTTGAAAATCGCCGTGGTGGAAGACAAGATCGAGGACCTCTCGCACGCCATCCTGATCGTCCAGTCCGGCAACAATAATTTCGTGCTCGACAACCAGAACAAAACGGTCGAGCCCGTCACGGCCATCGACCGTTACCAGCCGATCTTCTCCATCAACAGCAAGAACTGGTGGCTATACCGCGCTTAATTCGATCCGGACGGATTTATGCCGCCCGGTACCTGCGGAACCGTGGCAGGCACCGCGTCGAAGCCTTTGAGCTTGTCCAGATTGTCAAGATTGACATTGATATGCGCGCTATGCGACGGCGTGTTCATCGACAAAACATCGTGCGATATGTAAGAAAGCCCCAGCCCGATGAGCAGCAGCACGACGGACACCCACAGCGTGTCCTTCGCCGTCCAGACGTCTATCTTGAAGCCGCGCTTTTTTCTTTCCGCGGGGTCATACGTCCAGACGCAATCCTCCAGCTTCCAGAAACCAATGAGCAAAATGACGACATCCAGCTCGGCGAGATGCTGCCACGGGATACGCACGAAAAACGCGGGGATATGCCCGACGGTCAGGTAGCCGGCCCACGGCGCCGCCAGCCAGGCGATCAGCACCAGCACCAGCAACAGGCCGATATTGGCCCAGAGCGACAAATGCACCTGCTCCGGCGTGATGCGCTTTTGCGGCTTGTCGTGCGCAAAGCTCCGGTACATGTTGAATAAAAAAAGGCTGAGCAGCACGAGCGCCGCCAATCCCCCGACCTGCACATACCTGAAAAAGCCGCCGTCGTGGCATCCGTTGAAACGGCACAGCAGGTCCGGGCGCAGGAAGTAGATGTCCACCGTCGTCATCTTCATCAGCGCGGCGAACATCATGAAAAAGGCGACCTGACGCAGGGTTCCGCGCTGCTGGCGCACGCCGCGCTTCAGCGCGAACATCGCCAGCACGAACAGAAACGGCCCCGACGCGAAGAAAGCCAACTTCGCAAACGGAATACAATAAAACCAGCACAGCATCAGCATGACGAACCCCCGACACTCCCAAGGAACAGTATTCCAGTAAATGACGGAAAAGAGAACAGGAATACGGACTTTCGATAAACACAGCAACTCCCGCCTTTACTTTCAACGGGCGGTCATCCATCCTAGGACAAGAGTTACATGTTCCATGAATACCATAAGTGAAAAATTGTCGCCGCGCGCCTGCAAGGCAGAGATCATCGGGTATGACAGCGGCTGGGGTTGCGGAAACTATCTTTGCGAAGACGGTCCCGCGTCCGTGCGCGCGGATCATGTCCTGCACCAGCTGAGCATACGCGACGTCGTCGCGAAATGGCGCGGCCCGCTCGGACTCAAATTCCTCGGCCGCCACGACGCGCTGACGACGAAGGAAGACACATTGCCTCTCGTCGTCGAGGGGTTGAGAAGATTGTTTAACTGCACAAACAATGCCATTGAAAATGAATATATTCCCGTCGTCATCGGCGGGGACCACGCCTCCGCGATCGGCACATGGTCGGGCGTCGTCGCGGGGCTTCGTGCCGCACAGAACTTCGGCCTGATCTGGCTCGACGCCCACCTTGACGCGCATACTTACGAAACATCAAAGTACGGCAAATGGGGCGGCTGGTGGCATGGTCAGCCCGTCAGCGCCCTTGTCGGAGAGGGCCTGCCGCAACTGACCGGCATCGGCGGTGCAAGGCCGACGCTCTCTCCGGAGCATATCAGCATGATCGGCATTCACAGCTTCGAGCCGCAGGAAAAAGAGTTCGTCCAGAAACACAATATCCGCGTCTATTACCTTGATGAGGTGAGAGAACGCGGCTTCAAGGAAGTCTATGCCGAAGCCCTGCAGCGCGCGACCACAGGCACCGCCGGTTTTGGCATGAGCATCGACATCGACTGCTTCGACCCCGAGGCCGCGCCGGGCGTCGGCACACCGGAAAAGGCGGGGCTCATCCCCGCCGAAGTTTTACCGAGTATAAAAGCGGCAGCCCGCCATCCTCTTTTCCGCGCTCTGGAAATAACGGAATTCAACCCCCACAATGACAAAAACCACAAAACGCGCACGCTCGTTGAAGATATTATCGGAAGTGTTTTTGCGAAAACAGCATCTGACGATTGATGATAAAAGAAAGCTGGGTCATACTATAAGAGGTATGGGTCTTTAAGGGTTATGACGTAACGTCATGAAACAGGCGGAGATGAATGTTTAAGGCTATCGGCGGCATCGGCGTTTTTCTGTGCGTTTTCGGCGGGTATGTCCTCGACGACGGGAACATGAAAGTTCTCTACCAGCCTTTTGAATGGCTGATGATCGGCGGCGGCGCCTGCATGGCCTATCTCGTCGCCAATTCCCAGCATACGGTCAAGCAGACCTTCACCGACCTCAAGAATATCTACAAAAAAGACAAATACGGCAAAGAGCAGTATATCGAGCTGCTCGGCGTGCTGTTCACCATCTTCAAAACAGCGCGGCAAAAAGGCTGGCTGGCGCTGGAACGCCATATCGAGGAACCGGAAGAAAGCGACCTCTTCAAAAAATTCCCCAGCTTCTACGAAAACCATCACGCGCTCACCTTTCTCTGCGACTATCTCAGGCTGATCTCGCTCGGCGCCGAAAAGCCGCACGAGGTCGAGGCACTGATGGACCAGGAAATCGACACGGAAATCGCCACGCGCAGCCATACGGCCCATGCGGTGCAAACCATGTCGGACGGCCTGCCCGGCCTCGGCATCGTCGCCGCCGTGCTCGGCGTCATTCACACCATGGGATCCATCACCGAACCGCCCGCCGTCCTCGGACACCTGATCGGCGGCGCGCTGTGCGGCACGTTCATGGGCGTGTTCCTCTCCTACGGCGTCATCGCGCCGCTCGCCAGCGCCATTCAGGGCCGCGCCGACACCGAAATCAAATATCTCCTCTGCATCAAAACCTGCGTCCTCGCCTTCCTGCAGGGCGCCGCGCCGCAGGTCGCCGTCGAGTTCGGACGCAAGATTCTGGTGCACGACGTCCAGCCCACGTTCCTCGAAGTGGAAGAGGCCACGCAAAATCTGACAGCAATGGCCTGACGCCGTGGCGGAAAAAGAAAAAAAGGGCGGCGACGAGAAGCAAGAGATCATCATCAGGCGCGTGAAGAAGGTCGTCGGCGGCGGCCACCACGGCGGCTCGTGGAAAGTCGCCTACGCCGACTTCGTGACGGCCATGATGGCGTTCTTCCTTCTGCTGTGGCTGCTCAGCGTCACCACCAACAAGGAAAAACAGAAAATCGCCGATTACTTTTCGCCCACCAACCCGCTGATCGCGCAGAACCAGAGCGGATCAGGCGGACTGCTCGGCGGCACGACGTTCTCGCCGCGCGGCGCGAAGACGTCCGACAACGTCGTCACCCCGAACAGCCCGCAAGGCAACACCGAAAACGCGACCAACAGCCCGCAGAAGACCGCGCGGCTCAACAACGAAGACCAGGTCGCCTTCAAAAAAATCGCGAACGACATCCGCAAATCGATAGAGGCCATGCCCACGCTCAAGGCCTATAGCAAGAACCTGCTCATCGACATGACGCCCGAGGGCCTGCGCATACAGATCATCGACACCAACGGCAAGCCCATGTTCAAGAGCGGCAGCGCCAAGCCCTTGCCGCAGACCGTGCAGCTTCTCAGCATGATCACCGGCATCATCAAGGAGCTGCCCAACAAGGTCTCCGTGCGCGGCCATACGGACTCGACGCCCTACGGCAAGGGCGCCACCTATACGAACTGGGAACTTTCGGCGGACCGCGCCAATGCCAGCCGCCGCATCATGATGGAAGCCGGCTATGACATGTCGCAGATCCACGACGTCGAAGGCCGCGCCGACCACAATCCGCTGATCGCCGCCTATCCGGCAAGCCCGCGCAACCGCCGCATCTCGCTCATCCTCATCAAACGCTCCATCACGCAAGCGGAAGATCAGGAGAACGCGAGGGAAAACAGCGCGCTGTCCGCGGGCATGCCGGTCACGCCGCCGCCGTTGATGAGAAAGCGCGAAAAAGGCGTTATTTATTTCCCGTGATGTTTAGGAAGACGATCCGCCGAATTTCGGCTGGCGCGGAAACCCGTTGGGCGGCAGCATGCCCGCCTGCGCGCGCTGGCCGATCCACGGCTTGAGTTTTTTCTCGACCCGCTCGCGTCCGCCGCTCAGCCAGCTCAAACCGTCCTTGAGAACGAACGTCTTGGCATCGGAAAGACCCCCGTCCTTGTAGCGCTGCAGGATGACGCCGACGCCGCGCGACATTTCGGGGATCTCGTCCAGCTTGAAGATCAAAAGCTTGCGGTTTTTTCCGATGACGGCGACGTGATCGCCCGTGACGGCCGTGCAAACCCGCGCTTCCGCGTCTTTTTTGACCAGCAGGCATTGCTTGCCGTTCTTGGTCTGCGACAAAATCTCCTGCTCCGGCACGATGAAGCCGCGCCCGTCGTCCGCGGCAACCAGCAACTTGCGCTCCGGCTCATGCACCATGAGCGTAATAAGATCCGCCTCGTTGCCTAGGTCGATCATCAGCCGCACCGGCTCGCCGAAGCCGCGGCCGGGGGGGAGCTTGTCCGCGCCGATGGTATAGAACTTGCCGTTGGTGGCAAAGGCGATAAGCTTGTCGGTCGTCTCTGCGTGGAAGGCGAATTTCGCGCCGTCGCCTTCTTTGTAGGAAATGGAGGCGATCTTGTCCGGCTCGAGGTGGCCTTTCATCGCGCGAATCCAGCCCTTGTCCGAGCAAATGACGGTGATCGGCTCTTTCTCGATAAAGGCGTCGACCGGAATATCCACCGTATCCACGGCCTTGCCGATCTTGGTGCGGCGCGCGCCGAGCGCAGTTTTCAGGCCGAAGGCTTCGTGAAGTTCCTTGATCTGCTTCTTGATCGCCGTCATCTGCCGCGACTTGCTGGCGATCAGCTTCTCGAGATCGGCCTTCTCGGCGGTCAGGTCCTTGTGCTCGGTCTTGATCTCGATTTCCTCGAGCTTGCGCAAACTGCGCAGACGCATATTGAGGATCGCGTCGCACTGGACGTCCGTCAGCTTCCACTTTTTGATCATCTCCGCCTTGGGATCGTCCTCCTCGCGGATGATCTTGATGACTTCGTCGATGTTCAGATAGGCGATCAGCAAACCCGCCAGAACTTCGAGGCGGTGCTCGATATGGGCAAGGCGGTGCTTCGAGCGGCGCACCAGAACCTCCTGCCGGTGATCGACGAAGGCCTGCAAAACCTCTTTCAGGTTCATCACGCGCGGCACAGTGCCGCCGTCGAGCACGTTCATGTTGAGGCCGAAGCGGCTCTCGAGGTCCGTCTGGCGGAAAATCTGCTCCATCAGCAGTTCGGCTTCGATGCTCTTGTTCTTCGGCGTCAGAACAATGCGGATATCCTCGGCGGATTCGTCCGTGACGTCGTCGAGGAACGGAATTTTTTTCGTCACGATCAAATCGGCGATCTTCTCGATCAGCCGGGACTTCACCACCTGATAGGGAATTTCGGTGACGACGATCTGCCAGTTGCCGTTCTTCAGTTCTTCCTTGTGCCATTTGGCGCGCATGCGGAAGCTGCCGCGTCCCGTTTCGTAAGCCTCGACGATCGCGGCGCGGTCCTCGACCAGAATGCCGCCGGTCGGGAAATCCGGCCCCTTGACGTGTTTCAGCAGGTCTTTGACCGTGCAATCGGGCTTGTCGATCAGCACTTCCAAAGCGTCGCACAGCTCGGCCACGTTGTGCGGCGGGATGGAGGTCGCCATGCCGACAGCGATGCCGGACGATCCGTTGGCGAGCAAGTTCGGAAAGTTGGCGGGAAACACGACCGGTTCCAAAGTCTCACCGTCGTAGGTCGCGCGAAAATCCACCGCGTCGTCGTCAATGCCTTCGAGCAGCAGTTGCGCCACCTGCGTCATGCGCGCTTCGGTGTATCGCATGGCGGCGGCGTTGTCGCCGTCGATGTTGCCGAAGTTGCCCTGCCCGTCGACCAGCGGATAGCGCACCGAGAAATCCTGAGCCAGACGCACCAGAGCGTCGTAAACCGACTGGTCGCCGTGCGGGTGGAACTTGCCGATGACGTCGCCGACCACGCGGGCACATTTCTTCGGCGAGGTTTCCGGCTTCAAAGACAACTGCATCATGGCGTAAATCACGCGGCGGTGGACGGGCTTCATGCCGTCGCGCACGTCGGGCAGCGAGCGCGACATGATCGTCGAGAGCGCGTAAGAGAGATATTTTTCGCTCAGGACAGGGCCGAGCTCGCGATCCTGCACGTTCATCGCCAATGCGGTTTTGGTGTCTTTTTTCTTCGCCATAGTTGATTTTTAGCCCATTTTGCGTCCAAAAACTAGGCTCTAAATTTTTCTTCCAGCCGCAGGCGCGACTCGGGCAAGTCGCTGTTCGACAAAGCGAAAACGCGGTGGCGGAGGAAATGCCCCGTCAGTTTCAGCCCGTCGAGGATGTCGGGCGCGGCAAAATCCCCGCTTCCCCGCAAAAACGCCGGCAGGCTGAGCAGCCGTTCCTTGTAAACCTCGCCCGCCGCCGCGGAAACCGCGCAGCCGGATTTCGGGCTGACGTAGATCAGGTTATCCACAGCGCCGGTCGCGGCGCATTTCGAGAGATCAAGGCCGAAACCGAGTTCGCGCAAGAGCCCGATCTCCCAATAGATATAGGTCGGCGCCCAGATGTCGGTGGCGAAGGACGCCATCAGCGCCTTGGTGCCCTCGAATACGCCGGGGTGGTTTTCGCGCTCCGGCAGCGTCTTGTCCGCGAGGATGCAAGCGGACTGCATGGCGGTGAGCTTGACCGGGTCGTCCATCACGTCGGCCGCCGCGCTTTTCTCCAGCTCCAGCGTGAAATTGCCCAGTTGTTCGGAAGATTTCGCCTGCCAGCGCACGGCAACGAGATTTCCCGGCTCCAACACGCCGCGCATCTTGGAGGATGTCGCGCCGAATATATATCCCATCGCGCGGCCGTGAGCGCGCGTCAGCAGCGATACTACGCCGCCGTTTTCGCCGTGTCCGCGCACGGAAAGAACAATGCCTTCGTCTTGCCATTCATGCATAAAAGGACGATAGCATAAAAAAAAGCGCCGGCCTATGCCGACGCTTTTTTTAAAGTCAGTAAGGCTTAGTTCGCCTTGAGGATATACCCCGTCGCCTGACCTTGCTTGTTCAGCACGATCACGGCCTTTTGGTTGGTCGTCTTGCCGGTCTTGAGGTTGGTCACTTGCGCCTTTTCAGCCGTAAAGAGCGGGCCGCCGGCTTTGGTTTCCGTCGCGCAAACCTTGACGTTGTTGGCTTGATCCGTAAAGCACGGAGTTCCGGCCGCCATGGCCGTTCCGCTGCAAGCCGCGACGAGGGCGAAAGCCACACACAATTTCGATACGTTTTTCATTCTCCAGTCCTCCATTGATTGATTGCTACATATACGTAGGCGAAATATGTATAATCAATGGTTATGGAATTGTCAAATAAAAATTCCGTAACATATTATATTTTATTGATTTTATTGAATATTTTTTAACTTTCGCCATCCGCGAGGACGCGCTCGATGACATCCGCCGTGCGCTCGATGCAGTGGCGGTAGTTGAAAATATTTTTCAGCACTTCGGGCGGAATATATTCATCGACCGTATCGTCGGTATCCAGCAGCTGGAAAAACTGCAGGTCCTGATTGTCCCAGACCTTCATGGCGTGCTCCTGCACGAGACGGTAGGCATAGTCGCGGCTCATCCCCCCTTGCGTCAGCGCCAGCAACACGGGCTGCGAGAAGACCAGCCCGCGCAAACTCTCCAGATTCTCCTTCATGCGCTTCGGGTAGACCAGCAGCTTGTCCATGATGCCGTTGAGGCGGTTGAGGGCGAAATCCATCAGGATGGTCGCATCGGGCGCGATCACCCGCTCGACGGAGGAATGCGAAATGTCGCGCTCGTGCCACAGCGTCACGTTTTCCAGCGCGGGCGTCACGCTCGCGCGGATCAGCCGCGAGAGACCAGTCAGATTCTCCGACAGCACGGGGTTGCGCTTGTGCGGCATGGCGGAGGAGCCTTTTTGCCCCGGCGCGAAATATTCCTCGACCTCGCGCACCTCTGTGCGTTGCAAGTGGCGGATCTCGATCGCGAGATTCTCGATCGAGGCGGCGATGACGCCCAGCGTGGAAAAGAACATCGCATGGCGGTCGCGCGGGATGATTTGCGTGGACACCGGCTCGGCGACAAGGCCCAGCTTTTGCGCCACGTAGGCTTCGACGCGCGGGTCGATCGAGGCGTAGGTGCCGACGGGCCCCGAAATGCAGCAGGTGGAAATCTCCTCGCGGGCGCTGATCATGCGTTTGCGCGCGCGCGAAAAGGCGGCATAGTGCCCCGCCAGCTTCATGCCGAAGGTCGTCGGCTCGGCGTGGATGCCGTGGCTGCGGCCAATGCAGATGGTGTCTTTGTAATCCAGCACGCGCTGGCGCAGCGTTTTGAGCAGCGCGTCGAGATCGGCGATGATCAGGTCCGCCGCCTGCCGCAACTGCACGGAAAAGCCCGTGTCGATGATGTCCGACGACGTCACGCCGAGGTGGATATAGCGCGCCTCGTCGCCGACGCTCTCGCCGACGCTGGTCAGGAAGGCGATGACGTCGTGATGCACCTTTTTCTCGATCTCGTCGATGCGCTTGACGTCGAACTTCGCTTTTTTGCGGATTTTCGCCGGAGCTTCCTTCGGGATCACGTCGATGTCCGCCTGCGCCTCGCAAATCAGCATCTCCACTTCGAGCCAGATGTTGAACTTGTTTTCAATCTCCCAGATGGAGGTCATCTCGGGACGTGAAAAGCGGGGTATCATCGTTGTGTCTTCCTTTGGTTTTAGTGTTAGCGGCGTCCGAACAGCCCGCCGTTGCCCAGCAGGTTTTCCAGCGTGCCGACGGGATTCTGTTTGAAGTTGTTTCTGATGTTTTTGATGGTCTGCCGCGCGTTCGAGGGATTGGCGACAATCCCGCCGATGGCGGCTGCGAAATCGGGGATGACCCTGATATGGTCGAACGGCCCGCTGATATTGACCGGCACGGTGAGGCCGGACGCGCTTTGCTGCTGGCCGCCCGCCTGCCCCGCCGCCGTCTGCTGCCCCGCGAGCAGCACGGGCGTGACGCGGTAGCGGATGTATTTTTGCGGCAGGTCGATGGTTCCGTGCCCCGTCGCACGCAACACGGCGCCTTCGACTTTCAGATCGTTGTTGGAGGCGACGCCTCGGGATATCGTGAAAGTGCCAGTCATGTCGACGAACTTCGTCGTGCCCGCGCCCACGCTCGTGTTGGAGGAATGCGCCTGCACCAACTGGGCGATCCTGACCATGTCGATGCCCTTGAGCTCGCCGTTTTTGAAGTCGAAGTCTCCCTTGCCCGCGAGGCTGGAGATCACCGCCTTCTGGCTGTCGCCCGACGCCGTCACGTCGACGTGCGCCGTCGCCGTGCCGCTCAGCTTTTTAAAGTGCGCGAAGGTCGCCAGAATAGGCTGCGCCTCCACGCCGGACATATTGAAAGCGAACGACATCGCCGGCACGGCGCGCGCGGCGTCCAGCGCCAGACCGGACGAAAAACGCCCGCCGAGCAGCGTGGCGTCGGACGAGGAGAATTTCAACAGGCCGTTTTGCAGCTTCACCGTCAGCACCGAAGGCCCGACGGCGATGCCGCGCAGCGTGAAGCCTTGCGTGTCTAGTCGCAGGTCGGCATTGACCGCCTTCAGTCCCGAGAAATCGAGCGGCGTCGTATCCCAGCCTCTTTGCGCGGCGGCCTGTTCTCCCGCGCCGCCGTTTGCCGCGTTTGCGGTTTTGCCGCCGGTGAAACGGTCGAGATCGAGCTTGTTCAGGGACAGGCGCGCGACGATTTCCGGCTTATTGGCGAAGCTCACGCTCGCATCTCCCTTCGCCTGCACGTCGTCCAGCGACAGCGCCGCCTTTTGCAAGGTCAGCCCCGTTGCCGACAGCCCCGCATCGCCCTTGAAGGCCATCGTGCGGAAGGGCAGCTTCTTCTCGTCGCCGCGGATCCACGTCAACACGGAGGCGAGATCCGGCATATCCGCATCCACCGTACCGTTGAAGAAGAGGCCTTGCGCGGCATAGGCGCCGTGCGTCTTGACGCTGAAATCATCGGCTTTCATGCTGGCCTGCCCGTTGCTCTCCTTGTGCGCGAGAAAGTCCATCGGCCGGTCGAGATCGAGCGCCAGAGTGATGCGCTTGCCCTTATAGGTCAGCGCGCCGTCGATATGCAGCGGGCTTTCCGGCTCCGGCCATTTGACATTCACGTCGACATCTGAAAGGCGCACGGTTTGCCCCTTCTGCATGTCGGTAAAAACCAGCCTGCCCTTGTCGATGCGCATCTGCCCGAAATGGAACTTGAACTGCTGCGCCTGTGCGGGGATGGTTTCCTGCGGCTGGCTTTTCTGCGCCGTCTCCGCCGGCTTGGCGGGAGCGACCTTGGAGAAATCCCAGTTTCTCTGTCCGTCTTTGGAAACTTCAAGGTCGATGTCCGGCGCGTTCAGGATGAAACGTTTGACGACGATCTGCTTGTTCAAGAGCGGCTGCACCGCCAGCGCGACGTCCGCCTCGCCCAGCGCGACCATGTTCTTCTGCCGCGCCCAGGCGGGGTTGCTGAACGAAACATCGGTGAGACGCACGCCGACATCCGGCCAGAAGACGAATTTCGCGCCCTTGAACGCAAGGTCGCGCCCCGTCGCTTCGCGCACTTTCTGTTTGACCAGAGCCTCGACCTTCGACATCGGCACGAAATGCGGCAGCGCGAGCGCGGCGGCAAAGCTCAGGACGATAACGCCAACGAAAAGCCAGAGGAGTCCTTTGAGTAATTTTTTCATCATTCAGCCCCAATCGTCGTTTGCGCATGGGCGAACTTGTCGGCGGGAATGTCCATCAGCGCCTTTGTGCCGCCGCCGATCGCCCCGCTGTAGGCCGCCGCCTGCGGCATGACCTTCTTCATGTAAAAACGCGCGGTCTTGATTTTTGTCTCGTAAAAGTCCCGCACACCGCCTTCGGGATTGGCGGCGAGCTTTTGCGTCGCCGTATCCGCCATTTTCACCCACATGTGACCGATCACGACGAGGCTCATCAGCTTGCAATAGTCGGTCGACATGCCCGCCGCGTCGCGCATGAAAGCCATGCGCCGCAACAGCGTGCCGAACAGCGCGCGCAGGCGCAATTTCATTGCGATCCAGCGCAGCGTCCACGCTCTGCGCGCCACGGGCCAGAGCAGGCAGAGGGAAACGCCGTTCTTTTTCGCCGCGATCAGGTCTTGCAGCAGCAAACGCAGATAACCCGGCAGGAGATTCTCTTTCAAAACCTTTCTGCCGATGAGGTCGAGCCCCTGAATGCCGTTGGTGCCCTCGTAAAGGCGGGTGATGCGCGCGTCGCGGTTGAACTGTTCCATGCCGTGTTCTTTGATATAGCCGTGCCCGCCGAAGACCTGTATCGCCGAGTTGGTGTTCTCCACCGCGTTGTCGGTGAAATGCGCCTTGACGATGGGGGTGAGCAGATCGACGAACGCCTTGGCCTTTGCGCGCGCGGCTTCGTCAGGATCTTTTTGCGAGATGTCGAGTTGCATCGAGAGCCAGTAGGCCAGCATGCGCTCGCCTTCGACGGCGGCCTTGATGCTCAAAAGCTCGCGCCGCACGTCCGGATGGTTGATGATGGTGACGGAAACATGTTCGCCTTTCTGGTCGATCGGCGGGCTTTGCACGCGCTCGAGCGCGTAATTGAGGCCGTTCTGATAGGCGACTTCGCTCAGGCCCAAGCCCTGCAGGCCGACGCCGAGCCGCGCCTCGTTCATCATCACGAACATCGCCTTCATGCCTTTATGCGGCTCGCCCACGAGCCAGCCTTTCGCGCCGTCGAAGTTCATCTCGCAGGTGGAATTGCCGTGGATGCCCATTTTTTCTTCGATGCGGCCGCAAGTGACATTGTTGTGCGCCATGCCTTCGGGCAAAAGCTTCGGCACGATGAACAGGCTGATGCCCTTGATGCCGGCGGGCGTGTCCGGCGCCTCGATCTTCGCCAGCACGAGGTGGCAGATGTTTTCCGTCAGGTCGTGCTCGCCCGCGGAAATGAAAATCTTCGTGCCGCTGATGGCGTATGATCCGTCGGCGTTTTTCACCGCTTTTGTTTTGATAAGCCCCAAGTCCGTGCCGCATTGCGGTTCGGTCAGGCACATCGTCCCCGACCATTCGCCGGAGACCAGCTTGGGCAGGTAGGTGTTCTTCTGCTCGTCCGTGCCGTATTCGTGCAGCGCGTTGTAGGCGCCGTGGCTCAGGCCCGGATACATGCCGAAAGAAAGGTTCGCCGAGCAGAACATCTCGCTCAAGGCCGTGTTCAAAACGATTGGCATGCCGAGGCCGCCGAATTTCGGATCGCAGGCGAAACCGGTCAGCCCCGCTTCGCAAAATTGCTTGTAGGCATCTTTGAAGCCCGTCGGCGTTTTGACGGCTTTGGTTTCGCGGTCGTGGACGCAGCCCTCGCGGTCGCCCGTGGCGTTGAGCGGGAACAGCACGTCTTCCGCCATCTTGGCGATTTCCTCGAGGAACTGGTTGATGGTCGGCTTGTCGACCTGCGAGAAGTCCGGAATGCGCGACAATTGCGCTACATCCAGCACTTCGTTCAAAACGAACCGCATATCATCGAGGGGGGCTTTGTAGCTGGGCATGTGGGGGGCTCCTGAAACCGAGTTTCCGATTCAGGAGTCTATAACAACGGGGCTTTTAAATCTTCCCCCTAAATGGAGAGGAAATTTTTTTCATAAGCATTTTTCTGAGGGATGGCGCACCATAACGGTTGAAAGCCTTGCTCCTTTTGACCAGTTTTTTACGCACTTTATTCCAATAGGTGCCCTGCAGGACCGTATCCGCCGTGCGCTGATCGACATAAAGCGCCAGCGCGTTTGCCCCGTATTTGAAGACGTCGGACGACTCCGTGGACAAGACTTTTTCCGCGAGTTCCTTCAGCGGCGTCGTGTCGCCTTTGGCGATGCTCTCGGCTTTTTTGTGCAACGGCTGGAAATCCTTTTCGAGCATGGTCAGGGCTTCGGAGGCCATTTCATACTCCAGCGCGAACTTCCGCGCCAGATCCGCCGTGCGCTGCGGCGAGAGCTTATTCCAGTCGATCTTGTGGCGGCGGGCGAGGATTTTCTCGGTCACGGCGCTGGTAAAGTGCGAGCGCCCGTACCAGTCCTCCCTGAACACAAGATCAAAGGACCGGTTGTTCACGACATGGCCGATAGTGGGCGAATCCGCCCCGAAGCGCTGCAAATGGCGGATGGTGGCATAGGCGTCGGCGAAACACTCGGATCTGTTGGTCGGAACGTCCGCGCCGGGAATGATGGCATGGCCGAGCTCGTGGTCGAAAACGAACGCCGTCTCCTGCGCCTGCGGCGCGCGCGGCGAAATTTTGTCGTAAGGGTGCTTTTCCATCAGGATATACAGCAGACGCATGCCGGCGCCCAGCGGCTGGCAAAAAGAATTTTTCTCCCCCCAGCGGTCAAAAGCGGATTTCATTATGTGTTTAGCATCGAAACTTTTCACAAATTTTTCTATGACTTCCCTTTCCGCGCCCGTTTCGGGATAGACGAGGCGCGCATCATGGCAGGCGTCGAAAAAGATGACCTTGTTTTTCACCTGCGGAAAATCGCGCCACACCCGCGCCACCTCGGCGTCGAAATCAAAAACGGGCTCGACATTTTTTTTTGCGGGGTGTGTCATGCGGGATCCTTATTTGTAGACGATTTGCGGACGCTGCGGCGCGCGGACGGGCGGTTTGTCGTCGTTGACGGGCATCTGCGGCCCTTTGGCGAGGAAATCCAGCGCGTCTTTATAGAACGCGTCCGTTTTCGCCTGCTTCTTCATGAATTTCACGAAGGGCGGATAGCCTGCGAGGAAGCGCTTGCCCGCCCTGAAAATGTCGGCATCGGACGCATGCGCCCGCATCACGGCGACGGTCTTGCGGCAGAAAAGGTCATAGGCCTTGCCGTCGCGCTCGCAAATTTTATCGACAACTTCATAAACACCGCCGATCTGCTGACGGCAGGCCTGATAGACAGGAAAATAGGCCTGACGGACTTTGAGGCCCGTTTTTACATCCAGAACGGTGTCATCGGCGATTTCCTGCGCCAGCGCGGCGGTCTCCTCCAGTGAAAGTTTTGAAATGTCGCGCTCTGCGGCAACCTTCAGGGCGCCATGAATCGTATCCGTCGTGTAATGCGCGGTATCGCCGTGCAAGACGATATTCTTCGCCACAATGTTGCCGCGCCTTTTGATAAAGAGCGTATCTTTGCCGAAGCGCTGGACATGGCGCAGCACGGCGAAGGCGTCGGCGGAGCTTTCCTTCATCTCGCCGCTATACCAGCCGTTTCCTTTTTTGGTCACGTGATGCCCCAACTCGTGGTCGAGCACGAAAAGCTCGCGCATCTCTTTCGTGCAGCTCTTGTAAAAGGTGCCCGGCAGGTTTCCTTTGAGGGCGATCAGGTTGACGTTCGCGCCGCCCACATATTCGCTTCTGTTCGCAAATCCGGCCCAGCCTTGCTTCTGCATCTTGTAAGAAAACCTTGCAACGGCGTTCTTCACGCTTGAGATATTTTTGCTCAGTGTGCGGGCAACGGCTGGAGCCACGTAAACCGGCGTATCCGACGTCGGCACCAGCAAAACGACCAGCCGCTCCAGCTGCCTGGGAAAGGCCGCTTGCGCGGCTGCGGATGTTGCGTTGAATTCCTGCACCAGTGATTTTTTCATGCCCCGCTCCCGACCGAATAATGATTAGTAGTTATTATACATAATATGAAAATGACGTCAATAATATTATGAAAATAAAAAAATGTATTAACTTATTGATTATAAAAGAATATAATCCCCATATGACGAACAAAACAGATTTCATCACTTACGAAGACCTCACCGTCGGGCAGAAATTTACCACTACACCTGCACCACTTCGCGTGCGAAATCAAAAAACCGGTTCAGCCTGTTTTTGCGAGGCATAATGGAATTTCTTCGCAGACCCGGTCATGGCAATCGCCTCAAATTTTCTTTCCGGCAACGCGAGAAACGCCTGCCTTGCGTGGTGCCGGATAGAGGGCTTTCGTTTCCCCGCTGTCGAGAAAATCCAGCGCAGATCCGTAGAAAGCATCCGTTTTCGCGCTGCGCTGCATAAATTCCCCGACATAGCTTGTCAGGAAGCGCTTTCCAGCCCTGAAAATATCGGCATCTTCCGCGTGATCCCGCATAACGGCAAGGATCGCGCGGCAAATAAGGTCGCAGGCTCCGTCCTGTGCGGGGAGATCATCGAAACCGGCAGCTCCGGCGCCTATCTGCTTCCGATACAGACGATTGACGGGGCGGTACGCTGTGCGGATTTTTTTGAGTGTCCTTTCACCCAGATGCGCTTCATCAGCTATCTTTTGTGCCAGCGCCGCCGTCTCCCGCAACGAGAGTTTTGAAATGTCCGTTTCTTCGGCAACCCGAACGGCCCGTTCTATCGTATCCGTCGTATAATGCGCCGTATCCGCTTGCAAAACGATGTTTGCGCTCATGCGCTCCGCCTTGTCGATTGCAAACACTGTGTGTTTCCCAAAGCGCTGAATATGACGCAGCGCGGCATAGGCATCGGCAGAGCTTTCCCTTACTTGTCCGCTCAAATATCCCAAACCCTTCTTGGTCACATGATGTCCCAATTCATGATCAAGGACATAAAGCGCCCACATTCCCTTGGTATCGCCTTCGCGAAAAGCCTTCTGAAAATCATTGCCGTTCAGGGCGATCAGATTGACTTTCGTGCCGGCCACCTCTTTATATCTATCCGCAAGCCCCACCCAGTTTTTCTTCTGCATGCTGACATTCAAAGCCGCAACGGCCTTTTTAACGCCGGCAGTATCCTGCGTCAGTTTCTCCGCAACGGCCGGCGCAACGTAAAGCGGCGTCGTCGATGTCGGCACAAGCAGGACGGTCAGTCTTTTCAGTTGCACTGGAAAAGCCGCCTGCGCCGCGGCCGCCGTTTTATTGAATTCCCGTGGCAATGATTTCCGCATGTGCCACATGAGCCGCATGAACTGCATGAACTGCTCCGACTAAAAAATAATGAATGATTATTATACATAAACATACTATAACGTCAATAATGTTATGAAATTAATAAAAATATTAACTTATTGATTATAAAAGAATATAATGGGCGAATGGCAGATCAGAAAAACTTTATCACCTATGAGGACTTGGCGGTCGGACAAAAATTTGCCGCAGGGCCGCAAAGGGTGACGCAAGAAGACATCATCGCTTTCGGCAAACAGTACGACCCACAGGACTTCCATACCGATCCCGTCAAAGCGAAGGACACGGTTTTCGGCGAGCTGGTGGCGAGCGGCTGGCATACCGCCTGCCTTGCCATGCGCATGATCGTCACCGCGACGCCGGAAATGGAAGGCGGCATGGTGGGCCGCGCCGTCGAGAACATCAACTGGCCGCGCTCCGTGCGTCCTGACGATCTTCTCTCCCTCACCATCGAAATTACCGAACTGCGCGCCTCGGCAAAATATCCGGCGCGCGGCCTCATGCGCACCAAGAACACCGTTACCAACCAGAACGGCGAAACGGTCATGGAAATGGAGGCCGTCGTCTTTGTGCCGCGCAAAGCAGCTTAGGCTGTGAAATTCAAAATCCCGAGAGACTTGAAACTGACATGCCCGTTCTGCGAGATGATCAGATGGTCGTGCACAAGAATGTCGAGCGCCGCGGCGGCACGGATAATCTCTTGCGTCATCGCGATGTCGGGATCGCTCGGGCGGGGGTCGCCGCTCGGATGGTTGTGGACGAGGATCAGCGCCGTCGCGCCCAGCTCCAGCGCGCGCCTGACGATCTCGCGCGGATAAACCGGCGTGTGGTCGACCGTACCCACCTGCTGCACCTCATCGGCGATCAGCTGGTTTTTGCGGTTGAGAAACAGAACGCGGAAATGCTCGCGCTTTTCGTGCGCCATGGCGACATGGCAATAGTCGATCAGCTTTTGCCACGAACTTAAAACGGGCTTCTTGCCAATGTCGGCAATCAGCATCTTTTGCGTCAGCCCCTGCACGGCCTTGAACAGAACGGCGGCGTTTTCGCTCATGCCCTTGACCTTTTGCAGGTCGGCGGCCGAGGCGTTCAGCACGCCGGAGATGCCGCCAAACTCCTGCAGCAACTGTTTCGCCAGCGGCTTGACATCGCGGCGCGGAATGGCGGAGAACAGGATGATTTCGAGCAGCTCGTAGTCCTGCACCCCGTCGAGGCCGGACTTCAAAAACCGCTCGCGCAGGCGGTCGCGGTGGCCCGTATGGTGCGGCGGCGCCTTGCTTTTATCAGGTGCGGTTTTTGCGGCGGGAGATGTCATACGTCACAGGCCATCATTCATACGGCGGCTTCGTATACCCCTTGGGCGAGAGCGTGAAGATCTCGTAGCCCGTTTCCGTCACGGCGAGAGAATGCTCGAACTGCGCGGAGAGCGAGCGGTCTTTCGTCACCGCCGTCCACCCGTCGCCGAGAATTTTCGTTTCCCAGCCGCCGGCGTTGATCATAGGCTCGATGGTGAAGAACATGCCGGGCTTCAGCACCAGCCCCGTGCCCGGCTCGCCGTAGTGCAAAACGGACGGCGCGCAGTGGAAAATTTTGCCGATGCCGTGGCCGCA
Source organism: Pseudomonadota bacterium (assembly GCA_021849295.1). GTDB lineage: Bacteria > Pseudomonadota > Alphaproteobacteria > Micavibrionales > UBA2020 > PALSA-926. The sequence goes on along the minus strand of JAJZTA010000003.1, from coordinate 104,105 downwards.
GAAATCGCGCACGACGGAAAATCTTTTACCCTCGGCGTAGGTCTGGATGGCGTGGCCGATGTCGCCGAGCGTCGCGCCGGGCTTCACCGCCTCGATGCCGAGCATCATCGCCTCGTAGGTCGCGTCGATCAGCAGCTTCGCCTTGGTCGAGACTTTGTCGCCGACGTAAAACGTACGGTTGGTGTCGCCGTGCCAGCCGTCGAGAATGACGGTGACGTCGATGTTGACGATGTCGCCGTCCTCCAGCACCTTCGGGCCCGGAATGCCGTGGCAGACCACGTGATTGACCGACGTGCAGATCGACTTGGGAAAGCCGCGGTAGTTGAGCGGCGCCGAGATCGCGCCGTGATCGCGCGTATATTCGTCGCACAACTGGTCGAGATGATCTGTCGTCACGCCCGGCTGCACATAGGGAGTGATGAAATCCAGCACTTCCGCGCCCAGCCTGCCCGCCTTGCGCATGCCCGCGAAATCTTCGGGGCCGTGCAGCGGAATGCCGTCGGCGCGTTCCTCACCGTCTTCGTTATATGTAAATTTTTCTTTCTTCGTCATCATAAAGGACACCTTCTATCCGGTAAATTGGGCGCGATCAGCCCCGAAAACAAGGAAAATCTGTTATTATTTTGTTAACCATCTCGTGAGATACTGGAAGTAAGCTGAGATGGCGAAAGAAACTCGTCAATTTTTGTAGACCGGAGAGAATCTCATGGCTCTGATTATAGATCTGAAACCCAATGAACGGCTGATTATCGGCAGCGCCCTCATCACGAACGATGACACGCGTACGCGCCTTCATATCGAAGGTTCGTCGCCCATTCTGCGTGAAAAGGACATCATGACCGAAAAGGACGCCGACAGCCCTTGCAAAAAGATCTATTTCACCGTTCAACTCATGTACATCTCCGATAAGCCGGACGAGCTGCACAAAGCCTATTTCGCCCTTGTGAACAGCATCCAGAAGGCCGTGCCGTCGACAGCTCTTTTCTTCGCCAAAATCAGCATGCACATCCTCGACGGGGAATATTACAAGGCGCTGAAAGAAGCACGACACCTCATGGAACACGAAAGGGAGATGCTAGAAAATGTCAAATAAAAACCCCTATTCCCAGGCCGCCGGCGCCTACGTCAAAATCGCCACCGCAACCGACCAGCGCACGATGGAGGCGACCGTTCTCCTGCAAGCCGCGCAGAAGCTTGAAAACCTCGCCAACCGCCTGCAGGGCGGGGAAAAAGTCGGTCTTGAGGAGCTCGGCGAGATACTCAACCACAACCAGAAGCTCTGGCAGCTCTTCGTCAGCGACATGGACAATCCGGACCATCACCTGCCGCAGGGCCTCAGAAACAACGTGGCGTCCCTCGCCTTCTTCGTGTTCAAGCACACGCAGGAAATCCTCGTGGATACGCAAGCGGACAAGTTTCAGGTTCTGATCAACATCAACCGCTGCATCGCCGCGGGACTGATGAAAAAGCCCGATGCCGCAGCGTCCGCGAAGCATACGCAGCCTCCCGAAGCCAAAGTGGCCTCGGACAGCATCGCCTGATATCCCGCAGTAAAGACGTGCTTTTGCGCCCTGCGCGCACGCGTCAGACTTCGAGAAAATCCGCCCAAAAAATAAAAGATTAAGCCGCGCCTTTCAGCGTCAGGCCATAATGGAGACTGTGCTGCCGCCGGACGACGAACCGCCCGCGCTGCCGGAAGAAACCGACGCCGGAACGGAAACAGGCGCCGTGGAAGCGCCCGAACCGCCCGTGCTTTGATGGTACATGGGCGTGCTGCCAGAAGAACGCGACGGCGCCGCAAAGCTGGGCGCGGCAGAATGCGCTTGCTGCTGGTGATCCTGCTGCGCCAGTTGCGCCAGACGCTCGGCGGCCTTGAAGGCGTCGATCTGCGACTGGTCGGGATACTGGCGTATCACCTCTCCGGTTCTGGCGGAGCGGTATTCAAGAATGGCGACGTTCTGCAAATTATCGACATGAATGCCGGAAGCGACGAAATTGATGCTGGAGAGCGGCGGTGGCGGCGCAGGCTCAGCAGAAGCCATGCTCTGAACACTCGATTTCAGAGCTGCATTCTGCGCAGAAGCGATTGCGTTTACAATACTGACCATATTCTATGGCTCCCATCCAAGCAGATACACCCCTCCACGGGCAAACCTGCTGCTACTACTTTCATCTTATACCTCCCCCCCTATAAAAGCAAGAAAAAAAGTACTATAAAACAAAGGGTTAAAGAATGGTTAACATCGGCAGGAAGGATAAAATAACCATAAAAATTAAGCGGTTGTTATGCCTTTATAAAAGTTAGTCTGTTAGCATAAAAAATGCATGTCTTCACAAGGATGAAGAAAGATTTGGGCAAAATTTGCCTAGTGCGTAAAAATTGATTACTCTAAAGGATGTGGGGTTTGGGTTTTTTGCTTATTTGTTAAACGCTCGGATTCCCTTCTTTGGCATGGCTGCAAAGTAAGGTGACGTCAGGTGGATTCTTTTTTTGAAGCGCTAAAAAACATGGGGGCGGGCCGCCTTGCGGTCATGCTGGTGACCTTCTTCGGTCTGGCGGTCTTTTTCATTTTCGTCGCGGCGCGGTCGAACACGCCGGGCATGACGCTGCTCTACAGCAAGCTTTCCACCGTCGACGCAACGGAGATAGCGGCCAAGCTCGACAATACGCACATACCCTACAAACTCAGCGCCGACGGCACGCAAGTGATGGTGCCGCAAAAAGACGTCGGCAAGGCGCGCATTCTGCTGGCCGAGGACGGCCTGCCGTCCGAAGGTTCGGTCGGCTACGAAATCTTCGACCAGAAGCAGGCTTTCGGCACGACGCGTTTCGTAGAGAACATCGACGCCCAGCGCGCGCTGGAAGGCGCGCTCGCGCGCACCGTCGATTCCATCGACGGTGTCCGCAGCTCGCGCATCCAGCTCGTTTTGCCGCAGCATGAACTGTTCAGCAACAACGAAACGCCCGCTTCCGCCAGCGTGTTCCTCAACCTGCGCAACACCGCCGACATCACGCCGGAACAGATCCACGCTATACAGCACCTGATCGCCGCAGCCGTACCGCGCCTCAAGGCCGAAAACGTCGCCATCATCGATCAGGACGGAAACCTTCTGGCGCAAGGCGAAGGCAGCAACAACGCCGACTATTCCGCCGACAGCAACGCCTCCCTCACTGAAAAGTACGACATGCGCATGGCGCGCCAGATCGAGGACATGGTCGGCCGGGTCGTCGGCTACGGCAACGTCCGCGCCAACGTGACGGCGGAGATGGACTTCGACCAGATCAGCAGCAATTCCGAGACCTACGACCCGAACGGGCAGGTCGTTCGCTCCACGCAATCCGACACCAGCAGCAATGTCGACAATTCGTCTTCGCAAAACGCCAGCGGCGCGGTGTCCGTCTCGACCAACCTGCCCGGCCTGCCGAACAACGGCGCGGCGAACAACAATTCCGCGCAGCCTGCCAGCAAGAACGACACGGACCGCGAAATCACCAACTACGACATCAGCAAAACCGTGCAGACGACGCACCGCGCGACGGGAACGATCAAGAAACTCTCCGTCGCGGTTCTGGTCGACGGCAAATACGTGCCCGACACCACCGCCAAAAAACCCAAGGACGCGCCTGCCGACTGGCAGCCGCCGCAAAAATACGTGCCGCTCAGCAAAACCGCCATCGCCCAGATCACGGAGCTGGTCAAATCCGCCGTCGGCTACAACGCCGCGCGCGGCGACATCGTGCAGGTCGTCAACATGCAGTTCGCGCAAGAGGCCGCGCCGCCGCCGGCCAAGAACACTTCGGAGTTCATGGGCTTTCAGAAGTCCGACCTGCTGAGCATGGCCGAAACGCTCGCGCTCAGCATCGTCGCCGTTCTGGTCATCCTGCTGGTCTTGCGTCCGCTCGCCCTGCACATGATCGAGAGTACGCCGCGTCTGCCGGCCGGCGGGGATGAAACGGCGGGCCTGCTGCCTGCCGGCGCGATGCCGCCGCAGCTTGCCGCGCCGCCCGGCGGATCGCAGGGAGAAGAACTCGAAACCATGATCGACATGTCGCAGGTGGAGGGCAAAGTGAAGGCCTCCTCCGTGCAAAAGATCAGCGAACTGGTGCAAAACCATCCCGCGGAGACGGTGTCCGTCATCCGCTCTTGGATGTCACAGGAGAATTAAGAGATGCGCGTACGCGAAGATTATCGCACATTAACAGGCACTGAAAAGTCGGCCATCCTGCTGCTCTCGCTCGGCGAAGACCAGACCGCCAAAATCTTCGAGCAGCTCGACGAAGACGAGATCATGATCATCTCGCAGACCATGTCCACGCTCGGCAAGGTCAGCGCCAACGTGACGGAGCGCCTGTTCGTCGAATTCGCCGAAAGCATGAGCTCGACCAGCTCGCTCGTCGGCTCGCTCGACTCGACGGAGCGCCTGCTGGTGCGCGTCCTCGGCAAGGACAAGGTCGACAACATCATGGAAGAAATCCGCGGCCCCGCCGGCCGCACCATGTGGGAAAAGCTCTCCAACGTCTCCGAGGAAATCCTCGCCAGCTACCTGCAGAAGGAATATCCGCAAACCGTCGCCGTCGTCATTTCGAAGATTACGCCGGAACACGCCGCGCGCGTGCTCGCACTGCTGCCGGAAGGCTTTGCGATGGAAGTCATCATGCGCATGCTGCGCATGGAGGCGGTGCAAAAAGAGGTTCTCGACGACGTCGAACGCACGCTGCGCACCGAGTTCATGACCAACCTCGCCCGCACCAACCGCCGCGACAGCCACGAAATCATGGCGGAAATTTTCAACAATCTCGACCGCTCGGTCGAAACGCAGTTCATGGGCTCGCTGGAAGAGCGCAACCCCGATTCCGCCGAGAAAATCCGCAGCCTGATGTTCACGTTCGAAGATCTCGCCAAGCTCGACCCGGGCGCCCTGCAGACGGTCATCCGCTCCGCCGACAAGGAAAAGATACCGCTGGCATTGAAGGGCGCCTCAGACGCGATTAAGGATCTCTTCTTCTCCAACATGTCCGAGCGCGCGGGCAAGATTATGAAGGAAGACATCGCCTCCATGGGCCCCGTCCGCCTGAAGGACGTCGAAGAAGCCCAGCAGAGCATTGTCGCCGTGACCAAGGACCTCGCCGACCGCGGCGAAATTACGATTGTAACATCGAAAGAGGAAGATGAGCTCATCTTCTAAAGAAGACGGATCCGTGCCCATGACCGACGCGAAGAAATTCCTGTTCGACCAGAACAACTTTGACGGCAACCAGCCGGAGGAGATCCTTTACACGGAAGAACAGATGCTGCTCGCCAAAGAGCAAAGCCTTGCCGCAGGCAAGGCCGAAGGCGTGAGCACAACGCAGCAGCAGCAGGAAGCGCGCATCGGAGATCTTTTGCAAAAGACGCTGGCGCTGGCGGAAAAGCTGGTCGGAAACGAAGACAAACGCGAAATCGAGAAATGCCGCGATACCGTCAAGCTGACCATGCAGGTCGTGCACAAGCTCTTGCCCGGCCTCGCGCAAAAACACGCGCTCTCCGAAATAGAGAACGTCATTCTGCAATCGCTCGAGGCGCGCCGCGACGAGCCGCGCATCGCCGTCACCGTGCCCACCGAGCATCTCGAGCAGCTGACGCGCCGCATCGACGCCCTGACGGCCGGAAAAGCCTATGCCGGAAAAGTCATCCTCATCGCCGACGACGCCCTCGCCGCGACGGACTGCCGCGTGGAATGGGCAGATGGCGGCGCGGAACGCCTTTTCGAGCGGCTGTATCTGCAAATTGACAATGAATTCGTCAAGTCCGTCTCCGGCATAAGCGCGACGCTGGAACCGGAACAGGAAACCAACAACACCAACAGGAACGGAGAACAAAAATGACGCCGCCCAACGAACGGACCCCGCAGGAAACCGTCTCTTTCGAGGAAGTGACGCCCAGCGCCAACGTCGAAACCCGCAAGAAGGACATCGACGCGATCTACGACATTCCGGTACAGATTTCCGCCGTGCTCGGCAAATCGACCATGCAGGTCAGCCAGCTTCTGAAGCTGGGCCGCGGCGCCGTCGTCGAGCTTGACCGCAAGGTCGGCGAGGCGATCGACATCTACGTCAACAACCGCCTTGTCGCCCGCGGCGAAGTCATCGTCGTCGAAGACCGCCTCGGCGTGACCATGACGGAAATCGTGAAGTCCGACAGGTCCTAAAAAGAACCTTCGGAGGGGATAACGACAGGGGGAATTGAAATACCATGCGCTTGATGATTATCGGCAGCCTCAGCGGACAAATCAGCACGGCCGGAAAAATCGCCATCGGCCGCGGCGCCAAGGTGACCCATACCGAAGACGTCGAGCAGGCCATGGGGGCCTTGCGCAACGGGCGTGGTGCCGATCTGATCATGATGGACGTCAAGCTCGACATCGCCACACTGATCGAACAGCTCAAAGCCGAGCGTTTCGCCATCCCCGTCGTCGCCTGCGGCATCGGCACGAACGCCTCCACCGCCGTCAATGCCATCAAGGCCGGCGCGAAGGAATTTCTCCCGCTGCCGCCGAACGCGGAACTGATCGCCGCCGTTCTCGAAGCCATCGCCGAAGAAAACAATTCCATGCTCGCGCAGGATCCGGCGATGAAAGCCGTCCTGAACATGGCCGACCGCGTTGCGTCGTCCGACGCGACCATCCTCGTCACCGGCGAGTCCGGCACAGGGAAAGAAGTCATGTCGCGCTACATCCACCAGAAAAGCAAGCGCGCGGGCGGGCCGTTCATCTCGCTCAACTGCGCCGCCATCCCTGAAAACCTTCTGGAATCGGAGCTTTTCGGCCATGAAAAAGGCGCCTTCACCGGCGCCGTCGCGCGGCGCATCGGCAAGTTCGAGGAAGCCAACGGCGGCACATTGCTGCTCGACGAGGTGAGCGAGATGCACCCGTCGCTGCAGGCGAAACTGCTGCGCGCCATTCAGGAGCGCGTCATCGACCGTATCGGCGGAAAAACGCCGGTCAAAATCGACATCCGCCTGATCGCCACCAGCAACCGCGACCTTGAAAGCTATGTCAGGGAAGGCAACTTCCGCGAGGACTTGTACCACCGCCTCAACGTCATCAACCTCGCCCTGCCGCCGCTGCGCGACCGCCCGTCGGACATCGTGCCGCTGGCGCAGGCCTTCTCCGAAAAATACGGCGAGCAGAACGGCCTTCCGAAGAAAAAAATCTCCGCCGCCGCCGCCGCGCGCCTCAAGGCGCACGACTGGCCGGGCAACATCCGCGAACTTGAAAACACCATGCACCGCGCCGTGCTGATGTCGCAGGAAGCGGAAATCGAAGCCGCCGCCATCATCATTTCCGGCCAAAGACAGCCCGCGCCGGAACAATCCATCGCGCAAACCGCACAAACGGTTGTCAGCGCCGCCACCGGCGGCGAGTCGGCCGCGCTGGTCGGACGCACCGTCGCCGACGTCGAGCGCGAACTGATCCTCAACACGCTCGACCACTGCCTTGGCAACCGCACCCATGCGGCGAACATCCTCGGCATATCGATCCGCACGCTGCGCAACAAGCTGAAGGAATATGGCGAACAGGAGAGAATCCATGGCTGATGCCGCGCCGGCCATCGCGACGCGACGCTTATCCGGATTCCGGATGAAGGGCGACATCGCGCTCGCGCTCGGCATTGTCGGCATCATCATCGTCCTCATCCTGCCGCTGCCCAAATGGCTGCTGGATATTTCTCTGGCCATGTCCCTGTCGTTCTCCGTTCTGATTTTGATGACGGTGCTGTTCGTCGAGAAACCGCTGGACTTGAGCTCGTTCCCCTCCATTCTGCTGATCACGACGATGTTCCGGTTATCGCTGGAGCTGGCATCAACGCGTCTGATCCTCGCCAACGGCTATGAGGGCTCAGACGCCGCCGGCCGCGTTATCGAGGCGTTTGGCAGCTTCGTGATGCAGAATAACTATGTCATCGGTGTGATCGTCTTCTCCATCCTGATCATCGTCAACTTCGTCGTCATCACCAAAGGCGCGGGCCGCATCGCCGAAGTCGCGGCGCGCTTCAGCCTGGATGCCATGCCCGGCAAGCAAATGGCTATCGATGCCGACCTTTCCGCCGGCATCATCAACGAAAACGAAGCCAAGGAACGCCGCGCCGAACTCGCGGCTGAAAGCGCCTTCTTCGGGGCCATGGATGGTGCGTCGAAATTCGTCCGCGGGGATGCCATCGCCGGTCTCTTGATCGTCTTCGTCAATATCATCGGCGGCATGATCATCGGCGTCGCGCAAAAAGGCATGGATTTCGCCTCCGCCGCCCACACCTACACGCACCTGACCATCGGCGACGGCCTCGTCACGCAGATCCCCGCCCTGATCGTTTCCATCGCCGCCGGTATGCTGGTCTCGAAAGCCGGCGTCAGCGGCTCCGCCGACAAAGCGCTGTTCTCGCAGCTCAGCAACCGCCCGCAAGCCCTGACTTTAAGCTCCATCATGATGTTGACGCTGGCCGTCCTGCCGGGTATTCCCGCCTTCCCGTTCCTGCTTATGGGCGGAACGGCCGGCCTGCTCGCCTACAACGTGCGCGAAACCCGCAAGCGCGCGGAAACCGAGAAGGTCGAAGCCGAAAGGGCGGCGCAAGCCAAACTGCCGGTCGCTGAAGAACCGATCGCCAAGGCGCTCGCCATCGATACGCTGCGCATCGAGCTGGGCTACGGCCTTCTGCCGCTAGTCAACAATCAGGAACAGGGCAAGCTTACCGACCAGATCAAGGGCCTGCGCCGCCAGCTCGCCGAGGACATGGGCTTCATCCTGCCCTCCGTGCGCATTCAGGACAATTTGCAGCTGCCCGCCACAACCTACGTCGTGCGCATCAAGGAGATCGAAGCCGGCCGCGGCGAGGTGCGCCCGAACATGCTCCTGTGCATGAACCCATCGGGCGAAAAGATAGAGCTGCCGGGCGAGAACACCCGCGAGCCGACCTTCGGCCTGCCCGCCATGTGGATCAATCCGCAATACCGCGAGGAAGCGCATTTCAAGGGTTATACCGTCGTCGACCCCGCCACCATCGTCACGACGCACGTGACCGAGATCATCAAAGACAACATGGCCGATCTGCTCTCCTACGCCGAAACGCAAAAACTGCTCGACGAACTGCCGAAATCGCACCAGAAGCTGATTGCCGACATCATACCCGGAAAGATCACTGTCACAGGTCTCCAGCGCGTGCTGCAAAATCTCGTCAACGAGCGCATCTCCATCAGGGATTTGCCGACTATTCTCGAAGGCGTCGCCGAGGCAACAGGGTTCACCAACAACATCACTCTCATCACCGAACATGTGCGCTCGCGCCTGGCGCGGCAGATTTGCGACCAGCACGCCAACCGCGAGGGCGTCCTGCCGATCGTGACGCTGGCGCCGAAATGGGAGCAGGCCTTCGCCGAATCCCTGATCGGCCAGGGCGAGGACAAACAGCTAGCCATGCCGCCGACGCAGCTGCAGGAATTCATTCAAGGCATCCGCAAGACCTATGAAGATCTGGCTATGAAGGGCGAGGTGCCCGTTCTGCTCACCAGCCCGCCTATCCGTCCTTATGTGCGCTCGATCATCGAGCGCTTCCGCCCGCAAACAACCGTCATATCCCAAAACGAGATCCATCCGCGCGCCAAGATCCGCACCGTCGCGCAAATCGATTGAGAACCTGAAAAAACATGAGACTGAAGTCATTCCACGCGAAAACGATGTCTGAAGCGATGCGGCAAGTGCGCGACACGCTCGGCGAAGACGCCATCATCGTCTCCAGCAAGGAAGAAAAGAGCGGCTGGGTCAAAATCACGGCTGCCATCGAGCAGATGAACGGGTCCGCGGAGCATGAAGAATCTTTCGACGCCGAAACCAACGTCGAAATCATCACCGAAGCGCTGCTCAAACACCGCGTGCCCGCCGAAACCAGCGACCGCATCCTCGCCGCCGCCGTCACCCTGCCCGCGAAAGACCCGCAAAAGATGCTCGCCGCCGCGCTGGAAAAGGCTTTTTCTTTCGCCGAAATTTCCTTCAAAAAACCGCTTATGCTCGTCGGCCCGCCCGGCGCGGGAAAAACGCTGATGACGGCGAAGCTGGCGGCGCGCCTTGCGCTTGGCGGCAAAACGAAACCAGTCGTCATCACCACGGACATCGCCCGTGCGGGCGGCGTGGAGCAGCTTTCCGCCTTTCTCGATATTCTCGAGATTCCACTGGCGCAAGCCGAAGACGCAAAAGAGTTGAAAGCCCTCCTCGCCAAGGCTCCGAAGACTGCGCCGGTGCTCGTCGACACGGGCGGGCTCAATCCTTTCGACCCGCAGGAGATGAAATTCCTCGCCAAGCTGCTGCATACGGGCGAGCTGCAGTCCGCGCTCGTGCTGCCCGCGGGCATCGATGCCGAGGAATCGGCGGAAATCGCTCTGACGTTCGAGGTTCTGGGCGTCAAAATGCTGATCCCGACGCGCCTCGATTTCGCGCGGCGGCTGGGCGGCATTCTGAGCGCGGCAGAGCGCGCCAGCCTCGCTTTTACGGAAGCGAGTCATACGCCGCAGGTCGTGAACGGCATCCTGTCACTCACGCCGGATGTGATCGCCGATTTGTTAATACCTCGTTCACAGAAAAAGAGGTAAAATAAGCCATGAGCACAAAAACGCAAAAACCCGAAACAAAATCCGCCGCGACAGGCAAAGGCCGTCTGATCGCCGTCGCCTCAGGTAAAGGCGGCGTCGGCAAAACGTGGTTTTCGATCACGCTCAGCCACGCGCTCGCGCAGGCGGGGAAAAAAGTCTTGCTGTTCGACGGCGATTTGGGCCTCGCCAACATCGACGTACAACTCGGCCTGATGGCCAAGCGCGACCTCAACGACGTGATCGAGGGAAGCCTCAACCTCCCGCATGTCGTCGAACATTATGCGGATGGCGGCTTCGACGTCGTCGCGGGACGGTCCGGCCACGGCTCGCTTTCATCTCTGCCGCTGGAAAGGCTCAACGCGCTGCTGCAGCAAATCCGAGCCATCGTGCCGGAATACGACGCTGTCATCATAGACCTCGGCGCGGGCATAGACCGCACCGTGCGCTTCATCACCGCCGCGACGGACGCGACGATCGTCGTCACCACCGACGAGCCGACAGCGCTCACCGACGCCTACGCCCTCATCAAGCTCAGTCACGCCGCGGGACATGCAGACAATATAAAAGTCGTCGTCAACATGTCCGCGGACGCGAAGGAAGGCATGTCGACCTACAACACGCTCCTGAAGGCCTGCAAAAACTTTTTGAAGATCGCGCCGCCGCTGCTCGGCGTCGTGCGCCACGACAAACGCGTCAGGGAATCGATCCGCGCGCAAACGCCGTACCTCACGCGCTCGCCGAACACCGATACGGCATCCGACATCGAAAAAATAGCCAACACCGTCAACGAAGAACTGCTGGTCTAGCGCCATGGCGGACCTTCCCTCCGTCGCGCCGTCATCTCCCGCAAAACCCGTTGCGGGAAACACGACGCCGCAAACGAACATTTCCAACGCCACCGTTCAGGAAGCGCCGCCAGCGCTCACGACCCCTCCCGCGCCCGTGCAGCTCTCCGGCACCGTCCTGTCCAGCAACCCGCAGACGCAACAGATGAACATTCAGACACCACAGGGACAAATCGTCGTGCAAACCACGGTCGCGCTGCCGCAAAACACGCCGGTTTCACTTGAAATTTTCACTGCCGGCGCGCAAACGCGCGCGACAATCACCGTCATCCGGCAAAGCGCGGCGCAGGCACAAACGGCGGCGCAGACGGTAAAGGTGCAAGACCTGCAAACGCTCGAAAACGCCGTTCAGGCCGCGCCCGCCGCCCTGCAGGAAGGCGGCACCGTGACGGCGCTGCAATTGCCGGGCTATCCTCCCGCCGCGACGGGGATGGCAGCGCAAGCGCCCGCAGCACAATCTCCCGATTTGCTGCAGCAAATCGTTTCTACCTATCTGCCGGAAGATGCGGGGAGCACAACCGCCGCGCCTGACGTTCTCGACCAGAACCTTTTGCACATCATGCGCGCGCAACTGCTCGCCAAGGCGGCGCAGGCGGCCTTGCAGTCCGCTGCGCCGCGGAACGGAAAACCGGAGAATTTTTTGCCGCTCGCCTCGACTCTGGACATGCTGGCCGCGGCCCTCGGCGAGGAAAAGCCGCAAGGCATGGCCGCCCTGATGCGCCAGCTCATGCCGCAGGACCTGAAAAACAAGTTGCCTTTGCCGCAGAATATGTTCCGCGTGCGCATATTGAAAATTCTGCCGCCAGATACGACGCCGGCGCAAATCGAGGCCGCACAAGCGAAGACAGAGACATCGGGAGAGGAAAAAACGCAAATCGCCAATGTGGAAACGGCGACATCGGGCGGGCGGCCTATCCTGCAAACGGAGGACGGCGGACATTTCGTCATCACGACGCCTGTCAGCGTTCCAGACGGCAGCAAGCTCATTCTGACGGTCGAGCCAATGACGGCGCAGGATATCCTGCAAGAGGCCATGCAAGGGCTGCGCGCCGCGCCGGAAGACAAAACATGGCAGTCACTGCAACAGGCCCTGCAAACTCTGACGCCCGCACAGGAGGAAACGGCGGTCGCCGCCGCGCTGCTGCGCAACACGCTGCCGACGCCGACGCAGCGCCTTGTGCCGACGGCGCTGTTTTTTCTGGCGGCCTTGCGCACCGGCGACATTAAAAACTGGCTGGGTGAAAATACGCTGCGCCTTATCGAAAAAACAGCGGAAAAAGGCACTGCGGACGCGCTCGCAAGCGACTTTGGCAGGATGTCAGCGCAATCGAAAACCGCCCTGCCCGGCGGCTGGCGCGCCATTTCCATTCCGCTGCGCAACGAGGAGCAAATCAGCCAGATGCAGTTTTACGTGCGGCGGCAGGACGAGCGGGAACAAAAAGGGGAACTCCCCATCGGGGCAAAGCCCGCCATGCGGTTCATTCTCGACATGATCTTCAGCCGCCTAGGGCCGCTGCAGCTTGACGGCTACATCCACAAAAAAGCCTTCGACATGGTTTTGCGCACCGAAGAAGCCCTGCCACTTGACATGCGTCAGGAACTTATGAAGCGCTTTGCCCAAGGTCTTGCGCAGGTGGACATGCAGGGCGGGCTCGCCTTCCAGACCCGCAAGCAGGGGTGGATGGTTCCCGAAGTCGCCCACATGAAAACGGAAGTCTAGAAGGAGGAAACGCTTTCCTGCGGCGCGTTGTCGCCTTCGTCCTGTTCTTCGATCACGGCGGCGGAGATGGACGTGTCGGAGGCTGCCTGCGTCTTGCCCGCGGCGGCGGCTTCGCGCGTGACGCGGCGTTCCGCCTTCTTCACGGCCTTTTCAAGCTCATCGCCCGTGCAAAGACCGATGGAAACGGGATCGACCGGCTTCAGCATCGATTGGGTCGGGTGCGTCTTGTTGCGCACGGCCTCGACGGTCGGCTTGGTCGAGCCGACGAGATGCGCGATCTGCACGTCCGCCAGATCGGGATATTTTTTGAGCAGGTAGAAGATCGCGTTCGGCTTTTCGGCGCGCTTCGTCACCGGCGTGTAGCGCGGGCCTTTCGAGCGCGCGCGCGGCTTGGGAAGATCGCTCTTGAACATCTTGAGGCGCGCGTTGGAATTCTTCTCGCAGCGCGCGATCTCGTCCGCGGTCAGCTCACCCGACAGGATGGGGCTCATGCCCATGATCCCGCTATTGACTTCGCCGTCGGCCAGCGCCTGCACTTCGAGCGGGTGCAGATTGCAAAATTCGGCGATCTGGTCGAACGTCAGGGCGGTGTTGTCCACCAGCCAGGAAGCGGTCGCCTTGGGCATCAGGGGGTAGGTATTAGCCATGTCTTGTCTCCTTGTAAAATAAAAACTGCGCGCGCGTGCCGTCTTTTCAGGGGCGGCAACGATTGAGATAGGCTTCAATCGATTTGGAAATACTGCGGCATAATATAATAATGGCTTGGAAAGTCCAGAGAAAAAAGAGCTCAATTATATGTTAAATTAAATCGCTTGCAGGATCACCTTGCCCACATGCGCCGCAGATTCAAGGTATTCATGCGCCGCCTGCGCCTCTGCGAGCGGAAAGACCCTGTCGACCACGGGCCCGAGCCTGCCCTTGCCCAGAAGCGGCCAGACGGCCTTGTGGAGCGCCTGGGCGATGGCGGCCTTGTCGGCCACGCTGCGCGGCCGGAGCGTCGAGCCGGTCAAAATCAGACGTTTGGACATGACCTGAAAGATGTCGAGTTCGGCCACGCGCCCGTGCTGCATGGCGATGCTGACGTGCCGCCCGCCCGCTTTTAACACCATGAGATTGCGCGGCAAATAATCGCCTCCGACCATGTCCAGAACGACATCGACGCCCGCGTTCTTCGTCACACGTAGCGTTTCGACGACGAAATCCTTGGTCCTGTAATTGATCGTCGTCTGCGCGCCGAGCTTTTTGCAAGCGCGGCATTTTTTGTCCGTTCCGGCGGTGACGATGACCTTTGCACCGAACGCGCGGGCGATCTGGATCGCCGTGGTGCCGATGCCTGAGGCGCCGCCGTGGATCAGGACGGTTTCGCCTTTTTTAAGCCCGCCACGGTCGAACAGATTCGTCCAGACCGTGAAATAGGTCTCGGGAATGCCTGCGGCGGTGATGAAGTCCATGCCTTTCGGCAACGGCAGGCATTGCTTTGCCGGCACGGCGCAATATTCCGCATAGCCGCCGCCCGCGACCAGTGCGATAACCTTTTTTCCTTTTCCCGCGCCTTTGACGATTTCGCCCGCGATTTCAAGCCCCGGAATGTCGGATGCGCCCGGCGGCGGGGGGTAAAGCCCCTTGCGCTGCAAAATATCGGGCCGGTTGACGCCCGCAGCATGCACCTTGACAAGAACTTCTCCCGCCTTAAGTTTAGGGACAGGGCGTTCGGCCATCACAAGCCGCTGGCCCCGGATTTCGATACATTTCATGAAGGATACGCTCCAAAGGAAACAACAGATGATTTTTGACGACGATCTCGACCCGAAGACGAAGAAGCCCAAACCGCGCCCGCTCGATAACCTCTCGGTGCCGGAACTGAAAGAATACATTCTTCAGCTGAAGGAAGAAATCGCCCGCGTCGAAACAGACATCGCCAGGAAAGAAAAGCACAAGGCCGCCGCCGACGCGCTCTTCAAATCCTCTTCCTAATCGCCTTTTTTGACGTTACTTTCCATGCGCCAGTTGGAAATGGCGATGCCGTTCTGGCCGCCGCCGTTCGCCACGCGCGTCACAGCTATGAAAAGATAAAACTTGGCCGAAGGTCCGGTTTGTTCCGCTCCAGTTGCCCCCTTGGTGAAGAAGCTGATCGTCACCGGCATCCGCAAAATCCAGTTATAGGCGCCGCCGACATCCCCCTGGTTGATGATCAGCGGCAGTTCGTCGACGATCGCGCCGATGGAGTACTTGTCCGAACTGACCATGTCGAGGATGCGCGACGTTTTCAGATAGTCCGTATACTGCGTCCAGCCGGAATCAGTGAAGTATTTCCTGAATCTCCGCATCTTCCACTCGTAGCTGTCTTTACTAAACGACAGCACATCGGCGGCGGACTGCTCCGACCACGTCTCTATCTCTTCGCCCGTACGGTGCGGATTGGATATGTCGTTTTCCTCTCCGACGTAGGGGTTTTTATACTGCATCCAGGACGGCAAGGCATTGCCCGCAGGCGCCGCGCTGCTGCCGCTCTGCGCCTGTGCTACCGCAGGCACCGCCGCAAGAACCGCAACGAGGAGGAATTTTTTCATGGATCAAGCCGCCTTTCTTGTCGTCTTTGCGATAGAGCGCAGAACATACTGCAATATGCCGCCGTTCCTGAAGTATTCGATTTCATCGAGCGTATCGATACGGCAGAGGCACTTGATTTCCTCCTTCTTGCCGTCGGCACGGTGAATGGTCACCGTCATATCCATACGCGGTTTGATGGATGAAATACCGGCGATATCGAACGTCTCGTCGCCCTTGAGACCGAGCGTCTGGCGCGTCATGCCGTCCTTGAACTGCAGCGGCAAAACGCCCATGCCGACGAGGTTGGAGCGGTGGATGCGTTCGAAACTCTCGGCGATCACCGCCTTGACGCCCAACAGGTTCGTGCCCTTGGCCGCCCAGTCGCGGCTTGATCCGGTGCCGTATTCCTTGCCGGCGACGACGATCAACGGTGTGTTCGCGGCAATGTACTTCATCGCGGCGTCGTAGATAGACAGCGTCTCGCCGGAATATTTGGTGAGGCCGCCTTCCTTGCCGCCAAGCAGCTCGTTCTTGATGCGGATGTTGGCGAAGGTGCCGCGCATCATGACTTCATGGTTGCCGCGCCGCGAGCCGAAGGAGTTGAAATCTTTCGGCGGAACATGATGCGAAATGAGATATTCCCCGGCAGGGCCGTCTTTCTTGATCGATCCCGCGGGAGAGATGTGGTCTGTGGTGATGCTGTCACCGAACAGCGCCAGCAGCCTCGCGCCCCTGATGTCCTGCGGCGCCTGCGGCTCACGCGGCATGTCGGTGAAATAGGGCGGGTTCTGCACGTAGGTCGAGCCCGCATCCCACTTGTACGTCATGCCGCCGGAGACTTTCACCTCCTGCCATTCCTTAGGCCCTTCGAAAACGTTTCCGTAGCGTTTTTTGAACATCTCCTGCGTCACGGCCTTTTGCAGCGTGTCCTTGATCTCCTGATTGGTCGGCCAGATGTCTTTCAGGTAGACGGGCTTGCCGTCCTTGCCGGTGCCGATCGGGTCTTTAGCAATGTCAATCTTCATCGAACCCGCCAGCGCATAGGCCACAACCAGCGGCGGCGAGGCGAGATAGTTCGCCTTGATAAGCGGATGGATGCGGCCTTCAAAGTTGCGGTTGCCCGAGAGCACGCCCGCGACGGTGAGATCGCCCGCCTTGATCGCCGCCTCGATGGGCGCCTTCAGGGGGCCGGAGTTGCCAATGCACGTCGTGCAGCCGTAGCCGACGAGGTTGAAGCCCAGCGCATCGAGGCTTTGCTGCAAGCCCGCCTTGGCAAGGTAATCGGTCACCACCTGCGATCCGGGCGCGAGCGAGGTCTTGACCCACGGCTTGACCTTCAATCCTTTTTCGACCGCCTTTTGCGCGACCAGCCCCGCAGCCAGCATCACGCTCGGGTTGGAAGTGTTGGTACAGCTCGTGATCGCGGCGATCGCGACATGCCCCTGCTCCATCGCATAATCCGCGCCTTCAACGGCGGCCTTCTTATCTTTATCGGCGCCGACCAGCTCGGCGAACACGGGCACGGCCTTGCTCAAGGCGATGCGGTCCTGCGGGCGCTTCGGCCCCGCGATCGAGGGCTCGACCGCGCCGAGATCCAGCTCCAGCGTGTCGGTAAAGACAGGCTCGACGTTATCGTTGCGCCACAGCCCCTGCTCCTTCGCGTAGGCCTCGACCAGTTTGACGCGATGCTCGTCGCGGCCGGTGAAGCGGAGATAATTGATCGTTTCCTCGTCGATGGGGAAGAAACCGCAGGTCGCGCCATATTCCGGCGCCATGTTGGCCAATGTCGCGCGATCCGCGAGCATCAGGTTTTTCAGGCCCGAACCGTAGAACTCGACGAACTTGCCAACCACGCCCTTCTTGCGCAGCATCTGCGTGACGGTGAGCACAAGGTCGGTCGCCGTCGTGCCTTCCTTCAGCGCGCCCGTCAGCTTGAAACCGATCACTTCGGGGATCAGCATGGTGACCGGTTGCCCCAGCATCGCCGCCTCGGCCTCAATGCCGCCGACGCCCCAGCCGAGCACCGACAATCCGTTGACCATCGTCGTGTGGCTGTCGGTACCGACGAGCGTGTCGGGATAGGCGACCATCCTGTTTGATTTTCCTTCGTCTTCTTCCGCCCAGACGGTCTGCGCGAGGTATTCCAGATTGACCTGGTGGCAGATGCCCGTGCCCGGCGGCACCACGCGAAACCTGTTAAACGCCTTGGAACCCCAGCGCAGGAACACGTAGCGCTCCATGTTGCGCTCGAACTCGATCCTGACGTTGTCCTTGAACGCCTGCGACGTGCCGAACTCGTCCACCATCACCGAATGGTCGATGACGAGATCGACGTTGGCGAGAGGATTGATCTTCTGCGGGTCGCCGCCGAGATGCACCATGGCATCGCGCATCGCCGCCAGATCGACCACCGCCGGAACGCCGGTGAAATCCTGCATCAGCACCCGCGCCGGGCGAAAGGCGATCTCGCGGTCGCTCTCTTTGTCTTTCAGCCACTGCCCCATGGCCTTGATATCGTCCGTCTTGACGCTGCGGCCGTCCTCGAAGCGCAGCAGGTTTTCCAGCAGCACTTTGAGGGAATAAGGCAGCTTCGAGACGTCGCCGACCGTTTTTGCCGCTTCCTTGAGACTGAAATAATCGTATTGCTTGCCATCGACGGTGAGGGTTTTTCTGGTCCTCAGACTATCTTGTCCGGTGGTGGTCATGTGGCAGGCTCCTTGGGTTTCTGGCTGCAATTCGAATGTCCCCAGTATAATAGGCCAAAGCACAGGCTGACAAAACGGCTTTTCGGATATTATCAGCACGCGAAACATTATATCTGCGTTATGAAATTTTTTTCGGGAAACTTTTGTGTTATCCGGAAACATCCAGATCAAGAATGACCGGCGCGTGGTCGCTCGGACGCTCCCAGCCGCGCGCGGCGCGCAGAATTTGCTGTTTTTTGAGCGCGGGTTTGAGCCCCCTGGTCACCCAGATATGGTCGAGACGCCTGCCCCTGTCGGCGGCATCCCAGTCCTCGGCGCGATAGCTCCACCATGAATAGAGCTTCTTTTCCTCCGGCACGAAATGGCGGATGGCGTCGACCCAGTCGACGGAGTTGTAAAAGCGGGTGAATTTTTCCACCTCGACCGGCGTGTGCGAGACGACGTCGATCATCTTCTTGTGGTCCCAGACGTCGTTCTCGAGCGGCGCGATGTTGAAATCTCCGACCGCGATCATTTTCGCCCGCGCCGACCGCTCCTTGGGGAACCACTTCGCCAGCTCGTCGACGAAATCCAGCTTGTGACGGAACTTTTCCGACTTCATGTCGGCTTCGTAGCCGCCGGCCGGAATGTAAAGATTGTGCAGCTCGAAACCGGCGACTCGCGCGGAAATGTGGCGGCAGTCGTTCTTGCCGACGCGCTTGTGGATTTGCTTGTCGCTGAGCGGCAGCTTGGAGAAAATCGCCACGCCGTTGTAGCTCTTCATGCCGGTGAAATGATGGTATTTGTAGCCTTTGGCTTCAAAAGCGGCGACGGGGAAGAATTCGTCCCGTGTCTTCGTCTCCTGAATGCAGATGACATCGGGTTTTTTGCTGTCGACCAGTTTGGCGATAAGGCCGATGCGCAGACGGACGGAATTGAGGTTCCATGTGACGAGGCGCACGGTTCAGCCGACGTAATTGTCGGTGAGGCTGAAGCCCATGCGGGTCATGAAGTGGTCGAGAACGCCCATCAGGCCGTGCTGCGGATGAAGCTTGCTCATCTGCAGATCGTACTGGAACATTTCGCTATTGACGGCCTCGTTGACATGCTTGCGGATGGCGTCCATGTCGAGGCTGGCCATCTGGTCGTCGTGCAGCTTCTGGACGATCGCCTCTTCCATCGGGTCGGGCGTCGGGTTGACGTGCACCAGCAGGCCGCAGAAATAAATCAGCTGCCCGCGCACCGAAGGATCGTTGATGTGCGTCAATAATTCGGAGACCTTCTGCGGCGTTTCGAGATCGTCGGCGAAGGTTTTTTTCTGCTCGTCGGTCAGCGCGTAAGCGCGGTCAAGGCTCTTGAACCGCTCCTCGAAATAGGCGCGCTCCTTGTCCGTGACGTGTCCGTCGGCATGGTTGTGCGCGACGGCGATAATGCACCGCCACATGTAAAACATGTTGTTGGAAATGTTCTGTCCGGACTGGGGATTGCCTGTAACCATGCAAACAGGGTAGCGCTTTATGCTCTCTTGTCAATATTGCATTCGACGACGGCGTCACCTATTCATAATGACGGTTTCTTTTTTTTGTTGGCGGCATTGTCCAGCTCCTGCAGGGTCGCGCGGGACGTCTCGAGCGTCGCCTCGAAAATTTTGTCCAGCGCGGGGTTCTCGCCTTTTACGGTCGCGAATTTGGTTTCGAAACCGCGCAGGATTTTCCAGCGCGTCTGGTGGTGCGCATCGATGCTCTTGCGGTTGACCATCTGGTCGTTCATCGTCGAAAGCCCCTCGACGAGGAACAGGCGCGTGATGTCGCGCTGCATGGCGGCATCGGGTTCGCGTTTTTCGATCATCGCCTCGAACAGTTCCTTCGCGCGGTCGCTGAAGGCGCTGTCCTTGTCGAGCAAGGCTTCCTTGGCAGGGCCGAGCAGCGCCAGCGTCACGGATTCCTCCGACCAGTCGTCGCAGTTTTCCATGATCAGCTTCGCCGCCGTCACGGGCTGGTGATCCATGAACCGCGCAATGCGCTCCGGCCCGAACATGCTCATGTTCTCCGTCAGCCACGCATGGCAGATGTCCGCCGCCGCACGCCATTCGGCCTTGTCAGGCAGCCCTGTCGCCGCGTAATCGAACGCCATTATTTTTTTTCCCTTATTTCCACGATTTTCGCGCCCGGAAAGGATGCCAGAACTGCGCTGACCGCCGGATGCGCCTTGACTTCTTCCATGACCGATTGCGCCGCGTTCTGCTGCACTTCTGAAAGCGTCGGAGCGCCCTGTTCCTGCGAGATGCTGATCATCCAGCGCTGTCCCGTCCACTGGCTCAGCTTGTCGGACATTTTGCCGATCAGGTCGGACGGCGCACCCTCCGCCAAATTCACGGAGATATGCCCCGGCTGGAACTTCACCAGATGCACGCAATTCATGATCTGCGTTTTCAAAAGCATTTCACGGTGCTGCGCGAACAGGGCAACAGCTTCTTCAAAACTGCCGACCGGCCCCGCGACGGTTTCCTGCGGCAGGCCAGCCGCCACCGCTGCGCCGTCGCTACGCGACATTGCCAAATTGTTGCCGCGCGACATGACGGTCGTGCCCCGCGGCACGGCGCCGCCGGACGGCACACCGCCGCCCGCGCTCACGACCGAGCCGTCCTGCAATTGCTTGAGAATATCGCCCGGCGTCGGCTGGTCCGACACATAGAGCAGACGAATGATCACCATTTCCAGCGCCAGCTGCGGGTTGAAGGCGTGCTGCACTTCCGGCACGCCCTTGAGCAGCATCTGCCACGTGCGTGTCAGCGACGGAATGGAGAGGCTCTGCGACAGTTCCAGCCCGCGCACACGCTCCGCTTCCGGCAGGGCGGCGTTTTTGGCGACGTCCGGCGCGACGCGCACTTTGGTGAGGTAATGGGTGAGATCGAGCAGGTCCTGCAGCACCATCAGCGCATCCGCACCGCTTTTGTAAAGGCTTTCGAGCAAGGCCATCGCGGCGGGGCTGTCGCCTTTCATCACCGCTTCGAACAGATCCAGAGTGACGGAGCGGTCGACGAGGCCGAGCATGCCGCGTACCTGCTCTTCGGTGATCTTTGCCGGCTCGCGGGAGATTGCCTGATCGAGCAGGCTCAAGCCGTCACGCGCGGAGCCGTCGGCGGCGCGGGCGATGAGCGCAACGGCGTCCTGCTCTGCCTCGACTTTTTCCTTCTCCAGAATTTCGCCGAAATATTTTTCCAGCACATCGGCGTCGATGCGGCGGAGATCGAACCGCTGGCAGCGCGACAAGACCGTCACCGGCACCTTGCGGATTTCGGTGGTGGCGAAAACGAATTTCACGTGTTCGGGCGGCTCTTCCAGCGTTTTCAGCAGCGCGTTGAACGCCGCCTTGGAGAGCATGTGCACTTCGTCGAGGATGAATATCTTGTAACGGCCGGAGACCGGCGCATATTGCACGGAGTCGATGATCTCGCGGATTTCCTCGACGCCGTTGCGCGAGGCCGCGTCCATCTCCAGCACGTCGACGTGGCGGTCTTCGGCGATGGCGCGGCACTGGTCGCATACGCCGCAGGGATTGACCGTCGGGCCTTTTTCGCAGTTGAGCGCGCGGGCGATGATCCGCGCCGTCGTCGTCTTGCCGACGCCGCGCACGCCCGTCAGCATGAATGCATGGGCGAGCCGTCCCGACTCGATGGCATTGGTGAGCGTGCGCACCAGCGCGTCCTGACCCTTCAGTTCGCTGAAATTCTGCGGACGGTATTTGCGCGCGAGAACGCGGTATTCCGCCGGCTTTTCCGGCGCAACGTCCTGCTTCTCCGATGCCGTTTTTTTGGCCATGATTCCGTGCCGCCCTATTTTTTGAAAACAGGGGGTGAGGTTAACATGATTCAGGGGAAAAGTGGAAGGCTGAACGACCCGGATAAACTCGTTACGGCTGCTGCCTTTCGGCCCTGACCGGATTGGCGAGACATTCGCCCGCCAGCCTTCCGCGCCCAGTATTGTCAGATTCTCCGCAAACGGCAAGAGATATCTTGATAAATCGGCCGATTTATCGTTAGCTATATGAAATCGCGGATAAATTCCGTCTACCCTCAGGAGACTGCACGATGCCCGTAACGCTTGAAGATCTGGATGGACAATACGAGGTCACATCGGAAACAAGTCAGGGCGGCCCGTTCGTCGTCAACGGCGACGGCATCACGGTGATCAAAAACGGCCTCACCTTCCGCAAAGATGGCAAGGGCTGCATCTGGGAAAGCTCCTTCAGCGTCATCGGCGACGGGAAAGTCCAGATCGAATCGACAGTCGACCCCAGCCACGCCGGCGCGGACATGTTCATCCTCGACGAACAGGGCAACCCGACCAAGGGCATCGTCACATACAAGTCCATCCTCGACGCCAAAATCGAGGACGGCAAGGTCGTCCTGAGCGGAATGATCGACCACGGCAGCGAAAGCACGCGGTTGACGATGAAAAAAATATCGCCCTGAAAGAAAGATAAAACCGGCCTTTAAAGGCCCAATCCCTTGAGCCTGACCTTGGGCGCGCGCTGCTTCAGGTGCCGCACACGCGCGGAAACATCGTCGCTTTCCGCCTTCTGCGCGGCTGTCTCGATGCGGACGCGGTGATTTTTGATGAGGTCCTTCATGGCAATCGCGCTGATCCGACCGTCATTATCGAGTGCGTCCATGACGGTGCGGCCAAGGTTGTTGCGCGCATTGACATCGACGCCTTTCTCCAGCAGCAGCTTGACGATGTCCGCCGCGCCCGCAGTCGCGGCCATCATCAGCACGCTTTCTCCGCCGTCCCTTTGCGCATTGATGTCGGCGCCGCTTTCGATCAGCAGACGGGCAATGGACGTATGCTTCCATGTCGACGCCCACATCAGCGCCGTGTAGCCCGCTCCGTTTTTATGATTGACGTCCGCGTCGTGCGCGATCAGCGTGCGCGCCGTGTCCTCGCGGCCCTGCGCCGCCCACATCAGCAGGGAGTTTCCGACGTTGTCCGTCTCGGTGATGTCGGCCCCGCGCTGGATCATCTCTTCGACGGCGGCGGGATCGTTGTCGCACACGGCTTCCCTGAGTTCTTTATAGGGCGGTTTCATATTGTCTCTTCCATTTTGAAACGATTTGAGGTTGAACTATATGTTAATAGAATGCACTGAGTCAATCATCCGGCACAAAAAAAGCTCTCCGTTTCCGGAGAGCTTTTTTTGTTTTAAAACCAGACTGTTAGTGAGCCAACAGCTTGGCGACAACCGCTACCAGCAGGATCGCCACAATATTGGTGATCTTGATGAGCGGGTTGACGGCAGGGCCGGCGGTGTCCTTGTAGGGATCGCCGACGGTGTCGCCCGTCACGGCGGCCTTGTGAGCTTCGGAGCCCTTGCCGCCGAAGTGGCCTTCTTCGATGTACTTCTTGGCGTTGTCCCATGCGCCGCCGCCCGAGGTCATCGAGATGGCGACGAAGAGACCCGTCACGATCGTGCCGACCAGCATCGCGCCGACGGCCTGGAAGCCTGCCATCTTGCTGCCCGACACCCAGTAGATGAGGAAGAACAGCACGACGGGAGACGCCACCGGCAGCAGAGACGGAACAACCATCTCTTTAATCGCCGCTTTGGTCAGCATATCGACGGCGGTGCCGTATTCCGGCTTGGTCTTGCCTTCAAGAATGCCTTTGATCTCCTTCAGCTGGCGGCGGACTTCGATCACGATCGAGCCCGCGGCGCGGCCGACGGCGGTCATGCACATCGCGCCGAACAGGAACGGCAGCAGGCCGCCGAGGAACAGGCCGATGATGACGAACGGCTGATCCAGCGGGAACGTGACGTTCAGTTTCGGGAAGTAGTGCACCAGTTCCTGCGTGTACGCCGCGAACAGCACCAGCGCGGCCAGCGCGGCGGAGCCGATCGCATAGCCCTTGGTGACAGCCTTGGTCGTGTTGCCGACAGCGTCGAGCGCGTCGGTTACGACACGCACGTGCTTGGGCAGCTTGGACATTTCGGCGATGCCGCCGGCGTTGTCCGTTACGGGGCCGTAGGCGTCGAGGGCGACGATCATGCCCGCGAGCGCCAGCATGGTGGTCGCCGCCAGCGCGATGCCGTAGAGGCCGGCCTGGGTGTAGGCGACGTAGATGCCGATGCAGATCACCAGAACGGGCAGCGCCGTCGATTCAAGAGAAACGGCAAGGCCCTGAATGATGTTGGTGCCGTGGCCCGTTTCAGAAGCCGCCGCGATGGATTTCACCGGACGGAACGCCGTCGACGTGTAGTATTCGGTGATCACCACCAGCGCCGCCGTCACGGCGAGGCCGGTGAGCGCGCAGTAGAAGAGCTGCATGCCAGTCACGCCGCCGCCGACAGCAAGGCCGACAGCTGCGCCATAACCGACTTCCTTGCCGATCGCCCAGTAGATGAGGCCGATCGAGATAAGACCGGTCACGGCAAGGCCTTTGTAAAGCGCGGCCATGATGTTCTGCGAGGAGCCGAGACGCACGAAGAACGTGCCGATGATGGAAGCGATGATGCAAAGACCGCCAATCAGCAGCGGCAGGTGCATCATGGCGGATTGCGCGCCGCTGACGAAGACGGACGACGCGATCAGCATGGTCGCGACGACGGTCACGGCATAGGTCTCGAACAAGTCGGCCGCCATGCCGGCGCAGTCGCCGACGTTGTCGCCGACGTTGTCGGCGATGACGGCGGGGTTGCGCGGGTCGTCTTCCGGCAGGTTGGCTTCGACTTTGCCGCAGAGGTCGGCGCCGACGTCGGCGCCCTTGGTGAAGATGCCGCCGCCGAGACGCGCGAAGATCGAGATCAGCGAAGCGCCAAAGCTCAAGCCAACGAGGCCTTCGATCACGGCGCGCGTATCATTGGGATCGGCGTGCAAAAGGTAAAAGTAATATCCGGAAATACCGAGCAGCCCGAGGCCCACGACCAGCATGCCGGTGATGGCGCCGGAGCGGAAGGAAATGGAGAGCGCTTCCTTCATGCCCTTTTGTGCCGCTTCCGCCGTGCGGCAGTTGGCCCGCACCGAAACATTCATGCCGATGTAGCCGGCCGCGCCCGAAAGGATCGCGCCGATGACAAAGCCGATGGCGACCTGCTGGCCCAGCGTCATGCCGAGGATGGCAGCGACGACCGCGCCGACGAGAGCGATGGTGGTATATTGACGATTAAGATATGCGCTTGCGCCTTCCTGAATGGCGCTCGCGATTTCGCGCATGCGCTCATTGCCCGGGCTGGCCGACATGACCTGCATGCCGGTGATGACGCCATAAGCGAGCGCCAGAACGCCGGATCCGATAATGATGATCTGGATATTATCCATCGTCTTTTTTCCTTTTTGTTACCCTGTAATGATCGTCACCCCATGAATCGGGGTCGTCGAAATATGCCTAACGTTATCAAGGATGGCAAGTCCGGATTACCACATTACGTTAAATAAATGAGCTAATCAGTTCTTTTCACGCATAATCCGGCTTTTTTCGCGCTGCCAGTCGCGCTTCTTTTCGGTCTCGCGCTTGTCGTACTGCTTCTTGCCCGAAGCGATTCCGAGGCTGACCTTGGCGATCCCCCGCTTGTTGAAAAAGATGGCCAGCGGAACGATCGTCGTGCCCTTGCGCTGCACGGCGCCGATCAGTTTGTCCATCTCGCGCCTGTGCAGCAGCAATTTCCGCGGTCTGCGGACTTCGTGCTGCAGTTTGCCGTGCGCCTTGGTGTATTCGGGGATATGGGCGTTGAGAAGATAAAGCGCGCCCTCCTTCACATCGGCATAGCTTTCGTTGATGCTGGCCTGCCCCGAACGCAGGGACTTCACTTCAGTCCCCGTCAGCATGATGCCGGCCTCGAGCGTGTCTTCTATAAAGTAGTTGAACCGCGCCTTGCGGTTCTGGGCGACGGTCTTGGATTCCGGATCGTTATTTTTCTTCTTCGCCGCCATAGAACATCAACGCCAGAGTTTCAGCGTTTCCCCACGGGCTTGAGCTTCTTGCGGCCCGTTTTGAACAAACCGGCGAACTCCATCGCGTCGTCGAGCTTCTTGCGGGTGGCGGCGGAGACCGGCACCATCGGCAGACGCAGGTCTTCCGCGCATTTGCCGAGACGCGCAAGGCAGTACTTCGCGGGCGCGGGGCTGGTTTCGACGAACAGGGCCTTGTGCAGCGGCAGGAGCATGTCGCGCACGCGCTCGAAATTCTTCCAGTCTTTCTTTTGCCAGTAATTGTGCAAATCGGCGCACAATTGCGGCGCGACGTTGGCGGTGACGGAAATGCAGCCGTGTCCGCCTTGCGCGAGATAGGCGGCAACCGTGGCGTCCTCGCCCGAAAGCTGGATGAAATCGTCTCCCAGCGCCAGACGCAGCTGCAGCGGACGCGAAAGATCGACCGACGCGTCCTTGATGCCGGCGACCCGTTTCAGCCCCGCCATGCGGATAACCGTTTCGACGGAAATCTCCACGCCGGTGCGGCCCGGCACGTTATAGGCGATTATGGGCAGACCGCAGGCGTCGTTGACGGCCTTGAAGTGCTGATACAAACCTTCCTGCGTGGGCTTGTTATAGTAAGGTGTAATGACTAGAATGGCATCCGCCCCGCTTTTCTCGGCAAAACGCGCCAAATCGATGGCTTTTTGCGTGGAGTTGGAGCCGGCGCCGGCAATCACCGGCACGCGCCCGTCCGCCGCCTCGATGCAAGCCTCAATCACGCGTTTGTGTTCGGCGTCAAGAAGGGTGGGTGTTTCACCCGTCGTACCACAGGGGACTAATCCATGCGTGCCGCTGGCAATATGCCACTCGACAAGACTTTGAAAAGCGTCCAGATCGACCTTGCCGTTGCGGAAGGGGGTTGCGAGCGCCACGAGAGACCCGCCGATGCGGGGTGCTGCGGATTTCGTTCTGGTTTTTGCAGTGGATTTGGCCATGTCCGTTCTCCTTTAAAAATAGCGCTTACCATACTCTCCCTTGGGCGCCCGCGCAAGCAAACCGCGTGCGGTACTGGCAAAAAAGCTTTGTTTTTTGGGGTTTTTACGGCATTTTTGCTGGCCTTTGGCCTCGGCACGCCCGCCCAAAGCGCCTTCTGGAACAAATGGCTCCACAAATCGCCGGCATGGCAGCACAACGCCATGCTGATGAACGACCATGAGCAGCTGGCGCAAAAGCTCGTCCTGTGGCTGACGATCACCCAGACCGACAAGCCCCTGCCCGCGCAAACGCTTATCACCTTCGCCAACGCCAATTCCGGCTGGCCGGAGCTTTACGTCCTCGACAAGCAAATCGAAAACAGTATCAAAATCTCCGGCCTCCACGCGGACCAGATCATCGCGTGGTTCGGCAAGCACCCGCCGCAGAAAACGGAGGCCTTCAACGCCTACATGCGCGCGCTTCAACGCCGTCACGCTGAAAAACAGGAACACGACGCCCTCGCGCAGTTCTGGGCAAATGCAAAACTTACACGCAAGGAAACCCGCGCCCTCGCCGCGCGGTACCGCAGATTATTGTCGCCGCAAATGCAGCATGACCGTCTGGAAAACCTGTTGTGGTCCGACCGTTTCGCCGAAGCGGAATATATGTTTCCGTACGTGGGAGAGAAAGGCCGCAGGCTGGCCAAAGCGCGCATCGCGCTCGCGCGCAGGTCGCGCGACGCTTCCCGTCTAGTGCGGCGCATTCCGCGCGCCGAGCGTAGCGATCCCGGCCTGATATACGCGCGCGTCCGCTGGCAGCGGATGGAAAAACACGACACCGGCGCCTATCTTCTGCTCCGGCAGGAGCCGGCAAATCCGCCGCACCCCGGCCTGTGGTGGCGCGAGCGCGACATTCTCGCCCGCCGCGCGATCGAGAAAAAGGACTTCAGCCGCGCCTTCGACCTCATCAACGACAGCAAGGTCAAAAGCGGCGACCATTACATCACGAAAGAATGGACGCTCGGCTGGCTCGACCTCGACTTTCTGGGCCGTCCGCGTCCTGCCTACATGCACTTCGAGAAATTCTACAGCGTCGCGGAATCCGCCATTTCCTGCGCGCGCGGCGCCTACTGGCTCTCCCGTGCGGCGGAAAAAATGGGATGGCGCAAAACCGCGCGCAAATGGGCACGCACCGCGACGCAGTACCCTTCCACGTTCTACGGCCAACTGGCCTACGAGGCCTTCTACAAAAAACCCGAGAATGCCGCCAATTTTCACGATGCGCCCGTGTCCGCCGACGATATTCATGATTTCGACGCCAACGAGCTTGTGCGCGTCATCCGCCTACTGAACAAAGCCGGTCTGGTGGAAGAAGCCGATCCTTTCTTCTACAAGCTGCTTTACACGTCGGAGACGCGCCCCGACTTCACCCTGCTCGCCCGCCTCGCCTATCAGGTCAAGCGTCCGCAATTCGCCGTCATGGCCAACATGCGCATGCAGCAGATGCTCGGCACCTCCATGTATCCCGAGGGCTATCCGCTGCTGCCCGCGCTTTCGACGGGGCATCACGACGACGCGCTGATACATGCCGTCGTGCACCGCGAAAGCATGTTCGACGCCGACATCGAAAGCCCCGCCGGCGCGCTGGGGCTGATGCAGCTCATGCCGCGCACGGCGCAAGTGATCGCGCGGCGAATCGGCATCCGCTACAACCGCGAGGCGCTCACCGACCCGCGCTACAACATCAAGCTCGGCACGGCCTATTTGCAGGAATTGCTGAACGATTATAACGGTTCTTACCCGCTGGCCATCGCCGCCTACAACGCCGGTCCCAGAAACGTCGATATATGGCTGCAGGAATTCGGCGATCCACGTCATAAAAATATAAGTATTATCAAATGGATAGAAGAAATCCCCATCTATGAGACCAGAAATTATATACAAAGAGTTCTGGAAACGTATTATATTTACCAGCTGAGACTTGGACAGCCCCCGAAAACCATACTGGCGCTGAAATGATAAAAAGAAGGCACAAGCTGATCGTCGACGTCGAACACCAGAAGGCGCGCCTCTACAAAGGGCGCCGCCTGAAAGAGGTGTTCAACATCTCGACCGCAAGAAACGGCCTCGGCAACCAGGCGCAAAGCTTCCGCACGCCGATTGGCAAACTGCGCGTGTCGGAAAAGATCGGCGACGGCATGCAGCTGTACACGATCTTCAACGAGCGCGTGGCCAGCGGCCTGTGGGACGGCAAGGAGCGCCCCGGCCAATCGCCGATTCTCGGTCGCATCCTCTGGCTCGAGGGCGCGGACCGCTACAACCGCAACACCAAAGACCGCACCATTTATCTCCACGGCACCAGCCACAAAAGCAAGCTCGGAACACCGAACTCGGAAGGCTGCATCGTCTTCGCGCCGGAAGACATCGTCAAGGTCTACGACGCTTTGCAGGTCGGCGACGTGGTGAAGGTCGTGCCGCCGAAGAGCCTTTCGAAGAAAGAGCTGAAGAAGCTGCGCCACGCGGCATAAAGCTTTTCGCTTCCGCCGCCAGATCGCCCGCCGTCAGGCCGCCGCCGATATCCATCTTCAGCAGTTTTTTCCGCGGCATCTCTGCCCGCGCGTTGAACGCAGCGCGCAGCAAATCCGGATCGGCTTTTTTGAACCGTTTCAGCAGCCGCGCGCGCGACGATGCGTCATAAGCGGCAGCCCTGTAACGGCGCGCAACGCGCATCACATCTTCGGTCGTATCCACGCTGTCCATCAGCCGCGTCTCGACCACGCCGTGACGGCGCAGATTGGGCGGCGTCAGTTGCAGGCTCAGCACGTTGTCGAGGATTTCCTTTGTCAGCTTGCCCTTCTCCAGCAACTCGCCCACCGTCGGCGGCGCGCCGAAAACCTCCCGCGTGCTTTTAAAGCCTTCCGGCGAATTGTCGGGGATAAACGGCACTTTCAAAGTCAGCAGGCGGTCGACCAGCAGCGGCACGAGTTCCCTGTTCGATTTCGCGCCCAGCGCCTCGAACACCGGCTGGGTCTGCGCGCCGAAATAGTGTGAATAAGTCCGGCCCAGCCGGTCGCGCCGTTCTGATACCTGATTGAACGCCGCCGCGACATCGAGCAGCAGCAGAGCACGGTAAATCTTGTGAAAATCCTTGCCCATCGGATCGACGTTCACCTGCAGGCTGCAGACGGATTTCATGGTTTTGATCAGCTCTTCCGCCGCCGCGCCGATTTCGTAGCGGCAATAATCGTAATACGCCCCGAATCGCGAGCGCGGCATGTCCTCCGCTTTTAAGAACGACGGCATATGCCCCTGTCCTGTAACCTTGAGATCAAAATGCGCCGTTGCCTCGTCTAGCACGGCGCGCAGGGTTTTGTTGGCCTCTTCCAGCTCAGCCAAATCCTTGCAAGGCTTGGTGGAAAGCTCCACCTGCCCGCCCGGCTCGAGACAGACGTCGCCCACATCCGCAATATGCAGCGCGACGACATGGCCGCTCTCCGTGCTTTTTTCCGCGTCCGTTTTCGCCGCGATATGGTCAAAAAGCTTTTCGATTTGCGCGTAAGAAATAGGCTTGCCTTCTTGCGTGCTGACAAAGAGTTCCAGTTCGGTTCCGATGACGCCATTGGCGTTTTTTTCGGCCTTGGCGAGCAGATACAGCTCGACCGCGGCGCGGGAGCGCAAAATGGCGCTGCCCCCCGTGCGAATGACACGTGACATAGTTGTCTCCTGAATGAGAAATCAGTTATGAATGCGGGAAAAGGCGGTCAGAGCCGCGGATGCAAAATACGGGCGCTCAGCGCCACCAGACGGTCGCCGTCGTGAAGAGGAAGATCGAGGCCAGTGCGGCCATGTAAGGTATGATCGATTGCATGGGCGCAACGTAGCAGCGCATTATGAAACTGTCAAGCGCGATTTAGAAGTGGATAGCCCTGCCGTACGCATCCAGCACGCTTTCGTGCATCATTTCGGAGAGCGTCGGGTGCGGGAAGACGGCGTGCATCAGGTCGAGCTCCGTCGTTTCCAGCGACTTGGCGACGCCATAGCCCTGGATCAACTCCGTCACTTCCGCGCCGACCATGTGCGCGCCGAGGAGTTCGCCCGTCTTGGCATCGAACACCGTCTTGACCATGCCTTCCGGCTCGCCCAGCGCGATGGCCTTGCCGTTGCCGATGAAGGGGAATTTTCCGACCTTGACCTGATAGCCTTTTTCCTTGGCTTTCGCTTCGGTGAGGCCGACCGAGGCTATTTGCGGCGTGCAATAGGTGCAGCCCGGAATATTCTCCGTTTTAAGCGGATGCGCGTCCGCCACGCCTTTGATTTTTTCGACGCAGATCACGCCCTCATGGCTCGCCTTGTGCGCCAGCCACGGCGGCCCCGCGACATCGCCGATGGCGTACACGCCCGGCTCCGCGGTCTGCATCCATTCGTTGATGACGATGTGCCCGCGGTCGACTTTTACCTTGGTGTTTTCAAGGCCGATGTTCTCGACGTTGCCTGCGATGCCGACAGCGGAAATCACGCGATCGACGACGATCTTCTCCACCTTGCCGCCGACTTCGATGTGCGCGGTGACGTTGGTTTTGGATTTTTCGAGTTTCACCACCTTGGCGGAGGTGAGGATTTTCATCCCCTGCTTTTCGAACTGCTTGCGGACGAAAGCGGAAATTTCCGCGTCCTCGACCGGCACGATGCGGTCCATCACTTCGGCGATCGTCACTTGCGCGCCGAGGCTGTTGTAGAAGCTGGCGAATTCAACGCCGATCGCACCCGAACCGACCACCAGCACGGATTTCGGCATGTCTTTCGGCACCATCGCTTCCTTGTAGCTCCAGATCAGATTGCCGTCCGGCTCCAGACCCGGCAGAACGCGCGCCCGCGCGCCGGTGGCGATGATGATATGCGGCGCTTTCAATTCCGTTTTGCCGTCGACGGAGACCTTGCCCTTCCCCAGCAGCTTTGCAGTTCCGTCGAAGACCGTGACCTTGTTTTTCTTGAGGAGATGTTTGACGCCCGCGGAAAGCTGCGCCGATACTTTTCTTGATCTTTCGATGATTTTGGAGAAATCGAAGCTGATGTTGTCGGCTTTGAGGCCGAACTCCGCGGCGCGGTGCATCAGATGATAAATCTCCGCCGAGCGCAACAGCGCCTTGGTCGGGATGCAGCCCCAGTTGAGGCAGATGCCTCCGAGATGCTCGCGTTCGACCACGGCGGTCTTCATGCCGAGTTGCGCCGCGCGGATGGCCGCCACATAGCCGCCGGGGCCGCCCCCGATGATAATGATGTCGAAATTTTGTTCTGTCATAGGATGAGGCTCATCGGGCTTTCGATCAGTTTCTTGAAGATTTGCAAAAATTCCGCGCCGACCGCCCCGTCGATCGCGCGGTGGTCAAGCGACATGGTGACGGTCATCACCGTGGCGGGCTTCACGACGCCGTCCTTGATGACCGCGCGTTGCTCGCCCGCGCCGACGGCGAGGATCGCGCCCTGCGGCGGATTGATGATCGCGCCGAATTCGCGGATGCCGAACATGCCGAGGTTGGAAACCGAGATCGTCCCGCCCTGAAATTCCGCGGGTTGCAATTTTCCGTCGCGCGCTTTGGCGGCAAGTTCCTTCATCTCGATGGAAATGACCTTCAGGCTCTTGTTCGCCGCGTCCTTGATGATCGGCGTGATGAGGCCGTTCGGCGTCGCCACGGCGACAGACACATCCGCACGCGTGTATTGCACGATAGCGTCATCCGTCCACGAAACGTTCGCGGCGGGGAATTTGACCAGCGCCGCCGCCGTCGCCTTGATGATGAAGTCGTTGACGGAAATCTTGAAATCCGCCGCGCCTTCGTTCAAATCCTTGCGGATTTTGAGGAGCACGTCGAGCTCGCAATCGACGGTGAGATAAAAGTGCGGCACGGTCTGCTTCGATTCCAGCAGGCGGCGGGCGATGACCTTGCGCACGCCGGAATTCGGCTGCAGCGTGTAGGGAATGCCGTAGGCATCCGCCAGAGCCTTCGCGTCGATGGAAGATGCCGGTGCCGAGGACTTTGCAGGCGCGGCGGCCGCGGTTGGCGCTTTATCCAGATCGGATTTCACGATCCGTCCGTGCGGACCGGAGCCAGACACGCGCGAAAGATCGATTCCGCGTTCCTTTGCCAGACGTTTCGCCAGCGGCGAAGCGTAGATACGTCCGCCCTTTTGCGGTAGCAGAGCGACCGTCTTTTGCGGCGCGGCACCTTGGGTGTTCGCAGGCATCACGGTTTTAACCGGCGTCGCAGGTGCAGGCGCGGGAGCCGCCGCTTTCAGGGCAGGTACTGCACCAGCCTTGATATCGGCGGCGGTTTCGCCTTCTTCCAGCAGAACGGCGATCAGCGTGTTGACGGCGACGCCGTCCGTGCCTTCGGGCACGAGGATTTTGCCGATCACGCCTTCGTCGACGGCTTCGACTTCCATCGTCGCCTTGTCGGTTTCGATTTCGGCGATGACTTGTCCGGCCTTGACCGCGTCGCCCTCTTTTTTGACCCATTTGGCAAGTTTGCCCTCTGTCATCGTCGGCGAAAGCGCCGGCATCAATACATTAAGCGGCATAGGCTACCTTCTTCGCTGCGGTTATGATGTCCTCTTCATGCGGCATGGCAAGTTTTTCAAGATTGGCGGCGTACGGCATCGGCACGTCCGCGCCATAGACGCGCACGACCGGCGCGTCGAGATCGTCGAAGCAGACTTCCATCATCTGCGCCGCGAGTTCCGCGCCCATGCCGGCAAAATGCCAGCCCTCTTCAACCGACACAAGGCGGTTGGTCTTGCGCACGCTGTTGGCGATCGTTTCGACATCGAGCGGGCGGATGGTGCGCAGATTGATCACTTCCGCGCTGATGCCCTCTTCGGCCAGTTTTTCCGCCGCGGCCAGCGCGACGCCGACCATGCGCGAGAAGGCGGTGATCGTGACGTCCGTGCCGGCGCGCTCGATCTTCGCACGTCCAAGCGGAATGACGAATTCCGGATCGGTCGGCACGTCGAAGCTCTGGCCGTACATGATTTCGTTTTCAAGGCAGACGACCGGATTGGGATCGCGGATCGCGGCTTTGAGCAGGCCTTTCGCGTCCGCGCCCGACCACGGCGCGATAACCTTCAGGCCCGGAACATGGCCATACCAGCTGGCATAGCATTGCGAGTGTTGCGCCCCGACCCGCGAAGCGGGGCCGTTGGGGCCGCGGAATACGATCGGGCAACCGAGCTGGCCGCCCGCCATATACAACGTCTTCGCCGCCGAGTTGACGATATGGTCGATCGCCTGCATGGCGAAGTTGAAGGTCATGAATTCGACAATCGGCTTCAGGCCCGCAAAGGCCGCGCCGACGCCAAGGCCGGCAAAGCCGTATTCCGTGATCGGCGTGTCGATGATTCGCTTGTCGCCGAATTCCTGCAACAGGCCCTGCGTCACTTTATACGCGCCCTGATATTCCGCGACTTCCTCGCCCATGACGAAGACGTCGCCGTCGCGGCGCATTTCTTCCGCCATCGCGTCGCGCAAGGCTTCGCGCACCGTCATGGTCTGGACGTTTTTGAAAAACTTTTCTTCGTCGATGTCGACGGCCGTCTGCACAGGCGCGTGCGACGGCGGCGCGGCTTGCGGCGGGCAAGAAATTTGCGACGGGGCCGGCATGCTGCACGGCGAGGACGCCACTTCGACCGGCGCGGCAGACGAAACTTCAGCCGCGTCTTCGCCCTCTTCGAGCAGAACGGCGATCGGCGTGTTGACGGCGACGCCTTCGGTGCCTTCGGGCACAAGGATTTTGCCGATCACGCCTTCATCGACGGCTTCGACTTCCATCGTCGCCTTGTCGGTCTCGATCTCGGCGATCACTTGACCCGCCTTGACGGCATCGCCCTCTTTTTTGACCCATTTGGAAAGTTTGCCTTCCGTCATGGTCGGCGAGAGTGCGGGCATGAGAATTTGAATGGACATGAAGAATGTTTCCTTGGTCTATTGGCCGTACGGGCAGTATCTGCTGTCCATCCGGTAATTGAAATTCGCGTGGTAGGATTTCCTGTTCAACTGGCTCATGATAGTCGTCCCGATGTCGGCGGGATGGACCTCGAAGCTCAGGCTGCCGTTGATAAAATAGTTCGCGTTTTCCTGCGCGTAGCCGTTGCTATAGTAGGGGCCGCCGGTGCGGACGTTGTAATTCTCGCTGGTCAGCTTGATTTCGGTTGCGCCGGCGTCTCTCGCGATCTCTTTTATCTTGGCGACCTTGGAGGCAATCTCGTCGCCCAGATGCGAAATATCCGCCTTGTTGTAGTTGAACTCTATGTTGAGCGTCCCCACCGCATGATGCTGGCAGCCGCCGCCGGGGGAGATATAGCCTGCCGTGCTTTGCATCATGACGCGCGCGTTTTCCATCTTGGCCGGCACGGCGATAGCCGCGGCGCCGCTTGCAGCCTTCACAGCCGTGGCGGCGTGCGCGGGGCACGCCATGGCGACAGACAACAGGGCAGAGGAGATATACGAAATTTTTTTCATGGATATCTCCTTACAACAGCACGTCCGTCCAAAGCTCGGACGGATCCGGCTCGGGGCTGGCTTGCGCGAATTCCGCTGCGTCGTTGACGATCGTTTTGATTTCCTTGTCGATGGGCTTGAAGGCGTCCTCGGTCATCTTGCCGCCGTCGAGAATCGCCTTGCGGATATGCTCGATCGGATCGTGATGCTCGCGCATGTCCTCGACTTCCTCCTTGCTGCGGTACTTGCCGGGGTCGGACATCGAGTGGCCGCGGTAACGATATGTGCTGACTTCCAGCACCATCGGCCCTTTGCCCGAACGCACGTGCTCGGCGACCTTCAGCGCCGCGGAGCGCACGGCCAGAACGTCCATACCGTCGGTCTTCTCGCCCGGAATGCCGAAACCTTCGGCGCGCTTGAGAAAGTCGCCCGCCGCATGGCGCTTCTGGCTTGTGCCCATGCCGTATTTGTTGTTTTCGATGATGAAGATGATCGGCAGCTTCCATAGCGAGGCCATGTTATAGGATTCATAAATCTGGCCCTGGTTGGCCGCGCCGTCGCCGTAGTAGGCCGTGGTAATGCCGCCGTCGCCGCGATACTTGTGCGCGAAGGCAAGGCCGATGCCGAGCGGCGCGGTGGCGCCGACGATGCCATGACCGCCGTAAAAATTCTTTTCGCGGCTGAACATGTGCATCGAGCCGCCCTTGCCTTTGGAATAGCCGCCGGAGCGTCCGGTCAGTTCCGCCATCACGCCCTTCGGGTCCATGCCACAGGCGAGCATGTGCCCGTGGTCGCGGTAGGCGGTGATAACCGAGTCCTTCGGCTCCAGCACCGACTGCACGCCGGTCACGACGGCTTCCTGCCCGATGTAAAGGTGGCAGAAGCCGCCGATCAGGCCCATGCCGTAGAGCTGGCCCGCTTTTTCCTCGAAGCGGCGGATCAGCAGCATATCCTTATAAAACTGAAGCATTTGCTCCGGCGTCGCGACGTTGGAAGCCGCGGTTACTGTTTGCAATTTTGCCTTGCCGGCAGGTGATGTCGGTTTCGCCAAGGAGACCTCTCCTCTTTTCATGAAAATTACGCCCTTTTAGTTAAGCGCTGAGCGCTTATTTTGCAACATCCTTTGGATGATTGCTTTCACATAAGGTGATAAATCCGGCTAAAAACGGGTATTGCGGGCAAAAAAGTCTATTTTGGACCATTACGGTTCAATAATTACGCGCTCGTCGGGCCTAGCATATCCCAAAACGAGCCGCACGCGTTCGCTCAGCATATCGGGGTTGATGCTGCCCGGTCTGAGCTGCACGACGCGGTTTTCCAGCACCATGCGTTCGGCATGGACCTGATCGTATTCCGCCTGCGCCGCCGCGAGTTTGTCGTTCAGCCCGTGCAGGGCAAAATAGCCCATGTTCCCGTGCAACAGGAAATAGCAAAAATACACGAACAGGCCGAAACTGGAGAGTGTTGCCAGCATGTGTGAAATCAGTTTGCGATTGTTTTGGGGTAACGCACTCATTTCCCTATGGAATCACAGAGAGGCAAAAGCGTCAATCTCAAAAAAGGCGCGGCTTACATTTTGTACTGACGGCGCGGCGGTTTGGGCGGCTGCGCGGAGAGGGCCTTGTCGATCGCCTTGAAGGCCTTCTGGCGCTCCGCCGCAGAATTGAACCGGAAGCTCAGCATATCGCCGTAACGGTTGGCTTCACTTTTCTGGCTGGTGACGGTGATGGAGAAAGTGCCTTTTTCGGCATCATCACGCAAGGAAACGTAACCAACATCTTCCTTGCTGATATAATTCGCCTGCTCGCTTGAAGAAACGTCGATCAGACGGTCGTTGGACTTGAGGATATCGGCAGCAAAATCGAAGCGGGCCTTTTTCTGTTCCGCCTTAACCTCCGGCTGCTCCTGATAGGCCATCAGCTTCTGGAAGGCCAGATTAAACTGGCGCGTGTTCTCGGGCGATTGCTCGCCGCGCACATAGTCCGGCGGCAGGAACCGGTCGATCGAGATGTCCTTTATCTGCACGTCCAGACCGCCCGTGCCATCAAAGCCGACGATCAGTTGCGAGCCTTGATCCTGAATGCGCCGCACGGATTTGGGGTCGATATAGAGCGCCGCCGCGGAAGACCAGCGCGCATAGGCGTCTTCCGGTGCATATTCCAGAAGGTTTTTGACCGACTTCACGGCGTCGCGGATAGTTTCGAATTCCGCCACGGTCATGCCGCCCGTCCAGGTTTCTTCCCAGCCCACGCCTTTTACGCCGGCGATGACGCCGACCTTGCCGTCTTTCGCGGGTTCGGAAACGGTGATGAAGTTCACGGCCTTGGGCGAAATATAGTTCAAATATTCGCGCCCGTCCTCTTCGACCCGCACCGGAAAGCAGACCATCGGCACGCCGTTCTGTTCCAGTTTCTGCAGCACTTCATCGGCATCTACGCCCCAATCCTTGTGTTTTATCCAGAGCAGCTCGCCGCCGCTGTTATAAAGGTGCAGCTCTTCTTTCGCCGGATCGACGTGCACTGCGGTGACGTCGGTAGGGTCAATGTAAAGGGGTTTTTCATCGGTCTTCGCGATATTGAGCAGTTTGGACATAGGTGTTTCTTCCGTTTTGGCGTTAAGGAATCATATTGAAAAATTATTTTTCAGAAAGTAAATATGTCTGGTTAATATGTCAACGTATACTTATATGCAGACGCGTTGGCAATACCCCATAAATAAAAGCGATCTTTTATGATTTTAATTTAATTCACTGATTTAAAATAATAATTTTTAAATCAGCTCTTCAACTGTGGCGCGCTGGCGGCAGGCGTCGCGGGCTTGGCAGTCTGATGTAGCGCTGTAATGCGCTCCTCGCGGGCAGCGATGGCGGCACTGAGCATACCGGTGATCGGTTTGAAGTTATCGTCGTTCTTTAAAAACGCTTTACTAACATGTCCTTCAAGGGCGTCTTTTACAACCTGCTTCGCATTTGCGCCCTTTTCTCCGGCAAGCTGGCTGATGGTATCGGCCGCATCTGCGGCATCTGCAGGCTTCATCCAGCAGGTGGTTTTGAGAAAGGATTGAAGCTCCTGTTTCTGCCCCTCATTGAGCAATGGACCCGCGGCCTTTAGATCGGCGGCGCGCTCCTCGCGCATTTCCTTCGCCTGTTCACGCATCCAGCCTTCGTCTATGGGGTCACCCATAATGCGGTCTCCTGCTCCGGTTTTGTTATTATGTATTATACAGGTGTAATGGTTAGCGAATGGTTAAAACAGCCCCATGTCATAAGTATATGAAAAACATTGACAACCTGCCGAAGCATGCTAAATTCCGACTTTATTTAAAGGAAAAAGGCTCATGACCGCTCAACACCACATCTCCCTGCAAAACTTCAAAATCGGCAACGATCTGCCGTTCGTGCTGATCGCCGGCCCCTGCGCCCTCGAAAGCAAGGACCACGCCTTCGACATGGCGGGAGCGCTCAAAGAGATGACGCACAAGCTCGGGCTGCCCTTCATCTATAAAACCTCCTTCGACAAGGCGAACCGCACCTCGCTCAAGGGCGGACGCGGCCTCGGCTTCGATGCGGCCATGCCGATCTTCGACTCCCTGCGCAAAGAAACCGGCCTGCCTGTCATCACCGACGTCCATGCGCCGGAGCAATGCGCACGCGTCGCGGAACATGTCGATGTTTTGCAAATCCCCGCATTTCTCTGCCGCCAGACCGACCTGCTGGTCGCCGCCGCCAAAACCGGCAAGGCGATCAACGTCAAGAAAGGCCAGTTCCTCGCGCCGTGGGACATGAAGAACGTCGCCGCCAAAGTCACCGACAGCGGCAACCCCAACGTCATGCTGTGCGAACGCGGCGTGACCTTCGGCTACAACACGCTGGTCAACGACATGCGCGCCCTGCCGGTCATGGCTGAAACGGGGCATCCGGTCGTGTTCGACGCGACGCACTCGGTGCAGTCTCCGGGCGGCAACGGCGCGACTACGGGCGGCGACCGCCGCATGGTGCCCTATCTCGCGCGCGCAGCGCTGGCGACCGGCTGCGTCGCCGCCGTCTTCATGGAAACGCATCAGAACCCCGACAAGGCGCCGTCTGACGGCCCCAACATGGTCAACCTCAAGGACATGCCAGCGCTGCTGGAACAGCTCGTCTCCATCGACCGGCTGCTCAAGCCGCAAGGCTACGCCGCCAAAGCTAAGGTGGCTTAAATTCAGTCATAAGGGGCAATACACATGGGCAATTTCTCTCTCGACCTGACAAAAGACAAAAAGTTCCTGATCTTCCCGTACACCATGGCCGCCGCGGGCGCCATCGCGGGCGTTGGCACGGCGATTGCCGCCGCGCTTCCCGTTTTGCCCGTCGTCGCCCTTCTCAACACCATTACCGCTCTGGCCGGCGGAACGGCGGCCCCTGTGACGCTGGCCTCCGTCATGCCGACGCTGCCCGTCCTTGCCGCCGCGGGCGCGGCGGGCGCAGTGATCGGCGGGGTCGTGGTTCCCGTCGCACTGGCGGCGCTGGTCGGCGGCATTGGCTTTCTCGCCACCCGCAAGAAGGCGGAACTTGAAGTCATTCCGCTCGGCATGGCGGTCGTCGGCGCCGGTTGCGCCAAAGCATTGTTCGTCACGCCGTTTCAAGCCGCCTATAAAGGCCTTCGTTCCGTTTTCAACACCAAAGCAAAAAAGACCTCCAAGACAAAACCCGCAAACGCGCCCAAGCCACCGCAAGGACCGCGTGCATCATTTAAGTAGAGAAGGAAATCACCATGGGCGATATCAATTTTGATCTGACGAAAAACAAAAGGTTTCTCTTCATTCCCTACACGCTGGCAGCGGCCGGCGCCGGCGCCGCCGTTGCGGGCGTCATCGCCACCGCCGCCGTTATGCCCGCCCTGCCCGTTCTCGCGGCCGCGGGCGCTTTCGGCGCTATCGCGGGCGGCATCGCCCTTCCCAGCGCCTTGACGGCAGCAGCGGGCGTCTTCGGCTTCATAGCCAGCCGTCAGGTGACGGAGCTCAAAGTCATTCCGCTCGGCGTCGCGGTTGTCGGCGGCAGCTGCGCCAAGGCCATGTTCGTCACGCCGTTTCAGGCGGCGTACAAAGGCATCCGCTCCGTCTTCAATTCCAAGGCGAAGAAAAAGAAGAGCGCCGATCCCAAGCCGAACACGCCGAAAAACACGCCCAAGCCCCCGCAGGGACCGGGTGTATAATCAAAAACATCTACTTGTGTGCAGCCGGTTTCGCATCCGCCGGTTTAGCGCTGGCGGGAGCATGGCCGATCGGGCCGAGCAGGCTTTTGAGCCCCGCAATATCGGAGGGCATCAGCGGCTTGCCGCGTGACTGGACCTGAATGAATCCAGCCGCGATCTCCCCAGTGCGCAAAAAGACGCCCGCATCATGCTCGAGCGACGCCCCCGAGCCCATATCGAATTGGAAGAATGCGGCCGGTTCGTTGTTTTTACTGTTATGGTAAAATTGCATGCCGGTGATCTTCCCGCGCGACCTGAAAGCCCCCAGCAATCCGCCCGCGATCTTGTTCATGATCTGGTAATCGATCTTCGGATTGCCGGTCAGGGTGAAAAGCGTGACAGTCACCATACGCGTCCAACTCTGGAGCTTGTCCCCTTTGGGCAAATATTCGAGCGCGATCTCCTGGTTTTGCGGCGGCACAAAATTGGCTCCGACCAGCTCGCTGCAGCCGAACTTGTCGCCCACATTGCGAAAAACTTTGCCGATGTGGTCGAGAAACTGACGGTCTTGCGCAGAAACGGCAGGTCTTTCAACGCCATAGGACGGCGGCGCGGCAACCGCGAAAAACAGGCAAAAAGCGAGTGCCGCG
This sequence comes from Pseudomonadota bacterium, assembly GCA_021849295.1. Lineage (GTDB taxonomy): Bacteria > Pseudomonadota > Alphaproteobacteria > Micavibrionales > UBA2020 > PALSA-926. Next base: position 62,495 of record JAJZTA010000003.1, on the reverse strand, counting down.
GCTCCTGTCAAACGTTTCATAAATTTCTCCTTCAGCGGTTGGTCAGCAACTGCCAGTATCGCAAACAAAAATTAATAAATCTCCTATAGTCTTTATATGTTTTCATTTGCGCGGGGTCTGTTTCCCCGTTATCGTTCACTCGTCTCATTCAAGGAGTTATATTATGACAGCTATCATTGATATCGTTGGACGTGAAATTCTCGACAGCCGCGGCAATCCCACCGTCGAAGTGGACGTCGTGCTGGAAACCGGCGCGTTTGGCCGCGCCGCCGTTCCCTCAGGCGCCTCCACCGGCGCGCATGAAGCGGTTGAAAAACGCGACGGCAACAAGAAACGCTTCGGCGGCAAGGGCGTGCTTGACGCCGTCGATGCCGTCAACGGCGAAATTTTCGACACCATCGTCGGCCTCGACGCGGAAGACCAGACGATCCTTGACCAAATGCTGATCGAGCTTGACGGCACGCCTAACAAGGCGCGTCTCGGCGCCAACGCCATACTCGGCGTGTCTCTCGCGGCGGCACGCGCAGCGGCCAACGACCTCGAGCAACCGCTCTACCGCTATGTCGGCGGCATCAACGCCCACCTGCTGCCGACGCCGATGATGAACATCATCAACGGCGGCGCGCACGCCGACAACACCATCGACTTTCAGGAATTCATGATCCTGCCGGTCAGTGCGGATTGCGTCGCGGACAGCGTGCGCATGGGCGCGGAAGTGTTCCACGCGCTGAAGAAGCAACTCTCGGAAGCGGGCATGAACACCGCCGTCGGCGACGAAGGCGGCTTCGCCCCCAACCTCAAGAACCCCGAGCAGGCGCTGGCCTTCATCGAGAAAGCCATCGCCGCCGCAGGGTACAAGCCGGGACTTGACGTCGTGCTCGGCCTCGACGTCGCGGCGACGGAATTCTACAAGAAAGGCAAATACGTTCTCGCAGGCGAAGGCAAGACCTACGACTCCGATGCGCTGATCGACGTCTACGAAAAGCTGATCGGCAAGTTCCCCATCGTCTCCATCGAAGACGGCCTCGCCGAAGACGACTGGGAAGGCTGGGTCGAGATGACCAAGCGCCTCGGCGACAAGATCCAGCTCGTCGGCGACGATCTGTTCGTCACCAACGTCGCACGCCTGCAGGAAGGCATCGACCGCAAGGCCAGCAACGCCATTCTCATCAAGGTCAACCAGATCGGCACGCTCACCGAAACGCTGAACACCGTCGAAATGGCGCAGAAAGCCGGCTTCGGCGTCGTCTTCTCGCACCGTTCGGGCGAAACGGAAGACACGACGCTGGCCGATCTCGCCGTCGCCACCAACGCGGGACAGATCAAGACTGGCTCGGCATCGCGCTCCGACCGCATCGCGAAATACAACCAACTGATCCGCATCGAGGAAGAGCTTGGCCCCATCGCGAAATTCTCCGGCCGCAATACGATCAAATGCGCCCAGAAGCGTCCGCCGAAGCTCAAAGCCATCAACGGCAAGAAAAAGCGCGCCTGACAGCGTTGCCTGTCAAAAAGACGGAACACAGGCGCCATCAAAACGCATCCCGCTATCGGGAGCAGGCGTTCGTGAGAACGTGTGCCGGACTTATCTCATAAATCATTTTCAACAGGAGTTTATTCATGGCCGACAACACAGCAAAAATAGTGGAAATATCCCCCGACAAAGCGCCTCACCTGCGCATCGGGCTCAGCTGGGACCCGCGTGAAAGCGACTACACGAAATTCCTGGCCGGAAACGACGTCACGGCGGACATATTCGCAAAGTTCGAACTGACCGGCGGCGCCGGCCTTTCTGCCGTATACAGCGCGGGCAGTTCCCTGCTGCGCTACTGGAAGCCCGATATGAGCCAGCGCCTGCAGATAGACGCCGCTCACGCGCAAAAAATGGAAAAGCTCGGCAAACAGTTCGAAGCGGACAAAAACAAGCCGCCCTATCATCTCGACCTGCTGTGCTACTGCTACGATGCGAACAAAAATCCCGTGGAGATCATCTCTCCTTATACGATCATCCCCCGTAATCCGGACAAAGCCACGCTGTCCATCCTCCCCTCGGGCGACAACGACGACGGCGTCGGCAGCGGCGACGACGAGGAAATTTCCATCATGCTGAAAGACGTGCCGCCGCAGGTGCAGCAGATGTTTTTCGTGGTCGTATCGCACAACTACGCTTTCGGACAGGTCGCGAACGGGAAATGCCACATCGTCCGCGCGCAGGATGAGAAGGAGCTGCTTGAATCCGCCCTCACCGGCGACGGCAACAAGGAAACGTTCCTCTTCTCCAAAATGCAAAGAAACGGCGCGAACTGGAACCTGCAAAGCCTCGCCGAATATATCGACTTCGTTCCCGACGAAGAATTGCTGAAAGATCAGGCCATCGGTGCGCTGATCAGGGAAAAATATGTCTGACAAAACGAGTGCAAGAAAAAAGCGGGTCTGTTGCGGACCCGCTTTTTTAAATATTTTTTTCAGACTGTCTTAAAACTTGAACTTGCCCAGATTTTTGACGTGTGCGTTGCCTTTCTGACGCACACCCTTGACCCAGTATTCTTCTTTCAAGAGCACGGCGTAGTGTTTGTTGAAGCCGCTTTTTTCGATGACCTTGTATGCGGGGCCGTCTTCCTTGTGCAGCAGCGCGCCCTTGGACAGCAGCGTCTTGTACAGGCTCTCGTTGACTTCTTTTTCCTGCGCCTGCTTCATTTCGGGCACGACCTCCGCGGGCACAAGCAAAAACGCCGTGACGTCGTAGTACTTCCCGTTCCGGAAGCCCGACGGCTTTTTGAAAGAAAACTCAACGTATTCATACTCTTTGGGCGCTGATTCGCTCATGATGTTTCTCCTGAAATGGCGAGATTACATTATGTGATCCCGCACACCATATACATAAAGTTTAGGGAGTCAAGAGGCCCAGAATAATAAATTCCCACCTAAACCAACCTTGATTTTTCCACTGCCGCCTTGATGAACGACGTGAAGAGCGGGTGCGGCGCGAAGGGCTTGGATTTCAATTCGGGGTGGAACTGCACGCCGATGAACCACGGATGGTCTGCCATCTCGATGATCTCCGGCAGGCGTCCGTCCGGCGACATGCCGCTGAAGTTGAGGCCCGCGTCCTCAAGCTGTTTTTTATAGGTCGTGTTGACCTCGTAGCGGTGGCGGTGACGCTCGGAGATCGTGTCATCGCCGTAAATCTCCCGCACCTGCGAGTTCGCCGCCAGTTTCGCGTGATAGGCGCCGAGGCGCATCGTGCCGCCGAGATTGCCGCGCTCGTCGCGCTTTTCCAGCTCGTTGCCCTTCAGCCATTCGGTCATCAGGCCGACGACGGGATTGTTGCATTGGCCGAATTCGCTCGAACCCGCGTCGTTCAAGCCCGCCTTGTGGCGCGCGACTTCGATGACCGCCATCTGCATGCCGAGGCAAATGCCGAAATACGGCACTTTGTGCTCGCGGGCGAATTGCACGGCGTTGATCTTTCCTTCCGTGCCGCGCTCGCCGAAACCGCCGGGCACGAGAATGCCGTCGACGCTCGCGAGTTTCACCGCACAGTCCTCTTTTTCGAAGATTTCCGCGTCGATCCAGTCGACGTTGACCTTGACGTTGTTGGCGAAGCCGCCGTGCATCAGCGCTTCGGAAAGAGACTTGTAACTATCGAGCAGCGACGTGTATTTTCCGACTACGCCGATCGTCACCTCGCCCTCGGGATGCGCGATATGCTCCATGATCTCGTACCAGCGCTTGAGATCCGGTGCCTTGGCCTTGAGGCCGAAATATTTCAGCACCTGCTCGTCCAGCCCTTCCTTGTGGTAGCTGACAGGCACCTGATAGATGCTCTTCATGTCGAGCGCGGGGATAACGCATTCTTTCTTGATGTTGCAGAAGAGCGCGATCTTGCGGCGCTCGTCGTCGGGGATTTCGCGCTCGGCGCGGCAGAGCAGGATGCTCGGCTGGATCCCGACCGATAAAAGCTCCTTCACAGAGTGCTGCGTCGGTTTTGTCTTGAGCTCGCCCGCCGTCGGAATGAAGGGCAGCAGCGTGACGTGGATATAAAGCGCGTTCTCGTGCCCGACTTCATTACCGAACTGGCGGATCGCCTCGAGGAATGGCAGGCTTTCGATATCGCCGACCGTGCCGCCGATCTCGCACAACACGAAATCCGCGTCGTCGTTGTCCTCGCCGATAAATTTCTTGATCTCGTTGGTGACGTGCGGGATGACCTGCACCGTCGCGCCGAGATAATCGCCGCGGCGTTCCTTCTGGATGATATTGAGGTAGATGCGGCCCGTGGTGATGTTGTCTGATTTCCGCGCCGCAACGCCGGTGAAGCGCTCATAATGACCGAGGTCGAGGTCGGTCTCCGCACCATCGTCGGTGACGTAGACTTCGCCGTGCTGGTAAGGGCTCATCGTGCCGGGATCGACGTTGAGGTACGGATCAAGCTTGCGCAAGCGCACCTTGAACCCGCGCGCCTGCAGCACCGCGCCCAGCGATGCCGACGCCAACCCCTTGCCAAGCGAAGACACCACCCCGCCAGTGATAAATATATAGCGGGGCATCGGCGTTCTCCTGAAGTTGGAAGTTATTTCGAAATCGGCGCGGACGGTTTTTTCTGTTTCTCAGCCTGCTTCTTCGCCGGCGCGGTTGCTGCGGGCGGCGCGGCTTTCTGCGGCGCCGTCTGCGTCACGGCCGCGGGGCCGGTATTGACGTCAAGAATGCTTTGCGCCTTTCCATGATGCTCGGCCATCAAGGCCAGCGCCAGACTGGTGATGAAGAAAATGGCTCCGAGATAGCCCGTGATGCGCGACAGGGCGTCGCCTTTGCTGCGCGTGGCCCCGAGGTTGGACATCGAGCCCGAACCGCCGACGAAGCCCGCATCTTCCGCAGGCTGCACCAGCACGACAGCGACAATCGCGATCGCCACAATCAATTGAATAACAAGAATGACTGATTGCATGGATTTGTTCCTCGAATTCTGTTTTTTATGTTATGGAATGATATATCTCTTATGCCGTATTTCTAAGCCGTATCCTGCCAAAAATCCAGCGATTTATATTTTCTTACTAGTTATGTTAACTAACTGGCCACCGCAATCCCCAGAAACTCGTCGGCCTTGAGACTCGCGCCGCCGACCAGAACGCCGTCCACGTTCTCGGTGTGGAGGATTTCACTGGCATTGGCCGCTTTGACCGAGCCGCCATAGAGAATTTGCAGCGTTCCGACCTTGCCGCGGATGAAGGCGTGCATCTGCTTGATGTCGTCGGCCGAGGCCGTCTTGCCCGTGCCGATCGCCCAGACCGGCTCATAGGCGATCACCGTGTTTTCGGTCGACGCCGTATCGGGAATCGATTCCGCCAGTTGCCGTCCCACAACGCTTTCCTGCTCGCCTGCGCTGCGCTGGGCATCGAGCTCGCCGACACAGATGATGGCGGTCAGCCCCGACGCATGGGCGGCTTTCGCTTTGGCCGCGACCTCTGCGCTGGTTTCCCCGTGGTGCTGGCGGCGCTCGGAATGGCCGAGGATCACGAAATCGCAGCCCATGTCCTTCAGCATCGGCGCGGCGATATCGCCTGTATACGCACCGGAAGCTTCCGCATGGCAATCCTGCCCGCCCCAGCGGATGACCGAATCCTTCAGTTTCGCTGCGACAGGCGCGATCAGCGTCGCCGGCGGACAGACAACCATATGGAAAGAGCCGGAGGCGTCGCCTTGCACGCCAGCGGCCAGTTTTTCCACGCGTTCAAGGCTCTCCGCCTGCAAACCGTTCATTTTCCAGTTTCCGACAATAAGCTTGGGCATATATCTTTCTCCTTTGCATTCGGCGTCATCTTCGCTAAATATCTTTTAATAATCAATTCATAATCGACCGGAAAAGGATTTCTTTATGCTTAAACAGATGCGCGCTGGTGCCAAGTCCCCCGTGGTCAAGTTCGTCCTCTTCGGCCTTTTGCTGCTGGCGATGACGGGGCTGGCGCTGATTGGCGGGAACAGCGTCTTCAACAGCATCGGCGGAAGCGACGTGGTGGCGAAGATCGGCGGCATCAAAATTCACTCCGCCGACTTCGAGCGCATGGTACGCGACGAACTCAGCCGTAAAAACATGAGCGAAAGCGACGCCATCCGTGCCGGCATCCCGCGCATCATTCTGAAGCAGGAACTCAACCGGCAGGCGTTCAACCTGGCTGCGGTCGACGCCGACATCCTTCCCGGAGAAGTGCTCGCCGCACGGCAGATTAAAGGCATCATCGCCCCTTACGTCAAAAAAGGCATGCAGCCGCAGGATGCGCTTGACCGCCTCGAGCAGGCTTATAACATGAGTGAGCCCCAGCTCGTCGCCTCGCTCAAAAGCGACATCGCGACCCAGATGCTGCAAAGCGTCGTCATGTCCGGCGCCTACCCGCCGAAGCAGCTTGTCGACGACGCGATGAAATACAGCGACGAATACCGCAGCGGCGAATACTTCATGCTGACGGCGAAAGACGTCCCGCCCGTCAAGCCGCCGTCCGAAGCCGACCTGAAATCCTATTACGAAACCGTCCAGAGCGACTACACACTGCCGGAATACCGCGCCCTGACGGTCATCACACTCTCGCGCAAGGCCGTCGCCGCCACCATCAAGATCCCCGACGCGCGGCTGGAGCAACACTACAAAGACAACCTCGACGCCTACAGGCTGCCGCAAACCCGCATCATCGCGCAGGCCATCGCGCCGGATGAAGCCACGGCGATGAAGGTTTACCAGGCCGCCCAGAAGGACAACAACCTCCGCGCCGCGGTCAAACAGGCGGGCGGCAAGGTCAGCTACCTCAAGGCGGAACCTTTCCAGCGCAAGCAGATCGCCCAAGAACTGCGCCTCGCGGCCTTCGCCGGCACGCAAGGCACGATCACCGCGCCGATCAAGACCCCGCTCGGCTGGCACATTCTTTACATCAAGAAGATCATCCCCGGCGTCGTCCAGCCCTTCAGCGCCGTGAAGAGCGAAATCGAAAGCAACCTCGCGCAGGACAAGATCGATGACGCCATGTACAAGGAATCCAACAAGATCGAAGACGCCATCGGCGGCGGCGCCTCCCTGCAGGACATCGCCAAACAATTCAACCTCCCCGTCACCGTCCTGAAAAAAGTCAGCGCCAGCGGCGTGCTCGCCGGCGAAAAAACGCCGGACGCCAAGGTTCCCGACATCGCCAAAATCGTCTCGGCCGGCTTCAGCCTCGAAAAGGGCGACACGAGCCAGATGATCGAAGCGCCCGACGGCTCTTATCAGGTCGTCGGCGTCGACGACGTCTTCCCCGCCAGCCAGCCGCCGTTCAGCGACGTCCGCGCGTCCGTTCTCGCCCGTTGGACGAAAGATCAGGAACTCGAAGCCCTGAACGACAAGGCCAAGAGCATCATCGCCCGCCTTCAAAAGGGCGAGTCCTTCACCAAAATCGCGGCGGAACTGAAGCAACAGGTGATGCAAACCGGCGAAATCCAGCGCAGCGAGCCTTCAAAGCAGGCCAAGCTGAGCGACGATATGCTGAACGGCCTTTTTTCCCTCTCCGCCGTCGGCGAAACGACCACCGTCACCGCGCAAAACGCGCTCGCCATTCTCCGCCTCACCGGCCGCCAGATCAAGATACCGAAAGATACGATCAAAGCAGACGAAGAGGGATTTGCGAGCGCCTTGCAACAACAAATCAGCGGCGATTTGCTCGAGCAATACCGCCAGTACCTGTGGGGGAAATACAAAGCCCATATCAACGAAAAGCTGTTCGACTCGCTCTATGCGCAGAACGGCGACAATTCGGATTCAGACTAAAAGGTTCCGGGCTTAGACGCCCGAGGGCACAGCGTCGAACAGCGACGACACCGAACGCTCCTCGCTGATGCGCATGATTGCCTCACCGATCAGCGGCGCGACCGGCAGGTATTTCAGCTTTTTGCAAGCCCGCGTCGCTTCCGTCGCGGCGATGCTGTCGGTAACGACCATTTCGCTCAGCGGCGACTTTTCGATGCGGTCGATCGCGCTGCCGGAGAGAACGCCGTGTGTCGCGAAGGCGCGCACCGACGCAGCGCCTTCCTTCATCAGCGCCGCCGCCGCGTTGCAGATCGTGCCCGCGCTGTCGACCATATCGTCGATCAGGATGCACTCCTGCCCCTCGACTTCGCCGATGACGTGCATGACTTCGGAGATGCCCGCTTTCTCGCGGCGCTTGTCGATGATGGCAAGGCCGGCATCAAGCTGCTTGGCCAGCGCGCGCGCGCGCACCACGCCGCCCACGTCGGGCGAAACGACCGTCAACAGCTTGTCCGATTTCGTCTTCCGCACGTAAGGCACGAAAATCGGCGTGCCGGCGAAAAGGTTGTCCACCGGAATGTCAAAAAAGCCCTGGATCTGTCCGGCGTGCAGATCAAGCGTCAGCACGCGATCGGCGCCCGCCTCGGTGATCAGGTTGGCGACGAGCTTGGCGGAAATGGGCGAACGCGACCCCGTCTTGCGGTCCTGACGCGCATAGCCGAAATAGGGCATGACCGCCGTGATGCGCCGAGCCGAGCCGCGCTTGAGCGCGTCGATCATGATGAGCATTTCCATGATGTGGTCGTTGGCGGGATAAGAGGTGGACTGGACGACGAAAACGTCCTCGCCGCGCACGTTCTCCAGCACTTCGACGAAGATCTCCTGATCGGCGAAGCGCTTGAGGTTAACTTGTGTCAACGGAATGCCAAGATAGGCCGATACCGCCGCGGCAAGCGGCTGGTTGCTGGAGCATGCAATCAATTTCATTTTCTTCTCGCCCATAATTTGTCCGGCTTCCCAACTGCGGCATTAAATTAGCCAATTTTCTATCAAAAAAGAAGTCTTCTCTATAACCTGTTCATTTTATTGAAATAATCGAGATCTGCAGCCCGAAGCCCTTTTCGCCCGTCAAATAGGCGCGGCGGTTGCTGAAGAAAGAGTCGTCGGTCAGCGTGTCCTGATGCGTATCATATATCGTTTCAATGCCGACCCTCTTCAGCCGCTGCGCCACATAGCCCGGCAGATTGAAGATATGATGCCCCGCGTTCGGCGACCGCTTGAAAAACCGCGCATTGTCTGAATCCTGCTCTTGAAACGGCAGCATGAAATCATCGCTCACCTCGTATGAGTCCGCGCCGATGCAGGGGCCGATCGCGACCGCGATGTCCTCCGGCTGCGCGCCACGCCTTTTCATCGCCGCAAACACTTGCTCCGGCACGCCGCCCAGCGCCCCTTTCCATCCGGCGTGGCAGATGCCGACGATCTTGTCTTTTTTGGAGGCGAACATCACCGGCACGCAATCCGCCGTCAGAACGCCTAGCCCCATGCCGCGCTCCGCCGTCACCATGCCGTCGCCTTCCGGCGCATTTTTCGGCACCCACGGCTTGCGGACCGTGACAACCTTGGTACCGTGAGTCTGGCGCGTGACAACAAGACGTCCGGGCGCAATGCCCAGCGCCTCCGCGGCAAGCGCGCGGTTTGTGCGCACGTTGTTCCGCTTGTCGTCTTTTTTGAAGCCGCAGTTGAGCGACGCGTAAATCCCGCCGCTGACGCCGCCCGCGCGGGTGAAGAATCCGTGCTGCACCCACGGTATCGCGGCAAGGTCAGTCGTGATGTGTTTCATGCTGCTCTCCCGCCGCGGGCACGAAGCCTGCGGGCTGAATGGGCTTTTCACGCGACGTCAGGGCCATGACCTTGAACAGACGCCCCATTTCCTTCGGCGCGACAAGGCGGCAGAGCGCCGTCGTGATGTCTTCGCGCTGTTCGTCCGTAGCTTTTTTGCAGAGGCTTTGCGCCCGCGCCTCGATGCCGAGCCCGATCAAAAACTCTCCCTGCGTCACCGGCCCCGACACGACGGCCCGCTGCGATGCGACCGCCTTCAGCGTGCCGAAATCGACATGCGCGGTGATGTCGCGCAGGCCCGGATCTTCCAGCACGTCCGCATATTTGTGATGCGCGACCGCCTGCAGCGTGTCGCCCAGCCCCGCCTCCGCATGGCCGTAATCCAAAATCAGCGCCGCGCCGCCGTGCCGCGCGATGCGCTCCGATACCCGCTGCATCACCTCCAGAGATGCGGGGCTGATCTCGAAGATGCTCCCCTCCGGCGCGGCCATGAAATCTTCCGGCATCATGCCTTCGAGCTTGAAATCCAGCGGCGCGGTGGTGAAGAAAAAGACGTCGTGCTCGGCATCGTAGCCGATGCGGCGCTCGCACCAGCCGTCCTTGGTCTTTTTCAGCTGGTGGATCGGCAGCGCGTCGAAAAACTCGTTGGCGACGACGAAGCAGACGCCTTCCGGCACCTCGTCGAAACTGTCATACCAGCCGACACTGACATTCTTCAGCGTCAGCGCCTGCAGCCCCTTCAGACGCGGACTGGTCTCGACCAGATGCAGCGTCACCACGTTTTTGAAATCCGGCCAGTTGGAGACCGTGCGCATGATGTCCGCCGCGAGCGTGCCCTTGCCCGGCCCGAGCTCGACCAGCTTGACATTGCCGGGCCGCCCCATCTGCATCCAGGCATCGACGAGCCACGCGCCGACCATCTCGCCGAACATCTGGCTGATCTCGGGGGCGGTGGTGAAATCGCCCCTTACGCCGAAAGGCTCCTGCGTCTTGTAATAGGCGGAGACCGCGCGCTCCATATACTCCGCGACCGTTATCGGACCGCGCGCCGTGATTTCGGCGGCGATCTCTTCATGCACGGGGTTTTTACCCTTAAGCTTTTGTTTTACGTTTTCTTGCATAGCGTACGATGTAAAGCCCCGCAACGATCATCGGCAGCGAGAGCAACTGCCCCATGGTGAAGTATTGGAAGATGAAACCGATCTGCGGATCGGGTTCGCGGAAAAACTCGACGAGGAACCGGCACAGACCGTATCCCGTCACGAACATGCCGAACAGCAATCCTTCCGTATGACGGACGGACTCCTTTCGCGCGGCGAGATAAAGAACGGTGAAAAGACAGATGCCTTCGAGAAACGCCTCGTAGAGCTGGCTCGGATGGCGCGGCCACGGCCCGCCTTGCGGAAAGACCATCGCCCACGGCACGGTCGAGACACGGCCGAAAAGCTCGCCGTTGATGAAGTTGGCGATCCGGCCGAAGAAAAGGCCGATCGGCGTCACGCAGGCGAGAATGTCGCCCAGCGCCCACGGCGAAAACTTGTGCTTGCGCGCGTAGAGAAGAACGACGGCGGCGACGCCCAGCAACCCGCCATGGAACGACATGCCACCTTCCCAGATAGCGGGAATCCGCAAAGGATGCGCCATATAATAGTCGAAATTGTAGAACAGCACGTAACCCGTGCGCCCGCCGAGAATCACGCCCAGCACCAGCAACGGCAGGACGTTGTCGATGTCCTCGCGGTTCGGCCGGCGGCCCGGATCGCGGTCGGTGAGGCGTCCGGCGTAATACCACCCGCCCAAAAACCCGGTGAGATACGCCAAAGCGTACCAGCGGATACCATACTTTGCGGTAAAATGAATGGCGATCGGGTCTATCTTGGGATAGGGAATCATTTATTTACATAATCACATTGTCTGGTAAGGTCGAAAATCACCCTAGCGAAACTCCCGAGTCGCGTCACGAGATTGCTATGCCGAGGGCGATAAAAAGATTAAAACATTGCATAAACTACCGTTCTCGTGATAGAAAGGCAAAAAACTTGGTGAGATATTATGAGAAGTACCCGCGATAACCTCAAATTTATGGACGATCTGGCCAAAATGGCCGGCGGCGCGGCCCAGTCGCTCGGCGCCGTGCGCGGGCAGATCAAGTCCCTCGTCAACGGGTTTCTGGCCGAAATGGACCTCGTCACCCGCGACGAATTTGAACAAGTCGAAGCACTGGCGCAAAAAGCCCGCGAACGCCAGATCGCGCTGGAAAAACGCCTCGCCGAACTCGAAAAAAGCCTGAAGACGCAAAAACCGAAAACCGCAAAGACCCAAAAGACGGGGAGTAAAAAGGAATGATCGGAACCCCGTTTGAACTTTCCCACGACAGCAACAACCCCGTCGACATGGTGGAGGAACTTGCCGAAACCAAAGGCTGGGACTTCATCCGCCACGACGACTGCACGCTCGACATGTCCCTGCCGGGGCAAGTGGCGAACATCAGCGTCTGCCTCGAATGGCAGGACGAATTTTCGGCGCTGCTGATTTCCTGCTCGCTGCCGATAGAGATTCCCGCCGGCAGCTATGAAATGGCCGCCGTCGCGCTGGAGAAAATCAACCAGAACATGTGGCTCGGCCACTTCGACCTCGCCAACCAGAGCATGTTCCCGACCTTCCGCCACACGCTGCTGCTGCGTATGATCCCCTCGGGCATCGCCATCGATCTCGTCGCCGACGTACTCGACATCGCGGTCGCCGAATGCAACCGCTTCCATTCGACCTTCCGCCTCGCGGCGGCGGGCGACGTCAGACTGCACGACGATCTCAACGCTGCGGTCTTCGAAACCATCGGTGAAGCTTGAACGTCCTTCTCGTTGGCTGCGGGAAGATGGGCGGCGCCATGGCGCGGCGCTGGCAGGACAAGAACATCTGCGACAAACTGGTGATCGTCGATCCAGCCTGCTCCTCGATAAAATCCTTCGCCGACATTTCCAAAGAGTTCCAGCCCGACGTCATTGTTTTTGCCGTCAAGCCGCAAACGCTGGCCGACATGGTGGACGATTATCAGGCTTATCCCGCCGCGCTCGTCGTCACCATCGCCGCCGGCAAACCGATTGCGTTTTTCGAGCAGCATCTCGGCAACGGCGCAAAGGTCGTCCGCGCCATGCCCAACACACCCGCCGCCATCGGCAAAGGCATCACCGTCGCTTGCGCCAACCAAAACGTCAGCGCGGCTGAAAAAGACAGGGCGGCGAAGCTGCTCGGCGCGGTAGGCGAGGTGTTGTGGGCGGAGTACGAATCCCAGCTCAACCCCGTGACCGCCCTCTCCGGTTCCGGCCCCGCCTATATCTTTTTGCTCATCGAAACGCTGACGCAAACCGGCGTGAACATCGGCCTGCCACAAGAGATGGCGGAAAAGCTTGCCCGCCAGACGGTCATCGGTGCCGCCGCCCTCGCTGAAAGTGACGCCGCGACGCCCGCGGAAACCTTGCGCAAAAACGTCACCAGCCCCGGCGGCACCACCGAAGCCGCGCTGAAAGTGCTGATGTCCGACTCGGGGATACAGGATTTGTTCAACCGCGCCCTCAAAGCCGCGACGCGGCGTGCGGAAGATCTTTCGCGCTAAGCAGGCAACCTCACCACTACCCGCAAGCCGCCCATGTCACTATCGACAAGCGATATTTCGCCGCCGTGGCCATGGATAATGTCCTGCGCGATGGAAAGGCCGAGGCCGAGGCCGCCGGTTTTCTGGTTGCGCGATTTTTCGAGGCGGTAAAAGGGTTTGAAGACCTCGTCGCGCTGCTCCGCCGGAATGCCCGGCCCGTCGTCATCGACCGTGATCTCAACCGTTTCCGGCTCCGTCTTCAAACCGATGCGGACATGTTGGGCGTATTTGCAGGCGTTGCTGACGATATTGCCGAGCGCACGCTCGATCGCCACGGGACGCGCGCGCAAAGGTGCGTGATCGACATAGTCTCCCGTGATGTCCGCGCCCTGCCGCCGCGCGTTAGCGGCGATGCGGGCGAGAACGGAGCGCATATCGACCAGCTCTGTCGCCTCGTTGCCGCCGCCGCGCGCGAAGGCAAGATAGCCTTCGAGCATTTTTTCCATCTCGTCGAGATCCTGCTTCAGCTCGTCGCTGCCGGCCGCGTCCTTCTGCATGGCAAGCTGCAGCTTCATGCGCGTCAAGGGCGTGCGCAGGTCATGCGAGACGCCCGCCAGCATCGCCGTGCGCTGGTCGATCTGGCGGCGGATGCGGTCGCGCATATCAAGGAACGCCCTGCCCGCCTGCCGCACCTCGCGCGCGCCCTCGACCTTGAAGGTCGCGAGGTCCTGCCCCTTGCCGAGCTTTTCCGCGGCAAGCGCGAGCCGGTGGATCGGCCGGATCTGGTTGCGCATGAAAACCACCGCCACCGCCATCAGCACGATGGAACTGCCGATCAGCCAGAGAATGAAGATATACATGCGCGGGTCCATCAGCCTGTCATCAGAACTCAGGAACCGGACGACGCGGTGATGGTCGAGCTGCACATCGACCTCGAATTGTTTTGTCTTCGGGTGATCGATAATGGTGAAAGGCTCGGACAGCGTGCGCTGCAGGTATTTTTGCAGCTTCGTCTCGACGCTGTACCATGTGATGCCGTCAAAAAAGATCGCGTGCCGGGCGGCTTCGCGTTTGCCTTCGATGGAGATTTGCAAACCGAGATTTTCGCTCGCCAGATTGACGATCTTTTTAACGTCGTCGTTCGTCGGCGCCATGCGGATCTCGCCGATGACCATGCGGATCTCTCCGGAGAGGGAGTTCACCAGCGCGTTGCTCACCCGCTCCCACGGCTGGCTGATAAAGATATAGGCGACAATGATCTGGATCAGCATGATCGGCACGACAATGATCATCAGCGACCGCCCGTAGAGCGAGCGCGGTAATATCTTCTGCTTGATCGTTTTCCAGCGATAAGCCATCAGTCCGTCATCCTCAATCCGCCCACAGCACATATCCCTTGCCGCGCACGGTCTGGAGGTATTTGGGCATCTTCGGGTCTTCCTCGAGCTTTTTGCGCAGACGCGTGACCTGCACGTCGATGGTGCGCAACGTGCCCGTGTCCATAGCGTCGATGCCGCACAGTCCCGCCAATTCCTCGCGTCCGACGACTTCGCCTTTGCGCCCCGCCAGCGCTTTAAGCAAATTGTGTTCCACCTGCGTCAGCGGCTGGCGCGCTTCACCGTCGACCAGTTCGCCGCGCGCGAGATCGAGCGTCCACTTGCCGCACGTGAGCGCCGCCTCCACCCGCGCGGGCGCGGCAGCGACGCGGCGCAAAATGGCATGCAGGCGCAGCAGCAATTCGCGCGGCTCGAACGGCTTGGACAGATAATCGTCCGCGCCCGCTTCCAGCCCTTCGATGCGGTCGTCGGTCTCGCTGCGCGCGGTCAGCAGCAGCACCGGCGTTGGCAGTTTATCCGCCTTGAGGGATTTGGTCAGGGAAAAACCGTCCTCGCCCGGCATCATCACATCCATGACGATCAGGTCGTATTCCAGATACTTCAGCTTCTGCCGCGCGTCCGCCGCGTCGACCGCCGTCGTCACCAGAAACCCGCTTTCCGCCAGAAACTGCGACAACAACTGCCGCAGGCGCTCGTCATCGTCCACCACCAGCACATGGGGCAGTTCGGAAAGACGGATGAGGCGGTCGTTTTGCGGTTCTTTATTAGACATAAAATTACATAAGTTCGGGGTGGAAAGACATACGAATATCCTGTAAAAATCAAAGTCAAATCTAGACAGGAAACATAATCATGGCAACCATCCCATACGACGACCGTGACGGATTTATCTGGATGGACGGCGAAATGCTCCCCTGGCGCAAGGCAAAAGTGCACTTTTTGACCCACGCGCTGCACTACGGCAGCGGGGTTTTCGAGGGAATTCGCGCCTACAACGGCCAGCCCTTCAAGCTGAAAGAGCATAGCGAGCGCCTGCTTGAAGGTTGCAAAATTATGGATATGAAATGCCCCTATACGGCAGACGAACTCAGCGTTGCCTGCATGGAGGCCGTGAAGTCCAACAACGTCGTCAACGGCTATATCCGTCCGCTGGCCTGGCGCGGCGCGGAACAAATGGGCGTCGCGGCGCAGCAAACCAAAATCCATGTCGGCATAGCGGCCTGGGACTGGGGCAGCTATTTCTCCGCCGAAGCGCAGGAAAAAGGCATCACGCTGAAAACCTCGCGCTGGCGCCGCCCGCCACCCGACTCCGCACCGGTGCATGCCAAGGCCTGCGGCCTTTACATGATCTGCACGATCTCCAAACATGAGTCCGAACGCGCCGGTTTTACCGACGCGCTGATGCTGGATTACCGCGGCCGCGTCGCCGAGCTGACCGGGGCGAACTTCTTCATGGTCGTGAACGGCGAACTGCATACGCCGGAAGCGGATTGCTTCCTCAACGGCATCACCCGCCGCACGGTCATGGATCTGGCGCGGCAAAACGGCATCAAAGTCGTCGAGCGTGCGATCATGCCGGAAGAGTTGAAAACCGCGCAGGAATGCTTCGCCACAGGCACCGCCGCCGAGATCACGCCCATCGGAAAAATCGACGAGATGACCTATCAGGTCGGTCCCGTCACCAAACTGCTGCGCGACGCCTACGGCACGCTGGTGCGCGCGCCGCTCGCCGCATAAAAAAGGATACAACGGATGCAGATCAGGAAGAATTTACGCGCGCTCGGCAGAGCCGCAGCAGGCATCGCCTTTCTGCCCGTCGCCGCCACGCTGGCCGGCGTGCAAGGCCTCGTCGTCGGACCGCTGACGCATAACGACACGGTCATTCCCGGCGTGATTTACGGCGGTCTGCGCCGGATCTTCGGCTACAAGGTCGTCTTCAACAAGGCCTCCGCGCCGCTGGTGAAGGACAAGCCCGTGTGGTTTCTCTCCAACCATCTGTCGTCCATGGATTTCATCCCCGCGGGCGTGATCCTCAACGGCTCTTTCGTCGGCAAAGGCGAAATCGCCAAACGGCCGGGCCTGGGGCCGATCATGCGCGCGATGAAGTTCATCGGCATCGAGCGCAAGCCCGAGTTCAACGCGCAGTCGCGCGGAAAAATCGCCAAAAACTTCAACGCCGGTCACAACACCATCATGTTCCCCGAAGCGACGACGAGCGACGACGGCGAAGTGAAACTGTTCCACGCCGGCCTGCTGACGCTGATGTTCGGCGCCGCCGCGGTCGATAAAAGAAACCGCCCCGTCAGCCTCGAAAAAGACGTCGTCGTGCAACCCGTCGCCATCCAGATCAAATCCGTCAATGGCAAGGACGCCGCGAAGGACAGGAATTTGCGCGATTTGTACCGCATCAACAACGGTAGCAAAAAAATCAGCAATATCTGGCGGAGCCTGCAGGTCAAAAACGTCACGATCGAAGTCACGGCCTTCGAACCGCTTGATCCCAGGAAGTTCGCCAACGCGCAGGATCTGGCCAACGCCGCCGCGCGCGAAGTCGCCAAAGTGATCAATCCCGGTCAGACGACCTTCAAAAAGGCCGTCATCCCGAACAGAAAAGCATCCTGAAAAATTGCGTGAAGTCTAGCTCGCGACGCTAAGGCCGCCCGAGCCCATCTGCTCGCCCCAGAAGGCTTCAAGGTCGCGCAAGACCTGATTCATGCCTTCAAGGCGCGTGTTTTGCAGGCCCGCGGGCTCAAGGCGTTGCTCGTGCTTCTTGTAAAGATCGGTCAGCGCTTCGTCGAGCTTGCGGCCCTTGTCGGAGAGCTTCACGCGGATGGAACGCTTGTCGTGGATGGAACGCTCCTGCACGAGGTAGCCGTTCTCCACCATCTTTTTGACGTTGTAGGAAACATTGGAGCCGAGATAGTAGCCGCGCACCGTCAGCTCGCCGACCGTCAGCTCGTCGGTGCCGATGTTGTGCAGGATCAGACTCTGCACGTTGTTGATGTCGAGGATGTTGGCGCGCTCAAGCTCGACCTTGAGGATGTCCAGAAACTGGCGGTGCAGGCGCTCGATGAGGTTGATTGATTCATAATATGGCATCATAGCGTTATGTCTCCTGCTGTGAATTCTCTTACAATAATAAGATACCTGCGCCTATAAGACAAGCTCTTGCGCACCGAGGCTCTGGAAACAGGCCTCGACCTCGGCATCCTTCACTTTTGCGACGGTATCGGGATTCCAGCGCGGGTTGCGGTCTTTATCGATAAGCGCGGCGCGCACGCCCTCGTAAAAATCGGGGCGGTCGATGCAGGCCTGACTGAGGCGATATTCCATAGCCATAACATGCGCAAAATCCATCCCCGCGCCGCGCCTGATCTGCTGCAGCGCGATTTTGAGGCTGCTGGGCGATACGGCCTCAAGCGCCTGCAGCGTGCCCAGCGCCCAAGGCGAGGCGTCGCGTTCCAACGCGGCAAAAATCTCCGCGATGCTGTCATGCGCAAAACAGCTGTCGATTTTTTCACGGACCGGAACAAGGTCCGAGACAGGCTCCGGCTCTTCCGCAAGACGGTTTAAAATCGCCTCGAGATTTTCCGGCGCGTCGGCGATCTCTTCGCGCAGCTCCTGCATTTTCGCGCGCGGCACGAAATGCGTGGCAAAGCCGATGTAAAGCGTATCGAAGGTTTTGGTGCGCCGGCTGGTGAGCGCGAGATAGAGACCCGTTTGCCCCGGGCAGCGCGGCAAAAAATAGCCGCCGCCGACATCGGGAAAGAAGCCGATCGTCGCCTCCGGCATGGCGAAAACGGTGTGCTCGGTGACGACGCGGTGCGAGCCGTGCGCGGAAACGCCCTTGCCGCCGCCCATCACGATGCCGTCGACCAGCGCGATGTAGGGTTTGGGATAGGTGAAGATGCGGTGGTTGAGCGTATACTCGGCACGGAAAAATTCTCCCGCCTCGGCGCGCGCGGCGCCGCCCTGCTTCACCGCCTCGGCGACGCTTTTGATGTCGCCGCCGGAACAAAAGGCGCGGTCGCCCGCGCCGGTGATCATGACCACCTTGATCTTGGGGTCTTTCGCCCATTCGACCAGTTGGCGATCCATGCGCTTCACCATGTCGAACGTCAGGGCGTTCAACACCTGCGGGCGGTTGAGCGTAATCACCCCCGCACAGCGTTCGACTGTAAAAAGAATTTCAGGTTCGGACATATGTTGTTTTCCCTCATTTCGCCGCCAAAACCTAGCACAAAAAAAATGTTGACACAGAGGAAGAACTAAACTAGAACAAAGGGAGAATATTTTGAAAGGACAAGCCTCCATGCTGACCAAAAAACAACATGCCCTTCTCGTTTTCATCAATGATTACATCCAGACGACCGGGCTCTCGCCTTCGTTCGAGGAAATGAAAGAGGGGCTCGACCTCAAATCTAAATCCGGCATCCACCGCCTGATCAACGCGCTGGTCGAGCGCGGGTTCCTTGCCCGCCTGCCCAACAAGGCGCGCGCGCTCGAAGTGCGCAAACTGCCGGAGAACGTGCCCGCCGCCTCCAATACAAACCGCCCGTCCGCCATGCAGAAAAAATCCACAGGCGCGACCGAAGATCACAGCAGCGAAGAAGTCGCGCAATTGCCGCTCTACGGCAAAATCGCCGCCGGCACGCCGATCGAAGCCTTGCGCAACGAACAGGACACCATAGGCATCCCCATGAGCATGCTTGGCCTGCAGCCCTGCTACGCCTTGACCGTCGAAGGGGATTCCATGATCAAGGCCGGCATCATGGACGGCGACATCGTCGTCATCGAAAAATGCGACCGCGCCTCGGACGGCGAAATCGTCGTCGCCCTCGTCGACGAGGAAGAAGTCACGCTGAAACGCCTGCGCCGCGAAGTCGGCTCCATCGTGCTGATGCCGGAGAACGACGCCTATCAGCCGATCCGCCTCACGCCGAACCGTGTGCGGATACAGGGACGGATACGCAGCCTTCTCCGCTCGTACTGAAAATATATCGCCGGATAATAAAAAGCCGCCCCGTCCAAAAACATCGGGGCGGCTTTTTCTAATTAAGCGCGAAACGGCTTTTATTTACCGTCTTTCTGTGCGCGAACATCCTGGACCGCCTCTTCAAGCTGGTCTTCGGGCATGACGCCGGGCGCTATCTTGTTCCCGATGACGAAAGACGGCGTGCCGTGGATGCCAAGTTCTTCCGCCAGCTGTTCGTTCTGTTCGATCTGCTTTGTGATCGACGGATCCTGGGCGTCTTTTTCCGCTTGCGCGACATCCAGACCGACTTGTTTGGCAATGCTCCGCAGCACATCGTCCGTGATCGGCTCCCTGTTGAGCATCAGAGCCTTGAAAAACGGATAGTACTTGCCTTGTTTCTGCGCGGCGAGAGCCCATTTCGAAGCCTCGATCGACGAAGGCCCGAGGATCGGGAAGTCCTTGAGAACCAGACGGACGTTTTTGTCGTCCTGCAGCAAGGCCTCGACGGTGGGGAAAGCGCCTTTGCAGTAGTGGCAGTTGAAGTCGAAGAATTCCACGACTGTGACGTCGCCCTTCGGATTGCCCACAACCGGAGAGACATTCCCCGTCAGGGATTTGACGTTTTTCTTCACATTTTGCGCCGCATCCTGCGCGTTTTGCTCCGCCTGCTGGCTGGCCAGATCGAAGCGATACTTGTTCACGGAGTCCATGATCAGCTTGGGATGCTTGAGGATATAATCGTGCACGATCTGCTCGACCTGCGCCTGCGTCACCGGCTGAGCCGCCTCCTTCGCCTTCTCTTGAAGCAGGGCTTTATCCGCCGCCTGCGCCGGCGTTCCCGCGAAGACGGCAAGGAACAGCGCCATAAGCGCCAGTCCGGAAAAAGAAATCTTTTTAATCGACATGGTGGATAGTCCTCTGCTGTTTGAATTATTCACTGCTTCCTCTGAATCTGCTGGTTAGTCTTGGTAAAATCAATCCTTTTCTCGGGTTTTCAGCTTTTTTTGTCCGTATGTCCCAGTAAATCCAGAATATCCAGCGCGCGCTGATAGGCGGGCGTCCCTTTTTTCAGATCTATTTTCGCAAGGGCCGCCTCGCGGCGCGCAAAACCTTTCTTGTTTTCCAGCAGCGCCTTTTCCGCCAGTTCTAGACGCGACTGGCCGATATCCCCCAGCCGGCCGTAAGCGATCGCCAGCAGGTAGCGTGACGCGGGATTGCGTTTTTCCGACTCCAGCGACAGATTGAGCTGCCGCACCGCCTCGGCCAGACGTTTTTTCACGTCCTTATGCGACTGCAGCAAAGCCTCGGCGTATTCGATGCGGATCAGCCCCGACCACGGCGCGAGCCTCACCGCTTCGGCATAGGGCGGAATGGATTTTTCGATATGGCCGTTCTCGTAAAGGATCTGCCCTTTCAACTCGTAAAAGAACGGATTTTTCGGCTCGGCCTTGAGCAGCGGCTGAAGCGTCTCCAGCGCCTTTTTCTCCTGATCGTCGCGAAGCCAGGCGACGGCATGGCCGTAACGCGTCGCGATGGAACTGTCGTGAATGGCCAGTTCCCTGTTCGGATAGAGATAGCCGCGCAACTTGGCCACCATGCGGGCGTGCATTTCATTCCAGCCAGGCGGAATGGCGCCCCGCGGCCCCGTATCGACGGCTTGCTGCAGGGCGTCGATGCGGTCCTGCGTCAGCGGGTGCGTCTGCAGATAGGCCGATTGTTCGGACTCGGGCAGCAGCTCCTGCGCCTGCAATTTTTTCATGAAGCTCAGAAAACCCGTGACGGGCAACCCCGCCCCCTGCAAAAAGCGGATGCCCGCGCGGTCGGCGGAGCCTTCCAGCGTGCGCCTGTACTGGAGAAAGTTGCGCGTCAGCATGCTGTTGCCGCCGCTGCCAATGGCGATGCCCGCATCGGGAGAATGCCCAGCGATCCCCACCGCGACGCCGAGCAGGGCGGCGAGAATGGCCTCCGCCGACAGATGCTTTTCATCCTGTGTGCCGCGGAACAAATGCCCATCGGCGATGTGGCCGGTTTCGTGCGCGACGACGCCGAGCAGCTCCGCCGCGTTCGATGTGGCGAGGATCAGGTTGGTGTAGAGAAAAATATTCTGCCCGCCGGCGACGAAGGAGTTCATCTCGTCGCTCTCGACGATAAAGAACTGCACATTGGACGGCACCAGCCCCGCCTGCTTGAAGATCGGCGTCGCCATGACCCTCAGGTCGTGCTCGGTTTCCGCATCGCGCAAAATGGTGATACCTGCGGCTTCGGCCTGCGCGACACCGATGCAGCCCATCAACACGAGGCAGAAGAGAAGTTTTCTAACGAGTGACATTCTTTTATTCTAGTTCAGGAACATGCCCTGTGCCGTGTATGCGCCCACAACGTCATGCGTGTGCCAGTCCACCAGCTTGACGTAAGGATAGCCTTCTTTCAAGTACGCCATGTAATCGACGAGCAGCTTGAGCGTGCGCCGCTGGTCGAGGTCGGACAACTGGTAGAACCGCGGCCCCAGCTCGACGACGGGGGACGCCCACGCCGACAGGGACTGGTTGACGAAAATGCCGTCGTTGTAAAACTTGCGGATGGCGATCACCGGCGTCCAGCGCTTGTTCCATTTGGCGGGATTCCAGTCCTGCCCGTCCCACTGGTGCGGGTGCTGCGTCATCGGGTCGCTGTTGCTCACCAGTGGCGTAAATTGATAGTAGTCCGGCGTGTTGTAATACCAGTCGGGCATCACCTCCACTCCTGCAACGGTGCGGTTCGCCGTGCGGTCGGGTTCCGTAAAGGCGGTGTCGGGCTGCCCCGGCGCGCAGGCGCTGACAAGCGACACTAAAAACATAGAAAAAACAGCTAGTAACGCAGCTTTTGACGTCGATGGCATGATTCGATCTCCCCCCTACCTCAACTTACTATATAAATAAAAAGTTAAGGCTTACTGTATATAATGGAACTATACGCGAAAATGGGGGGATGAGCCATATGGTTGATGCTCTTTCTATTGCCCTGAGTGGGCTTATGGCACAAGACCAGCGTCTTTCAGTATCGGCTAACAATATAGCTAATGCCGACACCACGGGCGCGCTTCCGACGCCGCAGGCGCCGGCCTCGACCGTCTACAAACCCCTCACTGTGAATTTCACCTCTCAACCGGGCGGCGGCGTGCTTTCACATGTTACGTCAAATCCAAACGGCTACACCGCCGTCCCCGATCTGAATGGGCCTTATGCAAATAGTCAGGGGCTGGTTGCGGCGCCAAATGTTGACCTGACTCAAGAAATGGTGAACCTTCTGCAGGCAGAGCTGCTTTATAAGGCGAATATAGATGTCATAAAAACGCAGAAGCACATGATGGGTGATCTACTCAACATGATTAGCTAGATTACATAATTTTCTAGTTTATTCTTTTTTTCTGAAAATTTAGTTGACTCTCTTTGTCCATAACCGTATTCCTTACGGCTATTGGCGGCGCATAAAGCCGTTGTTAAGAACCCCCAAACACTTCACATGTGGAGAAAAATATGAACCGCGATTTCGATAAATTCCTTGATGCTTTCAACGAACACGCCCTCCGCCCCATTCTCGAGGCCGGCAAAGAAAAACTCGACAAAGCGCTCGATTCCATGTCGTCCAACGACATCAAGCGCGCCGTCGAAGACGCCTACAACATGATCAACGGCGCCAACGGCATCGATGGTCTGATCGGCAAGATCGACACGACGAAGATCGCCGACGCCGTCGACCAACTGAAGTTCAAGCTGCAAGACACCAAAGTGTCCGAGCAAGTCGCGACCGCGCTGAAGCAAGTCGCCGACCAAACCTCGGCCGAACAGATCGAAAAGATCATCTTCAAAGCCGTCGAAAAAGCGCCGCTGGAACAGCAATTCGCCGCGCAAATGCTGATCGCGCAACTCGGCCCCGTCCTTGACGACATCAAGGCCGCCAGCGTCGAAGACATCGCGCAGCAAGTCCGCTCGCTCGCCAGCAACCTGTCCGGCTACGATGTCGCCGAGCAAGTCAAGCAGCTCATCCAAACGGGCGTGCAGCAACTCGACAAGCAGTCGGGCGACATGTCCGGTCAGCTCCCCACGCCGGATGAGGTTGTCGACACCATCCAGGGCCTCGGCAAAGCCGCCAGCGAAACGCTGGGCAAGGCCGCCAAAGGCACCACGTTCGCTGAAACCCTCAACGCTTTGAAGGAATTCAACGACAAGGTTCTGGAACTCGGCGGCAAGAAACTGCCGAAGAGCGACAACGACAACACGCCTGCCGTCAAGAAGCCGGCTGCTCCCAAAGCCCCGAAAAAGGGCAAAAAGGGCGGTCCGAAAAACGGTGGCTGGAAGATCTAATCCACTGACTTAAAAAGCAAGATTTCTTCTTTCCATTCCCTATTGGAAGAAGAGGTTGGACGGGCAAAGGCGTTTCGCCTTTGCCCGTTTGCTTTTTTCCGCCACAGGGCTATAGTGAGGCGGAATTTTTGACCGAAAGGAACATGCCATGTCCGGTACCAAGACGTCAGGCGCCAAGCTGAAAGCCGCCGCAACCCCGCTGAACATCGATGAACTGGCCGCCCGCTTTACCAGCCGCAAGGCGAGAATAGGCGTCATTGGCCTCGGCTATGTCGGCCTGCCGCTGGCCTGCGCCATTTGCGACAAGGATTTCCGCGCCACCGGCTTCGACGTCGATCCTTCGAAAATCGAAAAGCTGAACAAGGGCGAGTCCTACATCGGCAACATCCATAACGACCGCGTGGCCGGCTTCGTCAAAAGCGCGAAGTTCACACCCACCGGAGATTTCGAAGCGCTGGCCCGCATGGACGCCATCATCATGTGCGTGCCGACGCCTCTCGACCGCAACCGCGAACCGGACATGAGCTACATCGTCAAAACGACGGAGACCATCGCCAAGCATCTGCAGCGCGGGCAGCTGATCGTGCTGGAGTCGACCACCTATCCCGGCACGACCCGCGATCTCGTGCGCCCCATCCTCGAAAACGCCACCGGTCTCAAGTCCGGCACTGACTTTTTCCTCGCCTTCAGCCCCGAGCGCGAAGATCCGGGCAATCCCGATTTTCACACCTCGATCATTCCCAAGGTGATCGGCGGCGACGGCGACACGGCGCTGAAACTCGCGCAAACCATGTACGACCAGTTCATGAAAAAAACCGTCGCCGTCTCCTCGAGCGCGACTGCGGAAGCCGTGAAGCTGACGGAAAATATTTTCCGCTCCGTCAACATCGCGCTCGTCAACGAGCTGAAAGTCATCTATGACGCCATGGGCATCGACATCTGGGAGGTGATTGAGGCGGCGAAGTCAAAACCCTTCGGCTACATGCCGTTCTATCCCGGCCCCGGCCTCGGCGGACACTGCATTCCGATCGACCCGTTCTATCTCACGTGGAAGGCGCGCGAATACAACATCACCACCCGCTTCATCGAACTGGCGGGCGAGATCAACGTCGCCATGCCGCAATACGTCGTCGGAAAGCTCGCCGAGGCTCTCGACCGGACAGCCTCCAAGGCCCTCAACGGCGCGCGCATTCTGATCATCGGCATGGCGTATAAAAAGAACGTCGCCGACATCCGTGAAAGCCCCTCCTTCGCCGTCATGGATCTGCTGAAGCGCCGCAGGGCCGAGGTTATTTTCCATGATCCTTACGTCGACGTCATTCCACCGACCCGCGAGCATGCCGACTTTACCGGCCTGAAATCGACCCCGCTGACGGCAGCACTGCTCAAAAGGCAGGATGCGGTCGTGATTATCACCAATCATGACAATATAGATTACGCCATGATCGCCGAAAACGCGCCGCTGGTCGTCGATACGCGCAACGCGCTTTCCGGAATGAGCGATCGGGACAATATCGTCAAAGCCTGACGTATCCCCGCCGCATAAAGCTTTTATTTCTTTTTTTGCATAGCTCGGCTAAACTAGCCTGCGGGATATATGCAGGGGAGTTATATGTTTAAGAAGAAAACGAAAAGACTTGTCGGCGCGAACCAGAAGCTCGAAAACGCGCGCAAAATGAACGCCGCCGGATATTACGATGTCGACACACACCATGGCTCGGCCAGCAGGAAAAACGCTGGCGGCCAAGCGCAGTATCCGAGCCAGACATACTTCGTGGCCGTTATTTTCGTTCTCTCCGTCGTCATCGCCATCATGATCAACAGCTACGGCGTCAACCCGCTCAACGGGGCGCATATCACCGGCATATCACTGATCGACCAGTTTATCACCGGCACGGGACATCTGCAGCTGACCGGCAGCGCGCAAAACGACGAGCTCATCACCATCTTCGCGCGCGGCACGGCCTTCTTCCTCATGGCCGGCATCGTGCCGATCATTGCCGCGCTTTTGGAGGTTTCCTTCCTCCAATATCGCGTCAGGCCGTGGGTGACCTGCTGGTTCTTCCTCGTCGTGCTAATGCTGTTCCATCTCGAAGGCCATAACATCATACACTTCTTCCAGACCATCTAATGGCGCATGCGGTGACGATGTGGGGGGTTTTTGCAGGCGTCATCGCCGCCCTGATGGCGCTAGACCTCGGCATTCTGCACAAAAAAAACCACGTCATCGGCATCCGTGAAAGCCTGACATACAGCGCAGGATACATTCTGGTCGGCACCGCCTTCGGCTTCTGGGTCTGGTATCAAATGGGCCGCGCCGCCGCCGCGCTCTACTGGACGGGTTTCATCGTCGAAAAGACGCTTTCCATCGACAATATCTTCGCCATCTCGCTGGTTTTCGCGGCACTGTCCATCCCGCGCAAGCACCAGTACCGCGTGCTGATCTGGGGCATCCTCGCCGCCATCCTGCTGCGCGGCGTCATGATCGGGCTGGGCTCACAAATCGTCTCCGATTTCCACTGGGTGCTGTACCTCTTTTCTGCCTTCCTGATCTTTACCGGCGTCAATATGGTCTTCGCCGAGGAAGAAGCCGAAGAGGTGCCGAAAAACAAGGTGCTGCATTTTTGCAAAAAATACATGCGCGTGACGGAAAAACTGCATGACGACAAATTCGCCGTCGTGCTCAAAGGAAAGTTCTGGTTCACGCCGCTGATGCTGGCGCTCGTCGTGGTGAACATCGTGGACGTGATCTTCGCCGTCGACAGCGTGCCCGCCATCTTCGCGCTCACCACCAACACCTATATCGTGCTGACCAGCAACATTTTCGCCATTCTGGGCCTGCGCGCGCTCTATTTCGCCCTCGATGCCATGCTGCACCGCTTCGAATACCTCAAATACGCGCTCGCCGCCGTGCTGATCTTCATCGGCGGCAAGATATTCTATGTCGACTTCGTCCTGCATCATCCGCTGCCGCCGGTATTGTCGCTCGGGATCACCGCTGCGCTGCTCGCCACGGGCGTGGTCTATTCGCTCTACCGCACCCGCCACGAGCCCATCAGACGCCATTCAAAAAAGCCCAAGAAGGAGCCCAAATCATGACCATTCAAAAAGCCGCCGTGATCGGCGCCGGCGTCATGGGCGCAGGCATCGCCGCCCACCTCGCCAATGCCGGACTGGATGTCGAACTGCTCGACCGCGTCGACGCCAAGGCGGGGGATGACCGCAGCGCTATCGCCAAGGGCGCCGTCGACCGCCTGCTCAAAACCAAGCCCGCGCCGCTGATGCACAAGAAAAACGCCAAACGCATCCGCCCCGGCAATACCGAAGACGACATCGGCCGCCTGCAGGAGGTCGACCTGATCATCGAGGCCGTGTTCGAGGACCCCAAAGTCAAATCCGACATCTTCAAAAAGATCGACGCCAACCGCCGCCCCGGCACGATCGTCGCCTCCAACACCTCGACCATCCCGCTCGCCGACCTGATCAAGGACCAATCGGCGGCCTTCAAAAAGGATTTCGTCATCACCCACTTCTTCAACCCGCCGCGCTACATGCCGCTGCTGGAGCTGGTGACGTCCGAGCACAACGACAAGAAGATGGTCGCTGAGCTGACGCTCTTTATGGACGAGAAACTGGGCAAGGGCGTCATCCCCTGCAACGACACGCCGGGCTTCATCGGCAACCGCATCGGCACCTTCTGGATCCAGACGGCGATCAACGAGGCCTATGCGCGCAAACTCACCGTCGAGGAGGCGGACGCGGTGATGGGACGCCCGATCGGCGCGCCGCGCACCGGCGTTTTCGGCCTCATGGACCTCGTCGGCCTCGACCTCATGCCGCATATCACCAAAAGCCTCACCACCCTGCTGCCGCCGGAAGACGCCTACTGCAAGAACAACAAGTCCTGGCCGGTGATCGACAAAATGATCGCCGACGGCTACACCGGCCGCAAGGGCAAGGGCGGTTTTTACCGCCTTGACGAAAACCATAACAAGCTGGCGATCGACCTCGAGACCGGCGCCACGCGCCCGTCGACGCGCCTTAAGCTCAAAAAGCGGCTGCGCGACCTCGTTGCGTCCGGCGACAAGCTCGGCAATTACGCCTGGGCGGTCTTGTCGCAAACCCTGTGCTACGCCGCAGAGCACGCGCACGAGATCACCGACACCATCGCGCATGTCGACGACGCGATGAAGCTCGGCTACAACTGGAAATACGGCCCCTTCGAGCTGATCGACAAGATCGGCGTGGATTATTTCATCGACCGCGTGAAGAAGGAAGGCGGCACCGTTCCGCATTTCCTCGAAAAAGCCGCGGGCCGCAGCCTCTACCGCGTCAAGACCGGAAAACTGCAATATCTCGACCGCGACGGCGTCTATCAGGACATCGTCCGCCCCGAAGGCGTGCTGCTGCTCGCAGATGTCAAGCGCGCCCAGCGCCCGCTCGAGAAAAATTTCTCCGCCAGCTTGTGGGACCTCGGCGAAGGCATCCTCTGCCTCGAATTCCACTCGAAGATGAACTCGCTCGACTTTTTCAGCCTGCGCATGATCAACAAGGCCTGCGACATCATCGGCGACGGCAAAGGCTATTTCAAGGCGCTCGTCATCCACAACGACGCGGACGATTTCTCCGTCGGCGCCAACATCGGCGTCGCGCTCTACGCCGCGAAGCTGCGGCAATACTGGATCATCGACAAAATGGTGAAGATGGGGCAAAAAACCTACAAACGCCTCAAATACGCGCCCTTCCCCGTCGTGTCCGCGCCGAGCGGCAAGGCGCTGGGTGGCGGCTGCGAGATTCTTTTGCACTCGCACCACGTGCAGGCGCATGCGGAAACCTATCCGGGGCTCGTCGAAGTCGGCGTCGGCCTGCTGCCCGCATGGGGCGGCTCGACCGAGCTTCTCACCCGCGCGCAGCAAAGCAAAAAGATCGCGCACGGGCCTATGCCCGCAACGTCTTTTGTTTTCGAAACCATCTCGACCGCAAAAGTCGGCTTCTCCGCCTTTGAAGCGCGAGATTTATTGTATTTGCGCGAGACGGACGGCATCACCATGAACAAGTCGCGGCTGCTGGCCGACGCAAAAGCCAAGGCCTTCGAGCTGGCGCAGCACTTCGAGCCGGAAAAACCGTTCGACCTCGAACTGCCCGGCCCCGGAGGCCACGCGGCGCTCAACATGGCGGTGGACGGCTTTTACATGCGCGGGTTCGCCACGCCCTACGATGTCGTGGTCTCCGACCGCGTGGCGGCCGTGCTGACCGGCGGCGACAAGGCCGGCCCGACCGTAAAACTGACGCAGGACTATGTGCGCGAACTGGAACACGAAAACTTCATGGCACTCGTTCACGACCCGCGCACCGTCGCGCGCATCGAGACGATCATCAAATCCGGCAGGCCGTTGCGCGAAAAGCCGGAGCCGGAGAAAAAGGCCGCCGACCTGCGCGCCGAGGCCGACCGCAAAGCCCCTGTCTCCCACACGGCGAACGACAATGACGGCCTGATCCCCGAAACAAAACCGAAGTTCAACTGGCCCCATATTAAAAAGTACTAATTTAATATACAAGTTATTGAAAAATAACAGTATTTAAGGCGTAGACATATCCATAACATGCGTATATTTTCCGTATGAAATTATATCTACGGAGAATCCCATGAACTTTTTTGGAGACAAAGCGAATTACAACGAAATCGGCCGCACAGCATCGCCGGAACGCTTCAGCCAAACGCTCGAAGAAGTCAGCGGCTCCAGAAAAAAAAATTCTGTCCTTGTGCGACGGCGCGATCGAAGCCCTCGATGAAGGGCATCCGGAGAATATCCAGATCTTGTTCCAGACATTGCACAAGTTCGATCAGGGCACGACGTTCCGCGCATTATACAAGCTGACCGTAAAAACCCTTGAAGACCCCGCCGCAGTCATGGCACAGGCCTTCGCCGCGACGCCGGAATCGGTCAGGAAAGAAATTCTTACCAACCCGCTCCCCGATGTTTTCGCCTACAACATCAATCAAAATGAAAAATTCATCGAAACAATACTCAAAAACGGCGCGAATGCAAACGTCGCAAAGGACGGTTTCGACGGCGCACTGCTGGCGATCGCGGTTATTAACGACGCCTCTCCGAAAATCCTGAACCTGCTCTCCGACTACGGCGCGGACGCCAACGGCGCGCTCAACAGGGCTTATTCCAATGCGCAGGCATATCACTCCACGCACATCAATATCCTGAAAATATTCAAAGACAAGCAGGACAACAAGGCGGAGCAAGAGAAAGCGCCGCAGGAAGATATCCGGACGATACTCAAGCAGATACAGGAAAACATCGGTGACCTCACCGCCGCGGTCGGCATTCTCGCCGAGCGGATCGACGCGCAGCAGGCCGCGCAAAAGAAGCCGCAAGACAAATCCTATCCGAAAGTTTAAATCCGCCTATTCGCCGCGGTTGCTGGCGACGGGTTTCGGCGCGGGCACGAAGCGCTTGCGCGCCTTGGCCGCTGCGATCGCGCCGACCATCGTGCCTGCATAAAGCTGCTTGCTCGCCTCTACGAGGTTGACGCCGCCGAAGGCGTTGAACAGCGCGCTGCCCACTTTC
This sequence comes from Pseudomonadota bacterium, assembly GCA_021849295.1. Lineage (GTDB taxonomy): Bacteria > Pseudomonadota > Alphaproteobacteria > Micavibrionales > UBA2020 > PALSA-926. The sequence goes on along the minus strand of JAJZTA010000003.1, from coordinate 32,054 downwards.
TCCCATGCGCCCGCCGTCGTCAGCACCAGCCGCGAGGACGCGGGCGGGAAAAACAGCGCGCGCTCGGATCTCTCGGGCACGAACATATGCTCTTTCAGCGCCTGCCGTATCTGCCCGAGAGAATAGGGCGCGCCGTGGCCGAAGGGCGTATTGTCCATCCGCGCCCAGATGCCGGAGCGATTCGGCACGATCAGCAGCAAACGCCCCTGCCCCGAGAGGATGCGCCACGCTTCCTGCAAAACCGCCTCCATGGCGTCCGCACTGTCAAGCGTGTGCATAATCAGCAAACGGTCGACGGAGTTGGATTCGATCGGCATTTCTCCTTCATCGCATATGGCGACGAACCCGTCGCCTTCCGGCGGCCAGAACACCGCACCCTGCTGCATCGGCATCAGCGCGACAAGCTGCGCGGCCTCGCCAAGAAACGGGCGCAGGTACGGCGTGGTATAGCCGAGGCCGATCATCCGCTGGCCCTGGACGTCCGGCCAGAAGCTGCGGACATGCTGGCGGAGAATCCGCTGCACCACCTTGCCCTGTAGCGTGCCGTAAAATTCCTTGAGGTCTATGGCACTATTATACATATTCCTATAACAACTCCCGTAAGGCCGGCACGAGCGGAACGTCCGCCGGCGGCATGGGATATTTACCGAAATCATGCATACCAACCCACACCAGACACTGCCCCTCTTTTGCCGTCACATGCCCCTGCCAGACGCGGCAAACGAATAGAGTCATCAGCAGATGGAAATCGTCATAACGGTGCGAGGCGAAAGTCAGTGGCGCGAGACAGGAGGTCGAGGTGTCGATACCCAGCTCCTCTTTCAGCTCGCGCACCAACGTTTGCTCGGGCGTCTCGCCCTCTTCGATTTTACCGCCCGGAAACTCCCACAGACCCGCCAGATTTTTCCCTTGAGGGCGCTGCGCCAGCAAAACACGGCCATCGGCATCAACCAGCGCAACCGCCGAAACCCACACGGTCTTCAGCGGCGGGAGGGCGGCAGGCGCAGCTTGAAAACAGTTTGACATCAAAGAGAAGGCGGTTTTGTTTTAGGTGATTTCTTAAATTTTTTATAGTCTGCCAGAAGCTTGGGATAGGCAGCAGCCAGCAGTTGCGAATCCAGCGTGGCGCTATGCCCCTCTTTATCGCGTTGCGAGCGGTCGATTTTGTAGCGGTCGAGAATTTTGTCGAGGCGCGCCTCGTCGCTGCCGAACATGGCTTCCGACCAGCGGCGCACGTTGATCCACTGGCTGGCGGGAAAAGGCGTCACGCCCGCCTCTTTCATCTCGACGGCCAGCATGTCGATGTCGAGGGTATAGTCGCTGCCATCGGGATTTTTGGTCGTGCGGCAGGTGATGATGATGGGGGAATTGCCGATAAAATCTTTCAGATCTTTGGCGATTTCCGCAAAGGCGGGCTTATCCTTCACCATTTCGTTGGTGATGCCGTGGATTTTGACGGTCTCATCTGGAATGTCGCGCCCGGGATTGATGATGACCTCGAACTCTTTTCCGGTCGGCTTGCGGTCGATCAGTTCGATCGCCGTCACGGAAACAAGGCGGTGCCCGTCCGAGACCTTCAAGCCGGTGGATTCGGTATCCAGTACAATCTCGCGCAACACAGAAACCTCCTTTGAAACCGTTACCCTAAACATAGACATAAAACAAAGCGGGTCAACAGATTTTTGTCCGCTGACCCGCTTTGGTATTGAAAGACGGTGGATTATAAAAAATCCATGTTTATCAATTACTTAATTAGCCTTTTTTGGGAGATCTCTCAGGACGTCCATTCATGTCGAATTGCTTGATCTCCGCCTTGGAGCGCAATTTGAGAACCAGTTTCTGAACGGCACGCTGCCCGAGGCTGCGACGGATAGCCAACTCTGCATCTTCAAGGGAAGGCATTTTGACCTTACGCTTGCTGACGACATAGATGACATGCCAGCCCATGCTCGTCTCGACGGGCGTTTGGGAATAGGTTCCGGGCTTGAGGCTAAAAGAGGCCTTGGTGAAGGCGTCGAACTGGGGCGGAAGCTGTCCGTCCGTGAACCAGCCGATATCACCGCCATTGGCTGCCGAAGCATGGTCGGTTGAATCTTCCTTCGCAAGCTCCGTGAAGTTCGCGCCATGGTTCAGCTGCTGAATGATCTTCTCGGCTTCCGCTTTCGTCTTGACGACGATATGACGGGCATGCACTTCGTACTTGCCCTCGTTGGCGGCTTTGAGACTGTCATAGGTCTTCTGGACAGCGCTATCCGTCACTTCTTTTTTCAGGTAATTTTCCAGATAAATCTGCTTGACAAGCTGCTTCTTCAGAAGCGCGAGTTTGTGCCTGTATTCGCTCGTCCTTTCGGTGTTGGACTTCCTTGCCGCTTCGGAGATCAGTTTTTCATTGATCATCTGGTTAACGACAATGGGGAACACCTTGTTCATATCAGCAGAGCTTATTTTGTTCTGCTTCAGAACGTCCTCCACGTCGCTTTTGAAAATCTTGTTTCCGTTAACGATTGCGACAACGGTGCCGCTCTCGGTTTTTGCCCGCGCCAGCATAGGTACGGCAACGACCGATATTACGGCAACTGCCAGGACGGCAAGACCTGCCTTTTCCTTACGTGATAACATTGACATATTCTCCGTGATTATATTTTACACAATCTTTTAGCGGCACTACCCATGCCTCAAAAGGCCTATAGTAGGATTTTTATAATGCTTTTCCACTTTTTATCAAGCGAAAAAGGTTGCATTGACATAGGATTAATCTTCATTATATCTCACTTGTGGCATTTATATGTAACAGCAACGGCACGCAAGATGCCGGACGCTCATAGCAATAGTATAGTACGGAAAATGATCAAGATGTTCTCATCCCTGGCACGCAAAATTCTCGGTACCTCCAAAGAGCGCGACATGAAGCACTTCAGGAAAGTGGTTGAAAGGGTCAACGCGCTCGAGCCTGAGATCCAGAAACTCAACGACCTTGAATTGCGCGCGCAGACCGGCAAGTTCAAAAGCCGCCTCGCCAAAGGCGAAACGCTCGACCAGATCTTGCCGGAAGCCTTCGCCACCGCGCGCGAAGCGGCGCGGCGCACGCTGAAGCAGCGCCCCTTCGACGTGCAGCTGATGGGCGCGGTCGCCCTGCATGAGGGCTATATCCCCGAAATGAAAACCGGCGAAGGCAAAACCCTCACCGCCACGCTCGCCATCTACCTCAACGCCCTCGCCGGCAAGGGCGTCCACGTCGTCACCGTCAACGACTACCTCGCCCAGCGCGACGCCCTGTGGATGAAGCCGATCTACGACATGCTGGGCCTGAGCGTGAAATGGATCATCAACGGCCTCGATGACGACCAGCGGCGCGACGCCTATGCCGCCGACATCACCTACGGCACCAACAACGAATTCGGCTTCGATTACCTGCGCGACAACATGAAGTTCAGCATGGAAGAGATGGTGCAGCGTCCCTTCTATTACGCCATCGTCGACGAAGTGGACTCCATTCTGATCGACGAGGCGCGCACGCCGCTCATCATCTCCGGCGCGATCGAGGACAACGCCGAAGAATACCATACCATCGACAAGGCCATCCCCAAGCTCGTGCCCGAAGACTACGAAAAGGACGAAAAGCACAAGAGCATCGCCCTCACCGACCGCGGCAACGAGCATATCGAGCAGATCCTGCGCGACATGGGTATTCTGACGCAAGGCAACCTTTACGACGCGCAGAACATCACGCTCGTCCACCACGTCAATCAGGCCCTGCGCGCTCACAAAATCTTCCAGCGCGACGTGGACTACATCGTCAAGGACGATCAGGTCGTCATCATCGACGAGTTCACCGGCCGGATGATGGAAGGCCGCCGCTTCTCCGAAGGCCTGCACCAGGCGCTCGAGGCGAAGGAGAACGTCAGCGTCAACAACGAGAACCAGACGCTCGCCTCCGTCACCTTCCAGAACTATTTCCGCATGTATCCGAAACTGGCGGGCATGACCGGCACGGCGCTCACCGAGGAAGAAGAGTTCGAGGGAATCTACAACCTGCGCGTCGTCGAGATTCCGACCAACGTGCCCATCGCCCGCATCGATTACGACGACGAGATCTACCGCACGGCGGCGGAAAAATACAAGGCCATCGCCAAACTGGTGCAGGACTGCCAGAAAAGGCTGCAGCCCATCCTCGTCGGCACGACGTCGATCGAAAAGTCGGAACTGCTCTCCAGAATGCTGCACAAAATGAACGTCAAGCATAACGTGCTCAACGCCCGCTACCATGAGCAGGAAGCGCACATCATCGCGCAGGCGGGCAAGCCGGGCGCCGTCACCATCGCCACCAACATGGCCGGCCGCGGCACGGACATCAAGCTCGGCGGAAACCTCGAAATGCGCATCGAGCAGGAAGTCCCCGCTGATCTGCCCGCCGAAGAACGCGCGAAGATGATCGAAAAAATCCGCATGGAGATCGACGAGGCCTACAAGATCGTCAAGGAAGCGGGCGGCCTTTACGTCGTCGGTTCGGAGCGGCACGAATCCCGCCGCATCGACAACCAGCTGCGCGGCCGCTCCGGCCGTCAGGGCGATCCCGGCGCCTCCAAGTTCTTCATATCGCTGGAAGACGACCTGATGCGCATCTTCGGCTCGGAGCGGATGGACAAGATCCTGCAGTTCCTCGGTCTCGAGGAAGATCAGGCCATCATCCACCCGCGCATCAACGCCACCATCGCCGGCGCGCAGAAAAAGGTCGAGGGCCTGCACTTCGATGCCCGCAAGAACATCCTGAAATTTGACAACGTCATGAACGACCAGCGCAAAGTGGTCTACGAACAGCGCCGCGAGATCATGATGTCCGACGACGTCTCCGACACCATCCACGACATGCGCCACACGGTGATCGAGAACTTCGTCGCCGACGCCATTCCTCAAGGCTCCTACGCCGAACAATGGGACATCGACCTGCTGAAGAGCCGCGCCCTGCGCGATCTCGGCCTCAACATTCCGGCGGAAGACTGGGCGCACGAAGAAGGCGCCGACGGCCACGTCATCACCGAACGTTTGAAAGAAATGATCGACACCAAGCTGGCCGAAAAGCACGCACACGTGCCGCCCGAAGTGCTGCGGCAGGTCGAAAAGGCCATCCTGCTGCAGCTGCTCGACCAGATCTGGAAGGAGCACCTGCTCAACCTAGAATATCTGCGTCAGGGCATCCACTGGCGCGGCGTCGGGCAGAAGGACCCGCTCAACGAATACCGTCGCGAGGCCTTCACCATGTTCGAAGGCATGCTCGACTCCTTGCGCGAAAAAGTCACCAGCGCGCTCTGCGTGATCGAACTGCGCCCCGAAGACGAAGCGCCGCCGCTTCCGCAGCGCAAACCGCCGGCCAGAACCATCCTGTCGCACGGCGAGAACCCGTTCGACGAGGATCTCTCATCCGTGCCGCGCCCCTATGAAGCGCCGGATTTCGATCAGGAAGATCCGGAAACATGGGCCAAAACGCCGCGCAACGCCCCCTGCCCCTGCGGCAGCGGCAAGAAATATAAGTATTGCCACGGCAAGGTTGCTTAAGGATAATGGGCTTTCTGCGTCGTTTTGACGCTAAAATTTATTAAAGAAGCCCGTAATGCCCGTTACAAAGCAACAAGTGATTTTGAGCCTTTACCAGACCGTCCGCACCCTGTCGGACACCATCGGCCTCAAGGAATCCTACACGCCCGGACACCAGCATAACGTCGCGCGGCTGTCGCGCACCATCGGGCAGGTCATGGAACTGGACAGCGATGTTGTCGACGGCCTGCGCATCGGCGCCACACTGCATGATTTCGGCCTTGTCCGCATTCCGTCGGAAATTTTAAGCAAGCCCGCCAAACTGACTGGGCAGGAATACGATACCGTCAAACAGCACCCCGTCCACGGCTACCAGATTTTGAAAAGCATCGAATTTCCCTGGCCCGTCGCACGCACGATCCTGCAGCACCATGAGCGCCTCGACGGCTCGGGCTATCCCGGGGGGCTCAACGGCGACGACATCATCCTCGAAGCGCGCATCGTTGCCGTCGCCGACGTGGTGGATTCGATGACCTCGGACCGCCCGTGGCGCAAAGCCCCGCCGCTCGAAGAGGCGCTGGACGAAATAAAAACGGGCCGCGATGTAAAATACGATCCGGCCGTCGTCGATGCCTGCCTTGATATTTATACCAACCGCAAGGAACTGCTCGATCCCGAGTTTTATGATAGACGTAGCGGTTAAAGCTTTATTAACCTCTCGTTGCTAACATTATCCTGTGCAAAGATTTGCATATTCCTGTCCTTGGAAATGCAAATGATTCAAGAGGGAACCAATCGCGCAGGGCCTGCCAGAAGTGCAGGCCCTGCGTGTATCAAGGCCCTGCCGGAAGTACGGGCCTCTCGTGTTTTGAAGATAAAAAAAACCCGCCGGCATAAGCTGCGCGGCAGGGTTTTTTAAAGTCTCAAGCCTTAGCCTTGCGAAGGACCTTGCGGACCTTGTTGCGGCTTGTTGGCGGCGGGCTTCGGAGCTTCCTGTTTCGGCTGCGCCGCGCCTTCGAATTCTTCCTTCAGCTTGGTGTAGAATTCGAGCTTCTTCTCGTGCGGCAGACGGGAAAGCCCGCTGCGAACGTCGGCGGCGGCTTGCGCTTCGTAACGCGCCGTCGGGGAGTAGCGGTCGAATTCCGCCAGCTGCTTCGCCAGTTGATCTTCCGTCATCTTGTAGCCTTTGAAGGCTGCTTTGGAACGGCGATAGCCGACCAGCAGGTTGGCAGGCGCCGCGATCACGGTGGAAACGCCGGCAACGACAGCCGAAAGCGCCGTTGAAACGGCAAGGTTACCGACCGTAAAAACAGGGCGCGGCAGAAGAATGCCGGACACAGCCGCCGTCGCGGCATAGCCGATGCCCGTCACCAAAGCGCCGGTGCCGATCATGCCTGCGACGATGGGGCCGCCGAAAACGGTCGCCGCACCGACAGCCGCCATGGCAGCAAGACCGCCAGCCGTGTTGCCGATCCAGGAATAACGGGTTCTGCCTTCTCTGTCGCTGATGTTGTAGGCCGAACGCGCGGTGTTGCGCAGAACGATGCCGACCGGCATGCCGATCATGGAGGCGTTGCCCACCATCATCTTCTTGCTGGCGCCTTCAACGCGGCGCGCGATGCCGTGGTAAATCTCGAAAGGTTTTTTGTACGTGACGTATTTGAACGCGTTCACGAGGCCGCGCAGGTTGATGTCAACCTTGACTTCCTGCAGACCCGCGAGATCCTTCTCGGAGAGCGATTCAATGCCTTTGGCAGGCGCTTTTTTCTTAGCCATAACTTAATCCTTTATGAAAATGCTTAACGCGCCGTTCGACGCAGAGTGGACGTTAGGTTATGAATTGGTCTATGTCAATACGCCTTTTTTGGAAATTTATATTTTACAGAAGTATAATCGTAAGACTAAAGAATCACGCCAAAACCTGCTTCACCGCATGATTCCAGCCGGCATAGAGCTTTTCCCGCTCGGGCTCTTTCATGGCCGGCGCGAAGCGATGCGCGCAGTGCCAGTTCTTTTGAATGTCGTCGAGCGAGGAAAAAACGCCCGCATGCAATCCGGCAAGATAGGCGGCGCCGAGCGCCGTCGTCTCGATCACTTGCGGGCGCAGCACCGGGGTCGCCGTCATATCGGCAAGGAACTGGCACACCCAGTCGTTTTTCACCATGCCGCCGTCGATGCGCAGCTCGTTGATCGGATAGCCCGCGTCGTCGGTTATCGCCTGCAGCAGGTCGCGCGTCTGATAGGCCTGCGCTTCCAGCGCCGCGCGCACGACATGCGCCGATGTCGCGCCGCGCGTGAGGCCGACAAGCGCGCCGCGCGCATGCGGATTCCAGTAAGGCGCTCCGAGCCCGACGAATCCCGGCACCATGTAGACGCCGCCGTTGTCGGCGACGGAGCGCGCCAGATCTTCGCTCTCTTCCGCAGATTTTATAATGCCTAGACCGTCGCGCAGCCACTGCACCGCCGCGCCGGCGACGAAAATCGCGCCCTCGATCACGTAAGTCGTTTTTCCGCCGAGGCGGTAGCCCACCGTCGTCAGCATGCCGCTTTTCGAGACGCGGAAATCGGGGCCGATGTTAGCCAGCGCGAAACAGCCCGTGCCGTAAGTGCTTTTCACCATGCCGGGCACGAAGCACGCCTGCCCGACGAGCGCGGCCTGCTGGTCGCCCGCCATGCCCGCGACAGGAATTTCGGCACCGAGAATGTCCGTCGTGCCGAAAAGACAACTGTTGTCGCGCACCTCCGGAAGCATGGAACGCGGCACATCAAAAAGAGCAAGCAGATCGTCGTCCCAGTCCTGCGTGACGATGTTGAACAGCAGCGTGCGCGAAGCGTTTGTCGCGTCGGTCGCATGCACCTTGCCGCCCGTCAGCCGCCACAAAAGAAAACTGTCGACCGTGCCGAAAGCAAGCTCGCCGCGCTGCGCTTTCTCCCGCGCGCCGGAAACGTTATCCAGCATCCATTTTATCTTGGTGCCGGAGAAATAGGGATCGAGCAGCAGGCCGGTCTTTTGCCGCACCGTGTCTTCATGTTCTTTCAGGCGCGCGCAAAAATCCGCCGTGCGCCTGTCCTGCCAGACGATGGCCTTGCAGACCGGCTGGCCGGTCTTGCGGTCCCAGACGATGGTGGTCTCGCGCTGGTTGGTGATGCCGATGGCAATGATTTCCGACGCCGACGCCTCCGACTGCGCCAGCGCGGCGCGGCACACGGCCTGCGTGTCGCGCCAGATGTCTTCGGCGTCCTGCTCGACCCAGCCGTTCTGCGGCGTATGCAGCTTCAGCTCCTGCTGCGCGGCGCCGCCGATGTGGCCCGCCGTATCGAACACGATCGCCCGCGTGCTGGTGGTGCCCTGGTCGATGGCGAGAAGTAATCCGTTCATCTAGGTCTTCTTCGATAAAATGGATTTCACGACGCGGCGGACGTTCTGCAGCGTTTCGTCGGAGATATGCAGGCCGAGCTTTGACCGCCGCCACAAAATATCGTCCGCCGTCAGCGCCCATTCGATATTGATGAGATAGGCGATCTCGACTTCGTAAATATTGTCGCCGAGATTCTCGCCGAGATCGGCCATCCTTTTGAACCCGCGCAAAAACTCGCGGCAGCGCGTGCCGTAAGCGCGCGCATAACGGTGCGCCAGCACTTCCGGCAGCCAGTTGAACTCGCGCTTGAGCGTCTTGTAGAACATTTCGAAGTTCGCCGCCGCGCCCTCGCCGCCCGGCAGCGGCGCGGCCGCCGTCCAGCTACCCTTGCCGCGCCCGAGCAGTTCAACAACTTTTTCTCCCGCTTCTTCCGAGAGTTTGCGGAAGGTGGTGATCTTGCCGCCGTAGACGCTGAGTATTTTTCCGCCCTGATAATTCTCGACGTCGAGCAGATATTCGCGCGTCGCGGCGCCGGCGCTCGGCGCGTCCGGCTCCTCGTGCAGCGGGCGCACGCCGCTGTAGGTCCACTCCACGTCCTCCGGCTTGGTCTGGCGGCGGAAATAGCCGTTCACGGCGTCGCAAAGATATTCCACCTCTTCCATGTTGATGCGCACTTCGTCGAGATCGCCGTGATAGTCGATCTCGGTCGTGCCGACCAGCGTGTATTTTTTCTCGTAAGGAATGGCGAAAACGATGCGCTTATCCGCCTGCTGCAGGATATAGGCCTGATCGCCCTGATAGAGCTTCGGCACGATGATGTGGCTGCCCTTGACCCAGCGCACCTTGAACTTTTCCAGCCCTTCCGCCGCCAGCGACAACACGTTATTGACCCACGGCCCCGCGGCGTTGACCACAAGCTGCACATGCACGCGCGTGTTCGAACCGGTAATGTGGTCGTGCAGCGTGGCGATCCAGCCTTCGTCATCCGGATGCCGCTCGAGCTTGACGCATTCCGTACGCGTCAGCACCTGCGCGCCCTTTTCGTAGGCGTCGAGCGCGTTGACGACCACCAGTCTTGCGTCGTCCACCCAGCAGTCCGCATAGGAGAAACCGTAGCGGAAATCCGGCTTCAGCGGCTGGCCCGTCTTGGTACCCGCGAAAGAAAGGCCGCGCGACGCCGGCAGGGACCGCCGCCCACCGAGATGGTCGTAAATGAAAAGCCCGAGGCGGATCAGCCAGCGCGGGCGCAGGGCCTTGTGATGCGGAAGAACGAACGTCACAGGCCAGACGAGATGCGGCGCGGAACGCAGCAGCACCTCGCGCTCGATCAGCGCGCGGCGCACCAGCCCGAACTTCCAGTATTCGAGGTAGCGCAAGCCCCCGTGGATCAGCTTGGTGCTGGCGGAAGACGTAGCCCCCGCGAGGTCGTCCTTCTCGCACAGCATGACGGCGAGGCCGCGTCCGGACAGATCGCGGGCGATGCCGACGCCGTTGATGCCGCCGCCGATCACCAGAACGTCCAATGTCTTCATTTTCGTCAAATCAAAAACCGTTGCGTTGCGAACCGTGCCGTTACTTCCTTGTGATTATGCGATAATCCGGCGCAGGCAGGAACAGTAAAAACCTTTATGTGCCATAAAACGAAGGAATTACCTGCGCACGCGGCGGCTCGGCGCAGTTTCGACAGGTCATTGCATAAAACCGGAAGAGCCGGGGAAATCAGAGCGACGGGTTCTCGCCAGATTTCGGCTTGCTGGCCGCAGGCTTCTTCTTCGGCGCGGCCTTCGGGGCGTCGGGCAGACGGCGGGTCAACTCGTCGCGCAACGCCGCGATTTCGGCACGCAGCTGGCCGAGTTCCTTCGCCACGTCGCTTTCCTGCACAGCGGGTTCGCCGGTGATGGCCTCGCGGTAGGTTTTCAGCTTGTGGACGGCAAGCTCGCGCCTGTTGTCCTTGTCCCAGAACGGCTTGGTCTGGATGCGCAGCAGCGCGTCCTCGAACTTGGCGCCGTTTTCATGCAGCAGGCCGATAACCGTCTGCGGATAGCCGTTGGTGACGGCCATGGCCATCGCCCGGCCCGGCGCTCCCGCAATCACGGCGTTCGCGTCCGCGCCGACCGTGATCAGCGCCGTGATGAAAGGCTCTTCGCCGTGAAATTCGACCGTGGTGAACACGTCGGACAGCGTCTTGTCGAGGAATTTCTGTTTTTGCTCTTCGGGGATCTTGTCGATCGCGACCAGAATGACGGCGGCCTTGTCTTCGCTGTCCTCGACGTTCTTGGTCAGGTTGCATAGCATCTGCTGCGGCGGAATGTTCAGCGGAAAAAGATCCGGATGGGCGAGCAGCGTCTGGATGTTTTCAGGATGCCCTTCGCGGAAAGCCGCAATGGCGCCGTTCTGCAATTCCTGCGCGCGCTGTTCCGGCATGTTGGCGAACAATTCCTTGTTCTGCGGATGCAGCTTCATCAGGTCGTAGTCCTTGCCTGCATCATAAAACGTCAGGGCCGCATCTTCGTGTTCCGTCGCGCTTGCTGCTTTCTCCGGTTTCTTTGCGAACATAAGGTCTTCCTCCTGATAAAATGGCTTTGAAAATCCGCATGAAAATAGCATCGTCGTCATGGTTATGCAATAATATTGTTCTGGAAAACTATAGATTCAACTAACTTATTGAAAAATATGACTATATACTTTAGCCTTTGATCTGCTTTTTGAAGCTTTGAAACACCCCTTTTAAGGGAGAATGCCCCTGATGGACACAAATGCCCTCAAGACGATCGACGCCTGCCAGCAAAAACTGGCCGAACTGGTGCAAAGCATCAGCCAAAACACGCCAGAAGGGGAAACGCCCGATGTCACGCCCGTGGCGCAGGAGCTCTCGGCGGTTTATGTGCGGATGGGCGACCTGCTGCTGGCCGCCAACGACTTCGAAAACACCGCAAACTGCTACGCCGCCGCCCAGCAGATCGACCCCGCGCTCACGGACACCACGTCGTGGCAGCAAAAAAACAAGGCGTTTCTCACCGCCCTGCTGGCGCAAAACCCGATGGACACGGCGCTGCTCAAGCTGCTGGGAGAAACCCACCGCCGCCTGCAGGAGTATGACGAAGCGCTCAACTGCTTCAAACGCGCGCGCCAGCTCGACCCGAAGGACGCCGATACCCTCTGGGCGATCGCCACCGTCCAGCAGAACATGGACGATGACGCGGCAGCGGCGGCAACCTACCGTGAAATCGTCAAGGTCAAACCCCTGATGACCAAGGCCGCCAACAAGACGCCGGCCGATTTTTCGCTGCTGATCCTCTTCGCGCCCGGCTTGGGCAACACACCGACCGAATACCTGACCGACGACCAGCCTTTTGAAACCAACAGCTATCCCGTCCTCCCGGGCACGGAGCACGACGCCGCGATGCTCGGGCAGCATGCGCAGGTCGTCTTCAACGTCATATCCGAGGCGGATCAGGATGGCGCCATTTTGCCGGAAGTATCGCGTCTCGCAGCCGCAACCGGCCTGCCCGTCGTCAATTCTCCCGACAAAATCGCCGCGACCGCGCGCAGCAACATGCCGGAACTGCTGAAAGACGTTCCGCATTGCAAGGTGCCGCGCATCGTCCGCCATGCCGCGGGAGAGCCGATCGACGCAAAGGCTCTGGAAGCAAGAGCGTCCTTCGCCGCGCCGTTTCTGCTGCGCCCCGCGGGCACGCACGGCGGCGAGAATTTCGAAACCGTCAAAACTTTCGCGGCGGCGGAAAAAATATTGGAAAAAGAGACGGGGCAGGATCATTATCTGATCGAATATATCGACTATAAATCTTCCGACGATTACTTCCGTAAATACAGGTTCTTTTTTATCGACGGCAAGATCATGCCTTATCATCTGGCCATCTCCGACACATGGAAAGTCCACCACGAAACGACGGAAATGACCGAGCATCAATGGATGCAGGATGAAGAAAAAAGTTTTCTGGAGAATCCCGAAAAAGTTTTTTCACCCGAACATTATCAGGCTTTGCACGCCATTTATAAGGCCGTCGGGCTCGAATATCTCGGCATCGATTGCGGCATAGACAGCGACAAAAACCTCGTTGTTTTCGAGGTTAACGCCACGATGCTGGTACACGGAACCAACCACGAGTACCCCTACAAAACGCCCTACGTCGAGGCGATCAAAAAAGCGTTCGGCGCGATGCTGAAAAAATATGCGGCCTGACAATTTGACAGGATTCCGAATCTGTGTGATCGTTTGTGCGGTGCAATACACAGCCATGGAAACATGACGAACCTGAACGCGCAGAACAGACCTCCCAGCACAGGCCAGCCTGTAAAACCTGTCGTTTTCCCTTTCATTTTACCACGCAACCATCCGCCATTCGGCGGTTTTTTTATGCCTGAAAACAGAAAGGACATGACGATATGAACCCCGCAGACCTGCACGCCTATCAATACGAAACGGTCTTCATCTCCGACACGCACCTTGGCAGCGGCAAAACGGCGAGCCCCTATCTATATGAATTTCTCAAGCATCTCGACTATACGAAACTGAAAGATATCTACCTCGTCGGCGACATCGTCGGCGGCTGGGAGCATGAGGACGGCAAGGCGAAACCCATGCCGGAAATGGAAAAGCGCATCCTCGACATTATCAATTACGCGGCGGCGAACGGCGTCAAAATCCACTACATCCCCGGCAACCACGACGAAAAACTCCGCCCGCTCGTCGACAAGCTGCAAAACCGCGAAAACTTCGACACGTTTTCAAAAAATATCTCCTTCGAATCCGAAGGGCTGTTCGAAACAGGCGGCGAAAACAGCAAAAAATACAAGGTGCTGCACGGCGACAGCCATGACCCGAAACTCTTCACCAAACACTGGTTCCGCCCCGCGGAAAAGGCCGTCAGCAACGGATACGACGACTTTGTCCGGCTTGAAAAGCGCTTCGCGCGCAAAATATACGAGGATCTCGGCATAGACCTCTCGGCGGCAAAGATGTTCAAGGACGCCCTCAAGAAAACCATCAGCTTCCTTTACTCGCACAAGTCGATCATCGAAAGCATCGAAAAAGGCAAGCTCGACGGCATCATCCTCGGCCACACGCACGGCGCCGGCACGGAAGAGATCAAGGTCGGAAACCGCATCGCGCATATCATCAACGACGGCGACTGGGTCGAGGGCGCCTCCTTTGCCGGCACGGAGAAAAGTGGCGAAATCCCGCAAGTCAAGGACTACAAGAAAGAACGCAAAAAACGCGGGTTCGACGTGCTGCCGAAAGAGACGGATGAACACCCAGCCCATTTCGCCGCGCACCGCACCGAAACCGAGCGGCAGGTGCAGGCGATGAACGCCCTGTGGCCGCAGCGCGACCGCAAAAAACTCGAAAAGGCCTACAGCGCCGCCGCCCAAAAAAACGAAAAACTGCAACAGAAGAGCGTCATGTTCGCGGAAGCCCTCGAGCGCGTGGGCTATACGGGAAAACTCGACACCCAGACGCAGCATCTGCTTGAGAAAGCCGCCGACACAAAAGGCACCTTTAAAAAGCGTCAGAAGAAAAGACTGGCGGAGATTTTCAACAAGCATGCCGCAAAGGAAAAACTCGACAACGCGGACGTCGTTTTCACCCAGACCCTGCTGCGCGAGCTGCTGATACGCAACCGCCGCGACATCCAGAAACAGACCGGGGATATAGACAATACGGCCCGTAAACTGGATTACCCAAATCCCTCCTCTAGACGGATTGCCTGATTTTTTTCCACCTGCTAACATGGCGCAACAAGACAAGAGGACGCCATGCCGGACAAACAGACCACATACGCGCTCCGCCTGACCCTGCCGCGCTGGCACGATCTGCACGCGCACTTCCGTCAGGGCGAATTGCTGCGTCCGCTCCTGCACGCGCACGCGGCGATGAGCTGCGCCGGCATCCTCGCCATGCCGAACACCGTTCCGCCCGTGGCGAAAGTTTTTCCAGTCGGCGCGGCGTTCGACTGCTGGAGCATCGAGGAATATCTCGGCATGCTGCGCGAGGCGGGCGGCGGCTTCAATGACATCATCGTGCCGCTCTACCTTTCGGAGATCACTACGCCGGAGATGATCTCCACCGGTGCGAAAAGCGGCCTCTTGCGCGCCTGCAAATATTATCCCCCGCGCGGCACCACCAACGCCGAACACGGGCGCCCGCTCGACCATTACATTCAAAACGGCGTTTTCGAAGCCATGGCGGAGCATGACGTCATCCTCTGCGTCCATGGCGAGGAACACGCCCTCTCAGCCGAGGATTATTTCGACAGCGCCACGAACGCCGAAATGCTCTTTTATAAAGAGCGCATGCCCGCCCTCGTCGAAAAATTCCCCAAGCTCAAAATCGTCGCCGAGCATGTCTCGACCGCTGCGGCGGTGGAATTTGTGCGGCAGGCGGGCAAAGCCGTTGCCGCCAGCGTCACGCCGCAACATCTGCTCTACACGGCGGGACATCTGGCGCAGGGCTGCAAATACCATCTTTACTGCCTGCCACTTTTAAAATTCGACGCCGACCGCGCCGCCCTGCGCGCCGCCGTAACATCTGCGCACAACTGGCAATTTTTCGCAGGAACCGACAGCGCCCCGCACGCCAAAAAAGTCACCCCCTGCGGCTGCGCGGCGGGATGCTTCACCGGCGGAATCGCGCCGCAGCTCTATGCCATGGCGTTCGAAGAAGCGGACGTCGATCTCGCAGATCCGCAAGGGCAGGACATTTTCGCGCGGTTTCTCTGCCGCAACGGCCCCGCTTTCTACGGCCTCGCTGCCTCAAAAGAGACCTTTACGCTTATCAAAGAAGAACAGGACGTTGCACCGCTCGCAACGCCCGAGGGAGACATTGTCACGCTCGCCGAAGGCGCGGGGCTCAAAACGCTGCCGTGGCGCATCGCATGAACCCGCTTCGCCTCCTGCCGCCGGAAACGGCGCACAAGTTCGTGCTCTGTGCCGTCAAACACAAACTTGCCCCCGCCGCAGCGCCGGACGACCCCGCAACGCGCATTGAACTTTTCGGCAAAACGTTTCGCAATCCCGTCGGCCTCGCGGCGGGTGCGGACAAAAACGCCGAGGCGCTCGTTGGATGGGCTCGCCTCGGGTTCGGCTTTGTCGAGGCAGGCACGGTCACACGCCACCCGCGTCAAGGCAACCCCAAACCCCGTCTATGGCGGCTCGGAGGCGGGCATATCGTCAACTGGATGGGCCTGCCGAACAAAGGCATGAATTATTTCGTCACGCAACTGCAACGCTTTCAATCCGCGCCGGAGCGCAAAAGTCTCGTTATCGGCGCAAGCATCTCCTCACCCGAAAGCAGCATGGATGATTTGCGCGCGCTCGCCGCCGCCATAGCGCCATTGGCGGATTACCTTACCATCAACGTCTCCTGTCCGAATGTCGATGCTCACGACAATAGCGCGGCAGCCCTGCAAGAGCAGGTCAAGGCCGTCGTCGATGAAGCCGGTACGACGCCCGTGCTCATCAAGCTCGCGCCCGAAACAGACAAAAATACGCTGCAAAAAACGGTGCAAAGCGTTTTGAGCGCGGGCGCAAAGGGCCTCATCGCCACCAACACGATGCCGTGGAGCAAACATGGGCGCCTCGGCAGCACTCCGTTCGACTGGCCGCAAAGCAACGGCACACCCGTCGGCGGCTACAGCGGGCCGCTGCTGCTCGATACCACGCGCCACATGGTGCGCGACCTGCGCGATATCGCAGGCACCGCAATCCCCGTCATCGGCTGCGGCGGCGTGCAAAGCGGAGAAGACGCAGAGACGCTATTCTCCGCAGGCGCAAACGCCGTGCAAATTTATACGGGATTGATTTACAAGGGAGCAAAGCTGATCGCCGACATCAACCGCACATACTGCGCGCGGCGGCAACAGGGTCATCCGCCTGCGTGATCGGCCGCCCGATCACCAGATAATCCGCCCCTGCTGCAGTGGCCTCCGCAGGCGTCATGATGCGCTTCTGGTCGCCCGCCTTGGATCCCGCAGGGCGTATCCCCGGCACCACAAGCAATATTTCCCGCGGCAGCTCTTTTCTGAGAAGCGCGATTTCGCGCGGCGAACAGACAATGCCGCCCGCCCCCGCTTCCACTGCCAACCGCGCCAGACGCAACACCTGTTCTTGCGCATCCGCGCCCTGCCCGACGGCGGAAAGTTCGTCCGCATCCAGACTGGTCAGCACCGTCACGGCAAGAATTTTTGTTTTAGCCGCCGCTTCGACCGCCGCGCACATCATCTCGCGCCCGCCGGACGCATGGACGGTAAGAAAATCCGGCGCACAGCCGGCAACGGCGGCGCGCACCGCGCCCGCGACCGTATTGGGAATGTCATGCAGCTTCAAATCGAGAAAAAGTTTTGCCTTCGCTCCCGCCGCGGCGCGCACCTTTTGGACGCCTGCCGCGCCATGGGCCGCGAAAAACTCCAGCCCTAGTTTAATATCAACAACGCACTGCAGGCTGGACGCCAGTTTTTCGGCAGCGACGAGGTCCGGCGTATCGATGGCGCAAAAAATCTTGCTCATGCCGCCTCGGCGAAATCGCGGCGGGTAAAAAGCGCATCGAACGAAAGGTCTTCCCGCGCGAAAACCGCCGCCGCGCCCTGCTCGCGGTCAACAATCGTCATGACCTTGACCACTTCGCAACCCAATTTCCGCACCTCCATGACGGCCTGCAGCGCCGACGAGCCGGTTGTCGTCACGTCCTCGACAATCACCACGCGATCGCCCTTTTTAAGGTCAGCGCCTTCGATCATCTTCTGCGTGCCGCGCGTCTTGGCCTCCTTGCGCACATAAAAAGCCTGCAATGGCGTATCCGTGCCGTGGCTCTTGACGCAGACGGCGGAAGCGATCGGGCATGCGCCCAGCACCAGCCCGCCGATGGCCGTCGCATCCAGCCCCTTGAGGCGCTCGAGAATGGCGTCGGCGACGAGGTTCGCGCCTTCGGGATTGAGCACTGTCGGCTTCATGTCGAAGAAGAAACTGCTCGCGGCGCCGGAGGCGAGCTTGAAATCTCCGCCGGTGTTGTAGGATTTTTCGCCGATGATGGCGCGCAAGCGCTTCATGTCCGTCATGCTGTTTTCCTTTCGATATAGTCCTGCAGCGGACAGACGCCGAGCGGCCCCGCATTTTTAAGATAAACGATGGTATCCACGGCCACGCGCGCGGCGGAGAGCGTCGTGTAATAGGGGATTTTGTTATGCAGCGCGGCGCGGCGGAGGTTGCGCCCGTCGACAACCGACTGCAGCCCTTCCGTCGTATTGAGCATCAGGTCAATCGTACCGTTGATCATCGCGTCTACGACGTGCGGCTGGCCTTCGTGCACCTTATTCACTTTATGCGCGCGGATGCCCGCCTCGACGAGATGCTTCGCCGTGCCGCTGGTGGCGACGATTTTAAAACCCGCATCGGCAAGCTTGGCTGCAAGCGGGATGATGCTGTTCTTGTCGGAGTCGCGCACCGAAATAAACACCGTTCCGTTGAGCGGCAATTTTGAACCCGCACCGAGGCGCGCCTTGGCGAAGGCGCGGCGGAAATCACGGTCGATGCCCATCACCTCGCCGGTCGAGCGCATTTCCGGCCCGAGCGTCACTTCCACGCGCGGGAAGCGCGCGAACGGAAATACCGGCGCCTTGACGGCGACATGGCGGAACACATGATGGTGCAGCACGCCTTCTTTCAGCAACTGGGGCATCTTCTCGCCCAGCATCAGACGCGTCGCGGCGGCGACCAGCGGCATGCCCGTCGCCTTGGCGACGAACGGCACGGTGCGCGAGGCGCGGGGATTGGCCTCGATCACATAAATTTCGTAACTGTCGAGATCGGCAGGATCACGACTGGTCTTGACCGCATACTGCACGTTCATATGGCCGACGACTTTCAGCGCCAGCGCAAGCTTTACGCTCTGACGGCGCAAATCTTCTATAATATCGTCGCGCAGGGAATGCGGCGGCAGGACGCAGGTGCTGTCGCCCGAGTGGATGCCTGCTTCCTCGATATGCTCGAGGATACCGGCGATAAATACCTCTTTTCCGTCGGATAGGGCATCAACATCGACCTCGATGCAGTTTTGCAGGTATTTGTCGACGAGAATATCGCCCTCGCCGATAATTTCGGCGTTTTCGGAGATATATTTCTGCAGCGCGACCGTATCATGCACGATGCGCATGCCGCGTCCGCCCAGCACATAAGACGGGCGCACAATCACCGGAAAGCCGATTTTTTCCGCCAGCACCGCAACCTCGTCAGTGGTACGGGCGATGCCGTTGGGCGGCTGGCGCAGGTTCAGATCGCGCAAAACTTTGGCGAACTGCTCGCGGCTCTCGGAAAGGTCGATCGCGTCGGGGCTGGTGCCGAGGATTTTCACGCCCGCTTTTTCAAGCGTGCGGCACAATTTAAGCGGCGTCTGCCCGCCGAGCTGGACGATCACGCCCAGAAGATCGCCCTTCTCTTGCTCGGTACGGATGATATCGAGCGTTTTTTCAATCGTCACCGGCTCGAAATAAAGACGGTCGGAGGTGTCGTAATCCGTCGAGACGGTTTCGGGGTTGCAGTTGATCATGATGCTTTCGATGCCCTGCGCCTTGAGCGCGAAGGCCGCATGGACGCAGCAATAGTCGAATTCGATGCCCTGCCCGATGCGGTTGGGGCCGGAGCCGATGATGATGGCTTTTTTCTTGTCGGACGGGGCGGCCTCCGAAGCGTTGCCCCATTCATAGGTCGAATACATATAAGCCGTCTGCGCGGCAAATTCGGCCGCGCAGGTGTCGACACGCTTGAACACTGGGCGCACGCCAGCGGCATGACGCGCTTTAGTAACATCAGCCTCTTTGGCGCCCGTCAGTTCTGCGATGCGCGCATCGGAAAATCCGAGTTGCTTGGTTTGCATCCAGTCGGTGACGCCGCTTTTCTTCAAATGCGCCTCATGCTCGACCAGCGCGGCGATGCGCTCCAGAAACCAGCGGTCGTATTTGCTGCAGCCCTGCACTTCATCCACGGTGAAGCCGTGGCGGAAAGCCTGTGCCGCGACCAAAATCCTGTCCGGCCGCGGCTGCGACAGCGCGGCGATAATATATTGCCGGTCGAATTCCGTACCCTCGGGCATCAAGTTCATTTCCTTGAGCCCCGTCAATCCAGTTTCAAGAGAAATAAGCGCCTTTTGCAGGGATTCCTCGAAGGTGCGACCGATCGCCATCACCTCGCCCACCGCCTTCATCGACGTGGACAAGAGCGCCTCCGTTCCCTGAAACTTTTCGAAGTTGAAGCGCGGAATCTTCGTCACCACATAATCGATCGTCGGCTCGAACGAGGCAGGCGTGACGCCGGTGATGTCGTTGGTCAGCTCGTCCAGCGTATAGCCGATGGCGAGTTTGGCCGCGACCTTGGCAATGGGAAAGCCTGTCGCCTTCGACGCCAGCGCGGAAGATCGGCTGACGCGCGGGTTCATCTCGATCACTACCTGCCGCCCCGTTTCGGGATTGACGGAGAACTGCACGTTGGAGCCGCCGGTCTCGACGCCGATGGCGCGCAGAATCTCGATCGAGGCGCGGCGCATCTGCTGGTATTCCTTGTCGGTCAGCGTGAGCGCGGGCGCGACGGTGACGCTGTCGCCCGTGTGAATGCCCATCGGGTCGACGTTTTCGATCGAGCAGATGATGATGCAGTTGTCGTTGCGGTCGCGCACGACTTCCATCTCGTATTCTTTCCAGCCGAGCATGCACTCTTCGATCAACACCTGCCGCACGGGCGACGCGTCCAGACCAGCCTTGACCACCGTCTCGTATTCGTCGCGGTTATAGGCGATGCCGCCGCCGGTGCCGCCGAGCGTGAAAGACGGGCGGATGATCGCCGGCAGCCCGACGTAATCGAGAATCTCCAAAGCTTCGGCGAGGTTTTTCACCGTCTTGCCGCGCGCGCACTCCAAACCGATTTCTTCCATCTTTTGCTTGAAAAGATCGCGATCTTCGGCAAGCTCGATGGCGCGCTGTTTGACGCCGATCAGCTCTATGCCGAGCGTCTCCAGCGTGCCGTGGTCGGCAAGCGCGAGCGCGACATTGAGCGCCGTCTGACCGCCCATCGTCGGCAGCAGCGCGTCGGGGCGCTCTTTTTCAAGGATGCGGGCGACGACGTCCTCGGTGATCGGCTCTATATAAGTCGCGTCGGCCAGCGCTGGATCTGTCATGATCGTCGCCGGATTGGAATTGATGAGGACGACGCGGTAGCCCTCGTCCTTCAGCGCCTTGCACGCCTGCGTGCCGGAATAATCGAACTCGCAGGCCTGACCTATGACGATCGGCCCCGCGCCGATGATGGCGATGGATTTTATATCGGTGCGCCGGGGCATCAGCCCCCCTTTCTTTGTTTTCGCATATCAGGCTACTTTCTTTTTGGCGTCGCGTATATGCGCGGCGAAACGTTCGAACAAATAATAACTGTCCTGCGGGCCGGGCGAGGCCTCGGGGTGGTACTGCACCGAAAACACCGGCCGGTTTTTCAGGCACAGCCCCTCGTTGGTGCCGTCGAACAGGCTGACGTGCGTCACCGCCGCCGTGTCCGGAAGGCTTTCAGGGATGACGTGGAAACCGTGGTTCTGGCTGGTGATTTCGATTTTTCCCGTGGCAAGGTCTTTCACCGGATGGTTCGCGCCACGGTGGCCAAACGGCAGTTTTTCCGTTTTTCCGCCCAGCGTAATCGCCAGCAGCTGATGGCCGAGACAAATGCCGAACAGAGGTAGACCCGATTGCAAAAGATCTTTGATAATCGGCGCGGCATAAGCGGCGGTTGCGGCGGGGTCGCCCGGCCCGTTGGAGAGGAAGATGCCGTCGGGCTTGAGCGCGAGAATCTTCTCGGCAGAAAAATCGCACGGCACGACGGTGAGCTTGAAGCCCTGCGCCGCAAGGCAGCGGAGGATATTGCGCTTGACGCCGTAATCGACGACCACGACGTGCGCCGTCGCTTGCTTAACCTCGCCGTAGGCGTTCGCTTCAAAAGACCAGACCGACTGGTCCCACGTGTAAACCTCTTTGGTCGAAACCGTCCTGGCCATGTCGCATCCGGTCATGGAGGGCAGATCTTCCAGCTTCGCTTGCAATGCTGAAATATCAATGTCCTTGCCGTGACGGATAACGGCGTTTTGCGCGCCGTGTTCGCGAATATGATGAGTCAGCGCGCGCGTATCGAGGCCGCAGATGCCGGTGAGGCCGCGGTCTTTCAGCCAGTCGTTGAAATGGCCGCCTGCGCGGTAGTTCGACGGCGCGGTAATGTCGGCGCGCAACACCAGCCCGCGAGCGAAGGGTTTCGCCGCTTCGTCGTCGTCGGGATTGGTGCCGACGTTGCCGATGTGCGGAAAGGTAAAAGTGACGATCTGCCCCGCATAGGAGGGATCGGTCATGATCTCCTGATAGCCCGTCATCGATGTGTTGAAACAGATTTCGCCGCCCGTAATGCCTTCGGTGCCGATGCCGCGTCCCCAAAAAACGCTTCCGTCGGCGAGTATCAGCGCCGCGGTCGCGTGGCTGGGACGGTTGGTGTCGTTCATTCCTTAAAACCCGGAATTTGGAGTGGACTTGGAATGGAATAGCACAATGTCCTGCAAAAACAAAGCGACAAAACCGCCCGCACGGAGTATTCTTTGCGGAACAACGGGATAGAACGGCATGTCAACGCTTGAACATAACAGTGAAAACGCTGCAGAATCATTGTCTTTCCGGCACTTGCTCGGCGCGGATGACGTCTCCAGAAACGATCTCGAAGCGATTCTCGACCGCGCGGCGCAATATCACGCCGACGCCAGAAGCGGCAGGCCCATCCCTGCAATTTGCACGGGACGCATCCTCGCCACGCTGTTTTTCGAGCCCAGCACGCGCACGCGGTTCTCGTTCGAAAGCGCCATGCTGCGCCTCGGCGGGCGGGTCGTCAGCCTCGAACAGGGCGAAGCCTCGTCGGTCAAAAAGGGCGAATCGCTCGCCGACACGGGCCGCATCGTCAGCGCTTACGCCGACCTGATCGCCGTGCGCCATCCGCAAGCGGGCAGCGCGGCCGCGCTCGCCTCGCAAGCCCTCATCCCCGTCATCAACGCGGGGGACGGCGCCAACGAGCACCCGACGCAGGCGCTCACCGACCTTTACACCATACGGCATGACAAGGGCCGCCTGAACGCGCTCACCGTCGGCATCGCGGGGGATTTGAAATACGGACGGACGGTGCGCTCGCTGGTCACGTTGCTCGGGCTTTATCCGGATGTCCGTTTCGTTTTGATTTCGCACCCGTCGCTGCAGATGGACGCGCCGCCCGCCAATGCCACGATCACCGACAATATCGCGGACGTGATCGGAGACCTTGACGTGCTTTACGTCACCCGCGTGCAAAAAGAGCGTTTAAAAGACGCGGTGGAATACGAGGCCGTGAAAAACGCCTTCACCCTTACGCCCGCGAGCCTTGAAAAATCGAAAAAGGACATGATATTGATGCACCCGCTGCCGCGCGTGAACGAGATCGACCCCGCGGTGGACGCGCTGCCGCAGGCGCGCTATTTCGAACAGGCGGCGCGCGCGGTCTTCGTCCGCATGGCGCTGCTCGCGCTGATGCAGGAGCCTGCGCCGGTGACGGATTGATTTTTTTTATTTTCGGAGACAATAAATGCAGCAAGACAATCTTGAATTCTCGAACGCCTGCCTGCACAAGCTCTATCACGGCACACGCGGCATCCCCGTCATCAAAAGACTTTATCCGTCGCTTCTCAAGGCGTGGGCGCGGTTGACCTGGCCGGAGGGCTACAAAGTCAAGCGCTACAAGGGCATTTTGTTCCTCCTCAACTACCGCAGCCATGTCGACCGCAAGATCGGCCTGCACGGCGGCTACGAGCACGACAGGTGCGACTATTTCTTCGGCGAGATGGCGAAGGGCTGCGACGTTTTCGTCGACGTCGGCGCGAGTGTGGGGATTTACGCGCTGCAGGCGGCGCACCGCAACCTCGCCAAGGAAATCCTCGCCTTCGAGCCCGACCCGCGCAACTTCGCCCAGCTCGTCTTCAATATCTCCCTCAACGGGTACACCGGACGCGTGAAACCTTTTCAGGAAGCCCTGTCGAGCACGCACGGCACGTTGCAGTTCGAAATGGCAACGGAAAGCCGCGCCATCGCATCGCAAGTGGTGGCCACGACCGGGCAGGAGGGCGCGGAAGCCATGGGGCATCTGACGCCAGGAACGGGCACGCTGTGCGAGGTGAAGGCGCGTCCGCTCGACGAAGTCCTGCCCTGTCAGGACAAGAAAGTTTTCATCAAGATCACCGTTCAGGGGCATGAACTGGATGTTCTAAAAGGCGCGACGGAACTGCTTAAAAATAACGACTGTCTTCTTGAAGTCTACATCTGGCCCGAAAATCGCGAGCGCGTGCTGAAACATCTGGAAGACGCGGGATATAAGGTCAAACGCGTGATCAGTGAATACTATCATTACCTGACGAAAGCTTAAGTCAGCTTTCTTTTGTAACGCTTCGACAGCGCGGAGAAGACCGCTTTTTTCAAGGGCGGCGTGGCCGAGCGGCTCTTGTGCGCGGCATTGTGAACGGACATGACTTTGTCTTCATACAGCATGCCGCCTTCCGCCTGATAAAGCGCCTGCAAGCCCGCCTTGTCCGCCAGATAAAACGGCAGCAGCGAGAACTGCAGGACATTGCGGCAGACAAGCGCGGAGGGATGCGCGGCAACGGCCTCTTCGCCCGCAGCATAACGCGCTTTCGCTTTGCCGGCGGCGATGAAATCCTTCTTTTTTCCGGAGGATTTGTTCACGTCCGTATTGTGCGCGGAAACTGTGCAATCCGGGTTGGCTTTCAGCGCATCCACCTGCGTTTGCAGCTTTAGAGGATCTCTCCACGTGTCGCCCGCCTCGAGAAACGCGAGATATTCCGTATCGACAGTGCGGAGCGCACGGTGCAGCGTCTTTTCCGTGCCCATTCTGAAGCCGCTCATCAGGGGCTTGATGATGTCAGGATGTTTTTCCTGATAGTCGCGGACGATTTTCTGCGTTTTGTCGCGGGCGTAATCCGCCGCCACTTTGACGATGAACTTGAAATCCGTCTTCTGCGCCAGAATGGAATCCAGCGTTTCCGCAATTATGTCCTCGCTATCATAGGCGGGCACGATGACGGTCAGCAGCGGCTCTTTCTGAAAGCTCCGGTCCTTCACCGCCTCGACGATAAGCGAATCCCCGCGCCAGTCTATGTTTTGCAGTTCGGGATAATCGCTTTGGTTCAGCTTCTTGTCGTGGATATGGTGCAGGAAGAATCCGGCCTCGTTCAGCCGCGCCGCCATTTCCTCGAAGTTGTAGATGTACTTGTGCTCGCCGTTTTCGCGCATGGTGAGGTTGAACATGAAGCAACGGTTGGGATACCAGCTTTGCGTCTCGAGGATTTTCTCCCATTCCGGCGGGCGCTCTTCTTCCTTGCTGTGCGTGCGCCAGTTTTCCTGCGTGTAGGCCGCGACCAGAAAATCGAGATCGGGGCAGGAAATGCGCAACACCCCGCCCGGCTTGAGCACGCGGTAAGACTCGGTCATGAAGGCCAGCGCGGCGTCATAGGGGATGTGCTCGATGAAATGCTCGGTATAGATGAAATCGACGGAATTGTCGGGAAACGGAATGCCCTTCACGAGGTTGTGTAAAATTTCTTTGTCCGTCGCGGGGTGCAGGTCGATGTTGACCCAGCCTTCCTTGTAGTTCTCGCCCGCGCCGGCGTGCAGCTTGATGGGGCCGGTCGCGGTCGCGAGGATTTCCTTCACCTTGGCTGCCTTCAGCGCATGCCCCGCCGCCATCCGTCCGAGCTTGTAAATGGGATAGACCGGCCCCAGCCTTTTGCGGATGGTGCGTCTCTTTTTCTCGCGAAATTCCTTCTGCGGTCCTTGCGTCATAGCCTTAAAATCCTTCCTGATGGCAGAAAACATAACAGCAAAGTTTACGCAATAGAAACCCTTTTTAGGTCACGTTTTTAGTGCTTTATAGGGTTGGGAAAGAAATAGTGCCAGAGGCGCTACTGAACTATAACCATAACGTATTGATTTAGTTATGTTATTCTGGTTAAGATTTTATAGGTACCCAGATCGGTACCCACCGTCCCATTTGCTGCACTTTTCTGAACCAGAGGATAGCCCAAGAGTACCCCAAACAAGGCAATTTTTCAAGCCGCCGCCATAGCCCCCTGCACGATTTCTTCCATGTTCAATTTTTCCTGTTTGAACAACACACGGAAGACAAGATTCAAATTGTGCAGGCTTGGGTTGCCCTTGTTGCTGAACATTTGCATGAGGCTTTTGGCGTGAATGCCCGTCTTCTCCGCCAGCTTCTGAAAGCCCAGCGTGGCGTTGATATAGTCGCGGATACCGGAGCGCCCGATAAATACGTCCTCGTCATTCCTACCGAGCATGAGATGGATAAAGCCGTTCACCAGCATAAGCTGGCGAAACTCTTTATCCGTCTTGGCGCGTTCGACAACGGTTTCCCTGAAACTGCGGGTAATGGGCATGGCATTTATCCTTTCCTATCTCCTTCAATGGTAATATATATATTACCATTTATCAAGGGATATTTTATAACATATTGATTTTATTTAATTATTTTCCTTGTATTCCCGCCAAAGTTCTCTGGCCTTCACAATATCTTGGCCTTGGCGGGTTTTAGAGCCGCCCGCCAAAAGAATCACCAATTCATCACCATCCTTGCCGAAATAAACGCGGAGCGCCGGATTGTGGATACGATGCTCAAACACCCCGCCGCCGACACTTTTATGATCTCCAAGATTGCCCGCTTCCATCCGGCGTATGGCCTGCACCACTTTATCGGCGTGATGTGCAGGCAAGACAAGAAACCATTTTCTAAAATGGTTTTTTCCGCTCTCGCTTTCATATTCGACAACTTCGGTCATTCTTAAATTATCCCCGAATTACAAAGGCAAGATGATGATACGCATGAAAATAGGGGATGTTCCGAAGAACAGAGCCCCACGCGTTTACAAGTAAACTTGTAACCTTATCATAGCAACATTCCCGACACGGCTATGCTATGTGCGTAAGTCGCATGTTGCAATCGCGGATTGTTTTTGTCAATCTATCTTTCAAAAGTTTATTTACACACAAGGATTTTTATTATGGGATATATTCTAGGGCTTGATGTAGGTATTGCTTCCACTGGATTCGCCGGAGTAACGCCCGAAAAACAAAAAATTGATTTCACGGGTGTTCATATCTTTGATTCTGCCGAGAACCCTAAGGATGGGTCTTCTCTTGCCCTGCCGCGCCGTAAAGCGCGGGGTTTACGGCGCGTCATTCGCCGCCGCGCACAACGTAAAAACAATATCCGCAAGCTGCTTTTAAAATACGGTTTTAGCAAACAGGCGGTTGATAGTATTGATTCCTCTCGAACAGAAAATATCTCCGATGTTTGGCAACTGCGCGAAGACGCCTTGAAAAGAAAATTAACCGACGCAGAATTTGCGCACGTTTTGTTTCATATCGCCAAAAGACGCGGGTTTCAATCAAACAGCAAAAAAGCCGCCGAGAACGACACGGAAGGGAAAAAAGCCCTTGAAGGTTCCAAACATCTTCAGGAAAGAATGACCGAAGCTGGCGCCAGAACGATAGGCGCATTTTTGGCGACACAAGACAAGAAAAGAAATGGACACGGATCATACGAAAATTTTGTTGTCCGCAGCCTTTTGCGCGAGGAAGTAAGGGAAATTTTCAGGCAGCAGGAAAAATTTGGTCAGGATAAAGCTACCCCTGCCCTGCAAGAAAAATATGAACAAATTGCGTTTACGCAGCGCCCACTTCAATCCAGCGAAAAACTCGTGGGTTTTTGTTTCCTTGAAGGAAACATAGGAAACAAGGTAAAGCGCGCGCCGAAATTTTCTTACTCCGCAGAACTTTTTGTCCTGTGGTCAAAACTGAATAATCTGCGCATTAAAGAATACGGC
Source organism: Pseudomonadota bacterium (assembly GCA_021849295.1). Taxonomy (GTDB): domain Bacteria; phylum Pseudomonadota; class Alphaproteobacteria; order Micavibrionales; family UBA2020; genus PALSA-926. Next base: position 4,202 of record JAJZTA010000003.1, on the reverse strand, counting down.
GGAAGCGAACGTCCCTTGACACAAGATGAAAAAAATCAAATCGCTGAACTGGCTCATAAAAACAAAGATGTGAAATACAAACAAATCAGAAAACTTCTCGGCATGGCTGACGAAGAACGCTTTAATATCAGCTATAGAAAGACGGATGACAAGGAATCGGATTGGGAAAAGATCAGGGATTCAGTGGAAGGGCGCGCCGTATTCATGGCCTTGAAAGGTTACCACGCCCTGAAAGAAGCCTTGGGTCAGAGCGACACGGACTGGCAAAGATGGATTGGCAAAGACATTGAAAAACTGGATGAGATTGCGCGGATTTTGTCATTTCATGAAGACAGCGAAGAAATTGATAAACTGCTTTCGGGCATTGGCGTAAATGTCACGGAAAGGCAGGCATTGTCAAAAATAACGGACTTTAAAAAGTCCATAGACATTTCAGCGAAAGCGGCACGTAAAATCCTTCCCTTCATGAAACAGGGCATGACGTATGACAAAGCCTGTGAGGCGGCAGGATACAATTTTAATAAGCGGCAAAACAAGGGACTGGCGCTTGTGCCGCAGTTTGAGCCAAGCCGAAATCCGGTTGTCGACCGTGCCTTGTCGCAAGTGCGCAAAGTCGTAAATGCAATCATTCGCAGGCATGGCCTACCGGAAACGATCATTGTTGAAGTTGCGGACGAACTCGGAAAATCTTTTCAAGATCGGAGAGACCTTGACAAAATCAGGGCAAAAAACCAGAAAAATAAAGAAGACGCCGCAAAACACGCGGAAGAAATTTTAGGCCATGAGCCTAATGGCGAGGAACTTTTGAAATATCGCCTATGGATGGAACAAAAAGGGTTTTGTATTTATAGCGGCGCAGAAATCAAGCCTGAATTGTTGCGCGATCCTGTCGCTACGCAAATTGACCATATATTGCCCTATAGCCGCTCGTATGATGACAGCTACATGAACAAGGTTTTATGCTTTACGGACGAAAACCAGAGAAAGGGCAATAAAACCCCGTATGAATATCTTAAGGGTACGCAAACATGGGAAGCGCTGGAAAATAACTTTGCACGACAACTGCCCCGCGCCAAAGCCGAACGTCTCTTGATGCAGGAATTTGACGCAGAAAAAGAAGATAAATGGAAATCCCGCCATTTGAACGACACACGCTATATCACGCGCCTGCTCAAAAATCATCTTGAAAACAGCCTTGACCTTGGCAAAGGCAACCGCGTTCAAACCCGTAACGGCGCATTGACGGCGCACCTGCGCGGCGCATGGGGCTTCCCTGATAAAAACCGCAGCAATGACCGGCACCATGCGCTTGATGCCATTGTTCTTGCGTGTTCCACGCAAAGCATGGTGCAAAAACTGACAAACTGGAATAAATACGAAGCCCGCAAGAAAAATCCGGCTGAAAGGCCGCTCCCGCCTTTGCCGTGGGAAGGTTTCCGCGAAACGGCGAAGGAAAAGATAGACGGTATATTCATTAGCCGGATGCCGTACAGGAAAATTACCGGACAGGCGCATGAAGAAACGATCCGCAGCATACGCCACAATGACGACGGCCAGCGCATAGCCGTGCAAAAAGTGCGTTTGACGGCACTAAAGCCCGCCATGCTCGAAAACCTCGTGGATAAAGACGGACGCAACGAAAATCTTTATAAGATACTCAAAGCCAGACTGGACGAACACAAGGGCGATCCGCAAAAAGCATTTGCAGAACCCGTCAAACTCGTCGGCAAAGGCGGGGAAGAAAAAGCCGCCGTAGTCAATTCTGTCCGCATTGTTACCGGAGAAAAAAGTGGAGTTGAAGTAAACGAAGGACTGGCTAGCAACGGTAATATGATTCGAGTGGATGTGTTTAGAAAGGACGGTAAGTATCATCTCGTCCCTATATATGTTCATCATTGCGCCATGAATGCCCTTCCAAATCGTGCGATTGTCGCCTTTAAGCCAGAAGATGAATGGACTGATGTGAGCGAAGCAGAGTTCCTTTTTAGCCTTTATAAAAATGACTATGTACGGATAAAAAGTAAGAAAGAAGAAGTTGAGGGATATTATTTCGGAACCCATCGCGGAACTGGAAATATCAACATTCGCGCCCATGATAGAGATCCCTCTTTTGGCAAGAACGGGGACAAAGAGGGTTTAGGCGTAAAAACACTTCTGCTGTTTGAAAAATACACCGTGAATTACTTCGGGGAAAAGCACAAGGTGAAGGGGGAAAAACGTCTTGGCTTGGCGAAATCTGCTCGTGCAAAATCCGGCGCGGCTGTCGCTGAAAAACGCACAGTTGCAACTGGAGAACGATGAAGGGGTCTTTTCTGTCGCAGTCGAGGATTTGACCTGCGTTATACTGGAAAGCCATCATATCACAGTCAGCACGGCTTTGCTGGCACGCTGTCAGGAACAAGGCGTTTGTATCGTCACGTGCGATGCGGCACATACGCCAAACGGCGTTCTGCATCCCTTCCATGAACATTCGCGGCAAAGCAAGGTTGCTCATTTACAAATCGGCTGGTCAGAACCTTTCAAAAAACGCTGCTGGCAATCTATTATCAAAGCTAAAATCACAGGACAAGCGGACGTTCTTGAACTATACGGGCACAAAAACGCCGCAAAAGCCCTCTGTGCCATGCGCAAGCATGTCACTTCCGGCGACGAAAAAAACGTGGAAGCACAAGCGGCGCGGGAGTACTGGCAGAATCTTTTTGGCTCTGATTTTCGCCGCCATGCAACGGACGTGATTAATGGTGCTTTGAACTACGGCTACGCCATTGTGCGTGCATCTATTGCCAGATCAGTTGTAAGTTTTGGACTATTGCCCGCTTTTGGTCTGCACCATGACAGCGATCTCAACGCCTTCAATCTCGCGGACGATGTTATAGAAGTGTTCCGCCCATTCGTGGACAATCAGGTTAAATCCATGCAACTGGCGGGCGATCTGTCGCAAGATGATCTATCAAAAGAAAATCGCCAGAAACTGGCGGGTATTTTAACGACAACCTGCATGTTGTCGCAAGAAGTGCATACGTTGATGAATGCCTCGGACAAAGTCGCGGAAAGGCTGGTTGCCGCTATCGAGAAAAAAGACCCACAGGAAATGATTTTTCCTGAAATCCAAAAAACTCTGTTATGACGGCGGCACAGGATAGATTCATGTGGCTTTTTGTGTTCTTTGATCTACCCGTAAAATCAAAAGAGGAGCGCCATACGGCAACACGCTTTCGGAATTTTTTGCTGAAAGACGGCTATATGATGATTCAGTTTTCGGTCTATGCACGTGTCTGCAACGGCCAAGAAAGGGTTGACAAACACCTTTCAAGATTGCATAATTCAATACCCTCAAAAGGCAGTGTCAGGGCGATTCAGATCACCGACAAGCAATATGAGCGCATGAAGATTCTGATCGGAAAACAGAAGATTCGCGAAAAAACAAAGACCGAACAGCTCCTTTTGTTTTGAACCGCTCGGTCTTTTTCTGATTAATATCAAGTCATTATAGCGTATCGATCATAGCATAGCCGTGTCGGGGGGGAAGCTATGACAGCAAGAGCCGTGCCGCCAGCAAGAGCAAGATCATAGCATAGCCGTGTCGGGGGGGAAGCTATGACCCGCATCTGCCAAGCAAGTTTGCGCCCCGTATCATAGCATAGCCGTGTCGGGGGGGAAGCTATGACTCCGACGGCAAACTGGGGCTGCACGTCAACATCATAGCATAGCCGTGTCGGGGGGGAAGCTATGACATGTGATAAACCGCACAAAGGGCGCGTTTGATCATAGCATAGCCGTGTCGGGGGGGAAGCTATGACGTGCGCCTGCGCCGGAATCTCCTGAAGATGATCATAGCATAGCCGTGTCGGGGGGGAAGCTATGACCCGCTTTGAGACTGTGCCTCCACCCAATTTATCATAGCATAGCCGTGTCGGGGGGGAAGCTATGACTCGCGGTCTCGTCCTGCGCACGTGCGATCTATCATAGCATAGCCGTGTCGGGGGGGAAGCTATGACAATCTTCGGGCTCCTCATCATCTAAGGAGTATCATAGCATAGCCGTGTCGGGGGGGAAGCTATGACAGGAGCAACCACACCATGCCCGTTTCCCGCATCATAGCATAGCCGTGTCGGGGGGGAAGCTATGACAGCTGGTCTATGAACCGAACAACACTGTCGATCATAGCATAGCCGTGTCGGGGGGGAAGCTATGAAGATCGG